>NZ_JBIBUU010000007.1:0-341078 GCF_043079735.1 Streptomyces sp. NPDC015144 | reverse complement strand
ACCATCTGCGTCCCGCCCCACAACGCCGTGATCTTGTTGTGGCACGTCCGCTCCGCCGCCCAGAACGCCGCGACCGTCGCGGTGATGTCGTCCCGAAGCTTGTTGTGCTCCTCGACCTTGTCCCCGTCGTACTCCCACTCGTCATCGTCCTTGTTCGCATTCACGAACCGCGTCGCATCCGACTTCAACCGCGTCAGCTTCGACACCAACGGCCGGATCTCCGTCGCGTACTCCGACAACGACGACGCGACCTTCTCCAGATCGTCCGCGAAACCGTCCGCCCGCTCCTGCACCGGCTTCGTCGACGCGAACAACTGCTCCGCCTCCGGAGCCTTGTAATACGCCGACAACGCCTGGAACTGCGTATGGACCGAAGAACCCGTGTCCCGGATGTTCCCCGCATCCTTCGTCAACGACGCGTGATCCTTCTCCAGCTGACCCAGATCACCGGTGTACTGCGGAATCGCCTCAGGCTTGATCACCGCTCCTGCACCCCCGGCTTCTTCGGATCCATGTCCACCGCCGCCACCGACGACAGATGCCCCCCGAACGGTGTCGCGTATGTCAGGCCCCCTGCGACGACCTCACCGGTCGTCTTCAGCACAGCCCGAATGCCCTGCGGCTTCAGATCCCAGCCGGTCACCCGTAACTCCCCCCAGGAATCAGCTCGTCGACGACAACGTCGTAGGAACCTGCGACCCTGTGTCGATCCTCATCCAGTCCCCTGCCACCCCGTCCCAGCCAGTGCCTTTACCTGGGCAAGCACAGGCGCCGTCCATGCCTACCAATTCTGGCAGGGGCAAGGCAATCTGGATCCGGGAGTCCGGGGCACCGTAAAGCCGTCCGCATTGACGCGTCACGGACCGGCCCGTTCGGTGAACACCCAGGCGTGGAAGTTTCGTTCAGCTGTGCACCATTTCGCGTACACGTCACTTCACGTGCGCATCGGCCAGGCGCGAGCGGGGGCTGCCGCCCGCCGAGTCCATGCCCGGCCCACCGCCGCGTCACAACGCGCCGGCGCGCCCGCGTACCAGGAGGTTCTGCGTGCCCAGGCCGATCGCCAGGTACGCGTAGAGCGACGCGGCGCCCAGGACCCCGGCCCCGGCCACGTGGTCGATCCACAGCCCCAGCCCGGCGTGGACGGCGCCCGAGGCGAGCCACAGTCCGGTCGTCGCCGCCGCCCCCTGGCGCACGACCTCGCCCCCGGGTTCGCGCCAGACCCGTACGGTCCGGGCCCGCACCGCGCCGAACAGCCCCGCGACGAGCAGACTGACCGCCAGGAGAACAACCGACAGCGCGGGCAGTGGGTGGTCCTTGGCGACCGAGGCGACCCCCAGGACGATCAGTGCGGCCCCCAGGACGGCGAGGACCACAGGGACGACGAGTGAGCCGTTGCGTCGCACCGGGCGGGTGCGCAGCTGCTGCCGTACCACCAGGCCGACGGCCACCAGCGATACGGGGATGCCCCCGCCGTACACGCCCTGCATGTCAACTCCCCCTTGGAACGGCCCCGTTGCGTGCCGATGTCGGCGCTGATGATTATGTGGGGCCGCCCCGGCGCGGCGCGTGCGGGGAGCCGGTTCGGCGGTGTCGGGGCCCTGGAGGCTCCGGGCTTCTCAGGACCGCGTCGCCTTCCGGCACTCGTCCCCGGAGCCGCCGCGTCCGGCCGGTGTGGTGCGGTCGTACGGGTCGGTCCTCTCGCCGGTGACGTCCGCCGGGCGGTCGTCGCCGAAGGGCGGGTCGAAGTAGCCGGTTTCGTCGCCGCACCCGCCGTTGGTCATGTCGTACTTGTACGAGACGACCGAGAACGTGCCCGGCTCGGTGATCACCTTGTCGGGGTCGTCCCAGTTCAGGACCAGTTCGCGCCGGATGATCGTGCGGACGACCTCGTCGCCGCCGTCCTCGCCCGCGCGGGTGACCGGGTAGACGAAGGTGACGTCGGCGGTCACCTGGAGCGCGCCGCGCTCGCCCTCCCGGTAGGTGAGGCGCCCCCGGGTCTTCACGACGTCGCCGACCAGGCGGGTACGGGAGGGCTGGAAGCGGCTGAAGAGGAGCAGGGGGTTGTTCTTCTTGCTGGGCTTCCGCAGCGCCGTCCCCACAAGGTCCCGGACGTCCTTCTGGTGCGGGTTGAGCAGGGATATCGCCTTCTCCGGGCGCTCACCGCGCAGCACTCCCCGGTCCAGGCCGGACGCGACGAGGAAGTCCCGGGTGCGGGCGAGGGCCCGCCCCACCTCGGCCTCGTTCATCCAGCCGACCGGCGCGGCCTCCGGCACCGTGATCCCCGCCGCCCCGTCCGCCCAACTCGCCGCAGGCGAGCCGCGGAACGGCTCGTCCAGGGTGGCGCGCCGGGCCGGCCCCGACGGGGGTGCCTCGGTCGGGCGGGCGGTCTCGGCCGCCGACGGCGAGGGGTCGGCACCGGAGAACAGGTCGACCACCCGCCCCGGCACGAGCGCCACCACCAGCAGCGCCACCGAGGCCACCAGCCCGAACAGGTACCACCCCTTGCGCCGCTTGGGCCGTGCGGGGGTGTAGGTGCGCCAGCCGTCCGGTACGCGGTCGGGCTCCTCGCGCAGCCGCCTCGTCACCTCACGGGCCCGGGCCGAGGGCTCCTTGGGCGCGTCGGCGACCCCCTCCACCGACTCGCGCAGGAACCGCTCCCACTCCTCGTCCGATCTGGACGAGCCGTCCGACTCCGTACCCGCGCCCATCCCCAACTCCCCGTCCGTCACCAGCAGATCCCGCCCACTCCGCCCGGGGCGCGACCGCATGATTGCATGGGGCACCGACAGCGGACCGGACCGGGTCGGGCAGGTCGGCGGGGGCGCGGGCGCACCACCGTCACGGAGCGCCAGGGGCCGGGGGCCGGTCAGGCGCCGACCGCGACCAGCGAACGGTGGTGCTTCGGGCTCTCGGCCTCGTCGATCAGGGCCACCGCCAGGTCCGTGTACGAGAACCCGGACGGGCCGCCGGTGTCCGGCAGCACCTGTTGGTCCCCCGTCCGGTAGTGGCCGGTCCGGGGCGCCTCGTCGTCGAGGAAGACGGGCGGCGGGGCGAGGACGAGCCAGTCGACGTCCGTCTCCGCGGCGCGCAGCACGTCGAGCGCGGCGGCGTGCCCCAGCGAGAACGCCCGGTGCTCCGCCGGGGTGCCGGGCGCGTCGTGGACGGCCACCCCGGGGGCGGTCTCCAGCGTGGTGCCGATCCCGAGGAGGACGAGCCGGCCGACCCCGGCGCGGCCGAGACCGTCGAGCAGTGCGCGGGTCGCGCCGACGTAGAACTCCGCCGCGGGCACATCGGTACGGGCCGCCGCGCCGATCACCGCATCGTGCCCGGCCGCGACCTCCGCGACGCTCTCCGCGCGGGTCGTGTCGCCCGCGACCACGCGTACGCCGTCACCGGCCAACTCCGGGTACGCGTCCGGGTTCCGGTACTTGTCCGGGTCCCGCACGACGGCGGTCACCCGGTGCCCGCGTGCCACCGCCTCGGCGACCGCGCGCCGGCCGGCCCGCCCTCCGGCCCCGAACACAACGATCCTGACGCCACCCATGGGAACCCCCTCGCCGGGCCCGCACCGCGCGGGCCGATGCGCCGGACGCTAGACCCGCGACCCATGGTTTCCGCAACGATAGTTGCGTACGCTCGCGAGGTGAACGAGCCTCTCGATCCCGACATGTTCACCGGCTGCACCCACGCCCCGACCCCGTTCCGGATCGGCGGCAAGTGGATGCCGATGATCATCCGGTGCCTGGAGACCGGCCCCCGGCGCTTCAGCGAACTGGAGATCCCGCTGCGGGGCATCACCCCGAAGGTCCTCACGGAGACGCTTCGCGCGATGGAACGGGACGGCTTCCTCACCCGCACCGTCACGGACTCCGTCCCGCCCCGGGTGGACTACGAGCTGAGCCCCTTGGGCCGTACGCTGCTCGCCCCGCTCGACGCCTGCTGCACCTGGGCCGCCGCCCACCTCCCGGAGCTCCTGGACGCCCGGGACGCGTACGAGGACACCGCACCGGCGCCCGGCGGACCGTGACAGCGCGGCGAGGTCCGGCCGGTCAGGGCCCGTCGTCCGCTCCTCGCCGCGCCACCACCGGCCCCAGCAGGAGCGCCGCCACCAGCAGCGCCGGGACACCGACCGCCAGGGCGGTGCTGCCGCCGACGAGAGTCGTGAGGTTGTCCAGGATCAGCACCAGGAAGGCCACCAGCCCGATCAGCCCCAGCGCCGGGGCGCACGCGTTCGGCCAGGCGCCCGTCCGGTGTTCGCGGTGCCGGGCGAAGAACACCACCACCGCAGCGCTGGTGATCGCGTACAGCAGTACCACTCCGACGGAGGCGAAGCTCGCCAGCCAGGTGTAGACCTGGTCGGCCGGGTCGAGCCCGGCGGCCACCGAAACCGCCAGCAGCACCGCGACGGCGGCGGCGGTGGCGTTCGAGGCCCGGTGCGGGGACCCGTGGCGTGGGTGCGCGGCACCGAGCCACGCGGGCAGCGCGCCCCGGCCCGCGAGCGCGAAGACGTACCGGGCCACGATCGTGTGGAACGACAGGATCCCGGCGAACAGGCTGGTGACGAAGAGGACGTGGACGAGGTGCCCGCCGACCGCGCCGAGGTGGTGGCGGGTGGCGTCGGCGAGCATGGTGCCGCCGTGGTCGGTGGCGGTCCCGACCGCGTGCGCGTCGCCGACGGCGGTGATCAGCGCCCAACTGGAGAGGGCGTAGAAGGTGCCGATCAGGGCCAGTGACAGGTAGGTCGCCCGGGGGACGGTGCGCCCGGGGTCGCGCGCCTCGTCGCGGAAGACGGCCGTCGCCTCGAAGCCGATGAAGCCGAGGACGGCGAAGAGGACCCCGACCCCGGGCGCCCCGGACATGATCCGGTCGGGGCTGACGATGCCGGAGGACAGCCCGCTGTCGCCGCCCGTGACGAGGACGACGGCGTCGAACACGACCACGACGAGCACCTCGGAGACCAGCCCGACGCCGAGCACCTTGCCGGACAGCTCGACGTCCCGGTATCCGAGGAAGGCCACCACGGCGAGCGCCGACGCCGCGTACACCCACCAGGGCGCGCCGAGCACCCGACCACCGGCCGGCAGGGCGGCGAGCCCCGGGCCGAGCAGCCCGAAGACCCCGGCCTCCAGCGTGGCGTAGGAGAGCAGCGCGGCAAAGCCCGCACCGAGCCCGGCGCCCCGGCCGAGCCCCCGGTCGACGTAGGAGGAGAAGGCCCCCGCGCTCCGCACATGGGGCGTCATCGCGGTGAAGCCCACCGCGAAGAACAGGAGCACGACCCCGGCGACGACATAGGTCGCCGGGAAGCCCGTCCCGTTGCCCCCGGCGATGCCCAGCGGTACGGGTCCGCCGACGACCGCGAGCGGGGAGGCGGCGGCGGTGACCATGAAGACGATGCTCGCGACACCGAGGTCACCGCGCAGCCGGGCCCGTTTCCCACCGCGACCGCGGCTACGGCTACGGCTACGGCTACGGGTGCGGCTACGGGTGTCGGACGGGACCGGCCGCCGGAGTTCCGAGGACATGCTGTCTCCTCCTTGGGCGACGGACGGGACGAAGAGGCGCACCCGAGCAGGAACCGCCGCGGCCACCACGCGCCCCTTCCACTTCAACGCCGCACCCACGCCGAGGATGCGGCACGGCCGCCATCGCACGCGCCCCGGACGGTCCGTATCGCGCTCACGGCTCCCCGTCGCCCGGCACGACCCCGGCCAGCCGCAACCCCCGGCTCTCCGCGACGCGTACGACCTGCCGCAGCGACTCGCTCAGCCGGGCGGCGAGGAACCGGATCTGCGGCGCCGTCGACCTCTCGTCGGCCAGAAGGTCATCGGCGTGCCCGAGCAGATCGCCCGCCATGCCGAGCTGGACGCTCTCCATGTCGTCGGCCATCCGCGACATCAGCCCGCCCCCGTCGCCCCCCGCCAGCAGATAACAGGGCTTGCCGCCCTCCCCCGTCCACGGCAGCAACCGCGCCATCGAGGGCTCGGCGCCCGGCCGTTCGGCGGTGACGTGCTGTTCCATCTCGACCTGCTCTCTTTCTGTAGCGAACTCATCACAGAGTGGGGTCGATCGTCGCTACGCTGCCAGAGGGGCGGGGATGACGGCACACGGGTCAAGACGGGGAGTTGGACCGCATGACAACGAAACGAAGTCCACGCACACCACGCGAGAAGTACGGCGAGGAGCTACGCCTCCGCCGCCTGGCCGCCGGGCTCACCCAGGAGGCCCTGAGCGAGATCATCGTCTGCTCGCCGACGCTGATCAGCCACTACGAGGCGGGCCGCCGCCTGCCGTCCCCGGAGGACGCCCGCCGCATCGACCGCGCGCTGGGGACGGACGGGTTCTTCGAGCGGTGGCTGAGTGACCTGGAGTCGAAGTTCGCCCAGTACTTCACAACGGTTGCCGAACTGGAGCACGAGGCTACGGAGGTCCGCCAGTACGGCATTTCATTGATCCCCGGACTGCTCCAGACGGCTCCTTACGCTCGTGCGGTATTCCAGGCCTACCGACCCAACTTCCGAACGGAGGACCTTGACGAGTTCGTCGTCAACCGCCTGAAGCGAGGCAAGCTCCTGGACAAGACATCGGCCCCGACCGCCTGGACATTGCTCGACGAGGCAGTGATCAGACGTTGTGTGGGTAGCCCCCAGATCATGGCGGAGCAGCTGCGCAAGGTTGCGGACATGGGCGAGGCCGGTCGGCTCCGACTACACGTGCTGCCCTTCTCCTCGGGAGCACACGCACTCGCGGAAAGCATGCTCTACCTGCTCGATTTCGCAGACGCCCCGCCACTCGCCTACGTTGAGGGTGTTAGGACAGGGCATCTGATGGACGATCCGGCACTGGTGGCAGGATGCCGCACCGCCTTCTCTCTCGCACTGGGCGATGCACTTCCGCACAAGAAGTCGGTGGCGTTCATCAGGGCCATCGCTGAGGAGCATGAGCATGCACAGCAACAAGCCCACCACCCCTGACAGCACCCGACTGACCGGCTGGCGCAAGTCCAGCTACAGCGGCGCGTCCAACGGCGAGTGCCTCGAAGTCGTCGACGGCCACGCCTCGATCCCCGTACGAGACAGCAAGAACCGCACCGGCCCCGCAATCCTCTTCACGGCACACGGCTGGTCGGCTTTCGTCGCGGCGGTCAAGAGCGACAGCCTCAACGCCTGACGCGTACCGCACCCAGCGAGCCGGCCCCGCACGGGACCGGCTCGCTCTGCGTGACAACGTCTCCGTCAAGGCCGGTAGATGCACTCCGCGATCGTCGAGTGCTTCTTCCAGCCGAGCGTCTCGTACAGCGCGCGGCCGGGGTCTGTCGCGCCGAGGACGCCCGTCCGCGCGCCCCGGGCCACGGCCTGGTCGGCGAGCGTGCGCATCACGAGGCCGCCCAGGCCGCGCCGCCGGTGGGCCTCGTTGGTCACCACGCGGTCCACCACCGCCGCCCCGCCGATGATCGCCGCCTGCCCCTGGGCCGCCGACCTGCCTGCCGCATCCCGCACGTACACGTGGACGACGCCGTCCACGTATTCGACGGCCACGGCGTACTCCTCGGGCGCACGCGGTGTCGTGACCGTCAGGTCGATGGCCATCAGGTGGCCGGTCTCCTCCCAGGCCACCACCCATCCCGGCGTGAGCCAGGACTCGATCTCCTCAGGCTCGGCGGGCATCTTCATCCAGGTACGCGGAACCGTCACGGAGGCAGCGGCGGCGCGGACCAACGACTCCTCGGTCACCGGGAGGACATGGCGGCCCACTTCGGCGGGGTTGTCGGCCACCTCGATGTAGTAGCCCCAGGGCTGCCGAACGGGTGGAGGCGTACGCCGGGACACGGCCCAGCCCGCCACCCACGTCCTGACCATTTCCTCAAGCATCGCGTCCTCCCGTCGCGGGACCGCACCCACAGTCCACGTAACACCCAAAAGAGCATTCCAGTTATTACGTACCGTACCGCCGTCACGTAAGGCATCAAACTCGCGGGCGACTGTTACACATAGACCGGATCTCGCCGCTGGGCGGCCGACGGACACCGACAGGCAGAGCTGTCACCCGACCGCGACCGGCCGGTTTCCGATTTCGGCGATGAGGCGCCGGTAGGTCTCGAAGGCCGGTTTGGGCGTGTAGTCGTCGCGCAGGAGGCCGAAGTGGTGGAAGAGGCCGTCGGCGCCGGTGTCGGCGTCACGCAGGGAGAAGAACGAGTAACCGAGTCGATGTTGAGGTCGTCCGCGAGGGCGGCGACGGTCCGGACGACCGTGTCGAGGACTTCCGCCTGCCGGTGTTCGGGGCGGTCGGGGCCGGTGGGCCAGCCGTTCTCGCAGATGCGGATCGGCACGGTGTCCGGGATGGCGGCCTTCGGCAGGTCGGTCCGCCGGAAGGCGGTGAGGATCCCGGTGACCGCCGCCGCCAACTGGTCGGCTGCGATGGGGCGGAAGACGTCGGGGAAGAAGTCCAGTCCGACGTAGTCCAGTTCGGCCAGGAAGCGTTCGTCGGCCAGGGCGGCGAGGTCGGACCAGAAGGTGTCGGCCGGGTCGAAGGTCGGTACGGCGTTGAAGCCGACCGCGATCGTATGGCCCAGCGCGCGAGCCTCTTCCTTGGCGGCGACGACGCCCTGGACCAGGGCGTTCAGGACGTTGGGGCTGCTGCCGTCCAGAACGGGAAGGTCGGCGTTCGGCTCCTCGCAGATCTGGAGGGAGGCCAGGTGCGGCCCGTGGACACGGACGGCCTCGCGGACGAATTCGGGCCAGCCGTCCAGCTGTCCCGACTGCTCCCGGAAGGGCAGCACGAGATCGAGTCCGCGCCCGCCTCCGAGGTACTGCTGCGGGTCGGCGGGGGTGGGCGGTTCCTGCGGGGACGTGACGGCGAAGGGCTGGTAGGCACGGACCGACAGCGCGGGGCCCGCACCTTGCAACTGGTCGAGCGCGTCGGCGATGCGGTCCGGGAGGTCGGGCAGGGCCGGGTGGACGATTCCGTGGTCGTCGCCCAGAAGGCCGCCGGGGTAGATGCCGAAGGTCAAGGTCATGATGATCCCCCTCCAAAATTTTGGTGTCACACCACTTTTGGAGTGACGCTATCATTCATCCGTGGGACTTCGAGAGACGAAGAAGCAGCAGACCCGGACGGCGATCGCGGACGCGGCCCTGGGCCTGTTCCTGGAGCACGGATTCGACCGGGTCACGGTCGCCGAGGTCGCCCGGCAGGCGGGGGTGTCCACCAACACCGCGTTCAACTACTTCCCGGCCAAGGAGGACCTGTTCTTCGACCGGCAGGCCGAGGCCGAGGACCATCTCGCCGCGCTCGTACGCGACCGGGCGCCCGGCACCTGCCCGGTGGAGGCGGTCCGGGACGGCCTGCTGACCGCACTGCGGCAGAACGAGCCGATGCTCGGGCTCCATCCGGGCGCGGTCAGGTTCTTGCGGGTCGTCCACGACAGTCCGGCACTCCGTGCCCGTGAGCGCGAGATCGGTGAGCACGCCGAGGCGGCCCTCGCGGTGGCACTGGCGGAGCATCCGTCGCCGGCCACTCCCGGCGACGACACCGACCCCCTGGCGTCCACCCTCCTCGCGGGGGCCGTCGCCGGAACGTACCGGGCGGTACTGGGCGAGATCCGACGTCGCGTCATGTCCGGTGAACCCGCCGCGCGGGTACGCGCCGCGGTCGCCCCGGCGGCGCTCCGGGCGTTCGACCGGCTGTGCCTGGGCCTGCACGCGGAGACCGCCGGGAAGCACCCGTAGGGCACCGGACCTCGGGCACTGGGCACCGGGAGAGCGCTCCGCTACGCCAGAAACTCCACTCCCACCGCATCTGCAGATGTGCAGCGGCTGGCTGCTGGCGGCTGGCTGCTGGCTGCTGGCTGCTGGCTGCTGGCGGCTGGCGGCTGGCTACGCTCGCGGCCATGGCGATCTCATACGAGTGGCGGGCGGACTTCGACAACGCGGCTCTTCACGCGCTGCATTCAGCGGGCTTTCACGAGCAGGCGACGGAAGTCGTCGACTGGCTGACCCGGGTACGGCGGCACAGCCTCGGCTGGGTGTGCGCGCGGTACGACGGTGAGCTGATCGGCTTCGTCAACGTCGCGTGGGACGGCGGGGCACACGCGTTCCTCCTGGACACAGTGGTCGCCGCGGACCACCGCCGCTCGGGCGTCGGAGCCGGACTCGTCGCGGAGGCGGCACGGGGAACCCGGGAAGCCGGATGCGCCTGGCTGCACGTCGACTTCGAGGAAGACCTACGGCCCTTCTACCTCGATGCCTGCGGATTCGAACCGACGGCAGCGGGGCTCACCCCCCTCTGACCCGGACCGCGTTGAGCGCCACGATGGGCTTCACCTTCTTCGCGGCGTTCGCGCTTCCCTTCGGGCTGCTCGTCACGGGCATCGCGATCTTCATGGCCGTCTACGCCTTCGCGACCGGACACCCCGAGCTACAGCCTCACCTGATCCAACGCCACCCAGGGCCGCCGAATCGGAGTCGCCGATTTCGACATCACATTCAAGCCCGCAAACGGAACGTGAATCAGCGTGACACCGAATCCCAGTTGGGCCATCCAGGAACAAATCAACCACCAAAACAGAAGGAAAAGTTCAACTATGTTCCGAAATAAATAGTCTGATGGCCCATCACTTGTCCCTGCAAGGCCACCAGATTCAGCCCCTCTCTCGATTGCATCGGCAACGAAGAGTTGATAAAGGTGAGGGCACATACGTTCGCAGACACGGCGGGGGCAACGTGAGGGGCGAGCAGAGGGCGGGCAAGGGGCGCGCGGGCTCACTGGTGGCGAGCGCGCAACCGGAGGAGTCACCCCGGCACAGAACGCGCAGGTGGATGCGGTCGTGACGCACCCGCCCGCGGACCGGACGGCGAACGGGCACCCAGGCTCCGGCGATGGAGGAACCTCTCCGCGCAGGGCGCGGGGAACCTCGCCCAGCCGTTGAGCGCGACGCCGGAACGGGGCGGCAGAACGGCCCGGCACACGGTCACGTGCGCGAACACCCGGGCTGGGAACAGCAACTGACAGGACGTCTCCTCGCACCACGAGAAGAAACGATTCCGCTGAGGCGTGGGGGCGCGGCGACGCGGCATACCGGAAGAGTTCGACGGAAGGGGGGCTTCCCATGGTGGGTTGGGACATCAAACCGCAGGGAGTGCAGGGCCAGCTGAAGGTCACCGGTACGCACGCCGGGGAGTTGGAGAAGGCGCTGACCGCGCTGATGACGGCCATGTCGGAGGCTGCGCAGGCGGCGGGTACGGCCGTACCCGGCCCGCAGGCCGCGACGCCTCTGCAGGGGCCGGTGGCACCCGGGCAGGCGCCGTTGTCGCAGAAGGCGATGGGGCCGGTGGCGGCGGCGCTGGGTGAGTACCTCGAAGCGCGGCGGAAGAGCCTGGAGTCCATGGCCGAGCGCATCGAGGCGGCCATCCTGGGTGCGGTCGAGGCCACGAACGCGTACTGCGCGGGTGACCTGGAGACCGCCGAGCGCGCGCAGAACGCCGCGAAGTCCGTGCGCCTGGATCTCCTCAAGAACCCCGGGGGCCACAAGTGAGTGACAACGCCCCGGTCGACCCGCTCGGGATACCGGTCTTCACCGGTGACCTCGCCCTGCTCGACACGAAGGTGACCGAACTGTCGGGCGGCGGCGCCAAGATAGCGACGGCCAGCGGTGACGTCCACACCAGCTTCGGCGGGCTGAGCGCCTTCTACAAGGCGCCCGAGGCGGAGCAGTTGTTCGCCACGACCAAGCCGGTCGCCGACACCGGACTCACCCTGAGCTCGGACCTGTGCGTCATCTCCGGTGCGCTGGGCACGTACTCGGACGACGCCTTCCCGCTGGTCGAGAAGCTCAAGCAGCTCAAGCGGGATGCCGTCGCCTTCCGCGTCAAGGTCGACGGTGACGACAAGTGGCGCGAGGACAGCGACCTGGTCGAGGAGAACAACCGACGGCACAACGAGATAGCCGAGGTGTGGGCCGCGTTCCAGGAGGTGGAGCGGGCCTGCCACGCCAAGATCGTCGCCCTGGTCGGGGGCAAGGCGCTCAGGACGAACGACGGCTCCGGCAAGGAGGGCATGTACGGCTACGACGCCGAAGCCCTCAAGAAGGCGGAGGGGCTGCCCTGGGGAGACCCGGTCGAGGAGTCGGTGCCGTGGTGGAAGGTGTGGCGCCACGCCTACGACTTCGGCAAGGGCTTCGTCGTCGACGGGGTCTGGGGAACGATCAAGGGGCTGGGCACCTTGGTCGGCGTCGACGGCTGGGACTCGATGAAGCAGGCGTGGACCGGTCTGGCGAAGCTCGCCACCGGAGTGGCCATCGCCATCACGCCCGGTGCGAACACTCTCTTCTGGGCCCTTCCCGACGACAAACTCCCTTCCTGGATACGGGACTCGCGCACCGCGATGAAGGAGACGGGCAAGGCGCTGGTGGCCTGGGACCAGTGGGGCAGCAACCCGTCCCGCGCGGCCGGTGCGGTCACGTTCAACGTCCTGACCACCGTCTTCACCGGTGGCACCGGCGGTGCGGCGGCAGGTGCGGGCAAGGCCGCGATGGCGGCCAAGGCGCTGTCCTTCGCGGGCAAGGCCGGCCGGGTCGTCGACCCCATGACGTACATCTTCAAGGGCGCCGGCGCCGGACTTTCGAAGATCAGCGACGTCATGACCGGTCTGAAGGGGCTCGGCAAGTTCGAGGTCCCGAAGATCGACGTGGACGGCGCGTTCGCGCTTCCCGAGGGCGCCGTCCACCTCCCCGACGGGACCGTCCACCTTCCGTCCGGCTCGACGGTCCCGGACGGGGCGATCAAGCTCCCCGACGGCAACATCAGACTCCCCGAGGGCACCACCACCCTTCCGCCGGGCACGGTGAAGCTGCCGGTGGACGGCCCGCCGCAGTTCATGGACCCCAAGGGCAACATCTACGACGCCGCGGGCGACATCACCCAGCACGCGAAGGACGCCCCGACAGGCAGGCCGGACGCCGGCGCCGACCTCCCGCGCACCGACGCCCCGAACATGGACTCCCCGGCCACCGCCGCAGTCCCGGAACGCGAACTGGTGGGCGTCGGCGGCCGCGGCGGCGACGACGCGATCCGCCTGGGCAGCGACATCTCCGATCCGGTCCACCTGCCTGAACACGGGCCGGACCACGCACCCGGCGGCCATGCGGGCGATCACATGCCCAGCAACCGTCTCGACGACACCCCTGGTGGTGGCCGCACCGACGGCCCCTCGGGACACGGCGACACCGACGGCCCTTCCGGCCACACGGACGGGCCCGGCGGTGGGCACCACGAGCCGCCGTACGTGAACAGCGGCGGCCATGTGCCGGACACGCCGGGGGCAGGCGGTCCGGGCGGCGCGGCGCACGGCGCGGACGACGCGGCCCAGCCGGCGCACCCGGACGGCCGCCAGATGACCGCCGAGGAGGTCAAGGCCAAGCAGGACGAGTTCATCCGACGCGCGAACGACCCGGACAAGACCTGGTTCGACCAGTACTACCGGATCGACGGCCATCGCCACAGCATCCATACCAGGATCGACGGCGTAGAGCTGCCCATCCTCGCGAAGGACAGCGACGGGTCCTGGATCTCCAAGAACGAGTTGCCCTCGGCCCCGGGAGCGGTCAAGTACGGCACCGACCCGCTGACCCGCGGTAGCACTCCGGTCGACCAGATCGACCATCTCGACGATGTCGCGAGGGACCGCAAGGTCTCCGTGGAGCTGTCCAATGCCGAGCGCGCGCACAAGGCCGGTCCGACCGAGCAGACTTTGGCGGAAGTGGAACGTGCCAGGCAGCAGTTCATCGACCACTTCGACGACCAGACGTCCAACAACAGCAGCTACTCCGAGCGCCTGGGAGAGGACGCCGCACGGCTGCACGTGATACCCGAGCGGTTCGAGGGCGCGGTCGAGCAGCCCCTGCCGAAGACGCCCAACGGTGCCAACATGTTCGACCAGTTGTACCGGCGGCCGGACGGCAAGCTTCTGATCATCGAGGCGAAGGCGCCGAAGTCGGGGCTTATCTGGCGTAAAGGGAAAGGCCAGGCTTCAAAGCTCATGGTCCAACAGGGCACTAGACACTACCTGGAGACCATTCTCTTCGAGATGGAGGCCCGGCCAGACCTCTACGTCACCGATGCCACCGGGAAGGTCTGGACTAATGCCGATTTGGTGGCTGAGCTCAGGCCTGCACTCCGAGATGGGAATCTGGAGTATGCAATGGTGAAGGCATCCGAGGGCAAGGGTTCGTACGCCGGAGCTGTCCTTGAGTATTTCAAGATCTGAACCTGACAGGAGAAAAACAGTGGTCGCAAGCGTGTCCCGGCACAACTATCCGGTGGCGGCGATGGAGAAGGTTGTGCCGGTTCTGGAGGGTTCCCTGGCCGATTCGCTGCGGCACGTCGAAACTTCCCACGATGCCAGGGCAGGGGCACTGTCAACGTCTCTGAACGTCGCGCGCATCCGTTGCATCGGGGATCCGGACGCCGGAAAGCTGGAAACCTGGGAGTCGTGGCTGCTGGCCATGCAGGTCTCCTCGGCGGTCTTCGCCGCCGCTCTGACCGACCAGGAGTCGGTGACCTGCAAGATCCGTCAGGAGGAGCAGCGACTCGAA
The DNA here is from genome assembly GCF_043079735.1 of Streptomyces sp. NPDC015144. Classification (NCBI taxonomy): domain Bacteria; kingdom Bacillati; phylum Actinomycetota; class Actinomycetes; order Kitasatosporales; family Streptomycetaceae; genus Streptomyces; species Streptomyces sp. NPDC015144. The sequence continues at coordinate 326,491 of NZ_JBIBUU010000007.1, read as the reverse complement.
GCCACGGGGCCGCAGTTTTACCTCAACGCGGGGACCTGGATCGATGCGTTCTACCTGGCCTTGATCTGCCGCGAGACGGCACGGCTCGACATGCTGGCCCGGGTACCCGAATCACTTCTGCGTGACTGCGGCGGCGTCCCGGACGACTACGTCTACGCCTGGGTGGAAACCCTTCGGAGCTTCTGGCTGCGACGCGACGACGTCGGCCAGCACCTGGTACGGGCCGTGGACCTGACCGCACCCCAGCACGCCCGCGTCATGGACACCGAAACCATGAGCAAGCTCGAATACCCGCCGATGATGATGTTCTACCGGTACCTGCGCAACGACGCCGCCGGCTTCAACGAGGCCCTGAACGACGCCCTGCGCTGGCACAAGGAGTACTGGACGGCCGACGAAAGCCGCTCCGGAAGCACCGAAGGAGCCGTGGCACTCGCTCCCCTGGCCATCGCCTGCCTCGCCAAGGCCAACGGCATCCCGATCGAGGTCCAGTCCGGCTACCTCCCGAGCGCCCTCCTCGACTTCGCCTGGCGCGGCGAGTTCGACGCGTAGCCCACGGGGCTGTGGGCGCGAGCCCTCGTTTCCCTCATCCGGCACCGATAGGAGGAGGATCCTCCTATCGGCGCCAATCAGAAGAAGAGTCAGGATTAGTTCATGACGGTGGCGGTGGAGCGGCACACCACTCCTACGGTCGACCAACAGGCCACCGAGCGCCTGGCAGCGGAATTCGAGGAACGCATTCAGAACCTGGATTCCTCGCCTGCGAATTTCGGTATGGCGCTGAACGAGGCACTCCTGCAGATGCAGATGAATCAGGCTCTCAATCCGCGCGGAAACCGTTTCGCCACCTGGGATTCCACTGTCTGCGCCATGCAGGTGGGCTCAGCCGCCTTCGCCGCCGCCTCCGCCACCGAGGGCTCGATCGAAGCGCGCATCGCACACGAGGTGCGCTCCATCGAGGCCACGGGGCCCCAGTTCTTCGCGAACGGCGGGAACTGGCTGACCACGCTCTGGTTCGTCATCGTCTGCAGGGACCAGCCCCGCATGGACGCGATGTGCCGGATTCCGCTCGATCTCCTGCGAGCGTCCGGTGCCGAGGGCGACTCATACGTTTACCACTGGGTGGACGCCCTGCAGACGTACTGGCACGAGCAGCCGGGGCTGCCGGAGAAACTCACGGCGGCCATTGAGCAGTCCCATCCGGCCATCGCCACCATCACGCCACGTGATCTGCTCCAGTGCGTGCTGTATCCGCCGATCAACCTCTTCTACCAGTTCCTGCGCAAGGACCACGCCGGGTTCAACCAAGCGCTCGCGGAGGCTCTGGAACTTCACAAGGCGTATTGGAGCGCGCCGGAGCGCTCGGGCGACATTGCGGGGTTCCTGGCCCTCGGGCCGCTGGCCATGGCCTGCCTCGCGTACGACGCGGGCTTCCCCATCGAGGTCGAGTCCGACTACTTGCCCATCCGTCTCCTGGACCGTTCTTGGGTGGGCGAGTTCGACACGTGACGCCATCGGACGCCACCAAGGGACTTCACCTGTCGCCACCGGAAATCGTAGTCCGATCGCATGGCATCTTGACGGAACGCCTCGGGCACTCCCCACCCAACCGCCACAAAAGGAAACACATTGGTCTCGATCATTCCTCGCCATCCCTTCCCCACTGAGCACGCGGAAGCGGGCCTCGCCGTTCTCCAGGAGAGCGCCGACAGGTGGATCGACGGGCTGGAGGCGGACTCCACCGGGTTGGGCGAGGCCCTCGACACCTGCCTCATGGTGGCCAAAGGGAACTGCCTGCTGAATCCGCGAGGGTCGCTCTTCCCCACATGGAACGCTTGGGTGAACGCGATGCAGCTCGGCTCCGCCGTGTTCGCTGCCGCGACCACGACCGAGAGCCACGTCCAGTGCCGCATCGCGCACAAGGACCGCACGCTCCAAGCCACCGGCCCGCAGCCGTACGTGGGCCCGAGCACCTGGCTCATCGCCTTCTACCTTGCCGTGGTGTGCCGGGAACGCGACAGGATCACCGCCCTGTGTCGCGTGCCCCTGTCCCTGCTACGGGAGAACGGCGCCCCCTACGACGAGTTCGATTACGCCTGGATCGATGCTCTCCAGACCTACTGGCTCGGCGGCGACGACCTCGGCCCGAAGTTGGTCGCCGCCATTAGCGGCGCGGACTCTGACACCAGCGCCAACCAGGAGGTGACGGGCAAGCTCCTCTACCCGCCGATGGAGATGTTCCACCGGATCGTCCGCAACGACCACGCGGGTTTCAACCGCGCCCTCGCCGCCGCCCTCCAATGGCACAAGGAGTACTGGTCCCACGAGGACCGGGCCAACCTGGTCACGGGCCTCGTCGCGCTCGCGCCGCTCGCCATGGCCTGCTTCGCCCACGACGCGGGCTTCCCCATCGAGGTCGAGTCCGAGTACGTGCCCGGCACCCTCCTCGGACGCAACTGGTGCGGAGAATTCCCCACGTAGACGCACATGGCGCTCCCCTGGCCGTCGCCTGCCTGGCCAAAGCCAACGGCATCCCGATCGAAGTCGAATCCGGCTACCTCCCGAGCGCTCTCCTCGACTTCGCCTGGCGCGGCGAGTTCGACGCGTGACGGAGGCGGGGGCAGGGGGCACGGGGCAGGCAGGAACCAGGGGCCGTCGCCGTCCGCGTCGAGCGGCTCGGACGGCGACAACGAGGACGGCGACGGCCCGGTCGGTGCTACCGCCTCAGGTGCCGGGCGAAGAACCGGGCTCCGGCGTCCACCTCGAACTGCGGGACGCCCGTGTGTCTGCCCATGTTGGCGTGCAGGGTCTTCTCCGTGGAACCGAAGGCGTCGAACAGGTCCAGGGAGGCCTGCCGGTCGTTCCCCTCGTCGTCCCACTGCAGCAGGACCTGCAGCGGAACGGTGACCCGGCGGGCCTCCTCGTACATGGCGGCGGGTACGAAGCTCCCGGCGAAGAGCCCGGCGGCCGCGATGCGCGGCTCGACCGCGGCCAGCCGGATGCCGAGGGAGATGACTCCCCCTTCGTACCCGACCGGACCGTCGATGCCGGGCAGGGCGAGGAGCGCGTCCAGGGCGGCCCGCCATTCCGGTACGGCCTTCTCGACGAGCGGGAGGATGAGGGCGTCGATGATCTCGTCGCCGACCGGCTCACCGGCCCGCATCGCCCGGCGCAGGTCGGCGCGGGCCTGTTCGAGGTCGTCCCAGCGGGGCCGGTCGCCGTTGCCGGGGAGTTCGAGGGTGGCCGAGGCGAAGCCGTACTCCGTCGCGTAGTGCCGGGCCCGTCCGGCCAGCCGGGTGCGGGTCCTGGGCAGTCCGATCGGCGGGGGGCTGATGAGGATCAGCGGCACCGGTGCGGAAGGGGCGGCGGCCGCGGGCGTCCACAGGATGCCGGGGATCTCGCCGAGGGTGAATTCGCGTTCGAGGACGTGGCCGTCGAGACGCTGTTCGGAAGTGAATTCCAAATGCACGGTCGTGCCTTTCGGGAGTGCTCGTGAAGGCGCTCCCGGACGTTCTTCTACCGTCCGACCATGACCCCGGAGGGGAGCACCCATGTCGATACTGCGTTCACGGGTACCACCTCCTTGTTCTCCTGCACGGCCTCCGCGACCGTAGCAGGGGGCTGTGCGGTCCGCCAACCGGTATCTTCCGTGCACAGGCAGAACGAAATGGGGCCCGGTCGTATGACCGGACCCCCCTCGTTTTCCCCCACCGTCAGGGCTTCCCAGATCCCCCCAGATCCCTCCCCGGAAGCACCCGACGCAACGTATGACCGGGGCGGGGGCGGAACGGTTGTACAGGGCCGGGCTCCTTGACGATCTCTTTGCCTTTGGGGCAAGAGACCGGCCGGAACGGTGTCAGCAGGCGTGTTCCGCGTAGCGGGCGGCCACCTCCGCGAGGACTTCGGCACCGTCGCGGGCCCAGAGGGCTTCGTTGAAGATCTCCACTTCGATCGGGCCGTCGAAGCCGGTGGCCTCGACCGCCGAGCGGAAGGCGCGGAAGTCCACCGAGCCGTCGCCGATCTGGCCCCGGCCGAGCAGGACGCCTGCCGGGAGAGGGGTGATCCAGTCGGCGAGCTGGAAGGAGTGGATGCGGCCGCCCGCGCCCGCACGGGCGATCTGGGCGAGGGCCTGGTCGTCCCACCAGATGTGGTACGTGTCGACGACCACCCCGACCTGCCCGGCCGGGAAGCGTTCCGCGAGGTCGAGTGCCTGGGAGAGCGTGGAGACGACGCAGCGGTCCGAGGCGAACATCGGGTGCAGCGGCTCGATGGCGAGGCGTACGCCGCGCTCGGCCGCGTACGGGGCGAGTACGGCCAGGGCGTCCGCGACGCGTTCCCGGGCGCCGTGCAGGTCCTTGTCCCCGGCGGGGAGGCCGCCGGAGACCAGGACGAGGGTGTCGGTGGACAGGGCCGCCGCCTCGTCGATCGCGGTCCGGTTGTCGTCCAGGGCGCGGGCGCGCTCCGCCTCGTCGACGGCGGTGAAGAAGCCGCCCCGGCAGAGGCTGGTGACGGTGAGTCCGTGGTCGGCGAGGAGGGCGGCGGTGCGCTCGACGCCGTACTCCTGGACGGGGCCCCGCCACAGGCCGACCTTGTCGATGCCCGCCTTGGCGCAGCCCTCGGCCAGCTCGGGCAGGGACCACTGCTTGATGGTCTCCTGGTTGATGGAGAGACGGCCGTCGCTCATCGGGTGCCTCCGTTGACCGTGAGAAGGGCGCGCATCCGGGACTCGGCCAGCTCCGGGTCGGGGAACAGGCCCAGCCGGTCGGCGAGTTCGTACGCCTTCGCCAGGTGCGGCAGCGAACGGGCGGACTGGAGGCCGCCGATCATGGTGAAGTGGTCCTGGTGCCCGGCCAGCCAGGCGAGGAACACCACGCCCGTCTTGTAGAAGCGGGTGGGGGCCTGGAAGAGGTGGCGGGAGAGCTCGACGGTGGGGTCGAGGAGGTCCCGGAAGCCCTGGACGTCGCCGGTGTCCAGCACCCGGACGGCGTGGGCGGCCAGCGGGCCCAGCGGGTCGAAGATGCCGAGCAGGGCGTGGCTGAAGCCCTGGTCGTCGCCGGCGATCAACTCGGGGTAGTTGAAGTCGTCGCCGGTGTAGCAGCGGACCCCGCCGGGGAGGCGGCGGCGTACGTCGATCTCGCGCTCGGCGTCCAGGAGGGAGATCTTGATGCCGTCGACCTTGTCCGGGTGCTCGGCGATGACCTTCAGGAAGGTGTCGGTGGCGGCGTCGAGGTCGGTGGAGCCCCAGTAGCCGTCGAGCGCGGGGTCGAACATCGGGCCCAGCCAGTGCAGGACGACCGGTTCGGTGGCCTGGCGCAGCAGGTGGGCGTAGGTCTCCAGGTAGTCCTCGGGGCCGTTCGCGGCGGCGGAGAGGGCGCGCGAGGCCATCAGGATGGCCTGGGCGCCGCTCTCCTCGACGTGCGCCAACTGCTCCTCGTAGGCGGCCCGGACCTCGGCGAGGGTGGCGGGGCCGGTGAGCTGGTCGGTGCCGACGCCGCAGGCGATGCGGCCGCCGACCGCCTTCGCCTCGGCGGCGGAGCGGCGGATCAGCTCGGCGGCCCCGGCCCAGTCCAGGCCCATGCCGCGCTGGGCGGTGTCCATCGCCTCGGCGACGCCCAGGCCGTGGGACCAGAGGTGGCGGCGGAAGGCGAGGGTGGCGTCCCAGTCGACGGCGGCCGGGGAGTCCGGGCTGATGTCGGCGTACGGGTCGGCGACGACGTGGGCGGCGGAGAAGACCGTGCGCGAGGCGAGCGGGCTGCCGCCGGGGGCCAGGTCGAGCGGGGTGGTGCGGGGCTCGTACGGGCCCTGCGGGAGGTGGATGGTCATACGCGGATCAGCTCCGGTGCACGGTGCGGAAGGCGGAAGGCGGAAGGCGGGGACGAGTCGTCCCGGGGGCGGTTCCGGGCTTCGGGACGAGGGGTGGGCGGCCGTCTCGGGGTCTGCTCCGGGACGGCCGCCCGGGAGGAACGTCGTCGCAGGGACGTCGTCACGGGGACGTCATCGCGGAGACGTCGTCACAGGGACGTCATCGCGGAGACGTCGTCACAGGGACGTCATCGCGGAGACGTCGTCACAGGGACGTCATCGCGGAGACGTCGTCACAGGACGTCCTCAAGGGAACGGCCCCGGAGGAACATCCTCGGAGGAACGTCCTCAGAGGGAGAGTTCCGGGACGTCGAGACGGCGGCCCTCGGCGTGGGACTTCAGGCCCAGCTCGGCGAGCTGCACACCGCGCGCACCGGCCATCAGGTCCCAGCTGTAGGGCTCGTCGAGGACGACGTGGCGCAGGAAGAGCTCCCACTGCGCCTTGAAGCCGTTGTCGAAGACCGCGTTGTCGGGAACCTCCTGCCACTGGTCGCGGAAGGACTCGGTGACCGGGAGGTCGGGGTTCCAGACCGGCTTGGGGGTGGCGGAGCGGTGCTGGACGCGGCAGTTGCGCAGCCCGGCGACGGCGGAGCCGTGCGTGCCGTCGACCTGGAACTCGACCAGCTCGTCGCGGTTGACGCGGACCGCCCAGGAGGAGTTGATCTGGGCGACGGCGCCGCCCGCCAGCTGGAAGACCCCGTACGCGGCGTCGTCGGCGGTGGCGGCGTACGGCTTGCCCTGCTCGTCCCAGCGCTGCGGGATGTGCGTCTGGACGTGCGCCTGGACGGTGGTGACCCGGCCGAACAGTTCGTGGAGCACGTACTCCCAGTGCGGGAACATGTCGACGACGATGCCGCCGCCGTCCTCCGCACGGTAGTTCCACGAGGGGCGCTGCGCCTCCTGCCAGTCGCCCTCGAAGACCCAGTAGCCGAACTCGCCGCGCACGGAGAGGATCTCCCCGAAGAAGCCGCCGTCGATGAGGCGCTTCAGCTTGAGCAGGCCGGGCAGGAAGATCTTGTCCTGGACGACGCCGTGCTTGATGCCCGCGTCCCGGGCGATCCGGGCCAGCTCCAGGGCACCTTCGACGTCGGTGGCGGTGGGCTTCTCGGTGTAGACGTGCTTGCCGGCGGCGATCGCCTTCTTGATCGCGTCCACCCGGGCCGAGGTGACCTGCGCGTCGAAGTAGATGTCGATGCTGTCGTCGGCGAGGACGGCGTCGAGGTCGGTGGACCACTCCGTCAGGCCGTGCTTCTGGGCCAGCTCCTCCAGCGCGTGGGCGCGGCGGCCGACGAGCACCGGCTCCGGCCACAGCACGTCCCCGTTGCCGAGGTCGAGGCCGCCCTGCTCGCGGATCGCGAGGATCGAGCGCACCAGGTGCTGCCGGTACCCCATGCGACCCGTGACGCCGTTCATGGCGATGCGCACTGTCCTGCGTGTCACGAAACTTCCTCCACCCTCGTCGGCGCCGGCCCGTCGTAGCAAGCGCTTTCTATGCGAGGTGACGCTAGCCTGCCGACAGCGGCGCGGACAAGAGGGCCCGGCCCGAAACATCGGAGGAGAGCGATGACGGTCACCCTGGCGGATGTGGCGGCCCGCGCCCGGGTGTCACCGGCCACGGTCTCGCGCGTCCTGAACGGCAACTACCCGGTGGCGGCCGCCACCCGGGAGCGGGTGCTGCGCGCGGTGGACGAGCTGGACTACGTCCTCAACGGCCCGGCCAGCTCGCTGGCGGCGGCCACCTCCGACCTGGTCGGCATCCTCGTCAACGACATCGCGGACCCGTTCTTCGGGATCATGGCGGGGGCCGCGCAGACCGAGATCGGCGGGCCGGGGGACGGTTCCGGCCGGGCGGGCGGCGAGAAGCTGGCGGTGGTCTGCAACACCGGCGGCTCTCCCGAGCGCGAGCTGACCTACCTCACCCTGCTCCAGCGCCAGCGCGCCGCCGCCGTCGTGCTGACCGGCGGCGCGGTGGAGGACCCGGAGCACCAGGCCGCCGTCGCCGCCAAGCTGGTCCGGCTCGCGGACGCGGGCACCCGCGTCGTGCTGTGCGGGCGTCCCCCGCTGCCGGACGGCTCGGCGGTCGTCGCGGCGCTCGCCTTCGACAACCGGGGCGGCGGCCGGCGCCTGACCGAGCACCTCCTCTCCCTCGGCCACCGCCGCATCGGCTATGTCGCGGGCCCCCTGGAACGGACCACGACCCGGCACCGCCTGGAGGGCCACCGGGAGGCGATGCGGGCGGCGGGGCTCGGCGGCGACGAGGACCGGCTGACCGTGCACGGCCCGTACGACCGGGGCTCCGGCTACGACGCCACGCTCGAACTCCTGCGCCGCGAACCGGAGGTGACGGCGGTCGTCGCCGCCAACGACACGGTGGCGCTGGGCGCGTGCGCGGCGCTCCGGGACCGGGGGCTGAGCATCCCCGGGGACGTCTCGGTGGCGGGCTTCGACGACCTGCCGTTCTCGGTGGACGCGGTCCCGGCGCTGACCACCGTACGGCTGCCGCTGTTCGAGGCGGGGGCGCGGGCGGGGCGGCTGGCGATGGGCAAGGAGAACCCGCCGGCCGGGGGTGTCGAGACGATCGCGGCGGAGCTGATGGTGCGCGGCTCGACGGCGCCGCCCCGGGTGCGATAGCGGTAACGTCCCGCGTCGGTCAGGGAATTGACATGGCGTCACGGATACTGTTCGGCCTCGTATGAACTACGTGTACGGAGGTTCGAGCATGACGAGGACGTATCGCTCCGTGGAGTTCGCGGAGTACGGCGGCCCCGAGGTCTTACGCGTGGTGGACCGCGAGGTTCCCCGCCCCGGCCCCGGGCAGGTGCTGGTGGAGGTCCGTGCCGCCGGGGTCAACCCGTTGGACTGGCAGCTGCGCAGCGGGGCCGTCGCGGAGATGATGCCGGTGGAGTTCCCCTTCGTTCCCGGTGGTGACGTCGCCGGTGTGGTGGCGGCGGTGGGCGCGGACGTGGCCGGATTCGCGCCGGGTGACGCGGTGTTCGGCTCGATCGGCTCCGGCGGCTGCGCCGAGTACGCCCTGGCCCCGGCGGCGCAGCTCGCGCGGAAGCCCGAGGGGGTGTCCTGGGATGTGGCGGCCGGGCTGCCGGTGGCCGTCAACACGGCGTACCAGGTGCTGGACGATCTCGGCGTGAAGTCCGGGGAGACCCTGGTCGTGGACGGGGCCGCCGGTGGCGTCGGGTCCGTGGCCGTGCAGCTCGCCCGGCAGCTCGGCGCGCGCGTGATCGGTACGGCGAGCGAGCGGAACCACGCGTATCTGCGTTCCCTGGGCGCCGAGCCGGTGGCCTACGGCGAGGGCTTCGCCGAGCGGGTACGGGCCGTGGCGGCGCAGGGGGTCGACGCTGCGTTCGACGCCGCCGGGAAGGGCTCGTTGGCCGCCCTCGTACAGTTGGCCGGCGGGCCGGCACGTGTGGTCACCATCGCCGACCACCGGGCGGCGGAGCACGGGGTGCGCTTCGCTTTCGCCGGGCCCGACGCGATCCGTGAGCGGCTCGAACGGGCGGCCACGCTGGTCCTGAGCGGCGTTCTCGACGTGTCCGTGGCAGGGACGTACCCGTTGTCCCGGGTGGCCGACGCGCACCGGGAGAGCGCCGGCGGCCATGTCCGCGGCAAGCTGATCGTTCTGCCGGGCTGACACCCCCGCGCCACCCGGCAGGACGCCCACCGGTACGTCGCGCGGGGCCCCTTCCCGTCAGGCCCGTCCTTCGCGTCGGACCTCGTCCCGACCGGAGCCGTGCGCCCGCGCTACCGTGCGGCGGCCGCCACCGCGGCCCGGATCTCGCCGGAGAGCCGGGCCGCGTCCTCGGTGTAGCCGGTCAGCAGCAGCCGGCCGCCCTCCCGGGGCCGGATGACCAGGTGGACGTCCCAGCCCATGAACCGCCCCAGGGCGTGGTTCTGCCCCCGGTCGACCGCGCCGAGGATCTCCGTCCAGGGCAGCACCCTGGTCTCCCCGGTCCGCTTGTAGACCAGGCCCTGTTCACGCAGGACGAAGATCTCGCCGTGCCGTCGCAGGGTCCGCAGGCCGCTGGAGACCCCGCCGTAGACGCCGATGAGCGCGGCGCCCCACAGCAGTCCGGCGACCTCCGTGCCCGTGCCGTTCTGGTCGAAGACGGCGAAGGTCACCGGGATGGCGATGCCCAGGGCGACCAGGCCCAGCAGCAGAGCGACGATCGCGATGCGTCCGCGGCGCCCGTTGTCCGTCGTGTGGTTGCGGATGAATGCGCCCAGCGCGCGTTCGGCTTCCCTGACCATCAGTCCCCCGTCGAAGTCCTGGCCGTCGAAGTCACGCCCGCCCGAGTCACGACCGTTCGAGTCATGACCGTTCGCGTTCTGGCCGTTCGACCGTCGGCCCGCTCAAGTCCTGTACGCAGCAGCCTCGTTGCCGCGATCCGTCCGTCAGTCTGGGCGACCGGCGAGCGGGCGGACAAGGGCCCCGGGCACCGTTCGGGGCGGGGAAGGAAAGATGGGGGTGTTGCCCCCATGCACCCCGGGGGCCGCGCCGGAAGTATGGGGCGCGGCGAAACCGGTGGTGCCGGCGCCGGACCGAGGAGGTGCGATGGCGAAGATCCAGAAGATCCGTGCGGGCGGCGACGAGCGGCCCCGTGTCGCTTCCGCGTCATGTCCGGCCGGGCCGGCGGTTCCCTCCGCCGCCCCGTCCGGACTGCCGGGGACCGTGTCCGCCGACGGCCCGTGGTGGCGCCCCGCGCTGACCGACGCCTTACCGGCGGACAGCCGCCCGTCGCCCGAACTTACCCCGGACTGGGCGGTGTTCGCCGAAGAGGCGGTCACGGAGGCGCCCGAGCGGGTGGCGATCGACGACCGCGAGGACCTGTCGGGGCTGCGCGGCTTCGAGCACGTGGTGGCCCCGTTCACCGTCCACGCGGCCCGGCGGTTACGGGACGGGCTGCCCCGGCGGCTGGATCGGTGGGCCGATCTGGACGCCGTGCAGGCCGACTTCGAGCGCCACCTCGCCCGGCGCCTCGCCCGCCAGGCCGCCCGCACCCTGGTCCTGGAGCTGCACACGGCGCGGCGCGAGGGGCGGCTGACCGGGGACGGCCCCGAGGCGCGGTTCACCGACTTCCTGCGGCGCACCGGCGCCCGGTCCGGGCTGGCCGCGCTCTGCGCCGGGTACCCCGTACTGGCCCGGATCCTGGCCCGCACCGCGCTCGACGCCGCCGCCGCACTCGCCGAGATGCTCGCCCGGTACGCCACCGACCGGTCCTCGCTGCCCGGAGTCCGCGCCCCCTGGGGCACGGCGGCCGAGGAGAGCCGGCTGGTGGGCGTCGAGCCCGGCGCCGGGGACGGCCACCGGGGCGGGCGCACCGTGATGCTGCTCCGGTTCGAGAACGGTGCCCGGCTCGTCTACAAGCCGCGCCCGCTCGCCGCGCACCGGCACTTCAACGAGCTGGTCCAGTGGTTCAACACCCTGCCCGGCACCCCCGGGCTGCGCGCCCTCGCCCTGCTGGACCGGGGCCCGTACGGCTGGGTGGAGTTCGTCGCGGAGCGGCCCTGCCACGCGGCCCGCCAGGTCGACGCCTTCTACCGGCGCCAGGGCGCGCTGCTGGCCCTGCTGCACGTGCTGGACGGCACCGATCTGCACCACGAGAACCTGATCGCGGACGGCGAGTACCCGGTCCTCGTGGACGTGGAGACGCTGTTCCACCCGCCGCTGCCCGTCGCCACCTCGGACGATCCGGCGGCCCGCGCCCTGCACCGCTCGGTGCACCGGGTGGGGCTCCTGCCGCAACTGCTCGTCGGCGACGAGTCGGCGCTCGACATGTCCGGGATCGGCGGCGGGCAGGCGGCCGAGTCCCCGGTGTGCGGGGTCGACTGGGCCGACGCGGGGACCGACCGGATGCGGCTGGTGCGCCGGGCGGGCCGGATCGGCGGCTCCGCGAACCGGCCCCGGCTGACCGGAACGCCCGCGGACCCGTCCGCCTTCACCCGCGCCCTGTGCGCCGGGTTCCGCGCCGGGTACACCGCGCTCATGCGGGCCCGTGCCGAACTCCTGCGCCCGGGTGGCCCGTTGGACCGCTTCGCCCATGACGAGGTGCGGGTGGTGGCGCGCCCCACCTGGATCTACGCCTCGCTGCTGGACGAGTCGACCCACCCGGACCTGATGAAGGACGCCGCCGAACGCCACCGGGTGCTCGCCCTCCTGGGCACCGGCACCCTGGGCTCCGCCGCGCTGCCCGGCATCCTGGACGAGGAGATCGCCCAGCTGTGGGCGGGCGACGTCCCCCTCTTCACCGCCCTGCCCGAGCGCGCCGACCTGTGGAGCGGGACCGGCCGGCTGCTGCCCGGCACCCTCGCGGACACCGGCCTCTGCCTGGTCCGGTCGAAGCTCTCGGCGATGGACACGGTGGACCGGCACGACCAGGAACGGATCATCCGGGCCGCGATGGTGACCACCTCGCGCGAGCCCGCCCATGTGTCGCGCTCCGGCCCGCGCCGGGCCCGTACCGCCGCGACCGCCCCGGAGCCGGAGCAGCTCCTCGCGGCGGCCCGGTCGGTCGGGGACGAGCTGGTCTCCCAGGGGTACGCGGGCGAGGCCCGGCTGAACTGGATCGGCCTGGAGCTGCTCGACGAGCGGTACTGGCGGCTGACGCCGATGGCCGCCGATCTGGCGGGCGGCTACACCGGTACGGCGTGCTTCCTGGCCCAGCTCGCCGCGCTCACCGGGGCGGACCGGTACGCCACCGCCGCCCGGGCCGCGCTCTCCCCGCTCGCCGGGCTGCTGGACCTGCTGCACACCCGCCCGGACGATCTGGGCGCGGTGGGCTCGGGCGCCTTCGCCGGGATCGGCGGGATCGCGTACGCGCTCGCCCAGGTCTCGGACATCCTGGACGACCCGCGCCTGGCCGAACTGGTGCCGCCCGCCCTGCGGTTGACGGGTGCGGCGGCCGCCGCAGAACAGGAGCGCGGGGTGCGCGCGGGCACGGCCGGCGGGCTCGCCGCGCTGCTCACCGGGTACCGGATCACCGGCCGGGACGACGTGTGGCGGGCGGCGGAGCGCTGCGCCGGGGCGCTGCGCGGGGCACCGCTGCCCGAGGCGCCCGGCTTCGCCGACGGGTCCGCCGGGGTCGGCTGGGCGCTGCTGCGGTTCGCCGGGGCGGGCGGCGGCGAACCGTACCGCGCCTCGGGGCTCGCCGCGCTGCGGGCCGCGACCGGGGCGGTGGACCGGAGCGCCTCCTGGTGCCGGGGGCGGACGGGTGTGGCGCTGGCGGTGCTGGACAGCCCGGCGGCCCGCGCCGACCCGGAGCTGTCCGGCTGGGCGCACCGGGCCGCGGCGGACATCGCCGAGGCCGCGCCACCGCCGGACGACAGCCTGTGCCACGGCGAGCTCGGCGTCCTCGAACTGCTGCGCCTGGGCGAACCGGCCGGGGCCCGCACCCGCTGGGTGGAGCGGGCCGGGGCGCTGCTCGCGGCGGCCGACCGTACGGAGCCGCGCTGCGGGACTCCCGGCCAGGTGCCGCATCCGGGGCTGCTGACCGGGCTCGCGGGGATCGGGCACGGGCTGCTGCGGGCCGGGTTCCCCGACCGGGTGCCGTCGGTGCTGCTGCTCGCGGGTCCGTGAGCCCCCTCCCCTCTCACGTTCACCCCTCGTCGCACCACTCGCGCACGACCCACGCACCGCTAACGAACCACTCGCGCACGACCCACGCACCACCAACGAACCACTCACGCACCACCCACGCGCCCCTCACGAACCACTCGCGCACGACCAACCTCCCACGAAATGAGAAGAGGCAGACCATGCAGACCACCGAAGCTTCCGCCTTCCGCTCCGTCGAGCTCGACGACGCCGGCAACGAGCACCCCGTGGGTGGAATAGCCCTGGGCGCGGGTGGCCGCCTCGGGCTGCGGAGCAGAATCCTCGGCGCCGCCGACACCGTGGGCGAGATGACCGGGGACCTGCCCTGGACCACGATGACCTGGAACTGAGAACCCAAATTTCAGCCAATTCCGTTTGAGATCAAGCGACTTGACACGCTGACCGGTAGTCATCGACTCAAGTAGCCTGCGCACATGCGTGCCACTTCGTCGGTGATTGCCGGGCGTGTCGCTGAGACCGACCTGCTGAGCAACGCCCTGTACGCCGCGTCGCGGGGTTCGGGCCGGGCCGTCCTCTTCGTCGGGGAGGCGGGCATCGGCAAGTCCCGGCTGGCCGGCGAGTGCGCCTACCGGGCGTACGAGCGGGGCATGCCGGTGCTGCGCGGCCGGGCCACGTCGACGGGGCTGGTGGTGCCGTTCCGCCCGCTGATCGAGGCGTTGTCGTCCCGGTTCCGGGCGGCCGGCACCCCCACCGACCCGGAACTGGACCCGTACCGTCCGGCGCTGGCCCGGCTGGTGCCGGAGTGGCGCCAGGGCTCGGCGCCCGGCTATCCGGAGACGGTGGTGGAGCTGGCCGAGGCGCTGCTGCGGCTGCTGTCGGTTCTCGGCCAGGAGCACGGCTGCGTGATCCTGCTGGAGGACCTGCACGACTCCGACACCGAGACCATCGCGGTGGTCGAGTACGTCATCGACAACGTGGCGGACCTGCCGGTCCTGCTGCTGGGGACGCTGCGCCCGGAGCCCGGCGCCGCGCTGGACCTGGTGCGCTCGGCGGAACAGCGGCAGGTCGCCACGGTGCGGGAGCTGGCCCCGCTCGGCGACCCGGACGTACGGGAGATGATCGCCTCCTGCCTGGAAGCGCGCCCGGACGAGGTGCCGCCGGCGACCCACGAGCGGCTGGCGGACCGGGCGGGCGGCAATCCGTACCTGGTGGAGGTGCTCCTCGCCGATCTGCTGGACTCGGGGCAGCTGCGCCGGACCGACGACCGGTGGGAGGAGCACGCCAACCCGGACGCCTCGGTGCCGACCGGGGTGGTGCGCAGCTGGTCGCGGCGGCTGGACCGGTTCGACGAGCCGGTACGCGAACTGCTGCTGTGCGCGGCGACGTTGGGCAGCCAGTTCTCGGTGACCGTGCTCCAGATCGTCACCGGCTTCGACGACCGTACGCTCTTCAGCCATCTGCGCGCCGCCGTGGAGGCCAACATCATCGCCCCCGACGGGGCGGACCCCGACCGCTACACCTTCCGGCACACACTGACCGCCGAGGCCCTGGTGGCGTCGCTGGCCCCGGCGGAGCGGGCGGCGACGGCGCGCCGGGCGGCCCTGGCCCTGGCCGGGGTGGAGAACCGGCTCGGCGACGAGCAGCGGCAGTTGATGGCGACGCTGCAACTGGCCGGGGGCGACCGGCACGGTGCCGCCCGGCAGTTCGCCGGGGTCGGGCGGCGGATGCTGGCGGCGGGCGCGTCCGGTTCGGCGGTGACGCTGCTGGAGCGGGCCCGCGCGCTCGCCCACGAGAGCGATCTGCGGTCCATCACGGAGTCCCTGGCGATCGCCCACGCGGAGGCCGGTGAGCTGGACACGGCCCTGTCGCTGACCGCGGAGCTGCCCCCGGTACCGCCGTGCTCCGACGCCGCCGAGCAGCGCGGCGAGGCCCATGTCCGGATCGCCTGGGCGGCGGTGATGGCGGAGCGGGTGGACGAGGCGGCCGGGCAGATCCGTACCGCGCGGTCCATGTTCGGCGCGGCGGTCGGGCCCGAGCCGGCGGCGGCGCTCGACGTGGTGGAGGGGCACCTCGCCCTGCTGCCCGGCCGGGCGGGCGACGGGCGGCAGGAACGGGCGCAGGAGGCCGCGCGCCGGGCCGCCGCCGTCGCGGAGGAGCGGAGCCTGCCCGTGGTCGCGTGCCAGGCCTGGCAGTTGCTGGCGCTACTGGCCCGGGAGCGCGGTTTCGACGAGGCCGACGCGTGCCTGGAGCGGATGCTCGCCGTCTCCGAGCAGCACGCCCTGCCGGTGTGGCGGGTGGAGGCGCTGGTCCGGCTCGGCGCCAACACGTTCATGCGGACCGGCGACCCGGTCCGGCTGGAGACGGCCCGGACCGCCGCCCAGTCGCTCGGCGCGCTGGTGCCGACGCAGACCGTGGACGGGCTGCTCGCCATGAACGCGGTGATGCGGGGCGAGTGGGACGGCGCGCACGCGATCATCGAGCGGTCGCTGGCGGCCAGCGCCCGGGTCCGCAATCTAGGGGCGCACCGCTATCTGCTGCTCGCCTCGGCGACGCTGGCCGCGCACCGGGGCCGAAGACGGGACCTGGACCGGGCGCTGGCCCGGTTCCGCCGGGCGGGCGGTGAGGAGTCCCTGCTCGTGCCGCTGCAACTGGGGCTCTGCCGGGCCTTCGCGGCGCTGCTGGAGGAGGACCGGGAGAGTGCGCTGGAGGCGCTGGACTCCTCGCTGGCCTGGGAGCGCGAACATCCCAGTTTCTTCTACCTGAGCGGGCGTTACGGGCTGCGCCCGCTGCTGCGGATCATCGAACGGCGGGGCGGGCTGGGCGGCCGGGCGGAGCTGAACGCGATCCTGGCGAGCCCCGGCGCGGACCTGGCCTGGAACCAGCTGTTCCTGCGGCTGGCCGAGGGCGTCCTGCACGGCCGGGCGGGCCGGACGGAGCTGGCGGGGGAGACGATCGGGTCGGCCTTCGACGAGGCCGCCGCCTTCCCGCTCGCTCGCCATCTGGGGCTGCGGCTGGTCGCCGGGGCGGCGCTGGACGAGGGCTGGGGGGAGCCGGTGGGCTGGCTGCGGACGGCGGAGGAGCACTTCTACGGCGCGGGCATCCAGCCGGTGGCCGCCGCGTGCCGGGCGGCGCTGCGTCAGGCGGGGGCCAGCGTGGGCCAGCACCGGGGCGGCTGGGACCGGATCCCCGCCCTGCTGCGGACGAACGGGGTGACGCCGCGCGAGTACGAGGTCTTCGTCCTGCTGGCGGAGCGGCCGGGCAACCAGCAGATCGCCCGGCGGCTGTCGATCTCACCGCGCACCGTGGAGAAACACATGGCAAGCCTGCTGAGCAAGACGGGCCGCCCGGACCGGGCGGCCCTCTGCGCGTTCTCCGCCGAATGCGCGGCCGAACGGGACTGAAGGGGGCCGGACCGCCGTCCGGGTACGTGGGGGCGGGGCGGGCCGCCCCGCCCCCACGGCCGGTCAGTTGACGGCCAGCAGGGCCGTGTTGTTCGCGAGGTCCGGGTCGAAGTCGAAGGGGTACGTGCCGAACTCGCCGAAGACGGGGTGGATGCTCACGGCACCGGTCGCGCCGGGCACCACGGTGTCGATGCGCACGGAGAACGCGAAGGTGCGCTGCGTGTCCTCCATCACCCAGTACCGCAGGGAGCAGTCGTAGCGCGGGGCGCCCGCCCGGTTCGGGTAGTAGCCGCCGGTGAGGGTGCGGGGGGTGCAGCCGGACGGTGCGCCGGTGACCGTGGTGCCCTGGGGCACGATCAGCCGGACCTGGGCGACCGGGTCGCCGGAGCCGAGGTTGCCGAACCAGGCCGGACCGTTGTTCGTGAAGGTGAGTTCGGCGGTGCGCGTCTCGCCCGCGGCGCCGGAGACGGCGTCACCGGTCACGGAGAAGTCCGCGGTGTTCTCGGCGCCGAGGGGAACGACCGTGTAGTTGTTCTCGGATTCGGTGTCCTGGGCGCCGCCACGCGGCTGGACGTCGATGTCGAGCCGCTCGTTCAGCGCGTGCGGGGCGAGCCGCACCGTCAGCGGCTCGGGCAGCTCGAAGGAGTCCCCCGGCGCCAGCACCTGGTCGAACGTGCAGGTGGCGTGGGCCATCGGGGCGTAGTCGGTGCCGTCCGTCGTGGTGTAGGCGCAGGCACCGTACCGGGTCAGGTCCGTCAGACCGTACGAGGCGGAGAGGGTGACGGTGAATCCGTGCGCGCTCTCGTTGCCGTTGTTGGTGACCTTGAACGGGATCGTCCGCTCGTCGCCGGGGCGTCCCTTCTCGACGGCGGGGACGGGGTTGATGGCGAGGTCGGGCCCGGAGC
Source organism: Streptomyces sp. NPDC015144 (assembly GCF_043079735.1). Taxonomy (NCBI): domain Bacteria; kingdom Bacillati; phylum Actinomycetota; class Actinomycetes; order Kitasatosporales; family Streptomycetaceae; genus Streptomyces; species Streptomyces sp. NPDC015144. The sequence continues at coordinate 308,756 of NZ_JBIBUU010000007.1, read as the reverse complement.
CGACGGTGAGCGTGGTGTCGAAGCTGTCGTGCGGGGCGGAGAGCGTGCCGTCGGGTCCGCCGGTCGCCGTCGCCTCGTAGGTGATCCTGCCCCGCGCGCCGACCTCGGCGCCGTCGGCCGCGCGCACCGTCAGGGACACCTGCCGGTGGTAGCCGTCCCCGATCACGGGCACCACGGGGACGTCGCACACCGCGCTCGTCCCGCTCGGCGTGCAGTTGTCGGGCCAGGTCACCTCGGCGACCCCGGCGAGACCGGAGACGTCGACGGCGAGCCTCCCGTCGGTCACCGTGAAGTTGTCGTTGTCGTGGGAGAGGCCGATGTCGACCGTGCGGGACTGCGGCTGACCGCCGTCGATGCCGAGCGGAAGCGTCAGCTCGGACGTCTCGTTGATCCACAACTGGTCGGTCTGCGACGGGTCGTCGGCGGCGAACGCGGGCACGGCGAGGCCGACGGCCAGCAGACCGGCCGCCACCACTGCGGCGGCACCGGATCTGAGTCGTACCGGGCGTCCGGAGAACAGGCTCATTGCTACCCCCAAGGGTGTGATGGAGCACCGGCGGCCCCGGCGCACCGAAATGATCATCACACGCCGGGGCCCACCGCGCCTCGGTTTTCGGGGCGGCCGGGTCCCGGTCCGGCGCCCCTGGAACTCGGGCCAGAACCAGGGGGGTTGGCTGCTGGCGCGGACCGTCCCTGTGGGCGATCGGACGGTGCGTCTTCCGCCGGGCCGCCGGTCAGCCGGGCCGCCGTCAGCAGGCGCAGCTGACGGAGCCGACCGGGGCGGTCAGCGGATCCGCGTCGCGCCGCTCGACACCGGCCGGGGTCTCGACGGGGAAGCCCTCACGGATCCAGTACTCGATGCCGCCGATCATCTCCTTGACCCGGTAGCCGAGCCGGGCGAGGGCGAGCGCCGCGCGGGTGGCCCCGTCGCAGCCCGGCCCCCAGCAGTAGGTGATGACCGGCACCGCCGGGTCGAGCAGCTCCCCGGCCCGGTCCGGGATGTCGGCGGTGGGCAGGTGGAGGGCGCCCGGAACCCGGCCCTGCGCCCAGGCGGCGCCCCCGCGCGAGTCGACGAGGACGAAGCCCGGGTCACCGGCGTCGAGCGAGGCGCGGACGTCCGAGACGTCCGCCTGGAAGGCGAGCCGGGCGGCGAAGAAGGCGGCGGCCTCGGCCGGGGCCGCGGGCGGCACGCTCAGGGCGGGGCTCGGGGCGGTACGGGGTGTGGTCGAGGTCGAGGTCATGGCTGCAGTCGTGATCGTGGTCGCGGTCATGAGGAAAACGCTATGCGGGGCGACCGAGGCCCGGAACCGAAGATCCCCGGCCGTCCTCGGCAGCGACAGGGGATCCCGTGGTATTCGTCGACCATGGCCATTGTTTCCCTCGACGAGACCGACATCCGCATCCTGGAAGCCCTCCAGCAGGACGGCCGGGCCAGCTACGCCGAGCTGGCGCGGACCGTGTCCATGTCGCCCAGCGCCGTCACCGAACGGGTGCGGCGGCTGGAGGAGAGCGGGGCGATCCGCGGCTACTCCGCCGTGGTCGACCCGGAACGGCTGGGGCTCGACATCCTGGCCTTCGTCCGCCTCCGCTACCCCACGGGCAACTACAAGCCGTTCCACGACCTGCTGGCAACCACACCCGAGATCGTGGAGGCGCACCACGTGACCGGCGAGGACTGCTTCGTACTGAAGGTCCTCGCCCGCTCCATGCGGCACCTGGAGACGACGACGGGCCGTATCGCCGGACTCGGCTCCGTCACGACCAGCGTCGTCTACTCCAGTCCGCTGCCCAGCCGCGCGGTCACGTCGATCGCCCGGCAGCCCTGACCACCCCGGCAGCCCTGACGGCCTTGACGGCCTTGGCCGCCCTCGGCCCCCGCACGGGGCCGCGTGCCACAATGCCGCGCATGAACGATCCGGCCACGATGTCGCCCATGGCCCGGCAGGTGCGTCGGCGGTGGCGCGACCGGGAGGCGCCCGACGGGGACTTCCTCGTGTTCGCCGACGGCTCCCTCGTCGTGATGGACCTGCTGCGCATGCGGCCGCACGACCGGCCCGACGACCCACGGGCCGAGAGCTGGTACTGGACCGAGAAGCTGCGCGCCACCGAGTGGAGCACCGAAAGCTGGGTGGAGATCGACTCCGCCCTCGCCACCCACGTCCACGCGGGGGGCCGCGCCTGGGCGGGGGAATCCGCCCACCACGGCTCCATCGGCTGGGTCGCCCTGGCCCGGGACGACGACGAGGGCACCCTGGAGTGGCTCGCCGTCTCCAACTGGTCCGATCCGTTCCACGCCGTCACCCTGGACGACACGACGGTGACCGCGATCAGCACCGCCGGCCGCATCTGGACCTTCCCCCGGGACGCGCCCCAGGAGGTCCGCATCACCGACGACCCGGCGTATCCCGGCAGTCGGGGCCTCGTGCCTTGACCGGGGAGGGCCCGGGGAGGGCCTCCCGGTCGTCGCGGCGCAATCGTGTTGACCGCCCCGGCAGGCGGTGCTTGGGTCGGCGCATGGACAGCGTTTCAGCCAACCGCCGGTTCTGGAATCGGATCAGCGGCTCCTACCAGCGCGAACACGACCCGCAGATCGGCGCGGCGCCCCGGCTGTGGGGCACGTACGCCATCCCCGACGCGCAGCTGCGGGCCCTGGGCGACGTCACCGGCAAGCGCGTCCTCGAACTCGGCTGCGGCGCCGGCCAGTGGTCCAGGGTGCTCGCCGCCGAGGGGGCCACCGTGATCGGGCTCGACCTGTCCGAGGCCCAGCTCACGGCGGCGGCTCGCGCGATGGGAGCGGCCCGCTATCCGCTGGTGCAGGGCGCCGCCGAACGCCTCCCGTTCGCCGCCGACAGCTTCGACCTGGTCTTCTGCGACTACGGCGGGCTCAGCTGGGCGCCCCCGCACCTGGCCGTCCCACAGGCCGCGCGCGTCCTGCGCCCCGGTGGGCGCCTCGTGTTCAACGTCGCCAGCCCCTGGTTCGAAGCCTGCTACGACGAAACCGCCAGCCGCGCGACCACGACGCTGCACCAGGACTACTTCGGGCTGGACGCCATCGACGAGGGCCAGGGCGCGGTCAGTTACCAGCTCACCTACGGCGGCTGGATCAGGGTCCTGCGCGGCGCGGGTCTCGTCATCGACGACCTCATAGAGCCCCGGCCCGACCCCGGAACGGCCAACGGCTACAACCGGACCGACCCGCCCGACTGGGCACACCGCTGGCCGGCGGAAATGCTCTGGGTGACCCACAAGGCGTAGCCGCCCCGGGAAAGCCTGCCCGCCCACGCGGACGCGGCGGCCGGGCGGGTGGTGCGGCCCCGGCAGGGCACCGACCGCCGGGGTGCTGGTTAGTCTGGGACGGCCGCTCCGGGAGCCCCGCAGAGCACGGGCCGGATGGGCGGCCGGACCACGGCGAAAGGATCACCACGTGAAGCTCGCTTTCTCGACCCTCGGAGTGCCCGGGATGCCGGTAGCCGAAGTCGTCCGGCTCGCCGCCGACCACGGCTACCAGGGGGTGGAGCTGCGCGCCCACCCGGAGGAGCCGGTGCACCCGGGCCTCTCGAAGGACGAACGGGACGCCGTGGCCGAGGAGTTCGGCAAGGGCGGCGTGGAGATCCTGACCGTCGCCGGGTACGTACGGGCCGCCGCCGAGGGCGCGGACGCGCCGGTGCTGACGGAGCTGGCCGGGCTGATCGACCTGGCGCACGACCTGGGCGCGGCGAACGTCCGGGTCTTCCCGGGAGGCGGCGGCCTGCCCGCCTCCGAGGCCGACGCCATCGCCGCCCGCCGTTTGGCCGCCGCCGCCCCGCACGCCGCCGACCGGGGCGTACGCCTCCTGCTGGAGACCCACGACTCGCACCGGGCCGGGGTCGACGTGGCCCGGATCGTCGGAACGGTCGGGCACGGCTCGGTCGGCGCGATCTGGGACGTCATGCACACCTGGCTGGCCGGCGAGGAACCGGTAGCCAGCCACGCCGTACTGGCCCCGCACCTGGGCTACGTCCAGGTCAAGGACGTCGCCTCGGCCCAGGACACCACCCCCATGCTCCTGGGCACCGGGGTGCTCCCCCTCCCGGCCTGCCTCGCGACGCTGGACGGGGACGACCCGGACGGCTGGCTCTGCTGGGAGTACGAGAAGCGCTGGCACCCGAACGCAGCGGAACTCCCGGGGCTGCTGACCGCCGGGCGGGACTATCTGCTGAGGACGATGGGGCGGTAGCCCGGTAGCCCCCTCTTCATCCCTGACCGCGCCTCGCGGCCAGCCGGTCGGCCCGCGTCCGCTGCAACCACTCCAGGTTCTCCAGGACCGGGTTCGAGTCGGCCGGCTGCGGGTCCTGGTGTTCCTGCGGGACCTGCGGCGTCTGGACGGGCTCGACGGGTTCTGCGGGCGAGGTGCTCAAGATCGGTCCTTGTCATCGTCAAGGGATCGGATGCGGCAGAGGCAGGTGCGGCCGCGGTAGGCGCGGCAGACCGGTGCGGTCACGGCTGCTCGGGGGCGAGGCGGATCCCCCGCTGCTCCCGGCACGGTGCGCACGCGTACCGCGAGACGACGGAACCCGGCGCCTCGCCCATGACGTCGACCGGAGCGGCGGTGCTGGACGGCCCCTTGTGCCAGTCGCACCATCCGGTCATGCCGGTGCAGCGTCTGCACCGGCACACCGGGTACGCGTGGCAGATGGGGACGGACTCGACGGGGGTGACCACGGTCTTGGGCTTCACGACGCGTGTCGTGAAGCCGTGCCGGTCGACCTCGTACACCTTGATCGTCATTGGCATGCTCGGCTCCATGTGTGGACTGGAGCTCAGCACGTTAGAAGTGTGTGAATGGAGCGAGGGGCAGGAATCCTGCCCCTCGCCCACTCGTTCGACCTAGGCGGCAAGCAAGCCGAGTTGGTCGGCCAGCACGGCCGCGCGTCGCCGTCGCGCCGGGATGCGCGACTCCGTCTCCTCCAGCACGATCCGGCGCGCGTACCCGTTGTAGCGGATCGTCTCCGGGGCGGCCCTGTGCGCGCGTTCCAGTGTGGCCAGTGCGGTCTCCACCTGCCCGTCGAGCTGGTAGGCGCGCGCCTCCTCGATGCGGTGACGTGCCAGCCTCGGCCGGGACGGAATGGCGGTCGCGTCCGCCTCCACGGCCAGCCGTACGGACTCGCCGCCCGCGCGGAGTTCTACGGCGATGGTGACGGCGTGCGCCCCCATGATGGCCCGCGAGAAGCTGGTGACCGGGTGGTAGTAACCGGGGCTGAGCTTCTCCGACATGGACTTGGCCTTGTCCCACCAGCCCTGCGCCTCCCCCTTCGCACCCCGGCGAGCAGCCGTGTACCCGGCTTCGAACTGAAGGGCCCCGGCGATCGCGCGCACGCGGTCATCGGCGTCGGGAAGGAATTGCCCCAGGTGGGCCAGTGCCTCCATGGTGACCCTGTCCGCCGCGTCGAAGTGGCCCGGGCCTGCGTCACGGTGTGCCTGTGCGGCCAGCCATGCCGCTACACCGATCGCGTGCGGGTCCTCGGATTCCTGGGCCGCGACCATTCCGCGCTCGGCCACCCGCCACAGCAGCGCCGAGTCGGGCTGGTACGCGATGAAGAACTGGCTGAGGCTGTACACCTCGGACAGGACGGCCTGCGCCGCCCGCCGGTCAGCGGCCGAGTCGGCCTCCCGGACGGTGAGTTGGGCGTCGCGGATCAGGTCGGGCAGCAACGCGCCGATGACCTCGCGGTGGTTCGGCGCCCTGTGCCGCGCGTTCCACGCCGTCGCGAGCCGGGCCGCCAGATGCGCGGCCGACGGCGCTTCGCGCCCCCCGCTCAGGGTCAGCGCGTTCACGGCTTCCCGTACCGCCGGAAGAAGGCAGTGCCCCGGCCCGATGAACAGGTCGATGGTCGCGCTTTGGTCTCCGGTGAGGTCGGAGAGGTTCCCCACCCTCAGCAGCTCGGCGATCCGCAGCACCACCGGAAGTCGCGGCATGCCGATCTGCCCCGTCTCGACTTGTTTCACCCACGAAGGTGACATGCCCAGAAGCCCGGCCACGACCGGGCGGGACATGCCTCGCTTCACCCGGAGGATCTGCATGCGTTGCCCGAAAACGAGCGGGTCGGTGTACGGGTCCGGAGTAGCGTCGCGCGGCATGGCCTTGCCCCTCTCTGAACAGCTCGTCACTTCAGGGTATGGGCAGGGCCGCCCACCCGCGTGGCATCGCACGATCGGGCTCGTGACGAACCAGTGGCCGAACAGGTCGACCGGATCGCGGCGGCCCACGACGCCGCACCGGTGGCCGACTGATCGCAACCGGCCGCCGGGAGCCGGTCGCTTGGCATACGGACGCACACGGAACCGCCGTTGTCGGTGGCCGCCGGTAGCGTCCGGGGCCATGGATGATGCCGTGAGGATCGTTGTGGAGCGCGGGTACGAATCGGCCCCGATCGACTACGAACGTCTTGTCTCCCTGGTCGAGTCCACCGGTGAACAGGTCATGCTCGCCGAGCACGGTGTGCCGGTGAGCGTGTTGTTTCCGGCGGGGAAGGTGGCCGAGTGGGAGCACTGGGCCCGCGCCGAGCCTCCCGCGCCCGAACCCGTACCGCAGGACGAGGAAGAGGGCGAGGAGGCCGAGGACGAGGGCGGGCCCGTGTGGGAGGTCGGCCGGCTCCGGGTCGAGGCGTTGGCCGATCCGCTGGAGTACGGCCCGTACGTCCGCTGCGTACGCGGTGACGGACGGCGGGTGAGCTTCGTCCGGGGCGGGATGGTGGTCGCCGTGCAGGTGGGCGCCGAGGACGCGGCATGGCTCAGGGACCGGGCCCGGCAGGCGCGCCAGGGGTACATGAGCCCTCAACAGGCGGCGGCCTTCGAGGAGTTCCTGGCGCGGCAGCCTCCGGTCGGCGGGTCCTGAGCCCGGGCGGCTACCGCCCGGCCGTGACCCGCTCGGGGCCGGGCACCGCCTCCCGCGTACGGGGTCGGCGCGCCCCTGCCAGGGAGGTCAGGGCCACCCCGCCGACCAGCAGGGCCGCCGCGCACCACCGCAGCGGGCTCACCGACTCGCCCAGCAGCAGTGCGGCGGAGGACATCCCGAAGACCGGCACGAGCAGGGTGAACGGTGCCACCGAGGAGGCCGGGTACTGGCGGAGCAGGAAGCCCCAGACGCCGAAGCCGAAGACGGTGGTGATCCAGGCGACGTAGACGACGATCCCGGCGCCGCTCCAGTCCAGCGCGGCCAGCGCCGCCCGGTCCCGGTCCCAGCCCTCGAAGAGGAGGGAGAGGCCGAGCAGGGGGAGGACCGGCACGGTCGAGACCCACACCATGAAGTTGAGCGAGTCGGGCGGGGCGGCCTTGCGGGTCAGTACGTTGGAGACGCCCCAACAGGCCGCCGCCGCGATCACCAGGACGAAGGCGAGCACGGGCCCGCTCGCGCCCTCGTCGACCGCCGCGAACCCGATGCCCGCGAGTGCCACTCCCATGCCCAACACCCGTATTCCGCCCGGCCGTTCGCCCAGCGCGAGGGCCGCGAAGAGGGCGGTGAAGACGGCCTGGACCTGGAGCACGAGCGAGGAGAGCCCGGCGGGCATGCCCCGGTCCATGCCGATGAAGAGCAGGCCGAACTTCGCGACCCCGAGGGCCAGCCCGACACCCACGATCCACTTCCACGCGACCTTGGGCGGGCCGACGAACAGGACCGCGGGCAGGGCGGCGGCCAGGAAGCGGAGGGCGGAGAAGAGCAGCGGGGGGAAGTGGTCGAGGCCGAGCTCGATGACGACGAAATTGACACCCCAGACGGCGGCCACCAGGACGGCCAGGGCGATGTGGAAGGGACGCATGCGGCGAGCATCACCCGCCCCGACCATGTAGCACCAGCGCGGATTCCTTCATGGTGGAATTGAGCAACGCTAATGAATCACCCTCCGGGAGGCACCGTGCTGGATCTGCCCCGGCTGCGCGCCCTGCACGCGGTCTCCGTGCACGGATCGGTGGCGTCCGCCGCCGCCGCGCTCGGCTACACCCCGTCGGCGGTCTCCCAGCAGATCACCAAGTTGGAGCGGGAGACCCGTACGACCCTGCTGGAGCGGCGCGGGCGCGGGGTCGCGCTGACCGAGGAGGCGCTGCGGCTCGCGGACACCGCCCAGGAGCTGCTGGCGATCGTGGAGCGCGCCGAGACGGCGCTGGAGGAGCGCCGGGGGCTGCCGACCGGGCGGCTGTCGGTCGGCGCGTTCGCGTCGGCGGCGCGCGGGCTGCTGCCCGGGGTGCTGGCGGAGCTGGACCGGGACCATCCGGCGCTGGACGTCCGGCTGACCGAGGTCGATCCGCATCTGTCGGTCGATCTGGTGGCCAAGGGCGTGATCGATCTCGCGGTCGCGCACGACTGGGACATCGCCCCGCTGCCCGCCCCGGAGGGCGTGGCGCAGGCGGTGCTCGGTGACGACCGCTGCGATCTGCTGGTGCCGGAGGGGCACCGGCTGGCCGGGCGGAGCTCGGTACGGCGCGAGGAGCTGGCGCAGGAGCGGTGGATCTGCCAGCCGCCGGGAACGGTCTGCCACGACTGGCTCGTACGGACGCTGCGGGCGGCCGGGTGCGAGCCGGACCTGCGGCACCAGGCGGAGGAGAACCACACCCAGCTCGCCCTGCTCGCCGCCGGTCTCGGGGTCGCGATGATCCCGCGCCTGGGGCGGGGGCCGCTGCCGGCGGGGGTGGTGGCGGTGGAGCTCGACCCGGTGCCGGTGCGGCGGCTGTACGCGCTGTGGCGTACGGAGGCGGCCCGGCGCCCGGCGATCACGACGGCGGTGGCGGCGCTGCGGGCGCACGGGGCGGCGGTGGGGCTGAGCCCCGTCGGCTGACCGGTCCGTCGGCCGCCGTGCCGCCCCCTGCCCTGTCGCCCCTCGCTCACCGGCCCTGCCCCGCCATCCCTCCCTCACCGCCCCCGCCTCGCTGTCCGCGCCTCGCGCCCTCTGCCCCTCCGCCCCCGCCTCGCTGACCGATTCCACCCGCAGTGGCCGGTAATGCGGGCCACGCCGCGCGGGCCGGAACGGTCCGAGCCCTTGACCGGAAGTTATTTTCTGGATATCCGTGCTCCTTGGCAGTTTCTTTCACCAGAGGTTTCTTTCCCCACCTCTCGTCCCCGAGTACGGCCGAAGGAGCTCACGTGCACCACCGCACCTCCAGACGCACCCTCCTCACCGCCACCGCGGCGACTGCGGTCGCCGCCGTCACCGGCGCGGGCCTGGCCCCCGGCGCCCTCGCCGCCCCGAGGTCCGCGAGCAGCGGGCCGCACGAATCAGCCGCCACCGACCGCCGGATCCGGCGGATCGTCTCCGGGATGAGCCTGGAGGAGAAGGTCGGGCAGCTCTTCGTGATGCGGGTGTACGGGCACTCCGCCACCGAGCCCGACCAGGCCGACATCGACGCCAACCTGGCCGAGATCGGGGTCCGCACGGCCGCCGAGATGATCGCCAAGTACCACGTCGGCGGGATCATCTACTTCGCCTGGGCGCACAACACCCGCGACCCGCACCAGATCGCCGACCTCTCCAACGGCATCCAGCGCGCCGGCCTCGCCGGGCCCACCCCGCTGCCGCTGCTGGTCTCCACCGACCAGGAGCACGGCATCGTCTGCCGGGTCGGCGAGCCGGCCACCCTGATGCCGGGCGCGATGGCGCTGGGCGCGGGCGGTTCGCGCTCCGACGCCCGTAAGGCCGGGCAGATCGCGGGCGCCGAGCTGGGCGCGGTCGGCATCAACCAGAACTACGCCCCGGACGCCGACGTCAACGTCAACCCGGCCAACCCGGTGATCGGCGTACGCTCCTTCGGCTCCGACCCGCAGTCCGTGGCCGGGATGGTCGCGGCGCAGGTGAAGGGGTACCAGAGCAGCCGGATCGCCTCCACCGCCAAGCACTTCCCGGGCCACGGCGACACCAGCACCGACAGCCACACCGGGCTGCCGGTCATCACCCACACCCGGGCGCAGTGGTCCGAGCTGGACGCGCCGCCGTTCCGGGCCGCCATCGCGGCGGGCATCGATTCGATCATGACCGCGCACATCGTGGTCCCGGAGCTGGACCCCTCGGGCGACCCGGCGACGCTCTCCCACCCGATCCTCACCGGCATCCTCCGCGAGGAGCTGGGCTACGACGGTGTCGTGGTGACCGACGCGCTGGGCATGGAGGGGGTGCGGACGAAGTACGGCGACGAACGCGTGCCGGTCCTCGCCCTGAAGGCGGGCGTCGACCAGCTGCTGAACCCGCCGGACCTGGCCGTCGCGTGGAACGCCGTCCTCCGGGCCGTGAAGAGCGGCGAGCTGACCGAGGCCCGGCTCGACGAATCGATTCTGCGCATCCTGCGGCTGAAGACGAAGCTGGGGCTGTTCGACAACCCGTTCGTCAGCCACGCGGGCGTGGACCGTACCGTCGGCACCCGGGCGCATCTCGCCGCCGCCGACCGGATCGCCGAGCGCACCACCACGCTGCTCGCCAACGACGGGGCGGTGCTGCCGCTCTCCCGCCGCTCGCACAAGAACCTGCTGGTGGTCGGCGCCGACCCGGCGTCCCCGTCCGGCACCACCGGCCCGCCGACCACCACCCTGGCCACCGCCTTCGGCGAGCTGGGCTTCGCGGCGACCGCGCTCTCCACCGGCACCGCGCCCAGCGCGTCGGTGATCGCCCGCGCGGTGGAGGCCGCGCGCGGCAAGGACGCGGTGGTCGTGGCGACGTACAACGTCACGGCGAACAGTTCGCAGCGCACCCTGGTGAGCGCGCTGGCGGCGACCGGGATCCCGGTGATCACGGTCGCGATCCGCAACCCGTACGACGTCGCCCAGCTGGCCGGTACCGGCTTCGCGGCGAACCTGGCCACGTACTCCTGGACCGATGTGGAGCTGCGGGCCGCCGTCCGGGTGATCGCGGGCCGGGTGGCGCCGCGCGGTACCCTGCCGGTCCCGGTGCAGCGCGCGGACGACCCGGCCCGGGTGCTGCACCCGGTGGGGTACGGCCTGAAGTACTGAGACGGGCCCCGTCGTTCCGCGACGCCCGGGACGCCTCGGGCGACGCGGAACGACGGAACAACGGAGCGCCGGAACGACGGACGGCGCGCGGGACCACCTGGTCCCGCGCGCCGTCCGTCGTCATGTCCGCCGGGCGCGGCCCGGGGCCCCGCCCGGAGCCCACTTCCCACCTCCGCGATGTGAGGTGCGTCACGCTTTAATTTCCAATTAAGGTGGCATGCCCGATCATCGCCACCTTGTTGCGCTTTGTTCTAAGTTGACTCCTGCTCACGTTCTGCGCGAAGGTCACGGAACCTCCTCCCCACACCCTCGGTTCCGCCACAACCTGGAGTTCTCGATGTGTCGCGCGACCTTCTCCCCGCCTGCGCGCATGCGCCGTTCGGGCGGGTAAGGCGGCCCCGAACCCCCGCACGTTGAACAAGTTCTGTCGGACTGCCCGGACAAGGAGCTCGGAGCACGTGGGCTTTCAGCAATTCGCGTCGCGCACACCGGAAGAAGAATGCGGACCGCGGTCGGCACCCGGCCGGGTGCCGACCGGCGAGGAACGGGTTTTCGGAAAGGTGTCCACCTCCCGTGAGAACGGACAGGGCGTCCGCCCGGCCGACCTCGAACTCTTCGAGTCCGCCGGCGCTTTCGAGCCCGCGGGCCCCGCAGGTCACACCGATTCCTTCGACCCCGCCCATTCCGCCAGTCCTATCGGTCCGGTCGGTCCGGTCGGTCCAGTCGGTCCGGTCAGTTCCTTCGGGCCGTTCGGGGAAAAGAATCCCGTGCCGGGTATTTCCTCGCCGTCCTCGCGGCCGTCGCGTCCGTCCCGGCCGGCTCCGGCCGTCCGCAGGTCCGCCCGGCGTTCCGCGAAGGGGCGGAAGCAGTCCCCCGCGCTGCTCATCGGCACGGTGACGGTGGGGGTCGGCGTCGCGATCACGGTCTCCCTCGTCTGTGACGCGTTCACCGCCCGGCGGTCCGACTTCGTCGCCCCGATCTCCACCAACCTCTCCTCCCAGGACTCCGTCACACCGCCCTCCCCCTCCGCCCCGCCCACCGGCACGGCGCGCCCGGACCAGGCCCGGGCACGGGCCCAGGCCCCGGACACCCGGGCCACGGCCGACACGCCGCCCGCCGCGACGTCGTCCACGACCCCGTCCGCGTCGCCGCCCACGGCCCCCTCCACTCCGGCCGGTCCGCCGGCGAACCGCCCGTCACCCCCACGGGACCGGACACGCCCGACGGACCGGCCGGGCCTCGCCCTGGGATCCACCGGCCGCGAGGTCGCGGACCTCCAGCGCAGGCTGCAACAGCTCCAGCTGTATCTGGGAAGCGCCGACGGGAATTTCACGGCGGCCGTGGAAATCGCCCTGATCCGTTATCAGAAGGCCCGGAACATTCCCGAGGAGTCGGGCGTCTACGGGCCACTGACCCGGGCGGCCCTTCGGGCGGAGACCGAATCCACCGACCGGGATCCCCACCGGAACGGGAACTCGTCCTCGCACGGAAGGCCGGACCGGCACGGCGAATCGGGCCGGTACGGGAATGCGTACCCGTACCGGTAATCGCGCCCGTACTCCACACCCCGTAACTCCGTAACTCCGCGGCCCTGTAACCCCGTCCCTCATTCCTCGCCGCTCCTCCTCTCCACATGCTCCGACCGCGCGGGCGAGTCGATTCGCCATGCCCGGCCGCGCCCCTCCCGAAGAAAAGACAAGGATCAAAATCATGCACGTCACCGGAAGAAATGCCGGGCGGACCGGAAGCGCACTCGCCGTCCTCCTCTCCCTCGGACTGCTCGGCACCGGCAGCGCCTTCGCGACCCCCGTCGCCGCCACCGACGGCGAGTCGCAGTACTGCCCGTCCTCCGGGAAGCTTCCGGGCATCGGCAACACCCCGCAGTTCATCGACGGCAACGTGGCCCTCTTCGCCGGAGGCGACTACACCGTCGACGGCGCGTCCGCGGAGGCGGAGGGGCTGCTCGTCGTCAAGGGCGACGCGACGTTCGCCAAGAGTTCGGGCGGCGTCTTCAACGTCGGACGGGTCGGGGCCGGATCGGGGATCCTGCCGGACGCGGGCGAGCTGATGCTCGCGGTCGGCGGTGACCTGACGATCGCCAAGGGCACGAGGGTGGACGTCGGCCACGGCATCACGTCCAAGTCCGGCTACGGCGGCGCCGTCCAGGTGGGGAAGAAGATCGACGAGAAGGGCGAGCTGGAGACGAACGGCGGGAAGCGCTCGTCCGGCCTGGGCACCGACGCCGCCCTCAGCCCCTATCAGTCCTTCGACAGGACCATCGGCACCGAGTCGTCCTCCCTCGGGAAGCTGAAGGCCACCGGCACGACCACGCGCTCGGGCGACACCGTCACCTTCAAGAGCACCGGCGCGGGCAACGGCACGCTCCAGGTCTTCGAGATCACCGCCGCCGAGCTCGACGGCGCCTCGTCGTTCGGCTTCGCGTCCATCCCCGACGGCGACTCCGTCGTGGTCAACGTGACCGGCTCGCAGCCGGTGTCGATATCGCCGATGTCCGTGGGCTTCAACAACGACCGCGTCGACGTCTACAGCTCCGCCGACTTCGGCGACGCCGCCTCGCGGATCCTGTACAACTTCGAGGGCTCCACCTCGCTCACCCTCGGCGGTGGCGGGAACTTCATGGGCTCGATCCTCGCTCCCAAGGCCTCCGCGGACTTCACCGCGAGCACCAACGGGCGGGTGTACGTCGGCGGGGACATGCGGACCCACGGCACGGGCAACGAGACCCACAACTACCCGTGGACCGGCTCCCCGGCCTTCACCTGCAAGCCCGAACCGGCCCAGCCCGGCACCCCGACGCCGAAGCCGTCCACGCCCGACCAGCCGTCGCAGCCGCCGGCCCGGCCCGGTACCCCGACCCCCTCGGCCTCGACGCCGGGCGCTCCGGCGCCGCAGCCGTCCGAGTCGGAGAAGTCCTCGCAGCCGGCGCCCGCCCCGTCCACGCCCGCCGCCGGGCCGAAGGACGAAGGCGGCTTCCTCGCCAGCACCGGCGCGCAGGTCGGCTTCTACGCGACCGGAGCGGCCGTACTCGGCGCGCTCGGCGCGGGCCTGCTCATGTTCACCCGTCGCCGCCGTACCCAGAGCCAGGGCCAGGCCCTGTCCTAGCAAGCGGGCCGGGGTATACGCGCACGACGCGTCGCACGTACACCCCGGCCCGAAGGCCGGTTACGGGCGCAGCTGCCGCTCGTTCCTCACGTCCTGCTTGTCGAGCCGGGCGTCGAACTCCGCGAGCGGCTTCGCCTTCGCCGGGTCGTCCCGCACGGCGGCCGGGGCGACGCCCGCCCAGCGCAGTACGGCGGCGGTGGCCCACGCCCGGTCGCTCTCGGCGAGGGCTCCGACGGTGGCCCCGTGGTTGCCGCCGGGCACGGTCATGACGGCGCTGTCCCGGGAGCCCGCTCCCAGCCGGAACGGCTCGGCGCCGTACGGGTCGTTCTCGCCGTACACGTACAGCATCCGCTCACCGTGGTGGCGCACCCAGCCGTCGATGTCGCGCATCGCCGAGGGCTGGAACTTCATCGGGATGGCGCGCGGTACGAAGGCGCGCGGCGGCTGGTAGCCGTAGCGGCTGAGGTTGCCGAGCCAGGGCTGGCGGATGGTCGGCGCACCGAGCTGGGTGCCCGCCTGGTAGTAGTACGGGGTGTACTTCTCCAGGCCCTGGTCGGTGTAGGCGAAGAAGCCGGTGATCGCGTCGACGGAGTCCCAGATCTCCTGGTCGGTGGCGGACTTGGCATCGGCGGGGACGGTGTCGCAGTCGGCGGGCCGACTGTACTGCCAGAACGTCCAGTAGTAGTCCAGGACCACGGCCTCGTACGCCTTGTCCAGCGAGCCGGTGGTGGCGAAGGTGTAGCCGTGCTCGGCGGCGTACGCGCGGTACTTCTCCTCCAGCGGCGCCCGGCGCACCAGGGCCTCGCGCTGGACGGCGCCGAGCCGGTCGCGGCACGCCTTGTCGCCGACCCGGGCGAGGAAGCGGTCGTAGGCCGAGTCCTCCTTGTCGACGACGTCGTTGGGCGCCACGTACGCGACGATGCCGTCCATGTCGCCGGGGTGGAAACGCTTGTAGTACGTGGCCGTCATGCCGCCCTTGGAGGCGCCGGTGGCCAGCCACTTGGCGGGGTAGATCCGCTTCAGCGCGGTGAAAACCCGGTGCTGGTCGTCGGCGGCCTGCCGGATATCGAGCTTGGACCAGTCGGCGGGCGACGGGCGGGACGGGGTGAAGTAGCGGTACTCCAGGGAGACCTGGTTGCCGTCGACGATCCGGGTCGGCTCGGCGCGGCCGGGGGTGGTGGAGACGTTGTATCCGCTGGTGGAGAAGACCGTCGGGCGGGAGGTGTCCTTGTGCAGAACGGTGATCCGCTGCTGGAAGGTGCCCCGGGACGGGTCGCGGTGGTCGACGGGCTGGGTGTATTCGAGGACGAAGTAGCGGTAGCCCTCGTACGGCTTCTCCTGGACGAGGCTCATTCCGGGGATCGCCAGGAGACGGTCCTTGATGTCCGTGATGTCCGCGCCTGTGCCGTCGCCGGCGGTTCCGGCCCCGCTGGTCACCGCGGCCGGTCCGACGGCGGTGGCCGCCCCGGTCGACGCACCCGTCACCCCCACCGTCCCGATGAGCACCGCGAGCGACAGGAACCCTCTCAACGCCTTGCGCATACGACCTCCCTCGATTCGCCTTGTCGGCGGCGAGCCTAAGGGCTGTCGTACCTCCGGAGGGAGGGTCAGCAGAGGATCCAGCCGGTGGAGCCGGACTTGCCGGAGATCTTTCCGGTGGCGCGGACGCAGCGGTTGAGGGCGTGGACCGTCACCGGGCCGGCCTGCTTGGTGTACCGGCCGCTGTCGGTGACGGGCTGGCCGCCGCGTGCCTGGATCGTCACGGACATCGCGCGGCGCGGGCCGGACTTCTTGGCGACCGCCAGCGCGCAGGCGTAGGAGCGGCTCTTGTAGACGCGCAGCTCGCCGGTGCCGAACGGGACGGTCTTCGCGGGGCGCCCGGCACAGACCGAGACGGCCCCCGCCGGGGCGACCGCGGGGCCGCCGAGCACCAGCCCGAGGGCGGCCACCACGGACAGGACCACCGGTCGCACCAGCCCCCGGCGCACCGCCCCGGCCCTGCTGCCGCTCCGGTCTCCGGCGGTGTCCGCGGACTCCCCGGGCCTCTCCGTCGCTGTGGTCACCCGTCGCCCCATCATCACTCGAACATACGCACCCTGATTCGGTACATGCGCATACAGGTGTACGACGCGGGAAGCCCGTCCGAAGGTTGCGCGCGCGGTGCCCGGTCCGTGGAGCGGCCGAGGCGCCAGCATGGCTCCACGGAACAGCACCGCACGAAAGGCAGGAACACCCTCATGCCTCCTCTCCGCACCCCGTCGGGCCCCCGGCTCCGCCGCCCCGTCCGCCGGACGCTGCTCGCCGCCGCCCTGCTCACCGCCCTGGCCGCGGTCCCGGCGGTCGCGGCGGGCCCCCGGGCGGCCCAGGCACCGGACCGGGCGCCGGCCCGGGCCGGGCTGAGCAGCTCGGCCCACCAGCAGGTCGCCCACTTCTACGGCGCCTACATCGACGCGGTGTCGGCGCGGGACGCCGACAAGAAGGTCGCCGCCGAGCTGCGGGCGTTCTACCTGACGCCCCGGTTCCGGTCCCAGCTGGACGCCTGGGAGCGGCGCAACCACGCGGACGGGGTGTTCCGCGCCCAGAACACCCCGCTCGACTTCCGGGTCACCCCGGAGGACAGCGCCGCCGGGCACACCTGGACGACGGTGCGGCTCACCTGGAGCGCCGGGAAGCACCCCACGTACACGTACCTGACCGTCCGCTCCGATCTGCGGACCGGGAAGATCTCCGCCATCTCCGACCGCTCCGACGACGCCGGGTGACCCGGCG
This sequence comes from Streptomyces sp. NPDC015144, assembly GCF_043079735.1. Classification (NCBI taxonomy): domain Bacteria; kingdom Bacillati; phylum Actinomycetota; class Actinomycetes; order Kitasatosporales; family Streptomycetaceae; genus Streptomyces; species Streptomyces sp. NPDC015144. The sequence goes on along the minus strand of NZ_JBIBUU010000007.1, from coordinate 291,895 downwards.
GACGGGCCCGCCGCTCACACCGTGGCGGGCTCGTCCTCCCCGATGAAGGTCCGCCACAGCACGGCGTAGCGCCCGTCCAGGGCGAGGAGCTCGTCGTGGGTGCCGTCCTCGACGACCTGGCCGTGGTCCATCACCACGACCCGATCGGCGCGGGCGGCCGTGGTCAGCCGGTGGGCGACGACCAGGGTGGTGCGGCGGCCGGCCAGGCGGTCGGTGGCCTGGTTGACCAGGGCCTCGCTGGCCAGGTCCAGGGAGGCGGTCGCCTCGTCGAGGAGCAGGATGTCCGGGTCGACGAGTTCGGCGCGGGCCAGGGCGATCAGCTGGCGCTGCCCGGCGGAGAGGTTGCGGCCCCGCTCGGCGACCTCGTGCAGGTAGCCGCCGTCCAGGGTGGCGATCATGTCGTGGGCGCCGACCGCCCGTGCGGCGGCCTCCACCTCGGCGTCGGTGGCGTCGGGCCGTCCGTAGGCGATGGCGTCGCGGACGGTGCCCGCGAAGAGGTACGCCTCCTGCGGCACGACCCCGAGCCGGTGCCGGTACGCGGTGAGGTCGAGGCGGCGCAGGTCGGTGCCGTCGACGGTGACCCGGCCGCCGGTCGGGTCGTAGAACCGGGCGACGAGCTTGACCAGGGTGGACTTGCCCGCACCGGTCTCGCCGACGAAGGCGACCGTCTGCCCGGCCGGGATCCGCAGCTCCACGCCGGTCAGCGCCGCCTCGGCGTCGTCGTCGGCCGTCCCGCCGCCCCCGTACGCGAAGGAGACGTCCTCGAAGGCGATCTCGCCGCGCAGCGACAGCACGTCCAGCGGTTCGTCGGCGTCCTTCGTGGAGGTCGGTTCGCGGAGCAGTTCCTGGATGCGGCCGAGGGAGACGGTGGCCTGCTGGTAGCCGTCGAAGACCTGGGAGAGCTGCTGGACCGGGGCGAAGAACAGGTCGATGTAGAGCAGGTAGGCGACGAGCGCGCCGGTGGTGAGGGTGCCGTTGTCGACCCGGCCCGCGCCGACGATCAGCACGGCGGCGGCGGCCACCGAGGACAGCAGCTGGACGAACGGGAAGTAGACCGATATCAGCCACTGGCCGCGCACCCGGGCCTCGCGGTAGTGGTCGCTGCGGTCGGCGAACCGGTCGGCGCCGTCGCGCTCGCGGCGGAAGGCCTGCACGATCCGCAGCCCGGAGACGGACTCCTGGAGGTCGGCGTTGACCGCGCTGATGCGGGTCCGGGCCAGTTCGTAGGCCCGGACGCTCTTGCGGCGGAAGAAGAACGTGCCGACGACCAGCAACGGCAGTGTCGCGAAGACGACCAGGGCCAGCTGCACGTCCAGGACGAGCAGCGCGACCATGATGCCGAGGAAGGTGACGACCGAGACGAAGGCGGTGACCAGTCCGGTCTGGAGGAACGTGGACAGCGCGTCCACGTCCGTGGTCATCCGGGTCATGATGCGGCCGGTCAGCTCGCGCTCGTAGTAGTCCAGGCCGAGCCGCTGGAGCTGGGCGAAGATCTTCAGCCGCAGCGAGTAGAGCACCCGTTCGCCGGTGCGGCCGGTCATCCGGGTCTCGCCGGTCTGGGCGGCCCACTGGACGAGGACGACCAGCAGGGCCAGCGCGGACGCCGCCCAGACCGCGCCGAGCGCCAGCTGGGTGACGCCCTGGTCGATGCCGTGCCGGATCAGCACCGGCAGCAGCAGCCCGGCGCCCGCGTCGACCGCGACCAGCGCCAGGCTGACCAGCAGCGGGAGTCCGAAGCCGCGCAGCAGCCGGCGCAGCCCGTAGGAGTCCTCGGCGCGGACGGCGCGGGCCTCGTCGATGTCGGGGGTGTCGGTGGCGGGCGGCAGCGCCTCGACCTGGGCGAGGAGTTCGGGGGTGGCGGGCATCCCGGCGGTCGTGGAATCGCCAGGCTCCTCCTTGCGGACCCACAGGTGGGGGCTGATGCCGCGCTCGGCGTCGAACTCGGCGTCCAGCTCCTCCTGGAGGGCGCGGTCGTCCTCGATGCCGGGGGCGGCGGGGGTGGGCGGCCGGTGGCCGGGCGAGGTGCCGCCCAGTTCGTCGGGGTCGGTGAGCAGCCGACGGTAGAGCGGGGAGCGGCGTTCCAGCTCCTCGTGGGTGCCGATGTCGGCGAGGCGGCCGTTCTCCAGGACGGCGATCCGGTCGGCGAGGTTCAGGGTGGAGCGGCGGTGGGCGATGAGCAGGGTGGTGCGCCCGGCCATCACCTGGCGCAGTGCCTCGTGGATCTCGTGCTCGACGCGGGCGTCGACGGCGGAGGTGGCGTCGTCGAGGAGGAGGAGCCGGGGGTCGGTGAGGATGGCGCGGGCGAGGGCGACGCGCTGGCGCTGGCCGCCGGAGAGGGTGAGTCCGTGCTCGCCGACCTTGGTGTCGTAGCCCTCGGGCAGTTCGGCGATGAAGCGGTCGGCGCGGGCGGCGCGGGCCGCCTGGTCGATCTGTTCCTGGGTGGCGTCGGGGACGCCGTAGGCGATGTTGGCGCGGACGGTGTCGGAGAAGAGGAAGCTGTCCTCCGGTACGAGGCCGATGGCGGCGCGCAGCGAGGACTGGGTGAGTTCGCGGACGTCGTGGCCGCCGACGAGGACGGCGCCGTGGGTCACGTCGTAGAAGCGGGGGACCAGGAGGGAGACGGTGGACTTGCCGCTGCCGGAGGCGCCGACCACGGCGACGGTCTCGCCGGGTTCGATGGTCAGCGAGAAGCCGTCGAGGACGGGGTGGTCCTCGGTGTAGCCGAAGCGGACGTCGTCGAACTCGACGCCGGCGGGGGCGTCGGCCGGGAGGTCCTTGGTGCCGTCCTTCATGGTCGGTTCGGTGTCGATGAGCTCCAGGACGCGTTCGACGCCGGCGCGGGCCTGCTGGCCGACGGTGAGGACCATGGCGAGCATCCGGACGGGGCCGACGAGCTGGGCCAGGTAGGTGGAGAACGCGACGAAGGTGCCGAGGGTGATCTGTCCCCGGGTGGCGAGCCAGCCGCCGAGGGCCAGCATGGCGACCTGGCCGAGGGCGGGGACGGCCTGGAGGGCGGGGGTGTAGCGGGCGTTCAGCCGGATGGTGCGGAGCCGCCCGGCGAAGAGGCGGCGGCCGACCTCGCGGAGCTTGCCGGTCTCCTGCTCCTCCTGCCCGAAGCCCTTGACGACGCGGACGCCGGAGACGGCCCCGTCGACGACTCCGGCGACGGCGGCGGCCTGCCCCTGGGCGTACCAGGTGGCGGGGAAGAGGCGGGCGCGGGAGCGGCGGGCGATGTACCAGAGCGCGGGGGCGACGGCGACGGCGATCAGGGTGAGCAGCGGCGACAGCCACGCCATGATCACGAGGGAGATGAGGAAGAGGAGGATGTTCCCGATGGTCATCGGGAGCATGAACAGCAGGCTCTGGATCAGCTGGAGGTCGCTGGTGGCGCGGCCGACGACCTGGCCGGTGGAGAGTTCGTCCTGCCGCTTCCCGTCGAGCCGGGTGATCGTCCCGTACATCTCGGTGCGGAGGTCGTGCTGTACGTCGAGGGCGAGCCGGCCGCCGTAGTAGCGGCGGATGTAGGTGGCGACGTAGACGAGCACGGCGGCGGCTATGAGGAGCCCGGTCCAGAAGGCGAGGGACCGGGTGTGGCCGACCACGACGTCGTCGATGATCACCTTGGTGATCAGCGGGACGAGGGCCATCACCGCCATGCCCGCGAGCGAAGAGCCGAGCGCCAGCAGCACATTGCGCCGGTAGCGCCATGCGTAGCCGCACAGCCGCCGGGCCCAGCCCGGGGTCCGTGCCGCGCGCTGTGCGTCCTCTGCCTCTGCGTCCGTCACCGGTGCCTCCCGTCAGACCTGGTCTACCGGAAGGCACCAACGCGGCCGGCCTCGGATTTCATCCCGCCGTTACAAAGACGGGCCTCAGGGCGTGTCCGGCGGATCAGGTCGTAGGCCGTCGGTCTACGACCGCTGCGGTGTCGCGGTGAGCATGCGGACGGCGGGGGCCTCCGGGACCGCGGGGACGGCCTCCTGCGGGGCGGCGGGCGGGGCGACGGTCGTGGTGGTGCTCGCGGCGACCGCCGGGTTGAGGTCCTTGTGGACGGCGCGGGCGACGGCCTGGATGGTGTTGATGCCGTCGTTCATCGTCTTGTTGTCGTGGGTGAGCACGGTGATGGCGTAGTCGTGGCCCTTGCCGGTGAAGGCGCCGATGCTGTGGACGCGCCAGCCGTGGGTGGCGCGCGGCAGCCAGCCGTTCTTGACCTGGACGGTCACCCCGGCGGGAGCTCCGGCCGGGGTGCCCCAGCGCTGGGCGGAGACGACCTTCTTCATCAGGCCGAGCTCGTAGGCGCGGGAGTTGTCGCTGAGCACGCTGTTCTTCACGGTGAGCAGGTGCAGGAGCCGAAGCTCGTCCTGGGCGGTGATCCGGGTGAGTCCCCAGTAGCCGCCGGAGCCGGGCACGGTGTGCGTCATCCCGGCGGCCTTGAGGAAGCCCTTGATCTTGGTGACGCCGAGCTGCTTCCACAGGCTGGTGGTCGCGTCGTTGTCGGACTTGGTGATCATGGCCGTGGCCAGGTTGATCTCGCGCTGGGTGAGGTAGCGGTTCTGCTTCTTGTTGTCCCAGAGCAGGGTGGCCAGCACGGTCGCCTTCACCACGCTGGCGGAGTCGTACGCGCTGGTGGCGCGCAGGGTGCAGTTGGTCTTGGTGGTGCGGTCGTAGAGCGCCACGGCGGTGGTGGACTTACGGTTCTTGAGCGCGGCGGTGATGTCCTTCGACAGCTTGGCGGCGAGCCCCGCCTTGCCGGAGGTGCAGCTCACCGTCGGTGTCGTCGCCGCGGCGGCGGGTGCGGCACCGAGCGCCACCGGTGCGAGTACGCCGGCCGCGAGCGCGACGGACAGCGCGCCCCGCGTGCGGCGGGATATGTGGGATCCAGCGGTCATGAGGCTTCCCCGTTCCCCGAGTCATCGTTTCGGGCGCGCGCCCGGCACGCCCGAAACACATGACTCCTGGGGAACGGAAAAGTTGTACGAGACACGCGTTGTGCGGCTCACATCACCCGGCGAGGTGTGCCGGTGTCATGCGGGCGGCGCAGTCGGCACCGGCCGTCGGCGGGTGCCGTGCGGGCTCACTTCGTCCGGGCGGCGGCGATCTGCCGGGACATGATCGTGGTCAGCTCGTAGGCGGTGTGCGAGGCGGCGACGGAGGTGATCTCGGCGTGGTCGTACGCCGGGGCGACCTCGACGAGGTCGGCGGAGACCAGGTGGCAGGAGGCGAGGCCGCGGAGGATCTCCAGGAGCTCGCGGGAGGTCAGGCCGCCGGCCTCGGGGGTGCCGGTGCCGGGGGCGTGCGCCGGGTCCAGGACGTCGATGTCGATGGAGATGTACAGCGGGCGGTCGCCGATCCGCTGGCGGAGCTGGTCGGCGATCTCGTCGACGCCGCGCCGCATGACGTCGGCGGAGGTGACGATGCCGAAGCCCATCTTCTCGTCGTCGGTGAGGTCCTGCTTGCCGTAGAGCGGGCCGCGGGTGCCGACGTGGGAGAGGGCGGAGGTGTCGAGGATGCCCTCCTCGACGGCGCGGCGGAACGGGGTGCCGTGGGTGTACTCGGCGCCGAAGTAGGTGTCCCAGGTGTCGAGGTGGGCGTCGAAGTGGAGCAGGGCGACCGGGCCGTGCTTCTTCGCGACGGAGCGCAGCAGCGGCAGGGCGATGGTGTGGTCGCCGCCGAGCGTCATCAGCCGGGCGCCGGTGCCGAGCAGGTCGTCGGCGGCGGCCTCGATCGTCTCGACGGCCTCGTTGATGTTGAACGGGTTGGCCGCGATGTCCCCGGCGTCGGCGACCTGGGCGAGCGCGAACGGGGAGGCGTCCTGGGCCGGGTTGTACGGGCGCAGCAGGCGCGAGGCCTCACGGATCGCGTTGCCGCCGAAGCGGGCGCCGGGGCGGTAGGAGACGCCGGTGTCGAAGGGCACGCCGACGACGGCGACGTCGGTGGTGCCGACCTCGTCGAGGCGGGGCAGCCGGGCGAAGGTGGCGGGGCCGGCGTACCGGGGGACGCGGGAGGAGTCGACGGGGCCGCGCGGCGTTTCGTTGCTGCTCATGTGGGGTGCCTTTCCTTCGCTTCTCGATCACGTACGCGGGTGGCGTGCCGCCGGGGGTGGCAGGCGGCGTACGTGTCCGATGTTCCGACAGGAAGAACGGTAGGTGGCCCGCGCACCGCGCTGAAGAGTACGTTTCATCCATCATCGCCGTTCTGTATGGATGGATCGTCCATGTCCCAGATCCCGCCCGGCTCCCCCCTGTCCCCGGCCCCGCCGCCCACTCCCCCGGTGCCGCTGGCGGAGCTGCTCGCCCGTGAGGAGCTGGGGCTGCGGCTGATCGCGGGGTCGGCCGACGCGGAGCTGCTGTGGGTGCACACCTCGGAGATGGCCGACCCGTACCCGTATCTGCTCGGCGGTGAGCTGCTGCTGACGGCCGGGGTGCAGCTGACGGACCCGGACACCTTCGTGGCCCGGCTGGTGGAGGCGGGGGCGGCGGCGCTGGGGTTCGGGGTGACGCCGGTGTTCGACACGGTGCCCCGGGGGCTGGTCGAGGCGTGCGAGCGGCACGGGCTCCCGCTGGTGGAGGTGGGGCCGGGTACGCCGTTCACAGCGATCGCCCGCGCGGTGTGGCGGCTGATGGCCGAGGCCCGCCTGCGCGAGCTGCGCCGGGTGACGCGGGCCCAGCAGGCGCTGGCCTCGGCGGCGGCCCGCCCGGACCCGGTCCCGGCGGTCCTGCGCCAGCTGGCGGTCCAGCTGGGCGGCCGGGCCGTCCTGCTCACCGCCCAGGGCGAGGAGTTGCACGCCTCGGGCCGTCTTCCGGCGCCGGACGTCCGGGCGGCGCTGGCCCGGCTGGTCCGGGTGGTCGCGGCCGGGGAGCGCCCCGGTCCGGCGTCGGCCGGGGACACGCTGCGGGAGACCCGGCTGTCGGCGTACGCGCTGGGCGGCGGGCAGGGGCTCGTCCTGGCGCTGGCGACGGACCGGCGGGAGGCGGGTGACCACACGATCGCCGGGGTCGCGGTCGTGCTGCTCTCCCTGCTGGCCGCCCCGCACCAGGGCGCGGACGCGGCGGGCCGGTCGGCGGCCCTGGTGCGGCTGCTGCTGGGCGCGGGCCCGCAGGACGTGGCGCCGCTGCTCGGGGGCGCGGAGGAGTGGACGGTGGTGCACGCGCGGCGCAGCGGGGACAGGCCGGTGGACCCGCTGACCACGGGGGCGCTGGGGGCGGCGCTCGGTTCGGCCCTGGTCGACGCGGGCCGGGGCGGCGACGCGGTACGGGTGCTGGTCCCCGCGCTCCCCGGCGGCGGCCGGATCACCCCGCAGCCGGGCTGGGTCCTGGGCGCCTCCGCCCCCGCCGCCCTCCCCGCCCTCGCCGACGCCGACCGGCAGGCCGCCCGCGCCCTGGGCCGCGCCGTCGCCACCCGGACCCCGCTGGCGCACCACCGCGACCCCGCCGGCACCGGCCTGGCCGCGCTGGTCCCCGCCGACCGGGCCGAGGCGCACGCCCGCGCCCTGCTCGCCCCGCTCACCGAACCGCTGGCCGAGACGCTGCGCTGCTGGCTGAGCCTGCACGGGAGCTGGGACCGGACGGCCGCCGCCCTGCGGATCCACCGCAACACGGTCCGCCAGCGCATCACCCGCTGCGCGGCCCTGCTGGACGCGGACCTGGACGACATGGACGTACGGACGGAGCTGTGGTTCGCCCTGCGGAACCTGCGCTGAGGGTCTGCCGGGTGACCCCGGCCGGCGCTGCGGCCCCGTCAGCGCAGCCCGAGACAGGGCAGCCAGTCGCGCGAGGCGGGGTGGGTGACGGTGAGCAGCGCCGCGAGGGCGCCGGGGGCCCCGTCGAGGAGGGCGGCGGACGGGCGGGCGGCGGCGAGGGCGTCCGGGAGGCGGCTGCCCAGGTGCTCGGTGAGGCGGGCGGCGAGCGGGGCGGCGGCGGGCACCCGGGCCCAGCGGTGGAAGGCGTCCGCCACGACGAGGACGCCCGCCGCGCCGTGGCAGAGCCCGAGCCGGTCGGTCAGCGGGGCCCCGTAGAGGTGGAAGGCCATGTCGTACTGGTCGGCGACGGTGGTGAAGGCGTGCGCCGCCCAGTCGGCGGTCTCCCGGTCGCCCAGCGCGTCGGCCGCGTCCCAGAGCGCCCAGGTGATGCCCGGGGTTCCGTAGCACCAGGCCTGCCGGGACAGCGGGCCGGTGGGCGGCGGGCCGTCGAGCCCGGCCCCGTCCCAGCTCCGGACCGAGCGGGCGTCGTCGAAGGACTGCCGGATCAGCCAGCGGACGGCGCGGCGCAGGGCGTTGGTCAGCCGGGGGCGCGGGCCGGTGCGGCGGACGGCGGCGGTGAGCGCGGCGGCGAGCCCGGCCACACCGTGGCCCATTCCGGTGTTGACCCGGCCGTGGAGCCAGCCCAGATGCGGGTGGCCGGCGTACTGGCCGATGCGCAGTCGGCGCAGCTCCCCGTCGTCGCAGAGCAGCGCCAAGTGGGCTGCGTACGGGAGGAGTTGACGGCTGGTCGGTTCGGGTTCCCCGGCGCAGAGGGCGAGCAGGGTGCCGGAGGGGCCGCCGATGAGGTCGTAGTCGGGCAGGCCGACGTCGGTCGTGCGCCAGGGGTGCGCGGCGGCCCGGTCGAGGAGGTGGTCGCGGAGCCGGTCGGCGGCGCGGTGCAGCGGCGGGTGGATACGGGCGGCCATGCGCAGCCCGGTGAACGTGCCGGCCAGGCCGCCGTCGTACAGGCCGTCGTGGGAGGGGCCCCGGCCGACCGTCCGCGCCCAGGCCGACACCGCGCGCCGGACGGTGTCGGCCGCGCCCGTCCCGTGGGTCTCCGCGACGAGGGCGGCCAGTACGGGGACGCCGGGGTCGGGGGCGACGTGGGGGCCCCGGGCGAAGTCGTCGAGGAACCGGACGGCGAGGTCGAGGGCGGCCCGGCGGGGCGGAGCCTGGTTACCTGGGTGCATCGGAGCTCCTCGTCGGGGAGCCACCCGTACCGGTCCGGGTGGCTCCGTTCGGCTCGACGACGGACACGGGGTCCGCGGGGGATCCGGCTGCCGGCGGTGGCGCGGGCCGGTAGCCGTCGGGGGACGGTCAGCAGTTGATGGCGGATCCGCAGATGGTCGAGTTGCCACAGATGACGACCGTGGCACAGACGAGGCTGTCGCTGGCCTCCACGGCGGGCAGGTCGGCGCTGGTGATCCGCTCGTCCAGCTCGTCGATCAGGTGGTCGAGGTCGGTGAGCTCCATGATGGGCATGGCGTTTCTCCTTGGTTCTCTCCGGTGTTTCCTGTGGGTGTTGGCCGCCCCGGGCCGCTCGCATCGGGTGCGGGCGGGCCGGGGACGTCGGGGAGGAGGGCGGCGGCCCCGGCCGCCGCCTCCTGGGGGGTCCGGTCGAAGGGGAGCCTGAGCAGCAGACCGGCGGCCACCGGTTCGCCCCGGTGCAGCGCGTCGCGCAGCACCGGTCCCCGCTCCCCGGCCTGCGGGCCGGGCAGCATCTCCTCCAGGACCAGTTCGTCACCGGGGGCGGCACGGACCCGGTCGATGACGTCGAGGGCGGTCAGCGCGTCGAGGTCGGCCGGTACCGGCTTCGCCCCGAACGCCGGCCGTACGAAGACGAAGCGCGGCAGCCCCGCGGTGCGTCGGAGCGTGCCGAGGATCCGGACCCGGTCGAGGTCGTCGTCCTCCCGCCGCCACAGCAGGGCGCGCTCCACCCGCCAGGTGGCCGGGCAGACCACCAGGTCGGGGCCGGCCGTCACCCGGGGCGCGCGGGTGACGGCGGGGGCCGCGGGGCCGACGGGGCCCGGGGGCAGGGCTTCGGCGAGGCCGTCCAGGCCGGTCACGGTGCCCGACCAGGGGTGGCCGGCGGCGAGCAGCAGCCGTACCAGGCGGTCGTAGGGCGGCATCGGGTTGCGGGTGGCGTGGTGGACGGGCAGGAGGCGCACCCCGTCCGCCTCGGCGACGATCCGGGCGCCCGACCGGCGCAGGGTGATGCGGTCCAGCGGCAGGTAGCGCTGGTCGGGGCCGCCGGGCGCGAAGTACGCGGCCGGGTTGGGGTCGCCCGTCCACCAGCGGGTGAGGACGGGGCGCCGGACGGTGTTGGCGGCGTGGCCGTCGACCGGGGGCACCAGCAGTTCCACGAACCGCACCCCCGCGTGCCGTTCCACGGCGGCCAGGAACTCCCGGTAGGCGTCGGCGGTGTCGTAGCCGCCGTGGAGTTCCCGGAGCGCCTCGGTGAACCGGGCGTCGATGATCCCGGCGGGCGAGGCCGTCTCCAGGACCGCGAGCGGTCCCGGCCCGGCCAGCGGGCGCAGCAGGCAGTCCAGCGGCCAGGGCGGTACGACGTCGTCGGCCGGCGGCGCACCGAGGGCGTCCAGCAGGGCGTCGTCCACGTCCACGCAGGGCTCGGCCGCGCGGTCGGCGAGGTGGGCGAGGAGCCGGGCGTATCCGGACGCGGGGTCGTGCGCCGGGTGCCAGCCGTGGTGGCGGTTCGGGCCCCGGGCGGGGGGCGCGGGCGCGTCCGGCGCCAGGAGCGCGGCGAGGACCGCGCCGAGCGGGCGGGGGTGCTCGTCGAGCCCCTCGGTGCCGGGGACGGGGGGCGGCGCGCCGGTGCCGGCGGCCCGGTCGGCGCGGCGCAGGGCGGCGATCCGGTGGGCGGTACCGAGGGCGCGCTGGACGCGGGCGGCGGCCGGTCCGGGGACGCGGGCGCCCACGGCGCGGTACGAGTCGAGGAAGCGGTCGTCGTCCGTCCCGGGCTCCGCGCCCCGGTCCTCGGGGCGGGGCAGCGTGCCGGAGGCGGTGACCCGGGCGGCCGGGAACCATGGGGTGTGGTGGCGGCGGGGGGCCGCGCAGGGCTGGAGCACGCCCAGACCGACGAGGTGGGCGAGGAAGCCGCGCAGGACGGCGGGATCGGAGACCGGCAGCGCGTGCTCCAACTCCGCGAGGGTGAGCGGCCCTTCGGCGAACACAACGAGGACGCGGTCGAGGAGGGCGGTGCGCCGCAGGGCGGTCTGCCGCAGCCGCCCGGGGTCGGCCGGGTCGACCGCGTACGCACGCAGGGTGCCGCCCGTCCCGGTGCCGTCGGCGCCGTCCTCGGTGAGATGCAGCGGGGCGAGGGCCAGCGCGGTCGCCGGGTCGGCGGTGCGCAGGTCCTGGGCGGCGGCCCGGACCCGTACCGTGTGGACGTTCTCCACCACCTCGGCGGCCAGCGCGGCGAGTTCGGCGCCGGGGGTGAGGAGCCGCCCGCCCGCCGCCGGACCGCCGACCGGGACCGGGGCCACCTGCCCCACCCAGCCGCGCGGCGTGGTCTTCACCGCCGACCGGCCCAGCACCCGCCACAGATGGGCGGATCGTTTGCGCAGCCGCTTCCCGGTCCACCGCTCCCCCGCGGCCAGCCGGGCGGCCACCTCCGCCACCAGCCCGGGATGCGCCGCGTCCAGGAACTCCCGCAGCACCGGGTCGGCGCGGACCAGCGTCCAGCCGAGCCCCGCCACCCGCTCGCGCTCCGCCGCGGTCTCCCGCTCCAGGGCCGCCCGCTCCCGGCGGGCCCGGTCGGCCGCCCCGGACAGCCCGGCCGCCTCCCGGGCCGGCCCGGCGGCCCCGGGCAGCCCCAGGAGGAAGTCGTGGTCCGTCCCGGTGGGCGCCGCTCCCGCGTGCAGCCGCCGGCGCAGGGCGAGCACCCGGCGGCGCTCGGCGGCCGTCAGACGCGGGTCGGGGACGAGGCCGCCCAGCTCCTCGGCCAGTCTTCGGGCGCGCGCGGCCCGCCGCCCGGCGTCGTCGGCGTACGCGAGGACCCGGCCGAACAGCCCGGAGCCGCCCGCGGCCGTCCACGTCGAACAGGGGACGCCGGCCGCCCGCACCAGCGCGGTGGCGCCGAGCAGCGGTCCCCGGGCCGCGTCGGAGCGGGCGGGACCCGGGACGGGGGCGGCGGTGCGGAATCCGGTCATGTCAGTCCACCGCCCCGTCGTCGGCCAGCGCCTCGGTGAGCAGGCTCTGCCGGGCGAACGAGAACCGGCCCCGGTTCCAGTGGAAGATCACGGCGTAGGCGGCGGCACGGCGCGGCCCGCGCACCGCGTCCCCGGACTCGAAGTAGCCGGTGCGCCAGTGGTCGGCGGCCCGGCGCACCGCGTCGCCGTGGCCCTCGGCCACCGCCCGGCACTCCCCGGGCAGGGCGGCGAGCAGTCGGTCGCGGGGCTGCCGCCAGTGGGCGCGGATCCCCTCGGCGGCACGGCGGAGCGCGGCGTCGCGCAGCCCGTCGGGCAGGCCGCGCCCGGTGTCGGTGCGGACCGCGTCCCAGACGCCCCGGTGCTCCCAGCCGACGATCCGGAGTCCGTCGAACATGTCGCGGAGCAGGAAGAGGGAGAGCCGCCAGTCCGCGGCGGCCACGACCCCGGCGTCGGTTCCGGTGCCGGTGGCCGGGCAGCGGGTGTGGTGGTCGAGCCAGGCCAGGGAGTCGGCGGTGAACAGTTCGTGCACCCAGGGCATGGAGGCGGGGCCGCCGAAGAGATAGGACTCCGGTTCGTAGACCGCGCACACCGGGGGCCCGGCCAGCCCGTCGAACTCCCCCAGTCTGCCGAGGAGTTCGGTCCGCAGCGGTACGGTTCCGCCCGCCCCGTACGCCTGGAAGCGCAGCCGCATCCCCGGTGGCTTGTGCATGAAGAAGAAGGCGCGCGCGGTGTCGGCGGCGAGGAGGTCGCGTGCGGTGCCGGCGAGCCATGCGTACAGCCGCGGCCAGGCCGTCGGCCTCGGGGTCAGGTTGACCTGGACCCAGCTCGCTTCCGGGTGATTCACCCCCAGCATGGGACCTCCGTGTGTCGTACGGGTGCGGTGCGGTGCAGGGCGATGCGGGGTGATGCGGTGCGACGCGGTACACGGCGTGCGCTGTGATGCGGTGCGGTGCGTTGCGTCGTGGTGCGTGGGCCGTGCGCGGCCACCGGTGCGTGGGCCGTGACGGTGCGGGGCGCGGGGGCGGTTCGGGGCCGCCCGGTGAGTCCGCGGGGCCGTGGGGCCGGCCCGGGTGCGCACGGTGTCCGCGGAGCTTCGCGGTGGGGACCGGCTGCGCCGGACGGATGCGGGACCGTCCTTCTCGCCTGTGTCGGCCTGGTTCAGGCCCTTCGTCACTCACTTTTCCCGGGGAAGCACCGACTGAAAGAGATGGGGGCATTAGTCATATCTTGGATGGGTGTGCGCTTGGCGTGACCGACGGGACGCGAGCGCGAGCGGCCGCGCCGGTGCACCCCGGGACGCCCCGGTCCCAAAGCGGGCTCCGAGCGCCCCCGCGTCCGCCTGTCCGCGCAGGTCGCGGCCGTGCCACGCTGCTGGGCGGGCCGGGCACCCCCGTGCGCCGGCCCCGGCTGGAGCAGCAGCCGCCGTCAGGAGAAGCAGCCGTCAGGAGAAGAGGTTTCCGCCATGCACCGCATCAGCGCGCTCACCGTCGCCTCGCTCGCCTTGGCCCTCGGACTCGGCACCGGCCCGGTGGCGGCCACCACCGCCACCGCCGCGCCCCCTTCGCACACCGCCGCCACCGCGCACGCCACGACCGCCCGGGCCGCCTACAGCTGCAGCCCCGGGTACTTCTGCATCTACAGCGACTGGAACGGGGGCGGCACGCGCTGTCAGTGGTCCGACAGCCAGCGGGCCAACACCGCCGACGACTGCTCCTTCATCCAGAAGGGCAAGAACGTCCTCTCGGTGTGGAACGGCACCGGCCACCGCGTGCAGTACTACACCAAGACCAACTACAACGACCGGGTCGGCTCCACCGCCGCCGGCAGCGGCGGCAACCTCCAGGGCAGCTACCAGATCCGCTCGTTCAAGCCCCAGTAGTCCGGCCGGGTGCCGGGTCGGGCCCCCGGGTCCGGCCCGGCGCGGCGTGCTGCGCATCACCTGGACAGTGCCGGTGACCCTTGGGTAACTTCTAACGGTCTGAGCAAGCGCTTAGCCAGTCCGGCCGAAGCCCGACCGCAGCCGACCAAGGAGGCATCCCGTGCGCCGTACGGTATACAACGAGGACCACGAGGCGTTCCGGGAGACCATCCGCGCCTTCATCGAGGCCGAGGTCGTCCCGCACTACGACGAGTGGTTCCAGCAGGGCATCGTGCCGCGCGAGTTCTACGGCAAGCTCGCCGACCTGGGCCTGTTCGGCATCAACGTGCCCGAGGAGTTCGGCGGCGCCGGGCTGGAGACGCACAAGTTCGAGGCCGTCCAGTACGAGGAGACGGCCCGCGCGGGCGTCAACTTCGGCGGGTCCAACGTGCATGTGCTGCTCGCCCTCCCGTACATCAAGATGCTCGCCACGGACGACCAGAAGAAGCGCTACCTGCCGAAGTTCGTCTCCGCCGAGGAGATGTGGGCGCTCGCGATGACCGAGCCGGGCACCGGCTCCGACCTCGCGGGGATGAAGACCACCGCCAAGCTCTCGGACGACGGCACCCACTACGTGCTCAACGGTTCCAAGACCTTCATCACCGGCGGCGTCCACGCCGACCGGGTGATCGTCTGCGCCCGCACCTCCGCGCCGACCGCCGAGGACCGCCGCTTCGGCATCTCGCTGTTCGCCGTCGACACCAAGTCCGAGGGCTACTCGATCGGCCGCAAGCTCGACAAGCTCGGCCTGCGCACGTCCGACACCGCCGAGCTGGCGTTCGTCGACGTGAAGGTGCCCGTCGCCGACCTGCTCGGCGAGGAGAACAAGGGCTTCCACTACCTCGGCCAGAACCTGCCGTCCGAGCGCTGGGGCATCGCCCACGGCGCGTACGCGCAGGCCAAGGCCGCCGTGGAGTTCGCCAAGAGCTACGTCCAGGAGCGCACGGTCTTCGGCAAGACGGTGGCGTCCTTCCAGAACACCAAGTTCGAACTGGCCGCCTGCCAGGCCGAGGTGGACGCCGCCGAGGCCGTCGCCGACCGCGCCCTGGAGGCGCTGGACGCCGGTGAGCTGAGCCCCGCCGAGGCCGCCTCCGCCAAGCTGTTCTGCACCGAGGTCGCGCACCGCGTCATCGACCGCTGCCTCCAGCTGCACGGCGGCTACGGCTACATGAACGAGTACCCGATCGCCCGCCTGTACGCGGACAACCGGGTCAACCGCATCTACGGCGGCACCAGCGAGGTCATGAAGTCGATCATCGCCAAGTCCATGGGCCTCTGAGGAACGACTCCGTCCGTCCCATGAGCACCGCACTCGATTCCCTGCTCGATCTGCTCGACCTGGAGCAGATCGAGCAGGACATCTTCCGGGGCACGAGCCGTTCCTCGCTCGTCCCCCGCGTCTTCGGCGGCCAGGTCGCGGCCCAGGCGCTGGTCGCCGCGGGCCGCACCGTCCCCGCCGAGCGGGGTGCCCACTCCCTGCACGCGTACTTCCTGCGGGCGGGCGATCCGGGCGCGCCGATCGTCTACAGCGTCGACCGCATCCGCGACGGCCGCTCCTTCACCACCCGCCGGGTCGTCGCCGTCCAGCACGGCCAGCCGGTCTTCCACCTCTCGGCGTCCTTCCAGACGTACGAGGAGGGCCTGGAGCACCAGGCGCCGATGCCGCCCGCCCCGGACCCGGAGACCCTGCCCACCGCCGCGCAGATGCTGCCCCGCCACGCGGACCGCTTCCGCGACCCGGGCGTGGTGGACCGGCTGATCGAGGCGCGGGCCGCGGTCGATCTGCGGTACGTGGACGAACCGCCCTTCGCCACCGTCGGCGAGCCCCGCGAGCCCCGCTCCCAGGTGTGGTTCCGCACCAACGGCAAGCTGGCGGACGACCCGCTGCTCCACGTCTGCCTGGCGACGTACGTCTCCGACATGACGCTGCTCGACTCGGTGCTCCTCGCCCACGGGCGCGGCGGCTGGACGGTCGGCGACGTGGTCGGGGCGAGCCTGGACCACGCGATGTGGTTCCACCGGCCGTTCCGGGCCGACGAATGGCTGCTGTACGACCAGGAGTCACCGTCCGCGTCCGGCGGGCGGGGCCTGGGCCAGGCCCGGATCTACACCCAGGACGGCCGGTTGGCGATCACCGTCATCCAGGAGGGCGTGGTCCGGGTGCCCCGGACCTGATCCTGGGCCGCCCGCTCAGGCCGACCGTTCCAGCGCCCGCATCTCCTCCGGGGTCATGCGGGCCGCCCGCGCCGCGAGATGGTCCTGGATGGTCTTGTGCAGGAAGGCGTGGCCGTCGCCCACGCGGCGCATGATCGCCCGGTCGGTCGCGTAGTCGAGGAAGCCCCGCTGGAGGTAGTCCGCCAACGGCGACCCCAGCAGCGGGAGGGGCACCTGGTAGAAGCCGACGAAGAGCCGGTAGACCGGGTTCGGCCGGCTGGCGGGGTTCCCGGCCTCGTATCCGCTCAGCCGGCGCATGGCCCGGAACACCGGGTACAGCCCGGCCGGCACCTGCTGCCTGACCACGTCGTCCGGGGCCTGGAGGATGACGCGCGTGAAGTCGTTGGCGTAGTACACCGTCGCGTGCGACTCCCCAAGGACCCGGGCGAGCCGCAGCAGACCGGCCCGCACCTGGCCGGCCGGGCGCTGCGGTGTGACCGGCCGCCCCTGCAGCGTCCGGTCCCGGTGGATCATGCGCTCGATGTAGGCGTCGAAGATGCGGCCCCTGCGCTCCTCCGTGTCGCCGAGGGCGGTGACCTCCTCCTCGTCCACGCCCTCGTAGGCGAGCGCGGCGACGCCCAGCATCAGCGGTGTGGTCAGCAGCCGGGCCAGTACCGGATCGGCGGCAGCGGCGACGGCCAGGCCGCGCAGCCCTTCGCCCGCGCTGTCGAGCAGCGCGTGCACGGCCGCGACGTCCATGGGCCGCACGCGGACCGCGCCGTTGACGGTGAGCCGTTCCTCCAGCTCCTCGTAGTCGGCCGAGCGGCAGGAGACGGCGATCGGGCAGTGCGGGTGTCCCTCGGCGCCGATCAGTGCGTTGACCGCGCGGACGCAGTCGGCGCGCAGGCCCGGAGCGACCTCGTCGAGCCCGTCCAGGACGAGGGCGAGGCCGTTGTCCCGGAGGAGGGCGAGCCCGGTTTCCCGGGGGACCCGGTAGCGGCTGTGCAACTCGTCGAGGACCCAGGGGACCATCGGTCCGCCGTGCCAGTCCGTCAGCAGCAGGACCACCGGAACGGGAGCGGCGTCGTCCCGCTCGGCCGCCGCGGCAAGGTACTCGGTCAGTTCGAGCATCCGCGAGGTCTTGCCCGCGCCGGGGTCGCCCAGGACGAGGAGCTGCGCGTGGTGACGGTCGAAGACCTCGCCGATCCGGGTTCCCGCGGGCAGCAGCACGCCTCCCTCCGGGCCCCCTGCCGCGAGCCGGGGGGCGCCCCAGGGGTCGTGCACGGCCGTCCGGTGCTCGGCGAGGCCCAGCTCGATCCGTACGGCGCGCTCCCGGGCCCGGTCCGCGCCCTCCGTCCAGCTGCGGCGCACCGCGTGCAGCAGGGCCGCGCGGACCCTGGCCCGCTCCTCGGCACCGAGCGCGAAGTCCGGCTCCGGCGGGACGAGGCCGCGCAGGTGCACGATGTAGAGGAGCAGGCCCACCACGGCGAAGGCGACGGCCGCGCCGATGACGAGCGCCTTCCGGCTCTCGCCCGCGAAGCCCTTGTAGATGTCGGGCAGCAGCCCGGCGGCGAGCTCCTGGAGAAGGAACAGGGCGAGCAGGACGAGCAGCCCGGTGAGAACCGGCTTCTGCCCGCGCCCGCGCGATCGACGCCCCGATGTGAACATGGGCCCCCCACGGCACTGGACATTCGCGGCACAGAGTAGCAACGGCGCGCGTGCGCGGCGGAGTTGCGGCACGCGCCACGGGACAGGCCCGGACCCGGCACGGAAGGGGCATCCGACGATCACGGGCGCCCGCCGGGCCGACCGACGAAGGGACGTCCGGCGCCCCCCCGCCCCCCGCCCGCCGGACCGGGCGCGGAAGGGGCATCCGGCGGTCACCGGCGCCCGCCACCCCCGGCCGGACACGGCCGATCCCGGCCGGGATCAGTCGGCGTCCAGCCCCGCCGCGTTCAGCAGGTAGGCCGTCATCGGGTCGTAGAAGCGCGGGTCGATCACGTGGTCGTCCAGCGGGACGGCGACCTGGAGGGTGCCTTCCGCCTCGCCGAGGAAGAGCGCCGGGTCGTTGCAGTCCGCGTACCCGACCGCGTCCAGGCCGCGCTGCGCGGCGCAGCCGGCCCAGCCGTGGTCGGCGACGACCAGGTCCGGGAGCGGGCGGCCCTCGCGCTCCAGGCCGTCCAGGATGGCGGCCATCGGGGCGGGCGAGTGGGTGTGCCAGAGCGTCGCGCCCCGCTCCTGCACGGCGACGTCCGCGAACTGGAAGACCATGCCCTCGTCGGCGACCAGCCCCGAGGGGATCCGGACGATCTCGCAGCCGGCCGCCCGCAGCGCCTGCGCGGTCTGCCGGTGCACGTCCAGCAGCCCGCCCGGGTGGCCGGTCGCGAACAGCACCCGTTCCGCGCCCGCCGCCGCCTTCCGCAGCCGGGCCGCCATCCGCTCCAGCGCGTCGACCGTCAGCTCCGGGTCGATGGTGTCCTGGCCGTACCGGTGCTCCGGGTCGTCGCTGACGCCGCAGCGCTCGGCCATCACCGCCAGCACGTCCTGCTCGTCACGCCACCGGTCCCCGAGCTCCAGGCCCAGCCAGTAGTGGCGGTCGCCGTTGGCGAGCTGCCGGTAGTGGGAGAGGTTGTTGTCGCGCGGTGTGGCGACATCCCCGGCGATACGCGTACGGACGAGGTGTTCGACGAGGGCGGCACGGCTCGGTATCGGCATGAACCCATTGTGCCGTCAGGGGTGCGCTCCGTGCCGGGAGTACGTGACCTTGTCCAGACCGTAGTACTGGGCGACGCACTGCGCGGGCCAGGGCCGTTGCCCGTGCCTGCCGAACGGTTCGACCATTCGGCCGACCGACACCGGGGTGTACGGGAGCACCCGGGCGCCGCGCGCCGCCCCTTCCCGCAGTGCCCGGTCCTGGCGGTCCCAGCGCTCGGCCCGGACCTCCATCTGCGTGCCGAGCCGGAGCAGGGGCGCGGCGAGTCCGACGCAGCTCAGCGCGCAGACGGCGGCGGCGACGGCGGCCACCGCCGTGCGCGCCCCCCGCCCGGCCCGCACCGCGCGCCCCAGCAGGGCGCCGAGAGCGGCCAGCAGCAGGACGTACACCAGCAGGAAGTCGCCCCAGACGCGGGCCGCGATCACCACCGTCGCGCCGAAGGCCGGGTACGTGATGACGGTGCAGAGGAAGCCGGAGACCAGGAAGGCGAGGGCCCCGGCGGCGGCCAGGAGCAGCGGCCTGCTCCGGAGCGGTCCGGGCTCCGCGCCCCCGTCCGGCCCGCCCGTGCCGGCCGTCCGCCCGGCGTCCCGGGCCAGCAGTCCGAGGAGCAGCCCGGCGGCGAGCGCCCCCAGGTACTGCCAGGTGGTGAGGACGGTGCCGAGGATCTCGCCGAAGGCCCGCAGCGCGGTGGCGAGCCGTCCCGCGTCGAGCATGGAACCGGCGTCGGCGCCGAAGCGCGAGCGCCGGGCGTGCGCGCCGGGCGAGGTGTAGAGCACGGCCACCCCGGCGACGATCCCGGCCAGGGCCAGCACGCACCAGCGGCGGACCAGGGTCCGGCCGGGCCCGGGGTGGGCGAGCGGTCCGAGCAGCAGCACCGTGGCGAGGAGGACGCAGGCCACGACCGCGGTCTCCTCGGAGAGCGTTCCGAAGAAGAACCCGCCCAGGAGCGCGACGCCGAGGGCGGCCGCTCTGCCCCGCCGGGTCCGGGCCCGCAGCAGCGGGATCACGGCGGCGCAGACCAGCACCGGGGCGAGGGTGTGCGAGACGGAGTTGGCGGGCCAGTAGAACACCTTGTACGTCTCGGGCGTCGCGAGGAAGAAGACCACCGCGACCATCGCGGCCGCGACCAGCGGCGTCCCGCGCGGCGCGGTCAGCCCCGTACGGCCAAGGACGGTGACGGCCAGCGCCCACAGGATGCCGACCATGGCCACCCCGCTGACCAGCGCGTACCAGCGGTGTCCGGAGGTGCCGAAGACTCCGTACGCGACGACCATCAGGGCGTTGGCGACGCGCCCGTTGTCCTCGTAGTAGAACTTCGCGATCATCCCGGAGGCGCCCTCGTCGCGGACGACGGGGAGGAAGCACCAGTCGTCCGCCCCGGGGCGGACCAGGCGGCCGATCCAGAAGACCGCGGCGAGCAGGGTGAACGGGAAGAGGCCGAGCGCCGCCGTCCAGCCGGTGGCCCGGCGGCGTGCGTCCCGCCGTTCCCGTTCCCGCTCCGGGGCCCGCGGGGTTTCGAGGGTGTCCGTGGTCATGCGCGGGTCTCTCCTTCGTGCGGGGCCCGGGGAGTTCCGGAGTCGATCGCCCAGCGGGCCAGCAGGAAGGAGAACGGGGTGGCCAGCAGCCCCGCGGTCAGGCCGGCGAGGGTCTTGTCCATGTCCAGCCCGCTCACCCCGAGGGTGAGCAGGGCGCCGCTGAGCACGAGGTTGACCGCGCTCGACAGGGGGTAGCGGGCGAACGCCTGCCAGGTCGGCCGGGTACGGCAGGTCAGGTACGAGTTGAGCAGGAAGGAGCCCACGACGCTGACCGCGTATCCGATGGCATGGGCGGCCAGATAGGGCATCCAGTCGTTCAGGGAGGCGTACACGGCGAGGTACACCGCCGTGTTGACGACGCCGATCGCGGCGAACGTCAGGAACTGCCTCCCGGTCCGGGAGCCGGTGGTGCGGGCTCCGGCGTCGCCGTGCGCCGATTCCTCCCGTACCCGCGCCACCTCGACCCGGTCGCCCGGGGCGGACGGTACGGAGCCGGACGGGGAGGAGAAAGAGGAGGGTGAACAAGGAGAAGGGGCCGAATGCACCGGCGCCGAATTCACCGTGACCAGCTCCGCCGGAATGCCGCGCATCAGGGCGGTTTCCAGGGATTCGCTCGTCTCCCGCACCAGGTAATGCGGTCTCCGTTTCGACTCGCAGTAGATACGGCCCACGTATTCGCCGATCACGCCCAGGGTGGCGAGCTGGATTCCACCGAGCGCCACGACGGCGGTGAGCAGCGTGGTGTAGCCGGGTACGCCGACCCCGTGCAGCGCGACGCCGGCGATGATCCACAGGGCGTATCCGAGGGCCGCCAGGGCGAGGGCGAGTCCGGCGTGGATGGCGAGGCGCAGGGGGCGGCTGTTGAAGGAGATCAGTCCGTCGATCCCGTAGTTCAGCAGCCGCCTGCCGCCCCATTTCGAGCTGCCGGCCGCGCGCCGGACGTTGCGGTAGGTGAAGGCCACGGTGTCGAAGCCGATCCAGGAGAAGATCCCCTTGGAGAACCGGTTGGTCTCGGGCAGGGCGAGTACGGCGTCCACGGCCCGCCGCGAGAGCAGCCGGAAGTCGCCCTCGCCGTCGACGACGGCCACGTCCATGCAGCGGCCCATGGCGCGGTAGTAGGCGGTGGAGAGGAGGGTGCGCAGGGCGCCCTCGCCGCTGCGGTCCCGGCGGGCCACGACCTGGTCGTAGCCGTGCCGGCGCAGCTCCAGCATGCGGGGCAGGAGTTCCGGCGGGTGCTGGAGGTCGGCGTCCATGAGGACGACGGCGTCGCCGCGGGACATGCCCAGCCCGGCGAGCATGGCGGCCTCCTTGCCGAAGTTGCGGCTGAAGGAGGTGTAGCGGACGCGGCGGTCGGCGGTGGCGAAGGCGCGGACGCGGGCGCGGGTCCCGTCGCCGCTGCCGTCGTCGACGTACACGATCTCGAACGTCTGCCGAGTCGGTTCGAGGGCGGCGATCAGCTCTCGGTGAAAGGACTCGATCACCTCGTCCTCATTGAAACAGGGAACGACGACCGAGACCTGGCATGTTTTCATTTCATTTCCCCAGCAGGCGCGGGCGAGACGCCTCAAACCATAAGCCCGGGGATCGCCGCGACACTCCGAGGAAATGGGCGAGGAAAGGGGGAAAGGGAGAAGGATTCAAGGAATCCCGCACCGTTCACACATCAATTCATATGTTCACCATTCCACGGCGGGGCGGGTCATAGGCCGCTCAGGGGCGGACCGCCGCCGCCTCGAACGCCCCGCGCGCCAGCCGGTGCAGCAGCGCCGCGGTCTCCGCACGGTCCGGCCGCACGCCGGGGCGGCCCAGGTGCGGGGTGGAGTTGAGCAGGCCGAAGACGGCGTGCACGGCGGCGCGCGCCTCGTACTCGGGCAGGTCCGGGTAGATGGCGCGGACCACCTCCACCCACACCTCGACGTACTGCCGCTGGAGCTGGCGGACCCGCTTGCGGTCGGCCTCGCGCAGCCGGTCCAGCTCGCGGTCGTGGAGGGTGATCAGGGGGCGGTCGTCGAGGGCGAAGTCGATGTGCCCCTCGATGAGCGCGTCGAGCAGCGCCCGCGGGGAACCCGCCCCGGCCGCCGCGTCCTCCGCGACGCGCAGCCGCCCGCCCGCCAGCAGCCGCTCGCTGATGCCGACCAGCAGCTCGGCGAGCATCGCGTCCTTGCCGGGGAAGTGGCGGTAGAGGCCGGGACCGCTGATGCCGACGGCGGCGCCTATCTCGTCGACACCGACGCCGTGGAAGCCGCGCTCGGCGAAGAGGCGGGCGGCCTCCCTGAGGATCTGCTCGCGGCGGGTGGGGGCGTCCGTCCTGGTGGTCATGGATTCGATTCTAGACAGTCGGGTTAGCGAACGTTAACCTGAGGAACGGACGTTAACGTTCACTAACGGCCGTCCGGTCGCCCGCCAGGGACGACGGGACAGCCCTCAACCACTGCGGTACGGGCAAGGGGGCTCGACACGATGCAGCAGGCACCGGTGCTGGCGAGCGCGGCCGATCCCGCCTCCGAGGCCTGGAAGGCCAACGAGGCGGCGCATCACGCACTCGTCGACGAGCTGCGCGAGCGGCTCGCCAGAGCCAGGCTCGGCGGAGGTGAGAGGGCCCGCGCCCGGCATGTGGCGCGCGGCAAGCTCCTGCCCAGGGACCGGGTCGACACCCTGCTCGATCCGGGCTCCCCGTTCCTGGAGCTGGCTCCGCTGGCGGCCGAGGGGCTGTACGGGGGCGCCGCCCCGGCGGCCGGGGTGATCTCCGGGATCGGCCGGGTGAGCGGCCGCGAGTGCGTGATCGTCGCCAACGACGCCACGGTCAAGGGCGGCACGTACTACCCGATGACGGTGAAGAAGCACCTGCGCGCCCAGGAGGTGGCGCTGGAGAACCGTCTCCCCTGCCTCTACCTCGTCGACTCCGGCGGGGCCTTCCTGCCGATGCAGGACGAGGTCTTCCCCGACCGGGAGCACTTCGGGCGGATCTTCTACAACCAGGCCCGGATGTCCGGGGCCGGCATCCCGCAGATCGCCGCGGTCATGGGCTCGTGCACGGCCGGCGGGGCGTACGTCCCCGCGATGAGCGACGAGGCCGTGATCGTCCGCGACCAGGGCACGATCTTCCTGGGCGGCCCGCCGCTGGTGAAGGCCGCGACCGGCGAGGTCGTGACGGCCGAGGAGCTCGGCGGCGGCGAGGTCCACTCCCGCACCTCCGGGGTGACCGACCACCTCGCGGAGGACGACGCGCACGCGCTGCGGATCGTGCGGAACATCGTGGGCACCCTGCCGGACCGGGGCGCGCTGCCGTGGTCCGTGCGCCCCGTCGAGGAGCCGAAGGCCGACCCGGCGGGTCTGTACGGCGCCGTCCCGGTCGACTCCCGGACCCCGTACGACGTGCGGGAGGTGATCGCCCGGGTGGTGGACGGTTCACGGTTCGCCGAGTTCAAGGCCGAGTACGGCACGACGCTGGTCACCGGCTTCGCCCACATCCACGGCCACCCGGTCGGGATCGTCGCCAACAACGGCATCCTGTTCTCCGAGTCCGCCCAGAAGGGCGCCCACTTCATCGAGCTGTGCGACCAGCGCGGCATCCCGCTGGTCTTCCTGCAGAACATCTCCGGGTTCATGGTGGGGCGCGACTACGAGGCCGGCGGCATCGCCAAGCACGGCGCCAAGATGGTCACGGCGGTCGCCTGCACCCGCGTCCCCAAGCTGACCGTCGTCGTCGGTGGTTCGTACGGGGCGGGCAACTACTCCATGTGCGGCCGGGCCTACTCCCCCCGCTTCCTGTGGATGTGGCCCAACGCGAAGATCTCCGTCATGGGCGGCGAGCAGGCCGCCTCCGTCCTCGCGACGGTCAAGCGCGACCAGCTCGGTGACGACTGGAGCGCGGCCGACGAGGAGGCGTTCAAGGCGCCGATCCGCGAGCAGTACGAGACCCAGGGCAACGCCTACTACGCCACGGCCCGGCTCTGGGACGACGGTGTGATCGACCCGATGGAGACCCGGCAGGTACTGGGTCTCGCCCTGACCGCCTGCGCCAACGCCCCCCTGGGCGACGCCGGCTTCGGCGTCTTCCGGATGTGAGGAACAGATGACGATGTTCGACACGGTCCTGGTCGCCAACCGGGGCGAGATCGCGGTACGGGTCATCCGCACGCTGCGGGAGCTGGGCATCCGCTCGGTCGCCGTCTTCAGCGACGCGGACGCCGACGCCCGGCACGTCCGGGAGGCCGACACCGCCGTACGGATCGGGCCCGCCCCGGCCGCGCAGAGCTATCTGCACGTCCCCGCGCTGCTGGACGCGGCCCGCCGCTCCGGCGCGCAGGCCGTCCACCCCGGCTACGGGTTCCTCGCCGAGAACGCCGCGTTCGCGCGGGCGTGCGCCGAGGCGGGGCTGGTCTTCATCGGCCCGCCCGCCGCCGCGATCACGCTGATGGGCGACAAGATCCGGGCCAAGGAGACGGTCTCGGCGGCCGGTGTCCCGGTGGTGCCCGGCTCCTCGGGCAGCGGCCTCACCGACGCCCGACTGGTCGACGCGGCGCGGGAGATCGGTACGCCGGTGCTGCTGAAGCCCTCGGCGGGCGGCGGCGGCAAGGGCATGCGGCTGGTGCGCGACGAGGCGCTGCTCGGCGACGAGATCGCGGCGGCCCGGCGCGAGGCACGGGCCTCGTTCGGCGACGACACCCTGCTGGTGGAGCGGTGGATCGACCGGCCCCGGCACATCGAGATCCAGGTGCTGGCCGACGCCCACGGCCATGTGGTCCACCTCGGCGAGCGGGAGTGCTCGCTCCAGCGCCGCCACCAGAAGATCATCGAGGAGGCGCCGTCGGTCCTGCTCGACGAGGCGACCCGGGCGGCGATGGGCGAGGCGGCCGTGCAGGCGGCCCGCTCCTGCGGCTACGTCGGCGCGGGCACGGTCGAGTTCATCGTCCCGGGCGACGACCCGGGCGCGTACTTCTTCATGGAGATGAACACCCGTCTCCAGGTCGAGCACCCGGTGACCGAGCTGGTCACCGGCCTGGACCTGGTCGAGTGGCAGCTACGGGTCGCGGCCGGCGAACCGCTCCCCCTCGCCCAGGCCGACATCGCGCTCACCGGCCACGCGGTCGAGGCCCGGATCTGCGCCGAGGACCCGGCGCGCGGCTTCCTGCCCTCCGGCGGCACGGTCCTCGCCCTGCACGAACCGCAGGGCCACGGGGTGCGCACGGACTCCGGGCTCGCCGAGGGCGGCGAGGTCGGCAGCCTCTACGACCCGATGCTGTCGAAGGTCATCGCGTACGGGCCCGACCGGGCCACCGCCCTGCGCCGGCTGCGGGCGGCGCTCGCGGGGACGGCGGTGCTCGGCGTGCCGACCAACGCCGGGTTCCTGCGCCGGCTGCTCGCCCACCCGGCGGTCGCGGCGGGCGAGCTGGACACCGGCCTGGTGGAGCGCGAGGCGGCCGGGCTGGTCCCGGACGGGGTCCCCGAGGAGGTGTACGCGGCGGCGGCGCTGCTGCGTACCGCCCGCTCCGGTGCCGCCGGGTCGGCCGACGCCGCCGGCTGGGTCGACCCGTTCTCGGTGGCGAGCGGCTGGCGGCTCGGCGGCACCCCGGCCCGTACGGTGCTCGACTTCCGGCTCCCGGGCCACGACCCGGTGCAGGTGTCGCTGCGCTCCCGGCCCGACGAGGCGGGCGCCACGGTGCTGTGCTTCGGCCATGTCGGCGAGGACGCGGAGCCGCCGCGGCCGGACACCGGGTGCTGCGGACCGCTCGGCCCGCTGCCCGGCGGCCGGGAGACGGCCCGCGCGGTCCGGATCTCCGAGGGCCGGATCGCCTTCGAACTCGCCGGCGCCACCCACGCGTTCACCCATGCCGCCACCCCCGAAGGGGTGTGGCTCGGCCGGGACGGCGACAGCTGGTACGTCCAGGACCACGACCCGGTGGAGGCGTCCCTGTCCGGGGCGGGCCGCTCCGGGGCGGACACCCTCGCCGCGCCCATGCCCGGCACGGTCACGGTGGTGAAGGTGGCGGTCGGGGACCCGGTCGCGGCCGGGCAGAGCCTGCTGGTGGTGGAGGCGATGAAGATGGAGCACGTCATCTCCGCCCCGCACGCCGGGACGGTGACCGAACTGGACGTCGTCCCCGGCGCCACCGTCGCCATGGACCAGGTCCTGGCCGTGGTCACCCCCTCCGAAGCCCCCGCCGAAGCCCCCGCCGAACCCTCCGGGGAGGAAGCATGACGAGCGACGCGCGCACCCTGCCCATGACCGTACCGGCGCGGGACCTGCCCGCCCGGGTCCGGATCCACGAGGTCGGCGCCCGCGACGGGCTGCAGAACGAGAAGTCCGTCGTACCGACCGAGGTGAAGGCGGAGTTCATCCACCGGCTGGCCGCCGCCGGGCTCACCACCGTCGAGGCCACCAGCTTCGTGCACCCCAAGTGGGTGCCCCAACTGGCCGACGCGGAGGACCTGTTCCCCCGCCTCGCGGATCTCGACGGGGTCGCCCTGCCGGTCCTCGTCCCCAACGAGCGGGGACTGGAGCGGGCGCTGGCGCTCGGGGCGCGCCGGATCGCCGTGTTCGGTTCGGCGACGGAGACGTTCGCCTCCCGCAACCTGAACCGCACGGTCGACGAGTCGCTGGCGATGTTCGAGCCGGTCGTCGCCCGCGCCAAGGCCGACAACGTCCATGTGCGCGGCTACCTCTCGATGTGTTTCGGCGACCCCTGGGAGGGGCCCGTCCCGGTCCACCAGGTGGTGCGGGTCGCCAAGGCGCTGATGGACCTCGGCTGCGACGAGCTGTCCCTCGGCGACACCATCGGGGTCGCCACCCCTGGCCACGTGCGGGCCCTGCTCGCCGGGCTGAACGAGGAGGGGGTGGGCACCGACGTCATCGGGGTGCACTTCCACGACACGTACGGCCAGGCCCTGTCCAACACCCTCGCCGCCCTCCAGCACGGCGTGACCACCGTGGACGCCTCCGCGGGCGGCCTCGGCGGCTGCCCGTACGCGAAGAGCGCCACCGGGAACCTCGCCACCGAGGACCTGGTGTGGATGCTCCAGGGCCTCGGCATCGAGACCGGGGTCGATCTCGACGCGCTCACCGCCACCAGCGTGTGGCTCGCCGACCGCCTGGGCCGCCCCAGCCCGTCCCGTACCGTCCGCGCGCTCTCGGTGCGATAGGCACCCCGTCCCCGTCCCACAAGGAGTGACCCTGCCATGTCCCTGGACCACCGGCTGACCGCCGAACACGAGGAACTGCGGCGCACCGTCGAGGAGTTCGCGCACGACGTCGTCGCGCCGAAGATCGGCGACCTCTACGAACGGCACGAGTTCCCGTACGAGATCGTGCGGGAGATGGGGCGGATGGGCCTGTTCGGGCTGCCGTTCCCGGAGGAGTACGGCGGCATGGGCGGCGACTATCTCGCCCTCGGGATCGCCCTGGAGGAGCTGGCCCGGGTCGACTCGTCGGTGGCGATCACCCTGGAGGCCGGGGTCTCGCTCGGCGCGATGCCGGTGTACCGCTTCGGTACGGAGGAGCAGAAGCGGCGCTGGCTGCCGAGGCTCTGCTCGGGCGAGGCGCTGGGCGCCTTCGGCCTGACCGAGCCGGACGGCGGCTCGGACGCGGGCGGCACGCGCACGACGGCCGTGCGCGACGAGGCGGCCGGCGAGTGGGTGATCAACGGCTCGAAGTGCTTCATCACCAACTCCGGCACGGACATCACAGAGCTGGTCACGGTCACGGCGGTGACCGGCCGCAAGCCCGACGGGCGGCCGCTGATCTCCTCGATCATCGTGCCGTCCGGCACCCCCGGCTTCACCGTCGCCGCCCCGTACTCCAAGGTCGGCTGGAACTCCTCGGACACCCGCGAGCTGTCCTTCTCCGACGTCCGCGTGCCGCTGGAGAACCTGCTGGGCGAGGAGGGCCGGGGCTACGCCCAGTTCCTGCGCATCCTGGACGAGGGCCGGATCGCCATCGCCGCGCTCTCCACGGGGCTGGCGCAGGGCTGTGTGGACGAGTCGGTGAAGTACGCGGCCGAGCGCCACGCGTTCGGCAAGCCGATCGGCACCAACCAGGCCATCCAGTTCAAGATCGCCGACATGGAGATGCGCGCCCACATGGCCCGTATCGGCTGGCGCGACGCCGCCTCGCGGATGCTGGCGGGCGAGCCGTTCAAGAAGGAGGCGGCCATCGCCAAGCTGTACTCCTCCACGGTCGCCGTGGACAACGCCCGCGAGGCCACCCAGGTCCACGGCGGCTACGGGTTCATGAACGAGTACCCGGTGGCCCGCATGTGGCGCGACTCCAAGATCCTGGAGATCGGCGAGGGCACGAGCGAGGTCCAGCGCATGCTGATCGCCCGGGAGCTGGGCCTCCCGGCCTGAGTCCGGGTAGGCGCGACGGAACGGGACGGGGCGGGCCTCTGCGGAGGCCCGCCCCGTCGTCCGCGTACGGCTCCCGGGGCCGTTACCTCCAGCGCTGGTTGCCGCCGTCGTTGCAGCCCAGCGTGTAGACCCTGCCCGAACCGTTGCTGTCCAGGCACTTGCCGGTGGCGACGTTCTTCCACACCACGACGCCGGCGCCCGATTCCCGCGGCGTCCAGCGCTGGTTGCCGCCACCGTTGCAGCCGAGCGCGTAGACGTCACCGGCGCCGTTGCTGTCCAGGCACTTGCCCGTCGCCACGTCCTTGAGCTCGCCACCGCCGGTGTCGTCGAGCCGCACCGTCCAGTGCTGGTTGCCGCCGCCGTTGCACCCGAGCGTGTAGACCCTGCCCGCGTCGTTGCTGTCCAGGCACCTGCCCGTGGCCACGTTCTTGAACTGCACCTGCGGACCGGCGGACGCCGGGACGGACACCGCCCCCACCAGGGCGCATCCCAGGCCGACGATGGCCACCAGGGTGACGCGTGACCGCATGACCGAACCTCCTGCTTGAATCGACGGATCGAGGCTCGTGGGCTGCTCGCGACGGACCCGTACCGGCCCCCGCGAAGGGGGCGCCCGCCCCCTCGTACAGCGCGACCGCACCCGGGAGACCCGGGGCGCGGGCCCATGCTCGCCACTGCTGTCACCTCGTCGCATCGAGGGCGGCGCCATGGATTCCGTCCCTTTGTACCGCACCACCGGGACGTATCCCGCCGGAAACCGCCGTCACCCGTGCGGCGGCGGCCACTCGGTCCGCCCGAGGCCCACTCCCCACCTCCCGGAACCGTGAGCCTGGAATCCCGAATAAGCGCAACTAATGGTTTCCACCTAAAAGACTAAATGGAACTTTTCATTCCGGGCGAGGATGCTGGACCTTATGCAGCAACGCCTCATCTCCTCCCGCTTCCTCGCCCTGGCCGGCACCGTCGTCCTGTGGGCCTCGGCCTTCCCCTGCATCCGGGTCGGGGTCGACGGTCTGGGGGTGCAGGCTCTGTCGTTCCTACGGATCGTCATCGCCGCTGTTGCCCTGCTGCTGGTGGCGCCGTTCGCGAAGGTCCGCCTGCCCCGGTCCCGTGATCTGCCCATGGTTGCCTTGTGCGGGGCGACCGGGATCACCGCCTACCAGCTCCTGCTCAACTGGGGCGAGGTAAACGTGCCGGCCGGTACGGCGAGCCTGTTGATCGCGATCGTCCCCTCCTTCAGCGTGCTGCTGGGAAGCCTGTTCCTCAAAGAGCGGGTGAGCCGCAACACCGTCCTCGGCAGCGTCGTCGCGCTCGCCGGCGCCGCCATCGTCAGCCTGGCCAGGGGCACCGGCGGGTTCACCGTCTCCGCCCTCGTCGTCCTGGCCGCCGCGGTGGTCCAAGGGGTGTACCACGTCGCCACCAAGCCCCTGCTGCGTCACCACACCGGTCTTGAGGTCGCCACCTACGCGATGGTCGCCGGCACGGTCTTCGCTCTGCCGCTGGCTCCCGCCACCTGGCACGCGACTCTGCATGCATCGCCCGGCGCCCTGGCATCCGCGCTCTACCTGGGCCTGCTCCCCTCCGCGCTCGGCTTTGTCATCTGGGCGTATGCCGTCGCCCGACTACCGCTCGCCGCCTCGACCGCCGCCCTGTACCTGGTCCCGCCGGTGGCCCTGGTCATCTCCTTCGTCTGGCTGGGCGAGGTGCCCCACTTCGTCGAGCTGGTCGGCGGAGCGGTCGGCATCGCGGGAGTGATCACGATCAACCGGCGCACCCCGGTACAGCGCCGCCGCGGAGAGCGAGCGGATGCCCCCGGCCGCCCGGCGGTCGGCCAGCCCGCCCCCACACGCGGCGAGAACACCCGCCGCGGTCCGCAGCGCGTCGCGGAACCCGTCTCCGGCCCCGGCCCGATCAAGGAGTAGACCGTGCTCGATGTACGCCGCCTGCGCATCCTCCAGCACCTCGCCGCGTACGGGACCGTCGCGGCCACCGCGGAGGCTCTCCACCTGACACCACCAGCGGTCTCCCAGCACCTCGCCGCCCTGCAGAAGGAGGCCGGCACGCCAGTGGTGGAGAAGCAGGGACGCACGCTCCGGCTGACCGCGGCCGGGGAA
This sequence comes from Streptomyces sp. NPDC015144, assembly GCF_043079735.1. Classification (NCBI taxonomy): domain Bacteria; kingdom Bacillati; phylum Actinomycetota; class Actinomycetes; order Kitasatosporales; family Streptomycetaceae; genus Streptomyces; species Streptomyces sp. NPDC015144. The sequence continues at coordinate 261,211 of NZ_JBIBUU010000007.1, read as the reverse complement.
CTGCTGGTGGCTCATGCGGAGATCATCCTTGCGGAACTCGCGGCAGCCGAGTCCGGCCTGGCCGCCCTGCAGAGCGGCCGGCGCGGCATCGTACGGATCACCGCCTTCGCTTCCGCCGCCCGCGCCCTCGTCGCGCCCCTGTGGCAACGACTGGCCGAGAGCGATCCCGCCCCAGAACTGTCGCTGCGACTTTCCGTGCAAGAACCCGACCAAGCCCTCGACGAGCTGCACAAGCGTTCCACCGACCTCGCCCTGGTCCACAGCTACACCGTGCTGCCGCGTAGCTTCCCCGCCGCATACGAGCAGGCCGTCCTCATGGAGGAACCGGTGCTGCTCGCCCTGCATCCCCGCCAGGCCGGCGAGCTGGGGCTGCGGCCCGGCCAGCCGGTGGACCTGTCCCGCGCGGCAGACCTGCCCTGGCTCACCCCAGGACCGGAGACCTCCTGCTACGAGATGATCCAACGCGCCTGCGGCTCGGCCGGCTTCGTCCCGGACATCAGGGCCCGGAGCAGCGACTTCGCCGTGCTGGCAGCCCTGGTCGCCGCAGGAGCGGGTACCGCCCTCATCCCTCGTATGGCACTACCCGACACCACCGGGTTCCTCAGCCTCCACCCCTTGCTCCTCCCCGTCTCCCGGTCCATCTTCACCGTCAGCCGTGCGGGAACCAGCAAACGCCCCGACCTGCGGCACGTACTGCAACTGCTTCACGACCAAGCCGCGGCCCCCGGCACCAAGCGACTCACATGAACGGTCCTTTGCCCGAGCGAGATCAAGCGCGACGGCCCGGCGAAGGCGGAGCGTCGTGGCGGTCCGCAGAACTCGTTCCCACTCAAAGGCGGTTCGGGACACTTCCGCGAGTCGCTCGAAGAAAACCGCCCGTCCCCCACTTGTGCGGGGAACGGGCGGCGGCAGTACGCGAATCGCGGGTCAGACCTTGGCCGGGGCCGGCTCGGGCGTGGCGTCGGCGTCCTCACCGGTGCGGCGCATGGCCGGGATGAGGGCGGCGACGGCGGCCGCGACCAGGGCGACGCCGCAGCCGACCATGAGCCCGGTACGGAAGCCGTTCTCCGAGGTGAGGGTGTAGCCGCCCATGGTGACGGTCATCTGGGAGAGGACGACGCCGACCACCGCGGCGCCGATCGACGTGCCGAGCGAGCGCATCAGCGTGTTGAAGCCGTTGGCGGCGGCGGTCTCCGACAGCGGGACCGAGCCCATGATCAGCGCGGGCATCGAGCCGTACGCCAGGCCGACGCCGCTGCTGGTCACCATGCCGACCACCATCAGGCCCCACGCGGAGCCCATCAGCACCAGCGCCAGGCCGTAGCCGACCGCGATGACGAGGATGCCGCAGACCAGGGTGAACTTGGGGCCGCGGGCGTCGATGAGCTTTCCGCCGAGCGGGGAGACGATCATCATCATGATGCCGCCGGGCGCCATCCACAGACCCGCCGCGAGCATCGACTGGCCGAGCCCGTAGCCGGTCTCGGAGGGGAACTGGAGGAGCTGCGGCGAGATCAGCATGGCGGCGTACATGCCGAAGCCGACGAAGACCGAGGCGAGGTTGGTCATCAGCACCCGGGGGCGGGCGGTGGTGCGCAGGTCGACCAGCGGGTCACGGGTACGCAGCTCCCACAGGCCCCAGGCGAGCAGCACGACCACCGCGGCGACGAACAGGCCGAGCGTGGTGGCCGAGCCCCAGCCCCAGTCCGCGCCCTTGGACACCGCGAGCAGCAGGCAGACCAGCCCCACCCCGAGGCCGAGCGCGCCGAGCACGTCGAACCGCTGCCCCTTGGCCCCGGCCGGCACGTCGGGGATCAGGAACCAGATCAGCGCCGCGACGACGGCGGCCAGGCCGGCCGAGCCCCAGAAGAGCACCCGCCAGTCGGTGTACTGGGCGACCGCCGCGGCGATCGGCAGGCCGAGCGCACCGCCGATGCCCATGGAGGCGCTGACCAGCGCGATGGAGGAGCTGAGCTTCTCCGCCGGGACCACGTCGCGCAGCAGCGCGATGCCCAGCGGCAGGACGCCCATGCCCATGCCCTGGAGGCCGCGGCCGACGATCATCGGGACGACGGACGACGAGAGCGCGCACACCACCGAACCGGCTATCAACGGCACGGAGCAGACGAGGAGCATGCGCCGCTTGCCGACCATGTCGCCGAGCCGGCCGGAGACGGGCACGCAGACGGCGGAGACCAGCAGGGTGACGGTGATCACCCAGGCCGCGTTCGAGGGGGTGGTGTTCAGGATCTGCGGCAGCTCGGCGATGAGCGGGGTGACCAGGGTCTGCATGATCGCCGCCGTGACCCCGGCGATGGCCAGGGTGGCGACGATGCCGCCAGTGCGGGTTGATGGCTGGGGTGCGCCCATCCGGGACTCCTCGGGTGTGTATCGGGAAGAAGGCTATGTATCGTACACACTCCATGCAGCTTGCATGTTATATGTACGCTACATAGCCTGTGGGAGAATGGGAGCCGGCCCCCGTGACCCATCGGGCGCCGGCGAAGAGCGGGGCCCCGGGCATCCGGACACCGCGACGACGAGGGAAGACGGCAGGCACCCATGACCAGGCCCACCCATGAGGTCGAGTACGAGCAGATGCTCCTCAGCCGCCACAGCCTGCTGCGGAACAAGGGCGGGCGGCGCAAGGGCGGCCTGATGGACCACAGCGCCTACGTCCTGCTCAGCCGCATCCGCGTCCAGGGGCCGATGTCGATCGGCGAGCTCAGCGACGCCTTCGGGCTCGACGCGTCCACCCTCAACCGGCAGACCGCGGCGGCCATGCGCGCCGGGCTCGTGGAGCGCATACCGGACCCCTCGGGCGGCATGGCCCGCAAGTTCCGGATCACCGAGGAGGGCGCCCGCACGCTCGACGCGGAGCGCAAGGGCATCGTCGACTCCCTGGAGCGGGTCATGACCGACTGGTCGGACGAGGACATCTCCGGTTTCGCCGCCTACCTGCGCCGTTTCAACACCGACATCGAGCGGCTGGCCGGCCGGCCCTGGCCGCGCCCCTGACGCCCCCGGGGCCGCCCGCCGGAATCCGTTCGACAGCGCGGCCCCGCCCCCGGCAGAGTCCGGACATGACGCCACAGCACTGGCCCCTGTACGGGCTCCGACTCCGCACGCCCCGCCTGGAGCTGCGCCTCCCGGACCTGGAACTGCTCGACGACCTCGCCTCGGTCGCGGCCGACGGGGTGCACGCCCCGGGCGAGACGCCGTTCACGATGCCCTGGACGGACGCACCGCCCGCCGGTCGCGCCCGGGCCACCTTCCAGCACGTGCTGCACACCCTCGCCGACTGGTCGCCCCGGAACTGGACGCTCGGCCTCGCCGTGCTGCACGAGGGCAGGGCGATCGGGCGGCAGGACCTGACGGGGAAGGACTTCGCGATCACCGGCGAGGTTGCCTCCGGGTCCTGGCTGGGCCTCGCCCACCAGGGCCGGGGCCTCGGTACCGAGATGCGCGCCGCCGTCCTGCATCTGGCCTTCGCCGGCCTCGGGGCCCGGAGCGCCGTGTCGGCCGCGATGACCGACAACGCCCGCTCCCTGGGCGTGTCGCGCCGGCTGGGCTATCTGCCGGACGGCCTCACGGTCACCGCCGTCGGCGACGTGCCCTGCACCCTGCAACGGCTGCGGATCGACCGCGCCCGCTGGGAGGAGTGCCGGAGCATCGAGGTCAGCGTCGAGGGGCTCGACGACTGCCGGGCGGAGTTCGGGGCATGAGCCTGCTCGTCCACACCTTCGTCTACGACGAGGACGGCCGGCAGCGGCTGCTCGACGACCCCGAGGACGGCAGCGACATGGCCGGGTTCGAACGGACCCGGACCGCGCTCTGGGGCTCGGAGTGCGCACGGGCCCTCGGCGCCCGGTTCCTCCCGGAACTGGCCGACGGCAACCTCTACGTACAGCCGGAGGACATCGAGGACTTCCTCGCCGAGTGCGCACTGCTGCGCCGGCACACGGCCGAGCTCGCCGAGCACAGCGGCTACCGGGAGGACTACGTTGCCGTCCGGCTCTCCCACATCCACCGCGCCGCCCTGCGCGCCCGGTCGGTCGGCGGCGGGGTCCTGGTCTGGTGAGTCCGGACCGGCGACGGGCTCAGCGCACCAGCAGGTCGACCACCCCCGTCAGGTCCTCGTCGCCGCCGCCCCCGGCCAGGCGGCGGCGCATCAGGTCGAAGTAGGGGCGGAGCAGTTCCGCGCTCACCCCCTGCTCCTCGGCGGCGCGCAGGAAGGCGGGCGTACCGGCCACCTGCATGGCGAGGTTGGACACCACGCCCTCGGTGTAGTCGCCGCTGCGCAGGTTCGCGGCCGTCCGGTGCACCGACGGGGCCATCGCGACGAGCCAGTCGGCCAGCAGCGGGGCGAACGCCACGGGGTCGACGTCCTCCTTCCGGATCAGGGCGAAGGCGTGCGCGGCCCCGGCGAACATCCCGTACATGGCACCGAGCAGGGCCATGTCGTACAGGGCCGCGAACCCCGGGTCCGTACCGACCCAGGTGGCCCCGGCCGGAACGCTCAGGGTCTCCCGGTGCTCCTCGAACAGCTCCCGGGAGCCGCTGTGGAGGATGTAGCCGCCCGCGCCCGGGACACCGATCATCGGGGGTACGGCCATGATCCCGCCGTCCAGGTAGCGGGCACCTCGCTCCTGGGCCCACCGGGCGCGGGCGCGGGCCTCGGCCGGGGTGCCGGTGGTCAGGTCGACCAGGTCCTTGCCGGCCAGGTCGACGCCGTCCAGCACGGTGGCGACGGAGGCGTCGTCCAGCAGGCAGACGACGACCAGCCGGTTCGCCGCGACCGCCGCGGCGGCATCGTCCGCGGCCCGCGCGCCCTCGCCGACGAGCGCGGCCGCGCGGGCGAGGGTGCGGTTCCAGACGGTGAGCGGATGGCCCTCGGCGAGCCAGGCCCGGGCCAGGGCCGTCCCCATGGCGCCGAGGCCCAGCAGGGTCAGAGGAGCCTTCGCGCCGGAGGTCCCCACGGTCTTCTTCTCGGTCGTTCCGACCAGGTGCTGTGTCATGGGGTCGAGGCTGCTGGCCGCCGCGGAAACGATCAAGTACGCACTTCGGAGTGGGTGGTTACCCTCGGGTGAGCAAGCACGTCGAAGGGGTGGGGGCATGGCGACGCTGAACCGGCCGGGCACGCCGGAAGGGCATGTCTGCGGGATCGACACCGCGATGGAAGTGATCGGCGGCAAGTGGAAGGTGCTCGTCCTGTGGGCGCTCCACGAGCACCCCCGCCTCCGCTTCGGCGAGCTGCGCCGGAAGCTGCCCGGGGTCACCGAGAAGGTGCTCGCCTCCCACCTGCGGGAGATGGAGGCGGACGGTGTGGTGCGCCGCGTCTCCTACGAGGAGGTCCCGCCCCGCGTCGAGTACTCGCTGACCGAGGACGGCACCCGCCTCAACGAAGCGCTCCGCCCGCTGGCCGCCTGGGGGCGCGAGCGGGCGGCCGCCCCCTGAGCCCCTTCCGCGCGGGCTGACAGAATCGACGGCATGGCGGACATCATCCAGCGCGACGGGACCTGGACCTTCGACGGCGAGGCGGTACGGATCGTGCCCGGCCGGGGCAAGGGCATCCATCCGATCCGGGAGGCGCTCGGGGAACGGGTCGTCCCGCTGGACGCCCTGGCGGGCATCTCCTTCGAGCCGGACCGCAAGGGCGGCCGGCTGCGGTTGCGGCTGCGCGACGGGGCGTGCCCGGTGCTGCGCGCCGCCGACGGCCGGCTGACCGGCGCGGCGGACCCGTACCAACTGGCCGTGGAGAAGGACCGCGACGGGGTGGCGGAGTACTTCGTCGACGCGGTGCGCAACGCCCTGCTGGTCGAGCAGGTGCCCACCGGCCCGGTCGACGGCTTCCTGCTGCCGGGGCCCTCGCTGCCGGTCGCCGGTGGCGGCGGGGACGGCACGGCCTCCTTCGACGGGGAGACGGTGCGGCTCACCTGGAACTGGAAGGCCGCCGAGGCCAAGTCCGCGCACGGCCCGGTGGCGTTCCCCGTGGCGGAAGTGACGGACGTGCGCTGGATGCCCGCCATCGGCCTGGAGAACGGACACCTCCGCTTCTTCCGGGCCGGGGTTCCGGCGTCGCCGCTCCCGCCCGAGAAGGACCCGTACTCGCTGGACCTGTGGGGGCTGTCGAAGAAGGAGCACACGGCCGCGCTGGTCGCGGCGGCGGTCCTGGTGCGGCTGCCCGGCACCCCGGCCGGCACCGGTGCCGGTACCGGCCCGGACGCCCTGCCCAAGGCCGGACCCGGTGCCGGCACCGGTGCCGAGCCCGCGGCGATCGCGCCCCCGGCCGGGAGCGACGACCACGACGTTCTTCTGCGCAGGCTCCGCGAGCTCGGCGACCTGCACCGCGCCGGGGTTCTCACGGACGACGAGTTCACCGCCGCCAAGCAGGCCGTGCTCAAGCGCCTGTAGGGCGTGACCGGGCGACCGACCCCACCCCGAGACCGCAATCACACCGATCCCTGCCCGATATCGGGCAGGATTGTTGCATAAGCGTCTCATCGACCGCAGTATCAACGAGTGCTCGAACGCCGACCGTCGCACGACGACCTCATCGACCACCTGGTGCGCAGCACCGCGCTCCAGCGCGGTGAGGCCGCCCGGGTTGTCCTCGACGTGCTGGCGTACTTCGACGAGACCACCGAGGACTTCGTCCGCCGCCGCCACCGCGAACTGCAGTCCGGCGGCCTGGTCAACGCGGAGATCTTCGAACGGATCGCGGCCGAGCTGCCGCACCGCGCGGTGGCGCCGCCGGAGCTCTCGCTCCGCCAGCTGCGCCGCATCGTCTACGGCTGAAGCGGCCGCACCGCCCACGGGCGGGCGGACGGGCAGGCGCACGAGCACCAGGAACACATCGTCGGAGGGGCAGAGACTCTATGTGCGGAATCGTCGGATACATCGGGAAGCGCGACGTGGCTCCCCTGCTGCTGGAGGGGCTGCAGCGGCTGGAGTACCGGGGTTACGACTCCGCGGGCATCGTCATCACCGGCAAGGCGACGGCCGGCAAGCCCGCCGCGCTGCGGATGGTGAAGGCGAAGGGCCGGGTCCGCGAGCTGGAGGCCCGCGTCCCCAAGCGCTTCACCGGCACCACCGGTATCGCCCACACCCGCTGGGCCACCCACGGCGCCCCGAGCGACGAGAACGCGCACCCGCACCTGGACGCCGACAACAAGGTCGCCGTCGTCCACAACGGGATCATCGACAACGCCTCCGAGCTGCGCACCCGGCTCGTCGCCGACGGCGTCGTCTTCCTCTCCGAGACCGACACCGAGGTGCTGGTCCACCTGATCGCCCGCTCCCCGGCGGACACCCTGGAGGAGAAGGTCCGCGAGGCGCTGCGCTCGGTCGAGGGCACGTACGGCATCGCCGTCATGCACGCCGACTTCAACGACCGCATCGTGGTCGCCCGCAACGGCTCCCCGGTCGTCCTCGGCATCGGCGAGAAGGAGATGTTCGTCGCCTCGGACGTCGCCGCGCTGGTCGCCCACACCCGCCAGGTCGTGACCCTGGACGACGGCGAGATGGCCACCCTCAAGGCCGACGACTTCCGTACGTACACCACGGAGGGCTCGTCCACGACGGCCACGCCGACCACCGTGGAGTGGGAGGCCGAGTCGTACGACATGGGCGGCCACGACACGTACATGCACAAGGAGATCTCCGAGCAGGCCGACGCCGTGGACCGGGTGCTGCGCGGCCGGATCGACGACCGGTTCGCCACCGTGCACCTGGGCGGCCTCAACCTGGACGCCCGCGAGGCGCGCGGGGTCCGCCGGATCAAGATCCTGGGCTGCGGCACCTCGTACCACGCGGGCCAGATCGGCGCCCAGTTGATCGAGGAGCTGGCCCGCATCCCCGCGGACGCCGAGCCGGCCTCCGAGTTCCGCTACCGCAACCCGGTCGTCGACCCGGACACGCTGTACGTCGCGGTCTCCCAGTCCGGCGAGACCTACGACGTGCTGGCCGCCGTCCAGGAGCTCAAGCGCAAGGGCGCCCGGGTGCTCGGCGTCGTCAACGTGGTGGGCTCGGCCATCGCCCGCGAGGCCGACGGCGGTACCTACGTCCACGCCGGCCCCGAGGTCTGCGTGGTCTCCACCAAGTGCTTCACCAACACGGTGGTCGCCTTCGCGCTGCTCGCCCTGCACCTGGGCCGCATCCGTGACCTGTCGGTCGCCGACGGCAAGCGGATCATCGAGGGGCTGCGCAAGCTCCCCGCCCAGATCAGCGAGATCCTCGCCAACGAGGACGAGATCAAGAGGATGGCCGCCGAGTACGCGGACGCCAAGTCGATGATGTTCATCGGCCGGGTGCGCGGTTACCCGGTCGCCCGCGAGGCGTCGCTGAAGCTCAAGGAGGTCTCGTACATCCACGCCGAGGCGTACCCGGCCTCCGAGCTGAAGCACGGGCCGCTGGCCCTGATCGAGCCCGCGATGCCGACGGTCGCGATCGTGCCGGACGACGACCTGCTGGAGAAGAACCGGGCCGCGCTGGAGGAGATCAAGGCCCGGGACGGCCGCATCCTCGCCGTCGCCCACCAGGTGCAGGAGAAGGCCGACCACACCATCGTCGTCCCGAAGAACGAGAACGAGCTGGACCCGATCCTCATGGGCATCCCGCTCCAGCTCTTCGCGTACCACACGGCGCTGGCCATGGGCCGGGACATCGACAAGCCGCGCAACCTGGCGAAGTCCGTCACGGTCGAGTAGGTCCACCCGCCCCGCGCCCGTACGTCCCGTACACCGTCGCCCCGCCGGTCCGTCAACACCGTGCTTCCACGGACGAGTTGACTCATGACCGGCGGGGCGACGCCCGTTCGGGGAACGGCTTGGGAAACAGATCGGGGAAACGGGTCGGGAAAACAGATCGGGAAACCGGTCAGGGGATGACGACGACCGGGCGCTGCGCGCGCCGTGCGAGGCGGCCGGCCACCGAGCCGAAGATGCGGCCGACGACGCCGTGCGTGGAGCCCACGACGATGGCGTCCGCCGAGTACTCCCGCCCGACCTCCTCCAGCTCGTGGCAGATGTCCCCGCCGCGCTCGACCAGCACCCAGGGCACCTCGGAGAGGTAGTCCGCGCAGGCGAGCTCCAGCCCGAGGACCTCGGTGCGGTGATCGGGCACATCGACGAAGACGGGCGGTTCGCAGCCCGCCCAGACCGTGGTGGGCAACCGGTTGGCGACGTGGACGATGATCAGGCCGGAACCCGATCTTCGGGCCATACCGATGGCATAGGCGAGGGCCCGCTCACTGGAGGTCGAGCCGTCGAAACCGACCACCACTCCGTGGCGGAAGGCCGGATCGCAGGAATGACGTGCTTCTTCGACCGCCAGCGGGTCCGACAGGTGGTCGGCTACCTGCTTGCGGTCGGCGGGTTCAGGGATTTCGTGACCGGCCATCGGTGTCTCGGCGAAGAGAGTCCTCGTGAGGAGAGCGACTGGGGAAGGTGCGCCAGCAGGCGGTGTTGCGGTGTCCGGGAATCATCTTCCCAACCCCTTACCCCCAAGGGTACGGCGCCACTCCTCCACCGCCCAGATCCGCGCAAAGCGCGCTCGACGTGTCACGGAGCATGCCCGAGGCGGTCCCGGATGGCAATGGCGCCTGTGTCGTACACCGACGCCGCGAGCCCCCCGGCGGTCCCTCTCGGTGATCGCGCGCAGCCGAATGCGTCACCCCGCCCACGCGGAGTTCGGCCACCGGCCCCCGTACGCCCCGAAGCGCCCCGCGGCACCGGCCGCCGGCCCTCCCGGGACGGTGGATCACCCCAGAGGCCCCACCGCGCCCGCCGCGGCCCGCCCGCCCCGCTCCGGCCCCCGGCGCACCCCGTTCCGGCAGCCACATGGCCAAAGACACACACCTGGCGCGTGGGCGGAAACCAGTCGCCGCGTGTCGCCGGTGCCGTCTCGCCCGTAATCGACCGTCCTGCCTGCTCCGGGGGCGCGCAGAAGCGGTTGTTCAGCCGGGTTGTGCGCCGGTTCATTGACCGAATCACGTATGCACAACCATCTATTTCAAGCCAACTTCACCTCCCTGCCCGTTCCTTGCCGAAATGGCCGACGAACCCCCTTGCACCAGGCAGGAAGAGACCGCGCGGTACGCTTCTGCCCAACGGGGACGGGCCATCAATGCGCAGCGCACTTCCCTCTGCGTCCTCCAGATGCAACGCTTCGTGATCGAACGCTTCCCGCCAAGTGACCTTGTCGACATAACGCCGGTGGGCGAACTTGTCACCTCGGCACCACGGGACGCAGTAGATTCGATCTTGGGTTTCGAAGTCTGGGGAACCCGCGCAGGACCGAGGGGAAAAGTGCAGCAGCGACAGGCCCGTAAGGACCAGGGAGACGCGAACACCGAGGGGGGCTTAGCGTCATGAGCCAGGACTCCGCCACCGCAACGGAGGCTGTACGGAAGCTCAGCGGCCGTCGGCGACGTGAAGTCGTCGCCGTGCTGCTGTTCAGCGGCGGCCCCATCTTCGAGAGCTCGATCCCGCTCTCCGTGTTCGGAATCGACCGTCAGGACGCGGGAGTTCCGCGCTACCGCCTGCTCGTGTGCGGTGGCGAGGAAGGACCGCTTCGTACCACCGGCGGGCTCGAACTGACCGCGCCGTACGGGCTGGAGGCGATCAGCAGGGCCGGCACCGTCGTGGTGCCCGCCTGGCGCTCGATCACTTCGCCGCCGCCCGCAGAGGCACTGGACGCGCTCCGCCGCGCCCATGAGGAAGGCGCCCGCATCGTCGGGCTGTGCACGGGCGCGTTCGTGCTCGCCGCCGCGGGCCTGCTCGACGGCCGCCCCGCGACCACCCACTGGATGTACGCACCGACGCTGGCCAAGCGCTACCCGTCGGTGCACGTCGACCCGCGCGAGCTCTTCGTCGACGACGGCGACGTGCTCACCTCCGCCGGAACGGCGGCCGGGATCGACCTCTGTCTGCACATCGTCCGTACGGACCACGGCACGGAGGCCGCCGGGGCACTGGCCCGTCGGCTCGTCGTGCCGCCCCGGCGCAGTGGCGGTCAGGAGCGCTACCTCGACAGGTCTTTACCTGAAGAGATCGGCTCCGACCCGCTCGCCGAGGTCGTGGCCTGGGCCCTGGAGCATCTGCACGAGCAGTTCGACGTGGAGACGCTGGCGGCGCGCGCCTACATGAGCAGGCGGACCTTCGACCGGAGGTTCCGTTCGCTCACCGGCAGCGCACCGCTCCAGTGGCTGATCACCCAGCGGGTGCTGCAGGCGCAGCGGCTGCTGGAGACGTCCGAGTACTCGGTCGACGAGGTGGCGGGCCGCTGCGGCTTCCGCTCGCCGGTCGCGCTGCGCGGGCATTTCCGGCGCCAGCTGGGCTCCTCCCCCGCGGCGTACCGGGCCGCCTACCGGGCCCGTCGCCCGCAGGGCGGGGATCCGGTGCCCTCGGCGCCGGAGACGGTGGTGCCCGTCCAGGGCGGCGCGATGCTCCGGCGGGCCACGGGCCCGCAGGTGATCACGCCGCCACCGCCCGGCCCGGTCCCGCCCGAGCCGGGGAAGCCCGGACCCGACGCGTACACGACCGGACGCCCGACCCTGCCGGGGCAGCGCAGCGCCCCGTAGGGTGGGGCCATGAACGATCGCATGGTGTGGATCGACTGCGAGATGACCGGGCTCTCGCTGACGGACGACGCACTCATCGAGGTGGCCGCACTGGTCACCGACTCGGAGCTGAACGTGCTCGGCGAAGGGGTGGACATCGTGATCCGCCCGCCGGACGCGGCCCTGGAGACGATGCCCGAGGTGGTACGGCAGATGCATACCGCCTCGGGCCTCCTCGACGAGCTGGCCGGGGGTACCACCCTGGCCGACGCCGAGGCCCAGGTACTGAACTATGTCCGCGAGCATGTGAAGGAGCCCGGCAAGGCTCCCCTCTGCGGGAACTCGGTCGCCACCGACCGCGGATTCCTGGCCCGGGACATGTCCGCCCTGGAGGGCTACCTCCACTACCGGATCGTCGACGTCTCCTCGATCAAGGAACTGGCCCGGCGCTGGTACCCGAGGGCGTACTTCAACAGTCCGGAGAAGAACGGCAACCACCGGGCGCTCGCGGACATCCGCGACTCCATCACGGAGCTGCGCTACTACCGCGAGGCGGTCTTCGTGCCGCAGCCGGGCCCGGACTCGGAGCGCGCGAAGGCCGTCGCGGCCCACGTCTCGCGCCCCGCGTCGTAGCGCTCCCGCCAGCCTTAGTTCTGTGGCGTTCGCGCCGTGGGCCCGTGCGGCGGGCCCGTGTCGCGGGCGCGTGTCGTAGCCCTCTGCGAAGCCGCTGGTCATGGCCTTTCCGCGAGCATTTCGAGGACATGGCCCAGCGGCCGAACAACTTGGGAGCGAGCACCCTCTCGGACCCTGTACACTTTTTCTCGGCCGGTCGGAAAGACCGGACACGGTGGGTATAGCTCAGCTGGTAGAGCACCTGGTTGTGGTCCAGGATGTCGCGGGTTCGAGTCCCGTTACTCACCCTGAGGGAAGGGCCCCGGTCTTCGGACCGGGGCCCTTCGCGTTTCCCCTGGTGCGCCTGCGCCCCAGGGACGCCCCCACCGGCCGATCGACCGGTGTCGTCCGCATCACATCCACAAAGCCCTCGCCCCGGGCGCGCGTGCGCGCACATCCCCGCGTACCGCCGGCGTACGCGTGCGCGCCGTGCAGGCAGATGCGCGGACTCAGGCCGGCGGACGAACAGCCCTGACCGGTCGCACGCTCCCCACCCCGGAGGAGCTGACCTGGGACCGGGCCACCGGACGAGCTTGCATGTCCTGGACGTGGAGGCGTGGAGCTGCCCCTGCCGCGCGAGCGCGACACCGTCCGGCGTACAGCAGGAGCAGGAGGTGCGGCGCGGCACATTCGAGACCGGGTCGCCATCGCCCTCGGCGTCCCGAACGGGCTTCCCGAGAAGACATTCTTCGAATGCGTTACGGAGTACCGCGACTATCTGCGGGCACCGAAAAACGCGCGGCGGTATCGCTGATTCCCCTGGCCTCCTCTTCACCTCCCCTTGACCGGCGGCACTGGTGTGGGAACCCCTCTGACGTGCCATGATGAGCGAACGCCCTTTGCTATCAGCGATGTTGGCTCATTAACCGCACAAAAGAGGAGGAGGGTTGGTGAACGGCACCAGAAAGGACGTTCGCAAGATAGAGGTGTCGCTGAAATGGCAACCGAGCCCCGCCGGTGAGCCTGCCAGCCACCTGGACATCGTCGCTGCGACCTACCTGACGGCTGCCCCGCACGGAGACCCCTCGTACATAGTGCACTGGGACAGCCGCTCCCCGGACGGCACCATCTACCTCAACCGGGACAGCAAGGACGGCAAGGGTTTCGGCTGGGACGAGGTCATGACGCTGGAACTCGACCGCCTCGACGCCCGGTACGGGCGTGTGGTCGTCGGCGTCGTCATCCATCAGAAGGCCCGCCGCAGGACGTTCGACGGCGTACTCGACCGCGGCCTGCGCCTGCGCGAGGGCTACACCGTCCTGGCCGAGGACGACTTCGGCGGCGTCCTGGAGGCGACGGCGGCGACGGTCGGCGAGTTCGTGCGCGAGGACTCCGGGCGGTGGAACTTCAACCCCGGGATCCGCGGGTACGACGAGGAGCCGGACACCTTCATGAGGATCATGGGCAACCCCGTCGAGCAGTGACCGAGATCGGCACCGCCCGACCCGGCAACTCACTTTCCCGGCCTCCTCGATCGCGTGCCCGGAAACACCTCCGCCCCTTCCCGCGCCACGGCACGGGGAGGGGCGGTCCCGTCACCGTCGCGGGACACCGGGACTCGACAACCACGCGCCGGGCTGCCGCCACTCCGGCTTCGCCTCCCTGGGAGGCCGCCCTGCCCATAGGGTCGTCGACATCGGCAAGACTGCTCGAAGCCTGAGTCTCCGCGCCCAGCGCCGCAGGTCGTGGAGGCTGGTCCCCGCTGCTCGCGGCACTGGCCCCCGAAGCGCCCCGGATCCGACGCTTACCCGCGTCCGTCGGCCGAGCACGCCACGGGGCCGGTTTCGATGTCCGCTCCGTCAGGAAGTGCCCGAGCGGAGCCGACCCGAGTCAGTTCGAGGGCTGCGACACCTCCGCCCGGGAGCGGCGAGGGCGCTCGGCGTCCAGCAGGGCGACGACGCCCGAGTAGAAGCGGTCCACCGCCGCGTCGACGCTGCGGATGAAGCCGGACTCCGCGTTGCCCCTGCCGCTACCCATGCCCTTGAAGAGCGAGAGCCGGAAGCCGGTGACCTGCGCACTGTCCTTGGGCAGCAGATCGGCGGGCTCGGGCCTCAGCCGTTCCAGGGTGCCGCGTGGCCCCGGTGCGCCGCCCTCGACGAGGGTTTCGATGTGCAGGTCCGCCGGGGCCGCCGCGAGCTGGCGGATCAGCCGCTTGGCCCTGCTCAACGGGTAGCCCGATTCGGAAGCCGCCACCTCGATGGACGTACGCAGCTTTCCGGTACGCAGGTCGGCGGTGATGGCGAGAACGCCCGGTGTGCCCTCGATCCGGATGGCTGCGTGGAGACGACCCTCCTCGCAGAGCTGATCAGCCTGCTCCGTGCGGCGGACGTGGGGGTCGGCTCCGCGCCTGACCCGCTGTACGGGCAACACCTTCTGCCCCAACTCTCCACCCAGCCTCAGGCATACCTGTCGGATCAGCCTTTCCCAGTTCTCGATCACTTCCAGGGCGCGGGGATCGCCCTGGCAGAGGGTCTCGTCGTCGATGCCCTTACGTACCGGCACCCACGCCGCGCCCATGTTCTGGAACCCGTGGCAGCCGGAATTCTCGTGCTGCAGATAGTGAAGGAGCTCTTGGAGCAGCCAGGCATGCGCGGCATTGCTCACGCCCTCGTGGCTGATCAGCATCTGTGCCTGGTGCGCGACCTCTGCCCAGGACAAGTGCCTGAGGGCGACCTTGTTCTTGCGCCGGCCGTCGATCTTGACGTCGACGAGCGAACTTCCCTCCACGGCGACGTCGTTGGACAGGGTGATCACCGCCTCGTACCCACGTCGAGCTGCGATGTCCATGTACGCCTGTACCTGGTCCGACTTGAGGGCGCTGCCGTTGGTCTTCGTTTCGACAAGGGCGGTCCACAGCTTGCCCGCCCGCTCGACCCTGATGACGCCATCCGGCCGTCGCGGGGATTCGCCGTGCGGGAGCGAAACCTCGGTGAACGTCTCCATGCGTCCAGCGGGAGCCCCGAACCCCACGGTGAGGCGGCGGCCGAACTCCGGCACCTGGGCCATCACGGACAGCACGACCGACGTGGCGCGTGTTTCGCGCTCCCGGTCGCTCTTGAGTGCCGATGCGGGGAAGAGCCGAGCCGACCTCCATGAGTCGTTCTCGGCGAGGGACTTCTTCGCGGTCCTGGGAAGCGTCACCTTCTTCCTGGCCGTACGGGGACGGGCACGGCCCTTCTCCCGCGCCGGGGATGCCGCTGCCGCCTCTCCGGCCGTCGGCAGTGCTGGGGGCTGTCCCTGGGCGGGTACGGTCGGACGCTCCTCGGATGCTTCCCCGGTCGACGGAGCCCCGGCGAGCCGTCGCTCCTGTCCGGGGTCTTCCGAGGGGACGGATTCCTCGACCGTGTCCGTCTCCGCTTCGTCCTCCGCGTCGTCGATGTCGACGCCGAAGTCCGTGGCCAGTCCGGCCAGTCCGGATGCGTATCCCTCCCCGATCGCCCGGAACTTCCATACGCCGGACCGGCGGTACAGCTCACCGAAGATGAGCGCGCTGACCGCTCCCGGGTCCTCGATGGCAAACCTGATCAGGCGTTCGCCCGAGCTGTCCGCCAACGTGAGGCACAGATCGTTGAGGTCTCCGAACCTGGAGTCGTCGTAACGGCTTGCCGCTACGACGATTCGATCAACCTCCGGCGGCACCGCATCGAGATCGAAGCCGATCCGGTCCTCGCTACCGTCGGCCGTGGGCGTCTTGCCCAGAAGCTGCACGCTTCCTCCGCCGGCAACCGGGTTGTTGTAGAAGCAGAAGTCCGCGTCGCTTCCGACCTTGCCGTTCGAATCGAGCAGCAGCACGGAGACATCGGCGTCGCCCTCGCCCGTGTCACTGCTCCAGGCCAGGCTCACCATCACCGAGCCAATGTCCTCGCTCAAGGCCGCCAGGCCGACATTGGAACCCTTGACCATCTCGTGCATGAGGCCCCCCATATGCACAGCCGCGTCGGAACGCACCCAGCGGCCCATCGTGTGACGTTGTGTGGTGCGTCACGCATCCATCGTTCGCGGAAACTCTAAGCGACGATTCACAACAACGTGAAGGACTCGTGAAAAACGGAGGTCCCACTTCCAAGGCGACGCCTCGGAGGCCGGACACCCTGGCGGCTCAGAAACGACGAGGGGCTCAGGACGAGTCGCGGATCATCAGTTCGGTGGGGAGGACGATCTGGGGGCGTTGCTGGGGGTCGCGGTCGATTTCTTCGAGGAGGACCCGGGCCATGGTGCGGCCCATTTCCTCGATCGGCTGGCGGACGCTGGTGAGGGGTGGGTCCATGTGGCGGGCCACTGCCGAGTCGTCGAAGCCGATGAGGGCCACGTCGTCCGGGACGCGGCGGCCGGACTCGCGGAGGACCTGGCGGGCGCCCGCGGCCATGACGTCGGAGGCGGCGAAGACCGCGTCGACGTCGGGGCGGCGGGCGAGGAGTTCCCGCATGGCGTGGGCGCCGCCCTCCTCGGTGAAGTCGGCGGGGGCGATCAGTTGTTCGTCGGGGGCGAGGCCGGTGGCCGTGATCGCGTCCCGGTAGCCGTCGAGGCGGCGGCGGGCGCCGTACACGTCCAGGGGGCCGGTGATCGTGGCGATGGCGCGGCGGCCTCGGACGTGCAGGTGGTCCACGGCGGCGCGGGCGCCGGCGAAGTTGTCGGAGTCTACGGAGGCGAGCTTCTCGGAGGCCGACCTGCGGCCGCTCATCACGGCCGGCATGCCGAGCTGTTCCAGCAGGTCGGGCAGGGGGTCGTCGGCGTGTACGGAGACCAGCAGCACTCCGTCCACGCGGTGTGCGGTCAGGTACTGGACCAGGCGGCGGCGCTCGCGGTCGTTGCCGACGAGGGTGAGCAGCAGCTGCATGTCGGTGTCGGCGAGGGCCGCGCCGACCCCTCGGACGATGTCGGAGAAGAACGGCTCGGCGAAGAAGCGGGTCTCCGGCTCGGGCACCACCAGGGCGATGGCGTCCGTGCGGTTCCCGGCGAGGGCGCGGGCCGCGCGGTTGGGTACGTAGCCCAGTTCGGCGACGGCCGCCTCCACCGCCTCGCGGGTCCGTGCGCTGACCCGGGGCGAGCCGTTGATGACGCGCGAGGCCGTGCCGCGTCCCACCCCCGCCCGTGCCGCGACCTCTTCGAGCGTGGGCCGGCCACCGCTCCGTACTCGCGCTGCCGCCATGGCTGCCTCCCGTTCGCGGTCAATTTCTCATAGCCGGACGCCCGGACCAAAGTCCGGGCATCGGGCCCCGCAGCACCCGTACGGGTCGGGCGGCAGCTCCGCACCGCCTTTCTGGGAGCGCTCCCAATTCTAGGCGCGGGAGAGTGGCGGAGACCCGGACCGGGGTGGCCGGGTCTCCTGGAGGCGAGGGGTCGGGGTCAGGGGGTCGTGGGCGGGAGGGCGTTGCGGCGGATGACGTCGGAGTACCAGTGGGCGCTCGCCTTGGGGATGCGGCGCTGGGTGGAGTAGTCGACGTACACCGTGCCGAAGCGCTTGGAGTAGCCGTACGCCCACTCGAAGTTGTCCATCAGGGACCAGAGGAAGTAGCCGCGGACGTCGGCTCCGTCGGCGATCGCGCGGCGGACGGCGTCGAGGTGGCCGTGGAGGTAGGCGATGCGTTCGGGGTCGGCGACATGGCCCTCGGGTGCGATGTAGTCGTCGAAGGCGGCGCCGTTCTCGGTGACCATCAGAGGCAGTTCGGGGTTCTCGCGGGCCACGTCGAGCAGCAGGTCGTGCAGGCCGTCCGGGTCGATCGCCCAGTTCATCGCGGTGCGCTCGCGGCCCTCGGCGAGGTGGAAGGCGACATGCTCGGAGCCGGGCCACGGGGAGTGGTCGCTGTTGCCGTGCCCGTCGTCGCGGGAGTCGCCTGCGCCGTCGGCGGGGGTGGAGACCACGGTGGGGGTGTAGTAGTTGACGCCCAGGATGTCGACCGGGGTGGAGATGGCGGCCAGGTCGCCGTCCCGGATCAGCTCCGGCCAGTCGACCAGGTGGCCGGTGTCGGCGAGCAGGTCCTCCGGGTACGCGCCGCGCAGCATCGGGCCGGTGAAGATCCGGTTGCCGACCGCGTCGATCCGGCGGGCGGCGTCCGCGTCGGCGGCGCTGCCGGTCAGCGGGCGGACGTGGTGGAGGTTGAGGGTGACCGAGATCTGCGCGGCAGCGGGGAGGTGGTCGCGCAGGATCCCGGTCGCCCGGCCGTGGGCGAGGTTGAGGTGGTGGGCGGCGCTCAGGGCGGCGGCGGGCTCGGTGCGGCCCGGGGCGTGCACGCCGGAGCCGTATCCGAGGAAGGCCGAGCACCAGGGCTCGTTCAGGGTGGTCCAGGTGGTGACGCGGTCGCCGAGCGCGCGGCCCATGATGTCGGCGTAGTCGGCGAAGCGGTCGGCGGTGATCCGCTGGGGCCAGCCGCCCGCGTCCTCCAGGTCCTGGGGCAGGTCCCAGTGGTAGAGGGTGGCGACGGGGGCGATGCCCGCTTCGAGGAGCTCGTCGACGAGCCGACGGTAGAAGTCCAGGCCGCGTTCGACGGCCGGGCCGCGGCCGGTGGGCTGCACCCGGGGCCAGGAGATCGAGAAGCGGTAGGCGGTGAGGCCGAGCCGCTTCATCAGGGCCACGTCGTCGCGGTAGCGGTGGTAGTGGTCGGCGGCGATGTCCCCGGTGTCGCCGTTGCGGACCTTGCCCGGGGTGCGGCTGAAGGTGTCCCAGATGGAGGGGGTGCGGCCGTCCTCGGCGGCGGCGCCCTCGATCTGGTAGGCGGCGGTGGCCGCCCCCCAGACGAAGCCGGGCGGGAACTGCGCCGCCTGGCCGGCGGCGGGCTGCGGGGCGGTGGCGGACTTCGGGGCGGTTTCGGGTCGTACGGCAGTCATGCGGGAGCGCTCCCAGGGTGTGCGGAGGGGATGGGGGGCAGGACGGGCAGGCGGAGGGGCGGCCGGCCGGGGAGGGGCCCGGCCACCCCTTGACGGCGGGGTGGCCGGACGGGCCGGTGTCACCTCTGGCGGAGAAGCGGGCCGGGGCGGGCCCGGGGTCACCCCTGATGACGGCGGGGTGGCCGGGGCGGGCCCGGTGTCACCCCTTGACGGCGCCGGACATGATGCCGCCGACGATCCGCTTGCCGAAGATCACGAACACCACGAGCAGCGGCAGCGTGCTGATCAGGGCACCGGCCATGACGATGCTCTGATCGGGGGTGTAGGAGGCGCTCAGCTGGCCGAGGGCCACCTGGAGCGTGGGGTTCTGCTGGTTGAGCGCGAGGTAGGGCCAGAAGAAGTCGTTCCACGCCTGGACGAAGGTGAGCATGCCGAGCACCATCATCGCGGGGCGGGCGACCGGCAGGACGACGCTGAGCACGATGCGGAAGTTGTTCGCGCCGTCGATCTTGGCGGCCTCGACGAGTTCGTAGGGCAGCGCCTCGCTCAGGTACTGCCGCATGAAGAACACGCCGAACGCGCTGACCAGGGTCGGGAAGATCACCGACTCCAGCCGGCCGCCCCAGCCGATGTCGGACATCATCATGAACAGCGGTACGACGCTGAGCTGCGGCGGGATGGTGAGCGTGGCGATGACGCCGGTCATCAGCGCGCCCCGGCCCCGGAAGCGCATCTTGGCGAAGGCGTAGCCGGCCAGGGTGCAGAAGAAGAGCGTCGCGGCGGTGATGCAGCTGGAGACGATGACGCTGTTGACGATGGCCTTGCCGAGGTTGGCGTCGTTCCAGGCCGCGTCGAGGTTGTGCAGGAGCCGCCCGCCGGGCAGGAACGGCGGGGTGGTGGCGAGGACTTCGTCCTGGGTGTGGGACGCGGCCACCAGCGTCCAGTAGAGCGGCAGCAGCGAGCCGATGCCGACGACGGCCAGGGCGATGTACGCGAACGGGCCGCCCTTCAGCTGCTGTCCCGCGCCGGGCCGGAAGCGGATCGGGCGCCGGGCCTCCCGGCGGGCGGCCGGGGCGGTCGGGGCGGCGGCCCCGGCGGTGGGGTCCGGGGTCTTCGTGGGGCTGGTCGTGGTCATGAGAGTCGCTCCCGGTCAGACCGCGGATGTGCGTACGAAGCGGCCGACGAGCCAGTTGGCCGCGGCGATGATCAGCAGCAGGGCGAGCATCGCCCAGGCGACGGCGGCGGCCGGGCCGAGGTGCCCGAGGTTCCAGCCGTAGTTGTAGAGGTAGACGCTGAGCGTCTCGTACTGATTCTCGTTGCCGCCGATGGCGCCGAGGCGGCCGCCCTCCAGCAGCAGCGGTTCACCGAAGAGCTGCATGGAACCGATGGTGGAGATGACGATCGTGAAGAGGATCGTGGGCCGCAGCGAGGGGATGGTCACCTTGCGGAACTGCTGCCAGCGCGAGGCGCCGTCCAGCGAGGCCGCCTCGTACAGGTCGGTCGGTACGGCCTGCATGGCGGCCAGGTAGATCAGGGCGTTGTAGCCGGTCCAGCGCCAGATCACGATGACGGAGATGGCGATCTTCGAAGTCCAGTGCCCGTTGGCCCAGTTGGTGTCGCCGAGGCCGACGAATTGCAGCACCCAGTTGAGCAGGCCGCCGTCGGCCCGGAAGACCAGGGCGAAGACGAGCGCGGCGGAGGCCACCGAGGTGGCGTACGGGGTGAGGACGACGGTCCGCCAGAAGGTGCTGGCGCGGAGCCGGTAGTTGAGCAGATGGGCCAGGCCCAGGGCGACCAGCAGCTGCGGGACCGTCGACATGACGCCGATCAGGAAGGTGTTGGCGACGGCCGTCCAGAACTCGGAGTCGTGCAGGATCGCGTCGAAGTTGCCCCAGCCGACCCACTCCATCTGGTCGAGCCCGGTCATCTCCACCCGGTGCAGGGCTATCCAGCCGGTGTAGATCAGCGGGTAGAGCCCGAACGCGCCGAAGACCAGGAAGAACGGGGCGATGTAGGCGTACGGCGATGCCTTGTCGTCGAAGCGCCACAGCCGGCTCCGCCAGGCCCGCCGGGAGGCGGCTGCCGGGGCGTGCGGAGATCCGCCGGGTGGCGGGACGTGTGCGTCCCGGGTGGGAGTCGAGGGGGCCACGGGCGGGAGTCCTTCCCTGGGATGCGGGTGCGTACCGGCGGACGGGCGTACCGGTGCGCGGGCGACGGACGGGCTGTGGGGTGAGGGAGCACGGGCCGGTGCGGGCTCGCCCGGAAGGGGCGGCGCCCGCACCGGTGACGGTCAGCCGATCGCCTTGTCGATCGCGTCGGTCGCGGCCTTCCACGCCTTGTCGGGGTCGGTGCCCCGCTGCTCCATGTTGGTGATCTGGGTGGAGATGGTGTCCTTGATGGTGGCGTCCTTCGGGCCGAGCACCGCCTCGGGGATGGTCTTGGCCTCGTCGGCGTAGATCTGCCCGATCGGGGCGTCGTTGAAGTACGGGAGCTTCGCGTTCTTCACGTCGGGCAGTTCGTAGGCGCCCTTGTTGGACGGGAAGACCCCGATCGCCTTGAAGACGGCGGCCTGCTGCTCGGGGGCGGTCAGCCACTTCACGAGCTTGCCGGCCTCCTCGACGTTCTTGCCCGACTTGGGCACGGCGAGGAAGGAGCCGCCCCAGTTGGCGGCGGTGGCGCCGGGCGCGGTGGTGATGTCCCACTTGCCCTTGTTGCCCTCACCGGCGTTGACGGAGATCTGTCCGGCCATCCACGCGGGGCAGGTCACGGTGGCGACGGTGCCCTTGCGCAGGGCGGGGACCCAGGTGTTGGTGTCGAACTGGGCGAGCCCCTGGGAGAGCTTCTTCGCGGCGACCTCGGAGGCGAGCTTCCAGCCCTGCTGGACGCTGGGGCTCTCCTTGTAGACCGGCTTGCCGCTCTTGTCGTAGTACTGCTCGGCGTTGGAGCTGACCACCGCGTTGAACATGGCGCTGGCGGAGTCCATGAAGTACGTGCCCGCGGGCGCCTTCTTCTTGTACTCCTCGCCGAGCTTGAGGTAGTCCTCCCAGCCGCCCGCGATCCGCTTGGCGACCTCCTCGCGGTCGGTCGGCAGCCCGGCCTTCTTGAACAGGTCGGCGTTGTAGCAGAGCGACATCGGGCCGATGTCGGTCCCGGCGCCGATCACCGCGCCGTTGGCGGCGGTGGCCTGCTTCGCCTTCCACGAGACCCACTCGTTGACGTCGATGACCTTGCTCAGGTCGGCGAAGGAGTCCGCCTTGGTGTCGACGATCTCCTTGATCCGGCCGACCTCGATGCCCTGGATGTCGGCGAGCCCGCTGCCCGAGTTCAGCTGCTGGAGCAGCTTGGGGTAGTAGACCTTCTCGTCGGCGGTGACGTCTTCCTTGATCGTGACGTTCGGGTGGAGTTCGTGGTACTTGGCGAAGAGCCCGGCCTCCTTGTAGCCGAACTGTCCGAAGTCGGCGATCGTCAGCGTGACGTTCCCGTCCTTGTCGGGCCCCTTGCTGCCCGACGTGTCCGAGTCGCTGCTGCAGCCCGTCAGCAGCAGGGCCGAGACCGTCAGGCCCGTGGTGGCCAGAACCGCGGCTCTGCGGCTCGGACCGGCGACGGTGCGGGTGATGCGCATTCCACTACTCCTTGTTCCGGGTGGGACGTGCCGGGGGTGGGGCTCGGTGTTCCGGTCGCGCGGCACGGCCGGCGGCGGGAACGGGAGCGGGCGGTGGGGGACCCGTCCGACGTGGGAGCGCTCCCACGCGTCGATGTCGGAAGGTTCCTGCCTTGAAGGGGTGGGTGTCAAGAGTTGAAGACGCTTCCGTTGCCCGAGTGTGTCCGGTAAGTCATGGGACCGTGTCCCGCCCGGGTCTTGCCGCGATCCGTATACGGGCCGGGCGACTTCACCCCCTCGGCGGGAACGCGCTGGTCAGGACGGGTTGGCGGGGGCGGTACGGGGATGGGCGCCGCGACGGGGCGCGTCCGGGCCGGAGCGGGCGCCGGCCGGCCCGCCCGGACGGGGCGCCCGCCGGAAGGTGAACGGGGTACGGCCTGGCGGGGCGGGCGGGGGCGGCTCGCCCGCCTTCCCCGTTCGAGGCTTCGAAGGCGGTGTGGAGCCGGCGGCTCCGACGCGGGGAGTCGGCCCGGAGGGGTTCGCGGGCCCCGAAGTCACGCGGACCTGGGAAGCCCCGGAGTCGCGCGCCCGGGACGCCTCGAAGCCGTCCGCCCTCCGCCCTCCGCCTACGCCTCCCGCAGCCGGGCCAGGGTGGATTCGAGTTCGGTCTGCGCGGCGCGGCCCGCCGCCTCCGCGTCCCCGGCAACGACCGCCCGTACCAGCGCGTCGTGGGTGGCGTCGCCGTGGCCCGGGTCCTCGCGGCGGAGGCCGAAGAGCTCCACGAGGTCGATCAGCCCCTGGCGCAGCGCGGGTGCGAACTCGCCGAAGACGTCGGTCAGTACGGGGTTGTGCGCGGCGGCCACCACCGCCCGGTGCAGCGCGATGTCCGCGTCGACGAACTCCGCGTCCCCCGCGGCCCCCGCCGCCCGGCGCGCGGCCAGCGCCTCGTCCAGGGCGGTCAGGTCCTCGTCCGTGCGGCGGCGGGCGGCGAGCCGGGCCGCCTGGACCTCGATCAGCATGCGGACCTCGTAGACGTCCGTGACCGCGGCGCGGCGCAGCCGGGTCGGCCAGTCCTCCGTCGGCCGGTCGGCGATGACGAAGACGCCCGCGCCCTGCCGGGACTGGAGCAGCCCGAGCGTGGCCAGGGTCCGCACCGCCTCGCGGACCGTGGAGCGGCCCACACCGAGCGTCCTGGCCAGGGTGGTCTCCCCGGGGATGCGGGTGCCGACCGGCCAGTGCCCCTCGGTGATCTGCTCGCGCAGATGGTGCGTGGCCTGTTCGACCAGGGGGCTGGGGCGGAGCGGACCGAGGGAGGACACCGGGGTTCACCTGTCAGGTTGTCTGAGGACTTGATCCGTGGCTACTGTACCGGCATGACGCTCAGCGGTCTCCTTCTTCTCGGCTGCCGCGGCGGGGCCTGAAGCGACCGGCACCCCGCCGCGGGTCGCCGTGCTGTGCCGGTCGCCTCCGGCGATGCGAGAAGAGACCGTCCTCATGTCCGACCCCATGCCCGGCTCCGCGTCCGACACCACGCCCGGCCCCGTACCCGGCACCGCGTCCGACCGGCCGTCACCGATGCACGGCTTCCCCACGATCTGCACCCCGCGCGGGCCCGTGCCCGCCGACGCCCCGCGCTGGAACCCGCAGCGCGCCGGCTCCATGCCCTCCCACCGCTACCGCTCCGCCTTCGAGCGGGTGGCGGTCCCGCTGACCGGCCGCACCTGGCCGCAGGCCCGCATCGAACGCGCCCCGCTCTGGGTGCCGGTGGACCTGCGCGACGGCAACCAGGCACTGGCCGAGCCGATGGACACCCCGCGCAAGCGCCTGATGTTCGACCTGCTGGTGGCGATGGGGTTCAAGGAGATCGAGGTCGGCTACCCGTCCGCGAGCCGCACCGACTTCGACTTCGTCCGCCACCTGGCCGACACCGGCGCGGTACCGGACGACGTGACCGTGGTCGTCTTCACCCCGGCCAGGGCGGAGCTGATCGAGCGGACCTTCGAGTCCGTCGCGGGGCTGGCGCGGGCGGTCGTCCATCTGTACATCCCGACCGCGCCGGTCTGGCGCGAGGTGGTGCTCGGCCGCGACCGGGCCGAACTGCTCTCCGTGGTCATGGAGTCCGCCCGGCTGATGGAACGGCTGGCGCGGGCGCGGCCCGGCACGGACATCCGGTTCGAGTTCTCCCCCGAGGTCTTCGTACTCACCGAGCCGGACTTCGTCCTGGAGATCTGCAACGGCCTCACCTCGCTGTGGGACGCCTCACCGGACCGGCCGGTGATCCACAACCTGCCCGCCACGGTGGAGATCGCGACGCCGAACGTGTACGCCGACCAGATCGAGTACATGCACCGCCATCTGGACCGGCGGGACTCGGTGATCCTCTCCGTCCACCCGCACAACGACCGGGGCACCGGCACCGCGTGCGCCGAACTCGCCGTTCTGGCGGGGGCGCAGCGGGTGGAGGGCTGTCTGTTCGGCAACGGGGAGCGCACCGGCAACGTGGACCTGGTCAACCTGGCGCTCAACCTGCACGCCCAGGGCGTCGATCCGATGATCGACTTCTCCGACATCGACGAGATCCGCCGCACGGTGGAGTACTGCAACCGGCTGCCGGTGCCGCCGCGCCACCCCTACGGCGGCGACCTGGTGTACACCGCCTTCTCCGGCACCCACCAGGACGCCATCAGCAAGGGGCTCGCCCGGCTGGCGGACGGGTCCGACGAGCCGTGGTCGGTGCCGTACCTGCCGATCGACCCGGCGGACGTGGGGCGCACGTACGAGGCGGTCATCCGGGTCAACAGCCAGTCGGGGAAGGGCGGCATCGCCCATCTGCTGCGCAGCGTCCACGGGGTGGACCTGCCGCCCCGGCTGCGCGCGGACTTCTCCCGTACGGTGCAGACCGCGACCGACGACAGCGGCCGGGAGGCCACCGCGAAGGATCTGTGGGAGCTGTTCGAGGCGGCGTACCTGCGGCCGGGGCGGGACGGGCAGGTGGCGCTGACCTCCTGGTCGACGGACCGGAATCCGGCGGGCGAGCACCGGTTCGTCTGCACCCTGCGGGTGGACGACCGGGAGGGCGACTACGAGGGCACGGGCAACGGCCCGGTCTCCGCGTTCACCCGCGCGCTGGCCGCCGCCGGCATCGAGGTGGACGTCCTCGACTTCACGGAGCACGCGACGGGCGCCGGCCGGGGCAGCCCGGCGATGGCGTACGCGGAGTGCCGGGTGGGCGGCCGGCGGTGCTGGGGTGCGGGACGGGACACCTCGGTCCTCACCGCCTCGATCCTGGCGGTGCTGTCGGCGGTGAACCGGGCGGAGGGGGCGTACGACCGCCCGGCGTAGGGCGTGACCCGGCGTAGGGCGCAGCCGCCCCGGGCCCAGCCCCCGGCCCCCGACCCCCGGCTCCGGCTCCGCGCTCAGCCGAAGGCGGTGGGCGGCGGCGCCGGGGAGGGGCGGGCGGCGGCGTCGTGGACGGGTGCGGCGCCGCCGGTGAAATCGGCCAGGGCCCGCCCGTGTTCGACGCGGCCGGGGTGCGGGTCGGTGGCCACCTTGCGGGTCAGCTCCGCGAGCCTCGGCGGCAGGTCGGAGGCGAGCAGTACGGCGTTGCCGAAGCGCTTGCCGCGCCACACGGCCGGGTCGGCGGCGAGCGCGAGTTCCGGGAAGACCGTGGCGGCGGTGGCGATCTGGCCGCGCAGATGGGTCAGCGGGGGCCCGTCGGCGAGGTTGGCGACGTAGCTCCCGCCGGTCTTCAGGACGCGGCGGACCTCGGCGAGGAATTCGGTGCTGGTGAGATGGGCGGGGGTGCGGGCCCCGCTGAAGACGTCGGCGATGACCAGGTCCGCCCAGCCGTCCTGGATCTTCCCGAGGCCGGCGCGGGCGTCGGTGGCCCGGACCCGGATCCTTGCCTGCGGGTCCAGCGGGAGTTCCCGGCGCACCAACTGGACGAGGGCGGCGTCCACCTCGACGATCTGCTGGGTGGAGCGGGGCCGGGTCGCGGCGATGTAGCGGGCGAGCGTGAAGGCCCCGCCGCCCAGGTGGACGACGTGCAGCGGCTGTCCGGGCGGGGCGAGGAGGTCGACGACATGGCCGATCCTGCGCTGGTACTCGAAGGACAGGAACGTCGGGTCGTCGAGGTCCACATGGGACTGCGGGGCCCCGTCCAGCGTCAGCGTCCAGGCCCGGGGCCGCTCCCGGTCGGGTACGAGTTCGGCGAGACCGCCGTCCACCGGTTCGGCGACGGGCTCCGTCCCGCGCCCGCCCCGGCCACCGGCCGTGCCGCCGGCCTTCCCGGTCTTCCGGTCGGACCGCTTGCGGGCGCCCGCGCCCCCGTCCGACGACGTACCTCGACGTGCCACCGCTGCTCGTGCCCGCTCACTGCTCTTCGTTCCGGGCCGGTACGGGACCGGCCGTGGCGGAAGGACCCGCCCACCCGCTCAATTATGGGCGCATGGGCGGGGCGGGCGGTCAGCGACAGCTGTCGGCGGCCTCGATGAGCCGGGCCGCCCGGTCGAGCGCGACCCGCAGGTCCGCCGGGTCGGTGACCGGGGCGTCGGCCTCGGGCAGCAGCCAGCCGCTGCCGAGGACGGGCGGCTCGGCGGGGATCCGCAGCCCCCGTCCGGCGGTCCGGGTGCAGGCGCTGCCGGGTACGTCCCACGCGTCGGCGGTGCCCGGCGGCACCAGGAACCCGAGGGTGTCGCAGGCGCCGTCGTGCAGGACGGGGCCGACCCGCTGCTCGGCCTCGCGGCGCAGGATGTCCACGGCCTCCAGCCCCTGCCGGGCCGGGACTGTCACCAGATCGCAGGGGACCGCGCCGTACTCGTCGGGCGTGGCGCCGTACTCCTCGGGGAGCGCGGCGGACGCCGGGGGGTCGGCGGCGGCCGGGGTCGTCGCAGTGGTCGGTGGTTCGGTCTCCGTGCCGAGATGCAACAAGGGACCTCTCCTCTCATCGCCGGGCGGAGCCGGATTCCGTGGTCACATGGACCAACGCGCCGACCGCGTCAAGGGCTACGGTGGCACGCCGCCGCAAAGGGTGGCAGTTCATGGCGGATCCCGCCCGTAATGCCCTCTTTGTCAAGAAACGTCGTGTGTGGAGATCCACAACTCCCGGTACGTTTTAGCTCCGTCGGGTCATCCGCCGGGACACCGGACGCTTTGGGCCCGGCTGCAGAGGTGCTGCAGAAGAGAGGTCCCGCGCATGGTGTCGTCAGGGGCAGTGCCCAACCTCGCCTTCCGGCGGCTGCGCGGACAGCGTTCCGCCGGGGAGTTCGCTGCCGCCGTACGCAGATCGGCTCGTGAGATCGGCGAGCAGGTCGCGTGCGACGCCCGGTACATCGGTCGCGTGGAGTCCGGCGAGATCCGCTGCCCCAACTACGCGTACGAACGGGTCTTCCTGCACATGTTCCCCGGCACGACCCTGGTGGACCTGGGCTTCTCACCGCGCGAATCCGTGCGCGGCCGGGCGGCGCGGTCCACCGCCCCCTCCCCACCACCCCCCACTCCCCCCAGCAACCCCGACGAGGAGAGCGACGTGCTGCGTCGCGTATTCATGACGAGCGGCACCACCTTGGCCGCAACCCTGGGCCTGAGTCTCAACGGCGCGTCCGCCGCCGAGGCCTCTCTCCCCCACCCCCGCCGGGTCGGCGAGAGAGAGGTGAGCGCCGTCGAGAAGGCGGTGCGGCAGATCCGGCTGCTCGACGACCGGCACGGCGCCGACGGCCTGTACCGCAAGGCCTCCCGCCCCCTGCGGATGGCGTACGCCCTGCTGGACGCCGGGCCCAGCGCCCGGCGCTCCACCGCCGACCGGCTGCACGCCGGAGCGGGCGAGCTGGCCATCTCGGTGGGCTGGCTGGCCCACGACTCCGGCCGGTGGGAGGACGCCCGCTCGCACTACGCGGAGGCGCTGGCCACGGCGCGGGTCTCCGGTGATCCGGCGCTGGAGGCGCACGCGTTCTGCAACACGTCCTTCCTGGCCCGGGACATCGGGCGGCACCGCGAGGCGGTGCGCGCGGCGGAGGCCGGGCAGCGGGTGGCGCAGCCGCTGGGCTCGCACCGACTCCAGGCGCTGCTGGCGCTGCGGGAGGCGGGCGGCCGGGCCGGGCTCGGTGACCGTACGGGGTGCGAGCGGGCCATCGGCCGGGCACTGACCGCCTTCGGCCGGGGGCCGGGCGACTCCGACCCGGAGTGGATGAGCTTCTTCCGGGAGGCGGAGCTGGAGATGCTGGAGGCGCAGTGCTGGTCGGCGCTGGGCGACTGGTCGCGGGCGGCCCGGCACGCCCGGCGCGCCACCCGGCTCCAGGACCCGCACTTCACCCGGAACCTGGCCCTGTACCGCACCGAACTGACCTGGGACCTGGCCCGCGCGGGCCGGGCCGAGGAGGCGGCGGCCACCGGCCACCAGGTGCTCGACCTGCTGGAGAACGTCCGGTCCACCCGGATCCGGGGGATGCTCGCGGCGGCGGTGGAGGCGCTCCGGCCGCAGCGGGCCACGGCCGAGGTGCGGGAGTTCCTGGACCGGTACGAGGCGGTGGCCCCGGCGTAGGGGCCCCCGGGGAGCGGCGTCCGGCCCGGATTCCCGGCAGGCGGCCCCGGGCCCTTCGCGGCCGGGACCGCCTCGCGGGTGGCGTTCAGCCCTCCAGGTGTCCGGTGTCGTTCCAGCGGTGGATCGCGGGGGCGCCGTAGGCCCAGCCCAGTACGGAGAGTGAGGTCGGGTCGAGCCGGACGCGCGCCCCGAACGACAGGTCCTCGCCGAGCCAGCGCGCGCCCAGGGCCCGCAGGATGTGGCCGTGGGCGAAGACCAGTACGTCGCTGTCGGCCGAGCGGGCCCACGCCACGATCTCGTCGGCGCGGGCGGAGAGCTCGGCCGTGGTCTCCCCGTCCGGCACCCCGTCGCGCCAGATGAACCAGTCCGGCCGGATCGCCTTGATCTCGGCCGGGGTCATCCCCTCGTAGGCGCCGTAGTCCCACTCCAGGAGCGCGTCCCACGGCTCGGCCCGGTCGCCGAAGCCGGCGATCTCGCAGGTCTCGCTGGCCCGCAGCAGCGGGCTGGTGCGCACCTCCACGTCGGGCAGCCCGTTCCACGGCGCCCGCCGCAGCCGCTCGCCGAGGAGCTTCGCGCCCGCCCGGCCGGAGTCGAGCAGCGGGATGTCCGTCCTGCCGGTGTGGTTGCCGTTGACGGACCATTCCGTCTGGCCGTGCCGGGCGAGCAGGATACGCGGTGCCATGACGGCTCTCCCTGTGCTGACTGTGCCGAAGTCTGTACTGATGAGGTCTGTCCCGGGATCCGTGCCGACCGCGCCGAGGGCAGGCTCCGGCCGGAGCTGGCCCGACCCGCTGGAACCGGCCGGACCGGAAAGCCGGCGGTCCGGAACCGGGACGACACGGATCATCCGGTCGTACCATCATCCCGCACATGATCGGGAGGCAACCTCACGGGCCGGTGCGACGTCCCACTGCGCGGAGGAATCCGCACGCACCGGGCCCATACGGACCCCGGGGGAACCGCTGACGCACCGCACCGTACGGTTGAACGCCCGTCGTCGGTCGCATGAAATCATGATGGAGAGCTACCGGATGCAGGATGCCAGCACCGCGCCCGCGCCGCGCCCGCGGCCCCGTTGGTGGACCGAGCTGCCGCTGCTGGCCCTGGTGTACGGAGCCTACTCGGCGGGCCGTCTGGTGGCGCGTGGGGACGTGTCGACCGCCGTCGACCACGGCCTGGCGATCCTGCGGCTGGAGCAGACGCTCCACATCAACTTCGAGCATCCGCTGAACCGGCTGTTCACCGCCCGCCCCTCCATAGGCATACCCGCCGACTTCGCGTACGCGTCCCTGCACTACCTCGTCACGCCCGTCGTGCTGGTCTGGCTCTTCCGCCGCCGCCAGGAGATCTACCGCAGGGCCCGCGCCTGGCTGATGACCTCCACGATGCTCGGCCTGATCGGCTTCACGCTGCTGCCGACCTGCCCGCCCCGGCTGCTGGAGGCCCGGCACGGCTTCGTCGACACCATGGCCCAGTACAGCTCGTACGGCTGGTGGGGCAACGAGGCCAGCGCCCCGCGCGGCATGGGCGGCATGACCAACCAGTACGCGGCGATGCCGAGCCTGCACGTCGGCTGGGCGATCTGG
This sequence comes from Streptomyces sp. NPDC015144, assembly GCF_043079735.1. NCBI lineage: Bacteria > Bacillati > Actinomycetota > Actinomycetes > Kitasatosporales > Streptomycetaceae > Streptomyces > Streptomyces sp. NPDC015144. Next base: position 230,429 of record NZ_JBIBUU010000007.1, on the reverse strand, counting down.
TGCGGCATCCTGCTCTGGCGCCACAGCAGGAACCCCTATGTCCGGGCCGCGGGCGTCGCCTACCCCGTGATCACCGTGCTCGTGGTGATGGGCACGGCCAACCACTACTTCCTCGACGCGGTGGCGGGCGCCGCCGTGATGGGGGTCGGGGCGCTGCTGGCCCGGCCGCTGATGCGGCTCGCGGACCGGATCGCGGAGCGGTTCTCCGTACGGTTCCCGGGGCTCGCCCCGAAGACGGAGGCCCCGGCCGCCGGTGCGGAATCCGCGAATGTCAGTGCCGGGTGCGAGACTTCGGCGGGTGAGCGCATCCCTGGCCAGCGAACCACCTCCGCAGACGCCGTCGTCGCCGCGACCGGCGGCACCTCCCGGCCCGGTTCCACCACCCCAGCGGGGACAGGAGCGTCCGGCGACGGCGCTCCGGCGGCAACTCGCTGAGCTGCGCGGACCGGCCGTCCCGCCGCGTCCGCTGGACGCCCGCGCGCTGGCCGCCCTCGCCGCCAACCCCGGCTGCCGCCGCCGCGCCCTGCTGGACGGGGCCGGGGTCGACAAGGCCGCGCTGGCGGCGGCGCTCGGCTCACCGGCGCCGTTCGGCCAGTCGCAGTTCGCCTTCGTCCGGGGCAACGCCTTCGAGGCCAAGGTCAAGGCAGACGGCGGCGCGGAGCTGATCCGGCTGCTGCACGAGCGGCTCGGCCCCGGCGGCGAGCCGCCGCGCGAGGTCGCGGTGCCGGACCTGTCGGCGGCGGGCCCCGAGGGCCGCGCGGCCCGTACCGCGCTGGCGCTGCGGGAGGCGACGGAGGCGGGCGGCTGGGCGCTGCTGGACCATCCGATGCTGGCGCTGGAGGTGGCGGGCTCCCCCGCCTATCTGGAGCCGGACGCGGTGGCGGTGCGCCCGGACGGGACGTGGACGGTCGTCGAGATCAAGTCGTTCCCGATGATCGACGGCTCGGCCGACGCGGCGAAGGTCGGTGCGGCGGCCCGGCAGTCCGCCGTCTACGTGCTGGCGCTGGAGCGGGTCGCGGAGCGGATCGAGGGCGCCGAGGTGGACCACCGGGTGCTGCTGGTCTGCCCGAAGGACTTCTCCAACCTGCCGACCGCCTCGGTGGTGGACGTGCGCAAGCAGCGCGCGGTCACCCGCCGCCAGCTCGGCCGGCTGGCCCGGATCGAGGACATCGCGGCGGCCCTGCCCGAGGGCACCACCTTCGATCCGGCGTGCCCCCGGGAGCGGTTGGACGCCGCGGTGGAATCGGTCGACGCGGCGTACGCCCCGGAGTGCCTGGCCGCCTGCGAGCTGGCCTTCCACTGCCGGGCGAAGGCGCGGGCGGCCGGTGCGGTGGAGGCGCTGGGGCGGAGCGTGCGCGGGGAGCTGGGCGGGCTGACCACGGTGGGCGAGGTGCTGGCGGCCGCCTCCGGCAAGGAGGGCGATCCGGCGGACCCGACGGTCGCCGCGCTGCGCCGGGCGGCGGCGTTGCGGGCCGAGGCGCTGGCGGGCGGTGCGGCATGTCGCTGATCGGCACCCTGGCCCGGCTGGAGGCGGTGGAGAGCGGCCGGGCGCGGCCGCTGGCCACGGTCTGCCACCGCCATCTCACCGACCGGCCGCTGGTCCTGGTCCCGTTGACCACGGCGGGCGAGGCGGGCGCCCCGTTGGGTGCCCTCGTCGGCACGGACCGGGAGGCGCCCCGGCTGCTCACGGTGGCGCAGCCGCGCGACCGTGATCTGCGGTTCGCCTTCCTCGCCGAGCTGGCCGAGGCGGTGCTGCCGCACATCGGCTCGTACGAGGACGTGGTCGAGCCCGCCGAGCGGAACGAGACCGATCCGGAGACGGGGAAGCGGGCCAAGGTCGAGGTCGAGCTGTGCGTGGACGCGCCGCAGCTCATCGTGCCGAGCCGGGCGGGCATCGAGTACGTCCGGCTGCTGGGCCGTTCGATGCGGTTCCGGCGTACCGCGGAGGACGATCCGGACGCCCCGTACCCGGCGCCCGCCCGGGTGCCGTTGCTGGGCCGCTGGCTGACGCACTACGGGGAGCGGGCCCGGGTGCCCGGCTCCTCGTTGCTGCTGGCCGCGACGGATCTGCTGAACCGGCACTGGGCGACCGGGCAGAGCAGCCTGGAGGACCAGCACCTGGGCGCGCTGCTGGCCTGGATCGACCCGCCGGCGGGCGAGTCGGGCGCGGCGGCGGCGTACCGGGCGGAGCTGGGGCGGGACGGCGAGGGGCAGTTGTTGTGCCCGCCGGCCGGTCCGGCCACGGACCCGGCGTTCGACAACCGGCTGCTGGCGCCCGCCATCGAGCGGTACGACCGGGCGCGTACGTCGCTCGCCGCGGCCGAGGACGGCCTGGCGGCCGATGCCCTGCTGGGCGGGCTGACCACCGCCGAGCGGGAGATCCGGGCGCTGCTCGACCACGTGACGCGGCCGACCTGGGACGCGGTGTGGCGGGCGCTGGACGTGCTGCGGGAGCTGCCCGAGGGGCCCCGGGCCGAGGAGCGGTGGACGCGGGACCGCTGGTCGTTCACCGGGCACCGGGACCGGGTGCGCTCGGGTGAGCCGCCGCAGCCCCGCCGGGACGACGCGGTGACGGCGGCGCAGAAGCTGGCCGCGCGGGAGACGGCGCAGGCCCAGTTGGAGGCCCAGGAGGCGCTGGACGATCCGCTGGTGCTGGCCGGGCGGCGGCTGGCCGGTGAGGCGTTCGTGGCGGAGGTGACGGAGGTGGTGATGGCGTACAGCGAGTCCAAGCGCCCCGCCCCGCGCCCGCTGCTCACGGTCCGTACGGACGAGCAGCCGCATCTGGGTGAGCGCACCCGGGTGTACCGCTCGCTGGACGGCCGGGCGCAGACCGCCGAGTTCGTGGCGTACGACGACGACGGCGGCCTGGTGCTGCGGGTGCTGGACCGGATGGGCCGGGGCAAGGAGCCGGCCCCCGGTTCGGTGCCGGGGCCGGGTGACCGGATCGCCTGGACGCTCTTCGAGCACGAGCAGCGCGGCGGCCCGAAGCTGCCCGACCCGGAGGACACGCCCTGGACGCACGGCGGCCCGCCGGGCGCCCCCGGGCAGAGCGAGCTTCCCGACCCGGTGACCACGGAGGACCTGCTGTGACGGACGTTCTCGACCCGGGGACCCGGGCCGCGCGGGCGACGGAGGCGATCCTCGCCGACACCCTGGGCGGGAGGGAGCGCGGCATCGTGGTGGACTCCCCGCCGGGCGCGGGCAAGTCGACGCTGGTGGTGCGGGCCGCGCTGGAGCTGGCGGCGGCCGGGCGGCAGCTCATGGTGGTCGCGCAGACCAACGCCCAGGTGGACGACCTGGTGGTGCGGCTGGCGGAGAAGGAGCCGGAGCTGCCGGTGGGCCGGCTGCACAGCAGCGACTCCGACCCGTACGACAAGGTGCTGGACGGGCTGGACAACGTACGGAAGTCGGCGAAGGCGGCCGATCTCGCCGGGCTCGACGTGGTGATCTCCACGGCCGCCAAGTGGGCCCATGTGAAGAACGTCGAGCCGTGGGGCCACGCGATCGTCGACGAGGCGTACCAGATGCGGTCGGACGCGTTGCTGGCCGTCGCGGGGCTCTTCGAGCGGGCGCTGTTCGTCGGCGACCCGGGGCAGCTGGACCCGTTCTCGATCGTGGGCGCGGACCAGTGGGCGGGGCTGTCGTACGACCCGTCGGCGAGCGCGGTCTCCACGCTGCTGGCGCACAATCCCCGGCTGCCGCAGCACCGGCTGCCGGTGTCCTGGCGGCTGCCCGCCTCGGCGGCACCGCTGGTGTCGGACGCGTTCTACCCGTACACCCCGTTCCGCAGCGGGACGGACCACGGCGACCGGCGGCTGTCGTTCGCCTCGGCGTCGGACGGCTCGGCCCCGGACCGGGTGCTGGACGAGGCGGCGGAGTCGGGCTGGGGCCTGCTGGAGCTGCCGGCCCGGCACACCCCGCGCACGGACCCGGAGGCGGTCCGGGCGGTCGCCCTGGTGGTCCGCCGGCTCCTGGACCGGGGCGGGCTGGCGACGAGCGAGCGCGCCCCGGACCCGGTGCCGGTGACGGCGGACCGGATCGCCGTCGGCACCGCCCACCGCGACCAGGCGGCGGCGGTGCGGGCGGCCCTGGCGGAGCTGGGGGTGAGCGGCGTCGCGGTCGACACGGCCAACCGGCTCCAGGGCCGCGAGTTCGACGTGACGGTGGTGCTGCACCCCCTGTCCGGCCGCCCGGACGCGACGGCCTTCCACCTGGAGACGGGCCGCCTCTGCGTCCTGGCCTCCCGCCACCGCCACGCCTGCGTCGTGGTCTGCCGCGCGGGCGTCGCGGAGCTGCTGGACGAGCACCCCTCCACCGAGCCGGTCCAGCTGGGCGTCACGGTCAAGTTCCCGGACGGCTGGGAGGCCAACCACGCGGTCCTGGCCCGGCTCGCGGAACACCGGGTGTCCTGGCGGCCGTGATCCGGGGATCAATTCCTCGATGACGCCCGGCCGTTCAGAAGCCTCCGAGGCTGTTTGTGCCGGTTCAGGAGGATGCGGGTTCCCGATGGGCGAGGGGTGACGTTCTCCGTGGCGCCGCCGGGCCCAGGCCCCACCGGAGTGGCCGGAGCAGCGCTCGGACCCGGTGAGCCCGTCCGGCCCCGGGGCGATGGAAGCGGGCGGCGGCGCGGGGCGGCGGATGACCGGATACCGCCGGGCGTCATCGCGCCACCGCCCGGCTCTTGAAGAACTCGTTCCGGGGCGCGGCCCCGGTGGCCCGGCGCACAGTGCGGGCACCATCCCTCCAGGTCACAGCCCCGCACCGTACGGAATGCGGGACTCCGTCACCGATAACAGCACGCCAACTCCCCCTTAAATACCGGTTGGTACGAACATTTTCCTCTCCCGGACGCCGACCCCTTTGATATCGTCAACCTCGTTGACGATCATTAGGGGATTCGGGGGGTTCTCCAGCATGTCTTCCGGGCTGCCGTACCGATGTACCGCCGATCCGCTTGCGGATCTACCCACTTACGGCATCGAAACAATCCGGCCTCGCACCGGGCGGTGCGCATGACCGGCACTCCGGCCGACCGGGACACGGCGGCCGTCGCCGACTGGGTCGCCGCGCATCTCTGCGCCGAACTGTCCCTCCCTGTCGAGCAGTTGGACCGGGAAGCGACCTTCTTCTCGCTCGGTCTCACCTCGCAGGCCGCCGTGGCGATGGTCAGCCGTCTGGCGGTGCGCCTAGGCCGTGACGTCCCCGTCGCCACGCTGTGGGCCTCCCCGACGGTGAACGGGTTCGCCGCCGCGGTGGTCGCCCCGGAGAACGGCGCCGACGTGCCGGAGGGCCGACGGACCGCCGAGGCGCGGCCGGGTGAGCCCCTGGCGATCGTGTCGATGGCGGCACGGCTTCCGGGTGCCGACTCCGTCGCGCAGCTGTGGGAGCTGGTCCTCGCCGGCAAGGACGCGATCGGCCCGCCCCCGGAGGGGCGGTTCCCGGACGCCCGGGAGGCGATGCCGGACGCGGGCTATCTCAGCCAGCGGCTCGACGAGTTCGACCACCGGTTCTTCCACCTCTCGCCCCGGGAGGCCGCGGCGCTCGATCCGGTGCAGCGGCTCTTCCTGGAGGTGTGCTGGGAGGCCGTCGAGGCGTCGTCGCTCCCCCGGACGGGGCTGCGGGGCAGTGCGACCGGGGTGTACGTCGGAAGCATCTGGAACGAGCACGGCGCGGCGTCGAGGCCGGGGCGGCACACGATGCACACGGCGACGGGTTCGAGCCTGTCGATGGTCGCGAACCGGATCTCCTACCTGTACGACCTGCGCGGGCCGTCGGTCACGCTGGACTCCGCCTGCTCGTCCTCCCTGGTGGCCGTGCACATGGCCGCCCAGGCGCTGCGGCTGGGCGAGATCGACGCCGCCGTCGTCGGCGGGGTCAACCTCCTCCAGTCGGCGGCCACCATGGACGACCTCACCGCCTTCGGAGGACTGGCCCCCGACGGGCGCAGCAAGGCGTTCGGCGACCTGGCGGACGGCTTCGGCCGCGGCGAGGGTGCCGCGGCCCTGGTCCTCAAGCGCCTCTCCGACGCGGAGCGGGACGGCGACCACATCTGGTGCCTGCTCCGTGGGACGGCGGTCAACAACGACGGGCACACCAACGGGCTGACCGCGCCCAGTCCCGTCGCGCAGCAGGCCGTCATCAGGGACGCGCACGCCCGGGGCGGGACCGACCCCGCCGAGGTGCGGTTCGTCGAGACGCACGGCACCGGGACCGCGCTGGGCGATCCGATCGAGGCATCGGCGCTGGCCGCCGCGGTGCGGGGTGCCACCGCCCCGGTCCACCTCGGCACGCTCAAGGCCAACATCGGCCATCTCGAAGGCGCCGCGGGGGTGGCGGGGCTGGTCAAGGCCGCCCTGGTCATGCGTCACGGTGTCGTCCCGCCGTGCGTCCTGTCCGGCGGGACCAACCCGCACATCGACCTGGACGCGCTCAACCTCGCCCTGCCCCTCGCGCCCGTGCGGCTGCCGTCCGACGAGCCCTTCCTCGGCGGGGTCAGCAGCTTCGGCTGGGGCGGGACCAACGCGCACGTCGTGGTCGGGCCGTACCACCGCCCGGGCACACCGGACCGGGAAGCCACCGTCGAAACGGCCGGTGCGGCCGATGAAGCCGGTGCGGCCGACGGCACCGGCCGTGGACCGGCCTTCGTCTTCTCGCCGTTCGGCGGGCAGTGGGCCGGAATGGGCCGCGAACTCCTGCGCTCCGACCCGGAGTTCCGGGCCGCGGTCACCGCGTGCTCGCTCGGCGCGGAGACGGTGCTCGGCCTCTCGCTCCTGGAGCTCATCGCCTCCGGTACCGACCTCGAACCGTACGGCGTGGCCGTGGCGCAGCCCGCGGTCTACGCGGTCCAGGTCGGCCTGGCCCGGAGCCTGGCGGCCCGTGGCATCCGGCCCGCCGTGGTCGTCGGCCATTCGCTCGGCGAGATCGCCGGGGCGGTCGTGGTCGAGGCGCTCACCGCGTACGAGGGCGGCCGGATCGTGGCCCACTACGCGGCGGCGCAGCAGCGGCTGACCGGCCGGGGCGGCGGTATGGCCGTGGTGGCGCTCTCCCGCGAGGAGCTGGCCCCGTACCTCGCGAGCCGGCCGGGGATCGCGGTCGCCGGGCTCAGCTCGGCGCGTTCGACCAACCTGTCGGGCCGGGTCCACGAGCTGGACGAGCTGGTCTCGGTCCTCTCCGAGGAGGGCCACCGGGCCAGCCGGATCAACGTGGGGCTCGCCGCGCACGGCCCGGACATCGACGAGGTCCGCGACGATCTGGTCGAGGCGCTCGGGGAGATCGACCAGTACCCGCCGGCGCTCCCGATGGTGTCGGCGCTGGACGGCCGGATCATGGCCGCCGGGGACTTCACCGCCGGGTACTTCGCGAAGGCCCTGCGCGAACCGGTGGACTTCGCCGGCGCGCTGGCGCACCCGCTGCTGAGCGCCCCGGACGCCCTGGTCGAGATCAACGCCCACCCCATCCTGGGCAGCGCCCTGCACGAGACGTACGGCGAACGGGTGCCGGTCGTTCCGGCGTACTCGCGCTCCGGCCACGGCCCGGAGGGGGTCGCCGCCGTGTGCGCGGCGGTCGTGCCGCCGTCCCGGGAGGCGCTGCTGACCCTGAGCGCGCACACCCCGGCGGCGCTGGCGCAGCGTTGCCGGGAGGTCGCGCGGTGGTGGCCCGCGGAGGGCACGCCCGCCGCCGTCGCCCCCGTGCTGGAGGGCCTGGCGACCCTTCCGTACCGGGCGAGTTTCGTCGCGGGCGACCGTGACGGGGCGGTGGCCCGGCTGGCCGAGCACGCGGACGCCCTCGACGGTGCGGGCGCGTCGGCCGCCGCCGGTACGGCCCCCCGCGTCGTCTTCGTCTTCCCGGGCCAGGGCGGGCAGTGGCTGGGCATGGGCCGCGATCTGTACGCCCGCGACGCGGTGTTCGCCCGGGAGTTGCGGCGGTGCGACGCGGCGGTGCGCGAGGCGTGCGGCGCGCGGGTCCTGCCGCTGCTGCTCGACGGCGGTGACGACGAGGCGTTCACCAACGTCGCGACCGCCCAGCCGCTGCTGTTCGCCGTGCAGGTGGCGCTGGCCCGGACGTTGGAGCACTACGGTGTCGCCCCGCACGCGGTGGTCGGCCACAGCATGGGCGAGGCGGCGGCCGCGCACATCGCCGGTGCCCTGTCGCTGCACGACGCGGCGGCGGTCATCGGCCGCCGCTCCCGGCTGATGGACGGCCTCAGCGGGACGGGGGCGATGCTGGCCACCGAGCTGACGCTCGCCGAGGCCGAGGCCGTCTGCGCCGGCACGCCCTCCATATCGGTGGCCGTCAGCAACTCGGCCCGTTCGACCGTGCTGTCCGGGGCCGCCGCCGACATCGAGCGGACGGCGGCCGAACTCACCGGACGGGGGGTCTTCAACCGGCCCGTCCGGGTCCAGGTCGCCTCGCACAGCCCGCAGATGGACCCGATCCTCCCCGCGCTGATCGAGGCCGTCGCGGACGTCTCCCCGGTCTCCTCGACACTGCCGCTGTACTCGACCGTCCTGGGCCGGGTCGCCGACGGGGCGGAGATGGACGCCGGCTACTGGGCCCGGAACCTCCGCGACCCCGTGCTGTTCGCGGACGCCGTGGGCCTGTTGCTGGACGACGGGTTCTCCTGCTTCGTCGAGATCAGCCCGCACGCGGTGCTCAGTCCGGCCGTCGAGGAGACGGGCGCGGGCCGGGACCCGCTCGTCGTCCCGGTGCTCCGCAAGGAGCAGCCGGAGTGGCCGACGCTGCTGGCCGCCCTCGGCCGGCTCCACGACGCCGGTGTGCCGGTCGACCGGGCCGCGCTGAACCCCGCGGGCCACCCCGCGCCGCTGCCCCTGCCCTATCCGTGGCAGCGGGTCTCCTCGCCGGTCCTGACCGGCACCGTCGACCGCGGGAGCGGCGATCCGCTCGGGGTCCGTACGCAGGTTCCGCACGATCCCGCGCTGTCCGTGTACGCCGGCCGGCTGAGCCCGTCGACGTGGTCGCTGGAGGACCATGTCGTCGGCGGCCGGGCCATGGTGCCCGCCGCCGCCTTCGCGGCCGCCGCGCTCCAGGTCGCCGGTCCGGGGCCGGCGGACGGTCCGGTCTCCGTGCGCGACCTCGTGCTGACGGCGTCCCTGGAGGTGCCCGGCGAGGACACGGCGCTCCAGACCACCGTGTGGACCGACGCCGGGACGTCCCGGGTCGAGTTCTTCGGCGGGGAGGGCGGGACGTGGGTGCGCGTCGGGACCGCCACGGTCGAACGGGCCACCACCGGCGAACCGCTCCCCGCCCGGCCCGCCGGTGACGGGGCCCCGGCCGACGAGCTGTACGCGGAGTTCGGCGCGCGGGGGCTGGACTTCGGCCCGCAGTACCGCCGCATACGCCTTCTCGACGCCGGGGAGGACGGCGCGAGCGCCGGGATCGAATGGAACCCGCGCCACGCCGACGCCCGGCTCCCGGTCGACCCCCGGCTGCTGGACGCGGCCCTCCAGGTCGCCGCGGCGCCCCTGCTGACCGGCCCGGGTGCCGTGGGGGCCGACCGGTCCCTGCTCACCACGGTGGTCCGCGAGGTGTCCGTGCTGTCCGGGGTGGGTGCCGATCCGCGGGCGGTGGCGACCATCACCACCGGCCCGGGCCCGGACACCCGACTCGCGGACGTCGACCTGATCAGCGGTGACCGGGTGGCCGTACGCATCCGGGGGGTCGAGATCCGCCTGATCCCGATCGCGCGGTCCGGCACGGCCGACGGGGCCGCGCCGGCGCTGCGGGACGAACTGGCGGCGCTGTCACCGGCGGAGCGGCTCGCGCGGACGGCCCGGGTGGTGCAGGAGGCCGTGGGCGAGATCGCGGGCCTCACGACCGCCGAGGTGGACCCGGCCGAGCCGTTCCACAGCCTCGGGCTCAACTCGATCATGGGGCTGGAGCTCCGCAACCGCCTGGAGCGCCTGCTCGGGACGGTGCTGTCCTCGACCGTGGTGTGGAACTACCCCACCGTCGACGCCCTCGCCGCCGAGCTCACGGCCCGGCTGGAGGAGGCCGTGGAGGCCGGGGCGGACCGTACGGCGCACCGGCCGGGCGCCGCCGAGCGGCCGGTTACCGCGGGCCGGGAGCCCGCCGCCGGGGAAGCGTCCCCGGACGGGAACGATCTCGACGCCCTCCGCCGGGAACTGGCGGAACTGGAAGAACTCATGGGGGAGATATGACGGAGCAGGGCGAGTCCGACATAGCACTGAGCACCGCCCTGACGGCCGTCAGGGGCCTCCGGGCCCGGGTCGAGGAGCTGACCCGGGCGCGGCGGGAACCCATCGCGATCGTCGGCCTCGGCGTGCGGCTGCCCGGCGGCATCACCACGCCCGGCGCCCTGCACGAGTCGCTGGCCGCCGGGGTCGACGCGATCCGCGAGATCGGGTCGGACCGCTGGGACCACGGCGCCTTCTACGACCCCGACCCCGAGGCGGTCGGACGCACCCACATGCGGCACGCCGGGCTCATCGACGACGTGGACACCTTCGACGCGGCGTTCTTCGGGATCTCGCCGCGCGAGGCCGCCCATGTCGATCCCCAGCAGCGCCTTCTGCTGGAGGTCGCCTGGGAGGCGTTCGAGGACGCCGGGATGCCCGCCGGCCGGCTGGCCGGTTCGGGGACCGGTGTCTACGTCGGCGCCAACTCCACCGACTACCTCACCATGCAGCTGGCCCGGCCGGAGACCGTCGACCTGTACACCGTGGTCGGCGGCACCAACTGCATCATCGCCAACCGGCTGAGCTACCAGCTCGACCTGCGCGGCCCCAGCCTCTCCGTCGACACGGCCTGTTCGTCCTCCCTGGTCGCGGTGCACCTGGCCGTCCAGGCGCTGCGCTCCGGCGAGTGCGACTCGGCGGTCGCGGCCGGGGTGAACCTCCTGCTGTCCCCGGCCAGTACGGTCGCCCACTCCAAGGGGCTGCCGCTCTCCCCGGACGGCCGGTGCAAGACCTTCGACGCCGCCGCCGACGGCTATGTGCGCGGCGAGGGCGTGGTCGCCGTCGTCCTGAAGCGGCTCTCCGACGCGATCGGCGACCGCGACCGGATCTACGCGACCATTCGCGGCTCGGCGGTCAACCAGGACGGCCGGACGAACGGGCTCACCGCTCCCAGCGGGCGCGCCCAGCGGGAGTGCATCACGTCCGCGCTGAGGAACGCCGGGGCCGAGCCCTCGCAGGTGAGCCTCGTGGAGGCGCACGGCACGGGCACCAGCCTCGGCGACCCGATCGAGGTCGAGGCGCTCGCCCAGGTCTACGGCACGGTCTCCGGCCCGGCCTGCCACCTGGGGTCGCTGAAGACCAACATGGGTCATCTGGAGGCCGCGGCGGGGATCGCCGGGCTGGTGAAGGCGGCCCTGTCCGTGCACCACCGGACCGTCTACCCGTCGCTGCACCTGAAGAAGGCCAACCCGCACCTCCAACTGGACGGCGTACGGCTGGAGTTGCCGCAAGACCGGGCCCGCGCCTGGGAGGCGGAGGACGGGCAGCGGCTCGCCGCCGTCTCCGCGTTCGGCGCGGGCGGGACCAACGCGCACGTGATCCTGGGGCCGGTGGACGGGCACCTTCCGGACGCCGGGCCCGAAGAAGCCGGGGCCGGCGAGGTACCGCTGACCCTGCGGATCTCGGCCGCCACGCCGACCGCCCTGGCCCGGCTCGCGGGCCGGTACGCCGATCTGCTGGACGGCGCCGACCCGGCGTACGTCCGGGACGTCGTCCGGGCGGCCGACCACCGCAGGACCGTGCTGACCAGCCGGCTGTCGGTCTCCGGAGCCTCACCGGCGGAGCTCGTCGCGCTGCTGCGCGAGGCGGCCGCGGGCGGCCCCGGTCCGGCCGGGGTGACCGGACCGGCCAGGGCGACGGGCCGTACGGTCTTCGTCTTCCCGGGCCAGGGGCCGCACTGGATCGGCATGACGGCCCGGCTCCAGGCCACCGACCCCGCGTTCGCCGAGGCCACCCGCGAGGTGGACCTGGCCATGCGCCCGGTGCTGGGCCGCAGCGTGCTCGAACTGATCGCCGAGGGCGACCAGGGGCGGCTGCCCACCGAGTTCGTCCAGCCCGCGCTGTTCACGATCGCGGTCGGGCTGGCCGCGATGTGGCGCGCGGCCGGGGTGGTCCCGGACGCGGTCATCGGGCACAGCATGGGCGAGGTCGCGGCGGCGTACGTCGCCGGTGCCCTGCCGCTGCCGGACGCCGTGCGGGTGATCTGCGAGCGCTCGCGGCTGCTGGCCCGTATCGCCGGGCAGGGCCGGATGCTCGTCGTGGGCGTCGGCCACGAGCGGGCCCGCCTGCTGTGCGAGGGGTACGACGACATCTGCGTGGCGGTGATCAACTCGCCGCACTCCACCGTGCTGTCCGGGGCGGGTGCGTCGTTGGAGCGGGTCGCCGCCGGGCTCGCGGCCGAGAACGTGTTCAGCAAGTTCGTCGCCGTGGACGTCGCCTCGCACAGCCCCCAGATCGACGGGCTGCGCACCGGGCTGCTGGAAGCGCTCGACGGGATCCGGTCCTCGGCCCCGCAGGTGACGATGGTGTCCACGGTGACGGGCGCGCCCCTCACCTCGGCCCCCGCGCCGGACTACTGGTACGCCAACATGCGCGAGACCGTCCGTTTCACCCAGGGGGTCGAGGCGCTGCTCGCCGAGGGCCACGACACCTTCATCGAGATGTCTCCCCATCCGACGCTCGTCGACGCGCTCGAAGGGCTGTGCGCGGAGGCCGACGGTCCGGCCGCGGCGACCTGGACGCTCCACCGCGACCTCGCCGACGACATCGCCGTGCAGCGGAACTTCGGGTTCATGTACACCCATCGGCGGCGCGGCCCCTGGCCGCACCGGGGCGACGGCCCGGCGGACCCGGCGGTGCCCATGGTGCCGCTGCCGTCGCACCCCTTCGCCCGGACGCGTTCCTGGTTCACCGAGGACCGGTGGGGCAACCCCTGGGCGGCCGGTCCGGCATCCGCCGCCGACGCCCCCACCGCCACCACCTCCACCGCCGCTGCCGCCCCGGCGCCGACGGCCACGGAGTGGACCCGGCGGGAGGCGGTCTCGGCCGTCATCGCCGCCGTCGCGGGCACCTTGGGACTGGATCCGAACCAACTCGACCTGGACGCGGGGTTCTTCGCCCTCGGCATGGACTCCATGCTCGCCACCCGGGTCAAGAACGACCTGGCCCGGACCTTCGGACTTCCCCTGCCCACCCGGGTGATGTTCGAGTACCCGACGACATCGGAGCTGGCCGCGTTCCTCGTGGCCTCGGTCTGCCCGGAAGAACCGTCCGGCGAGGCCCCCGGCACCGCGCCGGCCGGGCCCGGCCCCGTCGAGCCGCCGCCCTCGGCACCGGCCGCGCTCGCCGACGACGAACTCATCAACGCGCTCGAAGCCGAGATCGAGCGGTCGTACCAGCCGACGCCCGGGGGACACGCATGACCACCCAGATACCCGAACACGCGCGGGAGCTGCTGAGCTCGGCGCTGGACCGCATCAAGTCCCTGACCAGCGAACGGGACGCGCTGCGGGCCGAGACCACCGAACCGATCGCCGTCGTCGGCATGGGCGCGCGGATGCCCGGCGGGGCCGACGACACCGCCGCGCTGTGGGAGCTGCTGGCCGAGGGCCGGAACGCGGTGGGACCGTACCCGCCCGCCCGGCTGGACGACGTGCCCGGCGGGTTCCCGGAAGGGGTGCCCTCGGGCGGCTTCCTGGAGTCGGTGGACAGCTTCGACGCCGGGTTCTTCGGGATCTCCCCGCGCGAGGCGCGCTACATCGACCCGCAGCAGCGGCTGCTGCTGGAGGTCGCCTGGGAGGCGCTGGAGAACGCCGGTGCCAGGCCCGCCTCCCTCAAGGGCGACAAGGTCGGCGTCTATGTCGGCGTGACCAACAACGACTACATGCAGTCGCTGCTCACCCATGTGGCGCCCGAGGAGCTGGAGGCGTACGCGCTCACCGGCAACGCGTCGACGTTCGCGGCCGGCCGGATCGCCTACTGGCTCGGCGTGCACGGCCCCAGCCTGTCCGTGGACACCGCGTGCTCCTCGTCGCTGGTCGCCGTCCACCTCGCCGTGCAGGCGCTGCGGAGCCGGGACGCCGACATGGCGCTGGCCGGTGGCGTCAACGTGCTGCTCTCGCCTGAGTGGTACACCGTGCTCAACAAGGCGAACATGCTCTCGCCGGACGCCCGGTGCAAGACCTTCGACGCCGCCGCCAACGGCTATGTGCGGTCCGAGGGGTGCGGTGTCGTCGTCCTCAAGCGGCTGTCGGACGCGCGGGTCGACGGGGACCGGATCCTCGGGGTCGTCCGCGGCAGCGCGGTGGGCCAGGACGGCCGGGCCAGCGGCATCACCGTGCCCAACGCCAAGGCGCAGCGGGACGTCATACGCACCGCCCTGTCCGCGGCCGGGCTGGCCGCCGAGGACATCGACTACGTCGAGGCGCACGGCACCGGCACGGCGCTCGGCGACCCGATCGAGGCGGGTGCGCTGGCGGACGTGCTGTGCCCGCAGTCCCGTACCACCCCGCTGCTCGTGGGGTCGGTGAAGACCAACCTCGGCCACCTCGAACCGGCGGCCGGTGTCACCGGTCTCATCAAGGTCCTGCTCAGCCTGGGCCACGGCCGGATCCCGCCCCATCCCGGGCTGTCGCAGGTCAACCCCGAGATCGACCTGGACCGGCTCAAGCTCGCCGTACCGGTCGAGGGCCGGCCCTGGCCCGCGGGCGAACGGGTCCGGCGCGCGGGCATCAGCTCGTTCGGCGCCAGCGGCACCAACGCGCACGTCATCGTGGAGGAGGCCCCGCCCCGGGAGGCGGACGGCGCCCCGCGGGACACCCCCGGCACCTGTGTGCTGCCGCTGTCGGCCCGTACCGCGGACGGTGTCCTCGAACTGGGCCGGAAGTACCTGGCGCGGCTCGGCGAGGACGACGGGACCCCGGCGGCCGGCACGGCGCTGGCGGACCTGGCCTACACGGCCGGCGCGGCCCGGGACCACTGGCCCGTCCGGTACGCCGCCGTCGCCGGGACCGCGCCGGAGATGCGCGCCGAGCTGCGGCGGCTGGTCGACGGGGAGTCCGGGCCGCTCGGCACGGTGTCCCGGTCGCGCGGCCGGACCGCGTTCCTGTTCACCGGGCAGGGGTCGCAGTACCCCCGCATGGGGGCCGGTCTCTTCGCGTCCTCGCCCGTCTTCCGCAGCAGCCTCCAGCACTGCGCCGACCTGGTCGACGGTCTGCTGGACCGTCCGCTGCTGGACGTCATGTTCGCCGCCGACGACCCGGCGGTGCACGACACCCGCTACACCCAGCCGGCGCTGGTGGCGCTGGAGTGGTCGCTGGCACGGATGTGGCGCTCGCTGGGCATCGAGCCCGACGTCGTCGTCGGGCACAGCGTGGGTGAGATCGCCGCGGCCGCGGTCGCCGGAATCCTGGACATCGGGGACGCGCTCGCCGTGGCTGCCGCCCGTGGCCGGCTGATGGCGGAGCTGACCGGGCCGGGTGCGATGGCGGCGGTCTTCGCGCCCGTGGCGGCCGTGCGCGAGCTGATCGAGGACCCGGACCGCGTCGGGGTGGCCGCCGTCAACGGGCCGGAGCACGTGGTGGTCTCGGGCCACCCCGAGGACGTGCGCGGCGTACTGGACCGGGCCGCCGCGCGCGGGCTGCGCGGCAAGACGCTGCCGAGCGGCCGGGCCTTCCACTCGCCGCTGATGCGGCCGATGCTCGACGCCTTCGAGCGCGAACTGTCCGCCCTCTCCTTCGCCGCCCCCGCCGTTCCGCTGGTGTCGACGCTGACGGCGCGGCCGGTGGGCCCCGGGGAGTGGAACGCGGCCTATCTGCGGGAGCACGCGCTCCAGCAGGTCGACTTCCACGGTGCGATGACGACGCTCATGGAGAGCGGGGCCGACCACGTCCTGGAGCTGGGACCGGCCCCGACGCTCGTCGCGGCGGCCCGCAGGTTCGTCCCCGAGGAGCAGCGCGCGGGGCTGTGGGGCGCGTCCCTGCGGCCCGGCCGCGCCGACCACGAGACCGTCGCCACCGCGGTGGCCGAGGCGTACACCGCCGGGCTGGACATCGACTGGCTCCAGCTGTGGTCCGGCCGGTCCGCCGCGCCGGCCGACGCCCCGACGTACCCGTTCCAGCGGTCCCGGCACTGGTACGAGCCGAGCCGCAGGGCCGGCGTCGGCGTGGCCCGGCGGGAGCCCGCCGCCGTCCTGCCGGGCGGCTCCGGCTCCCTGCTCGGGACGCGCGTACCGGCCCCCGGTTCCGGCGCGGCCTTCCTGACGACGCTGGACAGCGCCGACGACCCCGCCCTCGCCGACTGCGTGATCGGCGGCGAGCCCATCGTCAACGTGGGCTTCTTCCTGGAGGCCGCCGTGCAGGCGGCCCGCGCGGTCGGGCGGCGGGACACCGTCCGGCTGGAGAGCGTCACGGTGCTGCGGCGCCTCGGGTACGACAGGGAGCACCGCCCCACGGTGTCGCTCACCCTGGAGCCCGCGCCGGACGGGACGCTGGGCTTCGCCTACCGGTCCGACCCGGGCGACCCGGCCCTGGCCTGGCACCTGCACTGCCGCGGCCGCGTCTCCGGTGGCGGGACGGCCCCGGCGGCCCCCGCCGATCCGGCCGCGGACCTTCCGCACCGGATGACCGGCGGCGAGTTCTACCGGCAGATGTGGTCCCGCGGCCTGTACCTGGGCGACGGCGCCAAGTGGCTGGAGGAGGTCGCCTTCGACCGCGACCACGCCTGGGCCCGGATCCGGCCCGCCACCCCGGAGGAGGCCGGCCGGTACGTGGTGCCGCCCGGTCTGACCGACGCGATGTTCCAGGCGCTCTTCGCGCCCCTGACCGCCCGTGGCGCGTCGGACACCGCCTTCATGGTGGTGGGGATCGACGCGTTCGCCGTACGCCCCGGGCTGCCGTCCGGTCCGCTCCAGGTGCGGCTGCGGCTCCGCGAGGGCGCGGCCGACGCGCGCACCCTGGTGGCCGATGTGTACCTGCTCGACGAGGCCGGTGCCTGCTGGGTGTCGGTGTCCGGCGTGACGCTCGCCCAGGCCCCGTCCCACGGGCGGACCGGCGCCGGGGCGGACGCCGGGGCCGTGGACGCGCAGGCGTGGCAGCCGGTGACGGCTCCCGAGCCGTCCGCGCGTCCGGCCGCGCGGGAGGAGGCGCTGGACCCGCTGACGGTGGTGACCCGGGCCTGCGCCCGGTCGCTGCGCACCGACCCGGACAGCATCCCCCGGGACGAGCCGTTGCAGAACCTCGGGCTGGACTCGCTGATGGCGCTGGAGATCAAGGACGCCGTCGCCGCCCTCGGCGACGTGTCCATCCCGCTCGCCGTGTTCCTGGACGGGGCGAGCCTCACCGAGCTGGCCGCCTACGTCGGGGAGCACTCCCCCGCCGCCGCCCACCGGCCGGTGCCGGTGCCCCGGGCCGACGAGACGGCCCCGGCCGGTGCGCCCGGCCGTGAGCTGGCCGTCGACCCCGCCGCCCGGTACGAGCCGTTCGAACTGACCGACCTTCAGCAGGCGTATCTCGTCGGCCGGTCGGAGGGGATCGAGCTCGGCGGTGTCTCGACCTTCTTCTTCATCGAGACCGATCTGCGCGGGCTGGACATCGCCCGGTTCGAGGCGGCCGTCGACGCGGCCGTGGCCCGGCACGACATGCTGCGCGCGGTGATGACCGACGACGGCCGGCAGCGGATCCTCCCGGAGGCGGAGGTCGGGTGCTACCGCGTCGACCGCCTGGACCTCACCTCGGTGCCGGAGCAGCGGCTGGCGGACGAACTGGCCGAACGGTCCGGGACGTTGTCCTCGCAGGTCTTCGACCCGACCGTGTGGCCGCTGTTCCACCTGGCCGTCACGGAGCTGCCCGGCGGGGTGAGCCGCCTCCACGTCGGCATCGACGCCCTCATCATCGACGCCTGGAGCACGGCGCTCCTCTTCGCCGAGCTGGCGCAGTCGTACCACGGGCAGGAGCTCGCCCCGCTCGAACTGACCTTCCGGGACTACGTCGGGCACATCCGGGCCCTGGAGTCCGAGCCTGCGTACGCCGAGGCACGGGCGTACTGGACGGACCGGATCGCCGCCCTGCCCCCGGCGCCGGAACTGCCGCTGACCGCCGACCCGGCCGCGATCGGGCGGCCGGAGTTCGCCCATCTCAGCGGGACGATCCCGCCGGAGCGCTGGGAGCGGTTCAAGGCCCGCGCGAGCGCCGCGGGGGTCACCCCCTCGGCGGCCGTCGCCGCCGCGTACGCCGAGACCATCGCCCGCTGGTCGGCGAACCCGCACTTCACGCTGACGCTGCTGTTCTTCAACCGCAGGCCGGTCCACCCCGAGGTGCGTTCGGTGCTGGGCAACTTCTCCACCACCACCCTGCTGGAGGTGGACACCAGGGGCACCGCCGACTTCGCGGCCCGTGCCAAGCAGTTGCAGGGCCAGCTCTGGCGCGACCTGGAGCACAGCGCGTTCAGCGGGGTGCAGGTCCTGCGCGAGCTGTCCACGCTGCACGGTTCCGCCAAGGCGGGCCGCGCACCCGTGGTCTACGCCAGCACGCTCAACTTCTCCTCGGACGAGGGCCACGCGTCCAGTGCGCTGACCGACCACCTGATCGCCCTCACCGGCGACGGCCACGAGGTGTCCTCGTTCATCCGGACGCCCCAGGTGTGGCTGGACCACCAGGTGATCGAGGACGCCAGCGGGCTGCGCCTGAACTGGGACTACGTACGCCAACTGCTCCCCGAACCCATGGTCGCGTCCATGTTCGCGAGCTACCGCGGCCTCATCGAGCGGCTCTGCGACGACGAGCGGGCGTGGGCCGACGTGCCGGAGATCGAGCTGGGCGAGCAGGAGCTCGCACCGCGCCGCGAGGCCAACGCCACCGCCGGGGAGCGCCCCACCGGGCTGCTCCACCACGGCTTCGAACGGGCCGCCGAGCGATGTCCGGACGCGGTCGCCGTGGTGTGCGGTGAGGAGTCCCTCGACTACGCCGGGCTCGACCGGCGCGCCCATGAGCTGGCCCGCCGTATCGCGGCCCGTACCGGTTCCGGTTCCGAGGAGCTGGTGGCGGTCATGCTGCCCAAGGGGATCGACCAGGTCGTGGCCGTCCTCGCGGTGCTGAAGGCCGGCAAGGCGTATGTGCCCGTCGCCGCGGACCTGCCGCCCGAGCGGGCCCGCCGGACGCTGGAGCTGTCGGGCGCGGTGCTGACCGTCGCGGACCCCGGGGTCCGTGCGGCGCACCCGTGGCTCGACGAGGGCCCGGTGCTGGACGTCACGGAGGCGGCCCCGGACGGTGCGGCCGCCGGTGAACTCCCCCTGGCGACGGCCGAACCGGACGACATCGCCTACGTCATCTTCACCTCCGGCTCCACCGGTCAGCCCAAGGGCGTGGTGATCGAGCACCGCGCCGCCCTGGGAACGCTCCAGGACGTCGGCGAGCGGTACGGGATCGGGCCCGCGGACCGGGCGCTGGGGCTCTCGGCGCTCAACTTCGACCTGTCGGTCTTCGACGTCTTCGGCATCCTGGCGGCGGGCGGCACGCTGGTGCTGCCCACACCGGATCAGCAGCGCGACCCGCAGGCGTGGGCGGAGCTGGTGGACGAGCACGGCATCACGGTCTGGAACTCGGTGCCCGCCCTGCTCCAGATGCTGGTCGACCACCTGGAGGGCCGGGACGCCACGGTCGGCTCGCTGCGCACGATCATGCTCAGCGGTGACTGGATACCCACCCGGCTGCCCGACCGGGCGCGCCGGTGCGCCCCCGGCGCACGGGTCCACTCGCTCGGCGGCGCCACCGAGGCCAGCATCTGGTCGATCGCGTACCCGGTCGACGCCGTGGACCCGTCGTGGTCGTCGATCCCGTACGGGAAGCCGCTGCGGAACCAGTCCTTCCTGGTGCTGGACGAGCAGTTGCGGCACCGGCCCATCTGGGTTCCGGGAGATCTGTACATCGCCGGTGACGGTCTGGCCCGCGGCTATCTGGCCGATCCCGACCGGACCGCGGCGAGCTTCGTGGACACCCCGCACGGGCGGCTCTACCGCACCGGGGACCTGAGCCGGTACCTGCCCGACGGCAACCTGGAGTTCCTCGGCCGCCAGGACGGCCAGGTCAAGATCCAGGGGTACCGGATCGAGCTGGGCGAGATCGAGAGCGCGCTGGGCGCGATGCCCGGCGTCCGCGCGGCGGTCGCCGCGGCGATCGGCGGGTCCATGGAGTCCAGGACCCTGGTGGCCGCCGTCGTCCCGGAGAGCCCGGGGGCGGATCTCGACGCGCTCACCGCGGCGTTGCGCGCGCAGCTGCCCGCGTACATGGTTCCCAGCCGGCTGGTGGAGCTGGACGCCGTGCCGATCACCGCCAACGGCAAGGTCGACCGCCGTGCCCTGGAGGAGGTCTGCCGGGCGTCGGCACCCCGGGCCTCGGCCGAGCCGCCGCGGGACGGAACCGAGCGGGCGGTGGCCGAGCTGTGGGCCCAGCTCCTCCCGAACGCCCCCGCCGGCCGGGACGACGACTTCTTCGCGCTCGGCGGGAACTCCCTGCTCGGTGTGCAGCTGGTGTCCCGGATCAGGGCCGCCCTGGGAACGACGCTCCCGCTGTCGGTGCTGTTCACCCACTCCACGGTCGCCGCCATGGCCGGGGCGGTCCGCGACGGGCGGGCGCGGCGCACGACGCTGGTGCCGATCCGCTCCGAAGGGACCGGCCCCACCTCGTACTGGATCCACCCGGTGGGCGGCGACGTCGTCTGCTACCGCGGCCTGTCGCAGCTCCTCGGCATGCCGGTAACCGGCGTCCAGGTCCCCGACGGCCTGGGCTCCTCGTTCGGTCTGGACGAGCTCGCGGATCTGTACGCCGACGCGATCGCCGACGACGCCACGGGCCCGGAGGTACGGATCGCCGGCTGGTCGATGGGCGGGGTCCTCGCGCTGGAGGTCGCCGAGCGGCTGGCGGAACGCGGCTTCGCCGTGGCACCGGTCGTCGCGCTCGACCTGATGGAGCACCCCGACGAGGACCACGGCGAGGTGTCCCACGCCGAGCTGCTGGCCTGGTTCGCCCGGGACGTCGCGCACATCGCCGGCGCCCCCGACCCGCTGGCCGGGCACGACCTGGCGGCGGAGGAGGACCCGGCCGCCGTACTGACCGAGCGGCTGCGCCTCGGCGGGCTGCTCGGGCCGGACACCGACGACGAGACGATCGGCGCGCTGCTGGCCCGCTTCACCGCCAACTCCCGTGCCCTGTCGGCCCATCGGCCCGGCACCTACCGTGTTCCCGCGGTACTGGTCCGCGCCGCCGACGGGGCGTCCCAGGACGTGACGTCGGCGTGGGCCGGCCGCCTCAAGGACCTGGTCGCCGTCCACACCCTCGGCGGTGACCACTACTCCGTGCTCCAGCCCGACCGTATCGAGAGGTTCGCCTCGGTGGTGCGCGCGAGCTGGGACGCAGAAGACCACTGAGCGACAACCCCGTCGCTCGCTTCACACCCCTCAGAAAAGGAAGTCATCATGTCTTTCACCCGTCACGACGCCGCCTCGGCCCCCGAGCAGTCCCGCCCGATCGTCGAGAACACCGCCAAGGGCTTCGGGTTCCTGCCCGCGCCGGTGGCGCTGATGGCCGAGTCGCCGGAGCTGCTGGAAGCCTTCATGACCGGCAACGGGCTGTTCAACAAGACGAGCCTGAGCCAGATGGAGCGTGAGGTCTTCATCCTCACCATGGCCACCAAGGTGGAGTGCCACTACTGCGTGGCCATGCACTCCTCCATGCTGACCCGCTCGAAGGCGGAGCCTGCCCTCATCGAGGCGCTGCGCGCCCGCAAGCCCCTGGACGACGCGAAGCTGGAGGCGATGCGCGTCTTCACCCTCGCCGTCATGGAGGGCCACGGGTACGTGGAGCCGGAGACGATGGAGGCGTTCCTCTCCGCCGGCTACACCCGCCGCAACGCGCTGGAGGTCGTCCTCGGCCTGGGCGTCTACACCATCTCGACGTACGCGAACCGTATGACCGAGGCCCCGCTCGACGAGCCCTTCAAGGCCTTCGAGTGGCACTCGGAGCACTGAGTCTCCGGGCTCTGAGGCACTGAGGCACTGAGGTGCGCGCGGCGTGACCCGCGCGCACCGACCACAGGTAGGAACCAAGGGGGGAGAAATCAACCGATGAAGATATCCGCAAGCCGTGTGCGCTGGTCGCTGGTGGGCCTCGCGTTCGGTGTCACCACGATGATCGGGCTCGCACCGGTGGTCTCGGCGATGAACGCCTCGGACTCCGCGGTGGTAGCGGCGGAGGCCGACCTTCCGGCGCTCAAGCTGTTCAACCAGGTCTCCCTGGGCGACGGTTTCGTCCAGACCCTGTACGCCACCGACGCCTCGAACCGTCCGAAGGTCCTGGCGGTCAAGATCGACGCGGCGGCCGTGAACACACTGCCGACGACGCCGACCCATGACGGCCAGACCTGTTTCGACAAGGACGGCGACGGCATCAACCTGGAGACGGACTGCGCGAGCGGCCACGAGCGGAACCTGTGGTTCCCCAAGCTCCCGGGGCTTCCGTTCAAGTGGCTGATGTTCAACTGGCAGCGCAACGGCCACGGCCCGACCCATGTCTTCGACAAGCCGCACTTCGACTTCCACTTCTTCATCCAGGATTTCACGGAGCGGAACAAGATCCGGACCGGGCCGTGCAACCTCGTCATCAACTGCGATGACGAGGCCACCGCGATGAAGCCGGTCCCGGCGCAGTTCATGCCCGCGGGCTGGGGCATGCCGGGCGCCGCCGGCCGCATGGGCAACCACATCGTGAACCCCAACGCGGCTCCGGCCAACGGGGATCCGTTCACCCAGGCGTTCGCCTACGGCGTCTACGACGGCCACGTCACCTACTGGGAGCCGGTCGTCAACAGGGACTGGGTCGTCGCGACCAAGCCCACCAAGGTGTGCCAGCCGATCACCCAGGCGCCGGAGGTGGAGCTGTCCGGCTACTACCCGACCCAGATGTGCACCCGCTACAACTCCGCCGGTGACGTCACGTTCACCATGGAGAACTTCGTGCAGCGCACGGCCCCCAGCGGGTCCTGACCTCCGATGCGTCCCCATCGGACCCCGGCCCGCGCGCCAGCACCCTGACGCCGGGCCCGTCCCACCGTGCCCGTGCGGCTCACCGACCGTGAGCCGCACGGGCACCACGCTTTCCCACCGCTTCCCGCGGGCCCGGCCGTCGCGGGGCCGCGACGGTCAGGACCCCAGCCAGCCCATGACCCGCTCGATCCCGCCGGGTCGGGCGACCCGGGCCAACGTGTCCTCGACCAGGGTCATCTCGGGCCCGCCCACGGTCTCGGCCCACTCCTCGCGCAACTCGTTGAGGATCTCGCCGGACAGCATGAGCGCCTCCATCCCGCGTTCCGTGAGGACGACGTCGACCTGGCGCTGGTCCCTGGCGCTCGGGGTCCGCCGGACATACCCCAGCTGCTCCAGCCCGCCGACCGTCTTGTGAGCAGCCTGCTTGGACACCCCCAGCCGCCGCCCGAGGTCGGAGATGCTCCCGCCCTGCCTGATCATTTGCATGGCGAACCCATGGGCCGGCCGCAGATCGGGGTGCCCGGCCTCGGCGAGGCGTACATGCAGCTCGTCGATCAGCGTGCGGAAAGCCTGGAGAAGAAGAAAGGGAAGCGCATTCCCGGGGCGGTGCGAAGACATAAGAGGACCCGCATATACGTGCGTTCACTTTATTTAAAGTAAAACTGTATCAGCTCCTGGAAGCCCGATACGCAACCCCACCCGGAACGATCACAGAATCTTGCCCCCAGGGTTCCATCCGGCCGACCAATATCGAACTTGTATCCACTACGTAACATTTCGCCTCCGCCCGAACAAATGAACCGCTGCCCTGCCACCCCGTCCCTGGCCGACGCCCCCTGGGACTGACAACGTCGGCTCGGGACGGCCCGAGGCCGGATGGGCGGCAGATCAGTCGCGAGGCGTTCGGGGGCGACGTCTCCCCGTTCATCGAGTACCAGCAGATCGCGGTTTCGCAGTCCGTTCCCTTCGAGGAGTACGTGAAGGCACTTGGCCTTTGAACCCGAGCGGCTGAGGTGGTCCGGGCCCGAACGCACGGGCGAGGGCGGGGCACGCGGTTTCCCGTTCCCTCAACCAGAGCACCTTGACCTGGCCGTCGCGGCGCCACGAGGATCGAGTGAGTCACCACCCCGCGCGAAGGAAGATTGCCGATGAAGCTCAATCAGCTTGCGAGCGAGTGCGACGAGGGGCCGTGTCCGACGGTGTGGGCCGTGGAGGACACGGAGAACGTCTTGGTGCAGGGCTTCAAGGTGGACGATGCGGAAGCACTCGCCACCATGCGGTTACCGAACAACGAAACCGCTGTCCGCGTCCCTATGTCCTTGCTGTTGAGGGTGGCCCGTGAACATCTCACCTGAGGAATTCGAAAGGCTCTTCAAGGAGTTTCAGCGGGAAGCATTTCGACTCGAAACCCTGGATGACTACGGCAAATCGGGCGGCGTGGATGCCTATGAAGCATTCCTGGCCGGAAAGTCACAGCCGGAGAGTTTCAAGACCTCTGGCTGGGTCACAACGGTGCGAGACGCCACGCAGGCCGGCAAGCGCATGTATCGGGTTCATGTCCTGAGCCGCCCATTGACCGAGTATCTGCGATTCGAACTCGGCTGGGGCTACGTCCGGAACCAGGAAGTCGGGGAAGAGTTCTTCATCCTCGACACCACCGATCGCCCGAACCCCTTGGAGGGCGTGCCAGATTTCTGGGCCTTCGATGAACGCACAGTCATCACCATGCGGTACGACAACGCCGGAGGCTTCCTCGGGGCGGATTCGGTTCCGGAGCATCAAGCGCAGGAGTGGCTGACGCGTCGGGACACGGCCCTCGCCGCCGCCATCCCCTTCCGCGACTGGTGGGAGCGGCACAACCCGGCGTGAACAACATCAGTATCGGTCGGGCACTGCGGGAACTGCGAGAAGCCAGCGGAAAGCAGGCCAAAGCAGTCGCCCGCAGCGCCGTCATGTCTCCCAGCAAGCTCAGTAAGATCGAGAACGAGGCGCTCTCACCGAGCCTCATCGATGTGGAACGCATTCTCACGGCCTTGGAAGTCTCCGACGAGGTCAAGGCCAGGCTGACCGAAGCGGCACGCAGAGCGGCCACCGAAGCCACAGCATGGCGGGTATACCGTCGTACGGGGCTTCACAAGCATCAAGGCGAAATCAGAGCCGTAGAGGCCCGGACACACCTCATGCGGCTCTTCCAACCCGCCTGCATTCCCGGCCTGCTCCAGACTCCGGAGTACGCCCGTGCAGTACTCGGAAGGCACTGCTACACGGATGGTGCCCTGGAGAAAATGATGGGAGCCCGTCTCCTCCGCCAGGAATTGCTCTACGACACCAGTCGCGTCTTCCGATTTTTGGTCACCGAGTCCGTAATCAGGTGGCAGATCGTCCCACCCGCCATGATGGCGACGCAACTCGACAAACTCGTCACCATGTCGAGAATTCCCCATGTGAGCATCGGAGTCATCCCCCTGTCGGTACCGATGACCGACCTCCCCAGCTCCTCTTTCGTCCTCTTCGACAGCAGCCTTGCCATTGTCAAGATTCCACATGCCGAGGTAACGACCAGTGAATCCAGAGACGTTGAGCTGTACGAAAAAAGGTTTGACGGGTTCGCGCGCGTGGCCCTCGTGGGTGAAGAAATGCGAGCATTCGTGTCGGGTGTCCGCGACGAGTTCTTGAGGCAACAGGAAACCGGCTAGAAGCACCCCCGCCCCCTGCGGAAAATGGGTGGCGGCGGCCAGTTGTGGCCGCTGCCAATCGCGCAGGAAGGTGCAGCAATGCTGGATGGAAGTGACCTGTACGCGCTCGACATCAGTGGGGCCTCGTTCGCCCGGGCATGCGGAGGCAGCACGCACCCGGATGGTGAGTCGTGCGTGACTCTGGCCCGTATCGGCAGTGGTGCCTGGGCACTCGGCGACAGCAAACGACCCGGCGTGCAGCCGTTGCGGTTCACCACGGAGGAGTTGGACGCGGCAGGTATTGACCCGGCGCGCTTCGGCCTGGGCGCCTGATCCTCCGAGTCCCCGACTCTCCACCGCTCCCGCGCCGGCCGGTCCGGCTCGGCCGGCGCCACCTGGAACGGAACGACTCATGCACCACCACGGATACCTGTGGACCGGCCCGAAAGAACGCTTCGACCAGGAAGCATTACGACGGCCGCCCCACCCCGAACCACCTCCCGCCGGGAGCAGACCGGAACTGGCCCACCGGTACCGCGAGGTGGCCACGGAATTCCCGGCGTCCGATCTGCCGCCGTTGGAGACCGCGTACTGGCTGGTCAAGCCACCTTCCCTGGTGCGCGGCACCTGGGACGAAGCAAAGGAGGCCGCATCCTGGCTCGGCGAGCGGCTGGCCGCGTACGCCCTCCGCTTCGCGGCGGAGACGGACCGGGACACCGCGAGACTGGCCCGGCTGGTATGCGCCGCCGCCGAACAGCTCCGCTCGGGCGCCGATGTGTCGCACGGCTTCTACCTGGAACGCCCCGCGTTCCTGTCCCTGGCCGTGGTCACCTGCACTCCGAACGGGGCGAACGCTGAGCTGACCTGCCCCACCCCGTAGCCGAGCATCGTCGGCCTCGCCCTTCCGGCAGTTGCCGGTGCGACAGACGGCTCGGCCCAGATCAGGTCCAACACGGCCTGTAACGACGGCAAGGCGACAGCGGCGGAGAACGTGGCCATCCGCACCAGCACCAGCCCCACCGCCGCTCTGGTGACCACCGCCCTGAAGGGGCAGACGTGGGCCTGTGGCCAGAACAGCGTCATCCTGGGCAGCCGGTACACCGCCTGCGGGACATCGAACGGCAACGGCTGGTTCTACGTCTACAACGACAACTACGCGGGCTACACCGCGTCGGCCTGTTGGGGGTGACGCCGCCCGCGTGACACCTCCCACCGCCGAAAGGGTTCGGCGAAACGGCGCGGGGCACGGTCGAGTCCTGACTACGGTCCGGCCGTGCCGGTGGAGGTTCCGGAGGGACAGGTGACGGCCCAGGCCGCCTCGATCATCTGAAAGATCTCGCCGACCGCGGCCTGCGGATCGGCCGCCTCGCGGGCCAGCGAATAGGCGTCGATCACGAACCTCGCGATCGCCCGGCAGGCCGTAGGGGTCCCCGACAGGTCGGGATCGGCGGCGATGGCCGTTGCCAGCGACTCCGCGTGGCGCAGCCGCATCGACTCTTCGTACTCCCGCAGGGTGGGTGATGCGTCGATCATGCGCCAGATCGGGGCGGCGCCGTCCGCCGTGCAGTGTCGCACCAGGGCCTGGATCTCGCGGCGCAGCGCGGGTACGAGAGGCTCGTGCGGCGCCCGGTCGGTGACCGCCCGCGTGAGGCGCTGCTCGAAGTCCTCGTCCTGTTCGAAGACCAGGGCCTCTTTCGAGGCGAAGTGGGAGAAGAGCGTGGTGACGGCCACGTCGGCCTCGGCGGCCACGTCACGGATGCCCACCGCGTCGTACCCGTGCTCCAGGAAGAGCCGCAGGGCGGCGTCAGCGATCTTCTGGCGGGTCGCGGCCTTCTTGCGCTCACGGCGTCCGGTCGGCACGGTCATACCCTCACGCTATCAGGTGCAAATCCATAACAGGTTCAAAACCCTAACGGTTAGTGTTATGTTCGGCGCATGAAGAAGGTGAGCTTCGCCGAGTTCGGCGGTCCGGACGTTCTGCAACTCATGGATGCCGCGGAGCCCCACGCGGGCCCCGGCCGGATACGCATCGCCGTACGGGCGGCAGGCGTGAACCCCGTCGACTGGAGGCTCCGTGAGGGCCAGGTCCTGGGGGCCCATCCGATCGAGTTGCCCGCCGGGGTGGGGCTGGACGCCGCCGGGGTGGTGGACGAGGTCGGTGAAGGCGTCGAAGGGGTCGAAGTCGGTGACCGCGTGTTCGGCGAGGGCACGAGCACGTACGCCGAGTTCGCCGTGCTGTCGGCCTGGGCCCGTATGCCCGAGGGCCTGACGTTCGAAGAGGCGGCCGGCTACCCCTCCGTGGTGGAGACCGCGCTGCGCGTCATCCGCGAGGTCGGTGTGCGGTCCGGGCAGACGCTGCTGGTCAGCGGCGCGTCCGGCGGAGTCGGATCAGCGGTGCTGCAGATCGCCCGCGACCGCGGCATCACGACGATCGGGACCGCCGGGGCGGCGAACCAGGGCTACCTGCGCAGCCTGGGCGCTCTCGCCACGACATACGGCGAGGGCTGGGTCGAGCGGGTGCGGCGGCTCGGCCCTGTCGACACCGCCCTCGACCTGGCCGGCTCGGGCGTGATCCGCGAGCTCGTCGAACTGACCGGGGACCCGCGGAAGGTGGTCTCCATCGCCGATCCCGGTGCGCCGGAGCTCGGTGTCCGATTCTCCGGCGTGGCCGGGAGCGTGCCGGAGGCACTCGCCGAAGCCGTCGGCCTCATCTCGCGGGGAAGGCTCCACATCCCGGTCGAGAAGTCGTACACACTCGCCGAGGCCGCGGCGGCGCACATCGACAGCCAGGCCGGTCACACACGCGGACGGCGGGTCCTGGTTGTCTGAAGACCAGCCGCGCTCGTATCTCCGCTACACGCCGAGGAGTTGGCGGATTCCGTTGATCGCGTTCTCGATCGGCTCGCGCAGCGCCCCGGCGGTCGCGACGATGCCCGCGATCGCCGTGAGGGCGTTGACGCGGGTCTGCGGCTGGACCGCGGCGTCGGGGGCCAGGTCCCCGAGGGAACCGTCGAGCGTCCGTGCGTCCTCGGGCGGAACCGTCTCGCGCAGCTCCCGGAGCATGATGGTCAAGTCGGCCAGCGCTGCCTGGAGTTCCGGTGCGGCGGGGGCCGGGGCGGCGTTCTTCACGATGCCGATGTTGCCGGTTCCGTGCACGTTGACGTTGTCGCCCGCGATGTGGAAGGTATCGCCGCTCACTGTTTCACCATCCCGCTGTTGCCCGAGCCGCCGTACATGTTGACGTTGTCGCCGAACTGGTAGTTCTTCGGGTTGATCATCAGAGTGTCGACCTTCACCTGGAACTCGATGGCGGGGTCCTCGATCGCCTTCACGACATGGCCGACGAGTTCGTTGAGGTGGGGGATGTCCCTGCTGGTCACCAAGGCGGTCGACAGACCGGCCGTCTCGATGGCCATGACCCAGTGGGCGCGGGCCGTGAGGACCATCACCAGCTCGGAGGCGGCGAAGACGAACGCGATGAGGCCGCCGATCGGGACGAGGCCGGCGATCCCGTCCGACGCCTCGTCCGAACCGAAGCGGGAGATCCCGCTGACGATGAGCAGACCGAACGCCACCGCGAGGATGAGCGCGAGCCGCTTGAAGAAGCGCACGGTCGCCTCGGCCCGCTTCGGGGTGAGCAGGAAGGTGTACACGCGGGTGATGTTCCGCAGCGGGTAGGCCGCGCCACCGACCCACAGCAGCCGCTTGCCGACCCGCAGCTCGACGCTGCCACCCAGGTGCGGGGGGACCGTCGGCGGGGGAAGGGGAGGCATCCGGTTGTGCCAGGGCCGGTCGGCGTCGCCGGTGTGCCGGGGTTTCCCGTCCGGCTGCCGGGACGGCATCGGCGGCGGGCGCAGCGGCGGCTCCGCCGCCGGTTTCTCGGGCTCTTCCATGACCTGCCGACCCCCCAAAGCGTGTGACGTCCCTCACCGGGAGCTGAAGGGTAGCGGCGCGCGTCTCCGCAGTACCGGCCCTTTCCGGCCATAGAACGAGCCCGGCGGAGCGCGCCCCGGCGATCGGCACGGTCCGGCGACCGGCGCGGTACGACGGAAGGGGGCTTGCGGAGCGTTGGACAATGGAGGGTGGCATCGGGACGGTCCGGCGATCCAAGGAGGCAGCCTCACATGTCAGAAGCCGAGCGGAACGGGCAGCAGCGGATGCGCCCCGCGCCCCTGCTCTTCGAGCCGTCGGAGGCGGTCGCCGACCCCGAGCACTTCTTCGACCTGGAGTCCATGGAGGACCCCCGGGAGCTGCTGTCCCGCGCCACCGAGCTGACCCTGGCGTTCCGGGCCGCGACCGACCGCGCGGTCGAGTTCCAGGCGATCGCCGCCGCGCAGCTCGCCGATCCGCGCCGGTTCGACCGGCTCACGACCGGGGACATCGCGGAGCGCGCGCAGTGGACCGAGGACTATGCCAAGAAGATGGTCGAGTTCGGCAGGAGCCTGCTGCGCGGCACCACGCCCTGACCGTCGCAGCAGCTCGGGGGCCGCGCACCGGCCCGTCGCGCACCGGCCGGTTCTGACGTCGGGCAGCCCCTCTGGCATATGCCCGAGCGCAAGATACTCCCTCCTCCCCCGAACTGTCCCGGTTTCCCGCAACTCTCGGAACGCGTCCGATCACCCCCGGTAGATATGTCGGCATGACCGCATGGCTCCCGGAACACACGCCCCTGCACCCCAGCGACGCCCACCACCACCGCACCGAGCTCTTCGCCGTTCCGCGCGACCAGACGGCGGCCCGGACGGAGCACGTCACGGCGGCCGGTGCCGCCTGGCTCGCCGGCGCCTCCGCGTATCCGCGCAGCACGCTGGCGCAGTGGGAGCAGCACCCGGCCCTGCCCGGGGTGCTGCCGTGCGGCTCGGCCTTCGACGTGGTGAACGTACCCACGCTCTTCGGGCGCCGGATGCTGGAGCACCTGTGGTCGGACGGCCCCGGTTCCGGGCCCGTGGCCACGCACCGGGGGCGGATGCTGCTCTTCGCCTCGCCCGGCACCGCCCAGCGGCTGCCCTCGCTGCTCGACTGGGAGGAGTGGGGCGGTTGCGCCGGCGCGGAGGGCGGCGGTGAGGGGCGGGTGCCTCCGCTGCTCTGCCACGGCACCGGGGACGCGGTGACCGTCCCTCCCCTGGCCTGCTCCCCGACCGCGTCCGGCCCGCGCTGGGTGGTCGCGCCGGACACCCGTACCCCGTGGCTGCCCGGCCCCGACGTGCTGCTGTGGGCCTGTGTACGGGTGGCCAGGTCAGCGCCCCCGTCGGCGGTCCGGGATTCGATTTTTCCTCCTGCGGATCCGGATGCTAATGTCTACGACGTCAGCAGGCGCCGCTAGCTCAGTTGGTTAGAGCAGCTGACTCTTAATCAGCGGGTCCGGGGTTCGAGTCCCTGGCGGCGCACAGACGGAAGAAGCCCCTCGCGGAAGCGGGGGGCTTCTTCGTTGTGGGGGTCCGTGTCCACGGCGCTCTCCCGGCCCCGGGGCCTCAGGGTTTCGCGGTGGGGATGCCGGTGGTGATGCGGATCGTCCAGGCGCCCGACGCGGTCCGGCCCGCGACCTCGATCCGGGCGTGCCCCTCGGGGAGGGTGTACGTCTCGCCGGCGCGCAGCGGGGCGTCGGCGAGCGGGGCGTAGACCGAGCGGTCCCAGCAGGCGTCGGTGCGGGGGTGGGTGTCGATGACCTGGACCGGGCCGCCGCCGGACGGAGTCTCGTTGCGCACCCGGTAGAGCAGGACGCCCTCGGTGCAGGTGGTGGTGTCGTTGCCGGTGGCGCCGCGGGCCTCGATGGCGACGGCGGTGTTCTCGCCGGTCCTGATCACCGCGAGCCGGGTGCCGAGGGAGGTGCCGGGGCCGGGTTCGGCGGCCATCGGCACCAGGGTGAGGTCGCGGTCGCTCTGGACGCAGGCCACCTGGCGGCGGTCCAGCCAGCCGAGCTTCCACTTGTGCCAGCCGAAGAGGTCCGGCGCGAGTCCGAACTGGCTGCCCATGACGTCCCAGTCACCGACGTGGGTGTCCCAGTCGCCCTTGCCGTCGGACGGCCGGTGGTAGAGGTCCGGCAGGTCGAAGACGTGTCCGGTCTCGTGGGCCAGCACGTTGTGGTCCGGCGGGTGCTGCTCGAAGACGGTGACGACGCGGCGGATGTCGGTGCCGTCGGCGCGCAGCGGCCGGTCGAAGTTGACGACCTTGGTGGCGTCGGAGTCGACGCCGGGGGCGTCCGGGTCGGCGACCAGGTAGACGATGTCGTACCGGGAGAAGTCGACCACCGGATCGGCGGCGGCCACGGCGTCGCGCAGGTAGGTTCCACGCCCCTCGTCGTCCCAGTCCCGATGTATGCCGTACTGGTCGGAGGCCCTGGGCATCCGGATCCACTGCCGCAGCGGGTGCGCGCGCAGTGTGAACTTCCCGTACGAGGCGCGCTGGAAGAACCGGGTGGTGGCGGGGAAGTGGTCGGCGGCGAGCCGGTCGGGCGCGATGGCCGGTCGGTGGTCCGGGAAGGACAGGAAGATCATGACCGCGTCGAGCGGGTGGTCGGGGCGGGGATAGGCACTGTTCCAGCCGTCGACGCCGAGCGAGTGGTGTGCCCCGGTGCGGGGCAGGGCACAGGGTCCGGGACCGGCGGTGGCGGCGACGGCGGGCCCGGCGACGAGGGAGGTGGCGGCGAGCGCCAGCAGGGAGGTCACGGCGGCCCCCGTCGCGCGCAGCCGGGACCGCTCCCCTCCCGCGGATCCCTGCGGACGCGGCACGGCTACCTCCGGTACCTCCGGGTACAAAACGCGGTGACCCCACCCACCCTGGGGCGGGGGCGGCGTTTCGGCCTGTTGGGCTGCACCAGTCGAGTCAGGGACCGACCGCGCCCCTGACCCTCACAGAACGTCACATTCGATCAATGACGCATCGTGGGAGAAGGTGAACGTTCCCAAGTGATCGGTTACGGGCAAAACGGAACCTTGCGTGAAGGGCGCGTGCGGGGCGTACGCGGGGCGTGCAAAGGTCGGACGCTGGAACGGCCGACGCACCAAGCTCTATGCTTCACCAGGCTTTCCCGCGTGGACACCGCCTCCCAACCAGGCACTCCGCGCGGCGGGCCAGTCCGGCCACACCTGTTCAGGACAGAACTGCACGGCGGGAGCGAACGGTGAGCGGAACCTCCGAAGGGGCCGGGTCCGCGGCGGGCACACCTCGGTGCTCCGCAGGACGGACGGTCTCGGATCGTCACGTTCCGTGGCCGCCCTCCGCGGCCAGGGGTTCCGAGCCGCACGGCTACCGGGCCGCCTTCCTGGCCGCCACGCTCCCGATGGCCGTCGTCGACCACGAGGGCCTGGTCGTCACCGCCAACGAGGCCCTCGGCGACCTCCTCGGTCTGCCCGCCGCCGCGCTGACCAGCCAGTCCGCCGCCGACCTCCTCGACCTCGCGGCGGACGGCCGCACCTGGCACGCGTACCGCGAGGTGCTGCACGGGCGGCGGGCGCGCTTCCGGCGTACGCACCGGCTCAGGCACCCCGACGGGCGCGCGCTGTGGGCCGAGGTCACCGTCGTACCGATGCCCGAGTGCGACGGCCGGGCGGGGCGGGACGGGTGCGAAGGGGCGGGGCGGGTGCTGCTCTCCGTCGCGGACGTCAGCGACCGGCGCGAGCTCCAGAAGCGGCTGCGCCACCTCCAGATGCACGACCCGGTGACCCGGCTGCCCAACCGGACGCTCTTCTTCGAACGGCTCTCGGCCGCCCTGGAGACCACGGCGGACGGGGCCCCGGCGGGCGACGGCTCCGGGGAGCCCCGGATCGGGCTCTGCTATCTGGACCTGGACGGATTCAAGGCCGTCAACGACACGATGGGCCACCGCACCGGCGACCGGCTGCTGGCCGCCGTCGCCGCCCGGCTCACCGAGTGCGCCGCCCAGGCCGGCCCGCGCCGGGGCGGCGGCGCCCGTCTCGTCGCACGGCTCGGCGGCGACGAGTTCGCGATCCTGGTCGAGGACTCCACCGGTACACGGCAGCTCACCGACCTGGCCCGCGCGGTGCTGGCCGCCCTCCAGCGCCCCTTCGACCTGGCCGGGCAGCGGATCTCGGTCTCCGCCTCGATCGGGGTGGTGGAACGGCCGGTGGCCGGTACCTCGGCCACCGGTCTGATGCAGGCCGCCGACACCACGCTGTACTGGGCGAAGGCGGACGGCAGGTCCCGCTGGACGGTCTTCGACCCGGAGCGCAACGCCCACCGGATGACCCGCCAGACGCTCGCCTCCACGCTGCGGCCGGCGGTGGAGCGCGGCGAGTTCACCATCGAGTACCAGCCACTGGTCGGCATGGCGGACGGGGTACTGCGCGGGGTGGAGGCGCTGGTGCGCTGGAACCATCCGCAGTTCGGGCTGCTCTCGCCGAATCGGTTCGTCGCGATCGCCGAGGAGGACGGCTCGATCGTCCAGCTCGGCCGGTGGGTGCTCCAGTCCGCCTGCCGTCAGGCCCGGCGCTGGCAGCTGGAGCACCCCACCGATCCGCCGCTCTTCATCAGCGTCAACGTGGCCGTGCGCCAGGTCTGGGACTCCGACCTGGTCACCGATGTCGCGGAGATCCTCGCCGAGACCGGGCTCGACCCCTCGCTGCTCCAGCTGGAGCTGACCGAGTCCGCGGTGATGGGCTCGGCGGGCCGCCCGATCCAGGCGCTCCAGGCGCTCAGCGACATGGGGGTGCGGATCGCCATCGACGACTTCGG
Organism: Streptomyces sp. NPDC015144; assembly: GCF_043079735.1. NCBI lineage: Bacteria > Bacillati > Actinomycetota > Actinomycetes > Kitasatosporales > Streptomycetaceae > Streptomyces > Streptomyces sp. NPDC015144. Next base: position 196,035 of record NZ_JBIBUU010000007.1, on the reverse strand, counting down.
CACCGGCTACTCCAACCTCGCCTATCTGAGCCGACTGCCGGTCTCGGTGCTGAAGCTGGACGGCTCCTTCGTCCGCGGATTCCGCTACGACGACGGCGCGCACCCGAGCCCGGCCGACGAGACGATCGTCGAGGCGATGGTGCAGCTGGCCCACCGGCTGGGCCTGACCGTCACCGCCGAGTGCGTGGAGACGGCGGGGCAGGCCGAGCGGCTGCGCCGGATCGGCTGCGACACCGGGCAGGGGTGGCTCTACTCGCGCGCGGTGGCCCCGGAACGGATCGCCGAGCTGATCGGCGCGGGTCCGTTACGGGGCTGAGGGCGCGGGCGGGCGGTTCGGGCGCGACCGGCGGGGTCAGGCCGTCGGGAGGCCGTACGCGTCGGCGATCAGCTCGTAGCTGCGCAGCCGGGCCTCGCCGCCGTGGGCGTTGGCGGTGATCATCAGCTCGTCGGCGCCGGTCCGCTTCGCCAGGTCGTCCAGACCGGTGCGGACCTGGTCGGCGGTGCCGTGCACGATGTTGGTGAGCCAGCCGTCGACGAACTCGCGCTCCATCGGCGTGTAGTCGTACGCCTCCGCCTCCTCGGGCGTGGGGACCAGACCGGGGCGGCCGGTGCGCAGCCGGACCATGGACAGGGCGCCCGAGAGCACCTGGCGGCGGGCCTCGCGCTCGTCGTCGGCGGCCAGGGCGGCGACGCCGATCAGCGCGTACGGGGCGTCGAGCACCGCGGAGGGCCGGAAGGACTCCCGGTACAGGTCGAGCGCCGGAATCGTGTTCTGCGCCGAGAAGTGGTGCGCGAACGCGAACGGCAGCCCCAGCATCCCGGCCAGCCGGGCGCTGAACCCGGACGAGCCGAGCAGCCAGAGCGGCGGGCGGCCCGGGGACTGGACGCCGCCGTCGGACGTGGCCTGGACCGGACCGGGGACGGCGTGGATCCGCGCGTACGGGTGCCCGTCGGGGAAGTCGTCGTCCAGGAACCGGGTCAGCTCGACGAGCTGCTGCGGGAAGTCGTCGGCCCCCTCGTTGAGCCGGTCGCTGCGGCGCAGGGCGGCGGCCGTGGCGCCGTCGGTGCCGGGGGCCCGGCCGAGGCCGAGGTCGACGCGGCCGGGTGCCATGGCCTCCAGCGTGCCGAACTGCTCGGCGATGACGAGCGGGGCGTGGTTGGGCAGCATCACGCCGCCGGAGCCGAGCCTGATGCGCTCGGTGTGCGCGGCGAGGTGGGCCAGGATGACGGCCGGCGAGGAGGACGCGACACCGGGCATCGAGTGGTGCTCGGCGACCCAGTAGCGGTGGAAGCCGCGGCGCTCGGCGAGCCGGGCCAGCTCCACGCCGGTGCGCAGGGCCTGGGTGGCGGTGCGGCCCTTGCCGACGGTCACCAGGTCCAGCACGGAGAGCGGTACGGGGGCCGTTCCCTCCGCCGTGCCGTGGATGCCCGTGTCGTGGGTGCCCGTGTCGTGGGTGCCCGTGTCGCGGCGCTCGTCGCCCCGGTGCCCGTCGCCTCGAATCTCGTCCACTTCCTGGCCCTCTCCGGTGGTGCTTCGACTTCCGGAGGGACATAACGGGAGGTTGTCTCCGGTTATTCCCGGTGGGCGCCCCGTCCGCTGTGCGCGCGGGCCCGGCCCTCGCCCCAGACGGGCACCGGGGCGGGCGGCGCCTCCCGGCGGGCGAAGAGCCTGCCCAGCCGGGGGGACCAGGCGCGGCGGTCGGCCAGGCGCAGCCCTTCGCGGACGGTGACCTGGTTGCCGGTGAGGACAGGCTTGCCGAGGAGGGTCTCCAACTCTTCCTCGTGTCCGGCGGTGTGCAGCGCGGTGTCGGGCAGCAGCACCACGTCCGCCTCGGGCCGGTCCGCCGCGGCGGCCAGCTCCTTCACCCGGTCGAGGTCCCAGGCGGCGGCCTCGGCGGCGGAGCCGAGGGCGGCGGCGGTGGTCCCGGCCGTCCCGATGTCCGCGGCGCGCAGGAATTCGACGAACGCGGCGGTGACCTCCTCGGAGTAGGTGGAGGCGACGGCGACCCGCTCGGCGCCCAGCTCCCGTACCGCGTGGACCAGGCCGAGAGGCGTGCTGGAGGCGGAGACGCCGACCGCGCGGGCCAGGGCGGCGGCCTGTTCGTGGGCGCCCTCCCACCCGTACAGGAAGCTGCCGGCGCCGCTCGCCCACACGACGCACTCGGCACCGGCGCGCTGGAGGTCCGTCACCCCGGCGGCCAGCCGGTCGGGCTCACCGGTCCGCAGCAGCGCCTCGGCGCGGTAGGAGTCGTCCGCCACCTCGGTGTGGTGCACCACCAGCCGGACGGCGTCGAGCAGGATCTCCATCCTGGGGTAGTCGTCCTGGGCGAAGTGGTTCGGGTAGAGGATTCCGATGGTCGTCGTGTCCACCTGTCCGCCCTCCTACGCGCGTACGGCTCTCCCGCGTACGTCTGGCCTTCCTGCGGCCGGGCGCTCTTGTCGCCGCCCGTTCCTTCCCAGTATTCCCCCATCTGCGGTGAATCCTCCGATGCCCTGTTGACGGGTGGCGGGACGGCTGCGAGCGTGGGCGTCCCGCACCCCCGGACGCAGCGGAGCGAGCGACTCTCATGCCGGAGCCCACCGTGCTCGTCCTGGACACCGCCCCCTCGCCGCGCCTGGGCCGGCTGACCGGCCGGGCCCGTGTCCGGCACACGGACGGGGCCGGGCTCCCCGCCCTGCTCCCCACCGCCGATGTGCTGCTGGTGTGGGACGTCACCTCCGACGCGGTACGGGACGCCTGGCCCGGCGACGGGAAGCGCCCGGCCTGGGTGCACACCGCGAGCGCGGGGGTGGACCGGCTGCTCTGCCCGGAGCTGGCCGCCTCCGACACCGTGCTGACCAACGCCCGCGGCATCTTCGAACGGCCGGTCGCCGAGTACGTCACCGGGCTGCTGCTGGCGTTCGCCAAGGACCTGCCCGGCACCCTGGACCTCCAGCGGCGGCGGCAGTGGCGCCATCGCGACACCGTCCGGCTCGCCGGCAGCCGGGCGGTCGTCGTCGGCGCGGGTCCGATCGGACGGGAGATCACCCGGCTGCTGATGGGGCTGGGCGTGAAGGTGGCGCTGGTGGGGCGGACCGCGCGGCGCACCGTGCACGGCATCGGGGATCTGGACCGGCTGACCTCGCTGTCCGACTGGGTGATCGCCGCCGCCCCGCTCACCGACGCGACCCGCGCCATGTTCGACGCCCGCTTCTTCGGGCTGATGCAGCCCTCGGCCCGCTTCGTGAACGTGGGGCGCGGCCCGCTGGTCGTCGAGGAGGATCTGGCCGAGGCGCTGCGCAGGCGGTGGATCGCCGGTGCGGCGCTCGACGTGTTCGAGCGGGAGCCGCTGGAGCCCGGGAACCCGCTGTGGGACGTACCGGATCTGATCGTGTCCCCGCACATGAGCGGGGACACGGTGGGCTGGCGGGACCGGCTGAGCGAGCAGTTCGTGACGATGTTCGACCTCTGGGCGGGCGGGCGCCCCCTGCCGAACGTGGTGGACAAGCGGCGCGGCTACATCCCGACGCCCGAAACATAACGGTAAGCACCTCTTTGCCCGGGTGGCATCGACACCCTTCCGGACCAGGTATGATTTTCAAGTCAGCAGGCGCCGCTAGCTCAGTTGGTTAGAGCAGCTGACTCTTAATCAGCGGGTCCGGGGTTCGAGTCCCTGGCGGCGCACAGACAACGCACTGGGCGGTTCACGTACACACGTGAACCGCCCAGTGCGTTGTGCGCTGCCCCCCGACCCGTCGCGCACCCCGCCGCACACCCCTGCCCGAGGAAATGTACAAGCGTTTTAAACAGCCGTACTAGACAAGCGTTTTATACGCCCGTACATTGCTGGTCATGCCGAACGCCACGAGCACGACGCGCACCACCGCCGCACAGGGTCCCCTCGCGGGACGTCGGGAATGGACCGCTTTCGTGGTCCTCATGCTTCCCCTCCTCCTCGTCTCGATGGACATCTCCGTCCTCTTCTTCGCGATCCCGTCCATCGACCGGGACCTCGCCCCCAGCGCCACCCAGCAGCTCTGGATCTTCGATGTGTACGCCTTCGCCCTGGCCGGGCTGCTCATCACGATGGGCTCGCTCGGCGACCGGATCGGCCGCCGCAAGCTGCTGCTCCTGGGGGCGGTGGCGTTCGGGACCGCGTCGGCCGGTGCCGCCTACGCCGACAGTCCGGAGATGCTGATCGCCGCCCGCGCGCTGCTCGGGATCGGCGGGGCGACGCTGATGCCGTCGACCATGGGGCTGGTCCGCAACATGTTCCGCGACGAGCAGCAGCGCACCCGCGCCGTGGGGATCTGGTCGGGAGCGATGGCGGGCGGGGTCGCGCTCGGCTCGGTGCTCAGCGGGGTGATGCTCCAGCACTTCTGGTGGGGCTCGGTCTTCCTGATCAACGTGCCGGCGATGCTGCTGCTGCTCGTCCTGGTGCCGTTGCTGGTCCCGGAGTTCAAGGACCCGAACCCCGGCCGCTTCGACCTGCTGAGCGTGCCGCTGTCGCTGGGCTCGGTGCTGCCGGTCATCTACGGCATCAAGGAGACGGCCGCCCACGGCTTCGACCCGCGCAACACCCTGATCGCCGCCGCCGGGCTGGTCGTCGGCTGGTTCTTCGTCCGCCGCCAGCGGGTCCGGCGCGACGCGATGATCAGCCGGGAACTCTTCCGCGACCGCAACTTCTCGGCCGGGATCGGGCTGAACGCGATGGCCGCGTTCGCGATGATGGGTTCCTCGTTCTTCACCACGCAGTACCTCCAGTCGGTGCTCGGCATGGGCACGTTGGAGGCGGCGCTGTGGAGCCTGGCGCCGTCGCTGGCGGTGGGCGTTGCGGCCCCCACCGCCACCGCGGTCTCCCAGCGGGCCGGACGGGCCCGGGTGGTCTGCGCCGGCTTCGTCGTCGCCGCCGCGGGCTTCGCCCTCCTCGCCCTGACCGGTACGGACACGCTGTGGCTGCTGCTGGTGGGCTGCGCCGTGATGAGCAGTGGCATCGTCACCGTGATGGCGCTGGTCTCCGACCTCGCGCTGTCCACCGCCCCGCCGGAGAAGGCGAGTTCGGCGGCCTCGCTGCTGGAGACCGGGCAGGAGTTCGGCGGCGCGATGGGGATGGCCCTGCTGGGGGCGGTGTCCACCGCGATCTACACGGCGGACATGCCGGACTCGGCCCCGGAGATCGCCCGCAAGACCCTGGCGGGGGCGGTGGCCACGGGCGACGGTTCGCTGATCGCGGCCGGACGGGAAGCCTTCGTCCACAGCATGCACAGCGCCTCGGTGGCCGGTTCCGTGCTGCTGCTGGCGGGTGCGGTGCTGGCCGCGACGGTACTGCGCCGGGCGGCGCGGTCCGGCGAGCGGGCGGCGGGGCGGGAAGCCGCCCCGGAGGCAGCGCCGGTGGGTTAGGACCTGCCGGGAAGGACAAGCCCGGCCCTGAGTGCGACGTTCCAGGCGGCTCCGTTCCACAGGAACAGGCCGGGGGCCTCGGGCTCGGGCTCGGGCGGGAGGCGCGAACCAGGGCGCCTGGACAAGATCCGATCGTGGTCCTCTCACGAGCTCCTACGGGTTCCCCAACCTCTGATTGATCTTGAGCACACCGAAAGTACAGAACTAGAAGAGAAGATTCCGGTTTGCTACCGAAGCCCTTCCCCTGGGCACCTCGCAGACACGAACCCCTTGAACTAGGGATACGCAAGGCCGATCAATTTCCTTCAATTCACGTTCGCAACATTCGGAATTTCATATTCCATAAGTTGAGGTCTTGCGAAGTGTTTTCGGCCCACTCTATGGTCCGCGTTGATCACGAGGTTGCTCGGCGCGAAGGGGGCGCGCGGACCTCTCACACCGTCGTCGGCGGAGCCTGGGGTGCTCCGCGTTTCGGCCCCGCGGAAGCGGTCGATTCCTCGTTCGGCGCGGTGGCTTGCGAACCACGTACTGCCGCAGCAGCTTGTCCGATCAGGCCCGCATGCCACGACGCCTGGCGAACGGCCTTGGCTGGGACGGCACTTCACCCGGTGGGCTGTGCCCGCCCCTGTTTACGAGAGTGCTATGAACAGACCGATATGGACCGTGGTGGCAACCGCGGTGATGGCCCTGGCCATGGGAGCGGCGACGGCGGTGGCCGCCTCGCCCGACACCCCGCGGGCCTCCACGACCAGCGGGGCGATTGACGCCTCGCTCTACGACACCGCGTCCAAGAAGGGCAGCGTGCGCGTCAATGTCGTGACGGAGAAGCGCGCGGACCTGTCCGGCGTGTCCTCCGCGGGCAAGACGATGCAGAAGTTCGAGAAGCTGCCACTCATCACCCTCCGGGTCACCGCGAGCGGCCTCGACGCCCTGGCCGCCGAACCCGGTGTGGTGAGCGTGACGGAGGACGCCCTGTCGCAGCCGACGCTGGACACCAGCGTGCCCTTCGTCGGCGGCGACAAGGCCATCAAGTCGGGCCTGACGGGCGAAGGCAGCGCGATCGCGGTCATCGACACGGGGGTGGCCGTCAACCACCCGTTCTTCAAGGGGCGTGTGCTCTCCGAGGCGTGCTTCTCGACCGTGGACCCCGACTACTCCGCCACGAGCCTGTGCCCGCAGGGCACGGCTGCCGAAGAAGGTCCGGGAACGGCCGACTCCGAGGCCGGCTCGTGCGCCACCATCGCCGAGTGCGAGCACGGCACCCATGTCGCGGGCATCGCCGTGGGCGACGGCACCGGCATCGACACGGCACCGGCATCGGGGGTCGCCCCGGGCGCCGAGCTGATCGCCATCCAGGTGTTCAGTAAGTTCGACTCCCCCGACTACTGCGGCGAGGGCAACACACCCTGCGTGCGCAGCTTCGCCAGCGACCAGGTCGCGGCCCTGGAGAAGGTCCTGCAACTACGGCAGGCCGGAACGCCCGTGATCGCTGCGAACCTCAGCCTCGGCGGCGGCCAGTACAGCTCCGCGTGCAACTCCGACGTGCGCAAGCCCATGATCGACTCCCTGCTGGACGCGGGAGTCGCCACCGTCGTCGCGTCGGGCAACAACGGCTTCAGCAACAGGGTCAACAGCCCGGCCTGTGTCCCCAGTGCCATCACCGTCGGCTCCTCGGACTACAACGACACGGTCTCGGACTTCTCCAACCGCGGCGCCCTGCTCGACCTGTTCGCCCCCGGCCAGGAGATCACCTCGTCGGTGCGCGACGGCGGATACGCCGCCAAGAGCGGCACTTCCATGGCCACGCCGCACGTGTCCGGCGCACTCGCCGTCCTGCGCCAGGCCTATCCCGACAAGCCGGTGTCCGCGCTCGAAGAGCTGCTGAAGTCCAGCGGCAAGCCCATCGTCGACGACACCGTGACCACCGCACGCCTCGACATCGGCACGGCGCTCACCGGGAGCGAACCGACCCAGCCGCCCGCGCCCGAACCGAAGCCGCGGGCCTCGCACATCAGCAACTACACGGCCTACGCCATCCCCGACCCGGGCATCGTGGAGTCGCCGATCACCGTCGCGGGGTTCTCGGGCAAGGCGTCCAAGGCCCTGCAGGCCCGCGTCGACATCACGCACGACTGGCGCGGCGAGGTGAAGATCGACCTGGTGGCGCCGGACGGCAAGGTCTACCCGCTCAAGGCCACCGACGGCACGCAGAACGGCGGCGCGATCAGCACCACCTACACCGTCGACGCCTCCACCTCTCCCGCCAACGGGACGTGGAAGCTCAGGGTGGAGGACCGGTCCGCGGGCGGCATCGGCACACTGAAGAGCTGGTCGCTGATCGTCCCGACCTCGTTCGTCAACACCAGCGCCGTGGCCATCCCGGACCCGGGCACCGTCACCTCTGACATCACCGTGGAATCCGTCGCCGGGAAGGCACCGGGGGCCCTGCAGGTCCAGCTGGACCTCACCCACGAATGGCTCGGCGACGTGAAGATCGATCTGATCGCACCGGACGGCACCGTCCGCCCCCTCAAATCGACTTCGGGAAGCGATACTCCGCTCCCCGCGAGCTACACGGTGGACGCAAGCACCTCGGCGGCGAACGGAACATGGAAGCTGCGACTCCAGGACGCCTCCCAGGGGGCCAAGGGCACGTTGAACAACTGGTCGCTCACCTTCCCCTCCTTCGAGAACCAGACGCACAGGGCCATACCCGACCCCGGAGGGTTCTCCTCTCCGATCGCGGTGACCGGCCTCAGCGGGAACGCGCCCAAGGAACTCAAGGTCTTCGTGGACACCACACATGAATGGCTCGGCGATGTGGAGATCACCCTGATCGCCCCCGACGGCCGCGAGTACCTGGTCAGGAGCGACTCCGGGAACGAGGCCGGCGGGACCCTCCGGAAGACATACACGGTGGATGCCAGCTCCTCGAAAATCGACGGTGTCTGGAATCTCCGCGTCGAAGACATATCCGCCGGATCCACTGGAACATTCGAAGGCTGGACCATGACCTTCTGATCCGGAAAATTCCTCGCTGAAAGTCAGCAAATATCCCGCACCCGCAATATCGAGGCGGCTCGACTTTCCCATTCGAGTCGAGCCGCCTTTGAATTCGAAATAGACAACGTTGTCGCCAGCGAGAAAGCTCAGATCTACCTCAAGTATTCAATTTCGCATGCCAGACGAATTAATTGCGTGCCAGAATCATTTCCAGGACGCGGTTCCGATGGGGAACAGGCGCAAAAATTGGGGGGACATCCATGTCCGTACGTACCAGCCTTGTCGCGGGAGCGGTCAGCGCACTGATAATCGGAAGCATGGCATCGCCGGCGTTCGCGGCAGAGGCCGACGAGCCGATCGACGGTCCGCTGATCGCCGAGGGTGCGGAAATCGTTCCCGACTCGATCGGTGACGCACCTTCCGAGGGGGAGGAGATCCTCCAGGGGGTCGAGTCGATCGACGAGCCCAACGACGACCTCGACATGCCCGGCCAGACCGATGGCCCGGACCTTCCCGATGCGGTCATCACCGGCGATGACGACATCTCGTCGCCCACCGGACAGTACTGCGGCTCCCCGTACAACTTCGCGCACATCAGCAAGAACGTGAAGAATACGATGGCCACCAAGTACAGCACGTTCGCGAAGAACAAGACCAGCAGCACCGTGCACTGGAAGTTCATCACGAAGAAGTCCGGTACGACCGAGATCGGCGCCTCCATCAGCATCGGCGGCGAGGCCAAGGTTCTTTGGCTCGGAAAGATCAAGACTGAAGTCACCGCGTCCGCCAAGAAGTCCTGGACCTCCGACCTCGGAGTCGAGGTGGATGGCAAGGTGAAGCCGGGCAAGACCGTGTACGGCGACTACGGAATCTGGAAGGAAAAGGTGTACGGCTACACCGCCCGAGTTCAGAGCAATTGCACCATCACCAACAAGCAGTACATGACGGTCTGGGCCCCGTACCGCGAGGGCTGGGTCGTCAGCTGAGTCAGTTCTGCCACCGTGCCCCGGATGCCCCCTCGGGCATCCGGGGCGCCCCCTTAGGAGACCCCATGCGTAAAGCTGTCGCCGCCACCGCTCTTCTCGCCCTCACCCTTTCCGCATGCAGTTCCGCAAACGTCGAAGCCGACGGGAAGGGAACCCCCGAGCCCGCCTCCAGCGCAGCCACAAGAAGCAACCCACTCGATCTGAGGCTGCCCGCGAAGGCCGACTACCTGATTCCGGTCACCACCGGATCGGGCGCGAGGAAGCTCAAGCCCTTCCATCCGGGGGATACCGTCTACACCGTGCATATGAGGTGTGAAGGAAAGGGAGAGCTCCGCCTCGACGACGGAACGGATGACCCGGTACGAGTCACGTGCGGCGGCCCCGTCGCCATCGGGCAGATCTTCGTCGACAAGGGGGCCGAGCAATCCCTGGCGGTCTCCCCCGGCGACGGGAACGGGAAATGGAGGATTGCCGTCCTGGACGGAAAGCAGCAAACCGCCCCGTAAGGGCGTGCACGTGCTGCGCCGTCGTGATCCGGGCCCAGAGGCTCAGCGAACCTCCGCCGGACTGGTGTCCTGAGTCATTGATCCGTCGGCAGTAGCTGGCGAGGGATCAATGACTCAAGACACTAGGGCTTGTCGTCCGGGCCGTGCTCCGGTGCCGGTCGGGCTCGCTGGTCGAGTCCGGCCGGCACCGGCGTGCCGTGCGCGGTGTACGCGGCCGCCAGCGCCGACAGCCCCTCCCCGGTGAGCGGGGCGTAGACCCCGTCCGGGCCCCGATGCCAGACCGGGTCACCGCACCAGAACCCCTCCCGGCGCAGGGCCGCCCGGTGCACCTTGTTGGTCGCCGTCACCGGCATCGCGGGCACGATCCGTACGAAGGCGGGGGCCATCTTCGTCCCCAGGTCCGGCTGGTCCGCCAGGAACCGGGCGAAGGCGGCCGGGTCGAAACCGGTGCCCGCCCGCAGCGCCAGCGCCGCCATCACCTGGTCGCCGGCGGCCGGGTCCGGCACCGCGTACACCGCCGCCGCCACCGCGTCCGGCCACCGGGCCAGGATGTTCTCGATCATCGCGGCGGCCAGGTTCTCGCTGTCCACCCGGAGCCGGTCGTCGGTGCGGCCCGCGAAGTAGTAGAAGCCCTCGGCGTCCCGGAAGAAGAGGTCCCCGGTCCAGTACCAGCCGCCGCGCACCCGTTCCGCGTCGGCCGCCGGGTTGCGCCAGTAGCCCTCGAAGGGGGTGCGGCCCCGGTTGACCAACTCCCCTATCGCCTCGGCCCCGTTGACCAGTCGGCCCGCCCCGTCGAAGACGGCGGCGGCCCGCTCCCGGCCCGTCTCCGGATCGACCACGGCGAGGTCGTCGCGCGCGGCGGCCCTCCCGACCGCCCGTGGCGGGGTGTCCGGGGTCCGCTGGATCGCCGCCCCGCCCTCGGAGGAGCCGTACCCCTCGACCAGCCGCACCCCGAACCGCTCCCGGAACCGGGCCGCGTCCACCGCCCCGGCCTCCGTGCCGAAGCCGAGCCGGAGCCGGTGCTCCCGGTCGTCCGGCCGCTCGGGGGTGGCGAGCAGGTACTGCACGGCACGGCCGACATAGGTGAAGTACGTGGCCCCGTGGGCGCGTACGTCGTCGAGGAAGCCGGAGGCGGAGAAGCGGCGGCGCAGCGCGACGGCGGCCCCGCCGGCCAGCGCGGGGGCCCAGTCGGCGATCACCGCGTTGCCGTGGAACATCGGCATGCAGACGTAGTGGACGTCCTCGCGCCGGACCCGGAAGTGGCCGGCCAGCGAGGCCCCGGCGGCCGCCAGCCGCCCCTGGGTGCAGATCGCGGCCTTGGGCGCGCCGGTGGAGCCGGAGGTGAAGTAGAGCAGCACCCGGGTGCCCGGACCGGTGCCCGGCCGGGCGACGGCGGCGGGTTCGGCTCCGGCGTACGGGGCGAGGAGTTCGGCGTACGCCTCGGTGCCGGTCACCAGGACGCGGACGCCCGGGAGGTCCAGCCCGGCGAGGAGCGGCAGATGGGTGCGCTCGGTGATCAGGATCCGGCAGTCGGTGTGCAGGATGTCGCGGGCCAGTTCGGCGCCGCGCCGGGTGGGGTTGATCCCGGCGACGGCGGCCCCGGCCAGGGCCGCCGCGCTCAACCAGAGGGGAAACTCGGGGGTGTTGTCCAGCAGCACCCCCACGTGCGGTTCGCCGCCCGCCGGCAGCAGATCCGCCAGGAGCGCGGCCCGAGCGGCAGCGCCCGAGGCGACCTGGTGATGGGTGAGGACGGTGTCCTCGTACCTCAGTCCGGGCCGGTGGTCGCCCCATTGGCGCTGTACGAGCTCCGCTACGGTGCCTGCGCTCCCCATGGCGCCGCACGGTAACTGACTAGGCGTCAGAACTGAACATCGGAGCAGGCGTAGAACGCGTTGGCCGTGTCGGCGACGTTCCAGACGCTCAGGATGATGTGCTTCCCGGTCTTCTGGGTGGGGATGGTGCCCTGCTGGGTGAGGGTCGCCGGAGGCTGCTTGCCGCCGTACGGCACCGTCATGAAGGGCTGGGACTCCAGGGAGGCCCTGGTGAGCGGCTTGGTGGGGTCCCAGCCGTCCTTGGTGATGTAGTAACGGAAGTCCGAGGTGGCGTGGCGCGCCGTGAACTGCCAGCGGAACTGGAAGCCCTGGCCGCCGGTGACCTGGGTGGCGGGCCAGTTGCCGCCGCGCGGGTCGTCGAGCTGGGCGAACTCGCCGTGACCGCCGGAACAGATCTTCCCGTCGGCCGGACCCGCCGCCGGGAACCCCTTGGGGCCCTCGACGCTCTGCGGCTCCCACTGGATGTTGCCGCAACCGGTCACCGTGCCGTTGGCACAGAGCTTCTGACGGCTGATGGGGTTGTCGGTGTAACCGTGACTGCTGGCGCTACTGGTCGCGAACATCGAAACGCCCGCGACGGCCAGGCCCACCAGGGCCACACTCGCCTTTTTACGCATGTGCTGTCGCTCCTTCAGAACGGGGGGAGGTTCCATGAGCCGTGCTGCGCGCGTTTCCTGCGGTCTAGACCAAGTCTTAGGTTATGGACGGGACATGAACATGTCCAGACCAATCGACGGCGGATTCCGGTTACCGGTCCGGATACGGTCCGACGCGCCTCAGGTCCCCTCCCGGCCGTTGCGACCGGTGTAGAAGGCCACCGTCAAGTCCTTGACGAGGGACTTCCGTTCGTAGTCGTCCAGCTCCACGATGCCGCGTGCGGTGAGCCGGTTGACGGTGTCGTCGACCGCGTCCACCACCGAGGTGAGCACACTGTCGCGGTGCTTGGCGTCAAGGGCGGCGATCCGGCGGCGCTGCATCGCGGCGGCGACCTCGGGCGCGTACTCGATCCCGGTCGGCTGCGCGGAGTAGACCTCGATGCCGACCGGCTCGCAGTCCGCCTTCAGCAGCCGGGTCAGCGCGTCGCCGACCGCCTCCGCGTTGCGCAGGGTGTGGGTGTCCTCGTGGAAGGCGTCGGCGGGCAGCTGGGAGAGGACCCGGGCCATCGCCGCCTCGACCTGCTCGCGCAGGTACGCCTCGTGGTCGGCGACCCCGAGCGCCGCCCGCGCGGTGTCGTCGATCCGCCACACCACGAGGACGACGACGCGCAGCGCGGTGCCGTTGGCGTCGACGGCGGGGAGCGGTTCGCTACGCCAGTGCCGCAGCCGTACGTCGATGCGGCGGCGCAGCAGCAGCGGGCTGATCCACATGAGCCCGGTCCGCCGTACGCTCCCCCGGTAGTCGCCGAACAGGGTCAGCACCCAGGCGTGGCCCACCCGGCCCCGGCTCAGGCCCCCGAGCGCGAAGAGCACCAGCGAGGCCAGCGCGGCGAGCGCCGCCCAGGCGCCGAGGCCGACGCCGTGGTCGGGGCGCGGTGCGAGCCCGAACCGGACGAGCGCCCCGGCGGGCAGGGTGCCGTTCCACCAGAGCACCGCGCCGGCACCGGTCGCCCCGGTCAGGGCGGTGAACAGGGCCAGCCAGCCGGGGATCGCGGGCCCCGGCCGTTCGGCGAGGCAGGGATCACCGGCCGGGGCGGGCCGGGTGGAGGGCCTGACCTGCGGACCTCTCGGCAGGGGCGGTCTGTGCGCGTCCGGCCGGGGCGGCTCGCCGCCGCCCCACCAGGGGCCGTCGGCGGACGGGCCCTCGGACGGGGCGGTACGGGATCCGGCGCGGGCCGCCTCGGCGGCGTCCTCGCGGAAGAGCAGGTGGACCGGGATGGTCGAGGTGCGCCCGGAGGCGATGACCGCCTGGTGCCGCCCGGCCGCCCGGAGCGGTTCGGCGGCGGCCACGGGCGCGGACGCTTCGCCGCCGGACACCGGCAGGGAGTCGAAGACCGCCTCCCGGGCCGGGCTGTGCCGGGGCCCGGGCGGGGTGCCGACCTCCTGGCCCGTGGGGTCGGCGGGGAGCGGCACCAGCGGCCGGCCCTCGGCGGCCGGGAGCGCCGGAACCGAGACCGAGGCCGAGGTCGTACCGAACCCGGCCTCCGGGGTGGCGCCCTGGTCCAGGTCCAGTACGAGATCGACGACCGGTTCCGGCCCGGCGCCCCGGAACGGCTCCGGAGCCGGTTCCGAAAGCGGAAGCGGAAGCGGATCGGGGACGGCCGGATCAGGGGCAGCCGGGGCAGTGGCGGCCCGGTCAGGAACAACCGCGTCCGGAACGGCATCGTTCGGAACGGCCCCGAACGAGGCGGGCCGGTCCGAAGCGACCCCGGACGAGGTGCCCCCGGCTGCGGCGCCCCCGGACGACGTGGTGCTCTCCCACCCGGCGGGCTCCCACCCGGCGGTCTCCCGTCCGAAGGCCCCGCGGCCGGGCGGCTCCCACCGGGGGGCCCTGCGCCCGGGCTGCTCCCATCCGGGCGCGTCCCACACCGGCGCCTCCCGGCCGGGCTCCTCCTGCTCGGGAACGCCCCGCCCGGACACCGCCCGGCCGGGCTCCTCCCACTCGGGCACCTCCCGGCCGCCCGACACCACCTGCCCCGTCACCTCCCACTCGGACACCTCCCGACCGGACAGCGTCCGCCCCGTCACCTCCCACTCGGGAGCTTCTCGGCCGGGCCCCTCCCGGTCGTACGGCTCCCACCCCGGCGGCTCCCATCCGGGCGGCGCCGCCCGGTCCGGGGAGGGCGGTGGGACCGGCGCCCGGTCGTCCTCGCCCGGCCTTCCGTCCTCCGGGGTTCCGGAGCTGCCCGACACCGTGGATCGCATACCCGCCTCCGTCATGTCCGTCGTGTCACCCGAAGAGTCGTGTTCGGCCGAGGGGTCGCGCCCGGCCGAAGAGCGGCGCCCGGCCGAGGAACCGTGTTCAGCCGAAGAGCCGCCGCCAGGTCTCCGGCCCGGGGTAGCCGTCGGCCGCCGCGCCCCGCCAGCCCTGTGCGCGCTGGAAGGCCTCGACATTGCGCCGGTCGGCCTCGGTCCACCGGGGACCGGGACCTGACGTGTAGTACTTACCGAATCCCTTCTTCACCAACTGTTTGCCGAGCCGCTCGACATGGCTGTTGCTCTGTCCGGACCGGAAATAGCCCCGCCCGGGGTACTTCGAATCCTGGTTCGACGTGTGGTCTCCGCCGCCGGAACCGCCTCCCGCGGCGGGGATGTCGCGGCCCGTGCCGTTCACCAGCAGCCGCCAGGTGCCCGGTCCGGGGATGCCGTCCGCGTCCCGCCCCCTCCACCCCTGGGCCCGCTGGAACGCCTGCGTCGCGCGCCGGTCCGACTCGCCCCAGGCCGGGCCGGCCCCCACCCGGTAGAAGCGCTTGCCGCCCCGCGCGATCAGCATCCGGCCGAGCTCGGTGACATGGGCGTTGCGGGCGCCGGGCCCGAACCGCCCGGTGCCGGGATAGGCCCTCGACACCGCACCGGCCGCACCGCCCCCGATCAGCCCCCGGTAGCGGTACGCGACATAGCTGCCGGAGTGGGACCAGTACGCCATCGGCGCCGTCACCCGGCGGGTGTGCGGCTTCGTCTGCTCGTACGCCGTGTAGTGGCGGTGCGAGGAGTCGGTCCAGCCGCCGAAGATCGTGACGTGCGAGCCCTTCGTGGGGTCGGCCGGATTGTGAAAGAGCAAAATGTCGCCGGGCTGGAGCTGCGCCCGGGGGATCCGGGTGCCGAACGCGGCGAGACTGCCGGTCCACTCGTTGCCGGGCAGGTCCCAGGCCATCGACACATAGCCCGAGCAGTCCCGCCGGTAGCCGTCGGTCCAGTACCCGGAGAGGCTGTACGGGACCTGGGCGGTCACCCATCGCCGCGCCCGCTGGATGATGGCCTCGCGGGTGGTGGGGCGCAGCTTGGGCGTGGTGGTCGTGGTGGAGGGCGGTCCGGCCGCCCCGGCGCCCCGCAGTGGTCCGGGCCCGCCCTGCGGGCTGTCCCCGCCCTGCTCGGCGCGGGCGGACCCGGCCGCGCCGGCCACCGGGCCCGTGAGACCCGCCGCCTCGGCGACACCGCTGCTCAGCACCACCCCGGCCGCGGCGGCCAGCACCAGGGCGCGGCGGGCGCCGTGGGCGGCCGGATGGCCCCCGTACCGCACGGGCAGGGCGCGGGCGGCGGACCGCCGCCGTGCGGCGCACCCCGCGCAGGCGCAGTCGGCGGCGGGCTCGTACTCCTCGAATGCCGGCACAGTCATGCGATCCCCTCCGCACTGGTCAAGATCTTCCGGGAACGCCCGCTCGGGCGCCGGTTCCTCAACTCTTGTGACATAGGACATTTTGACGGACAGAAGAGAAAAAACGACCATCCGACAGGCCGCGAACGGACGCCGGGTGGTCCGGAGCACCCTCCGGCTTCGGGTAGAGTTCTCCAGGTCAGCAGGCGCCGCTAGCTCAGTTGGTTAGAGCAGCTGACTCTTAATCAGCGGGTCCGGGGTTCGAGTCCCTGGCGGCGCACCCAGAGCCGAAGCCCCCTCATCGAGCATGAGGGGGCTTTCGCGCATCCATGCGCCCGCACCCCAGCCCCTCGCCGGACCTCCCACCCCGGGGGCGCCCTCGATGACGCCCTCCTGAATCATTACCCGGATGGACGGCGCACAGTCACCGAACGGTTACCCAGAGGCGCGAAGCGGATTTTCATACGCCGCCCTGCGCGCCCTCCGCAAGAGGGGTGCGAATCGCACGCACGCCCGACCGTCACGCGCCCCGCCCGGCGCTCCCCGACCCGTCGGACAGCCGGGCGGAAGCGGCTTCCCCCGGCCGATCCCGCAGCCATATATTCCGCTGGTGTACTTCTGCTACGCCGACGACTCCGGGGCCGACCAAGGCCGCACCCTGACCGGTCTCCTCGTCCCGGAAGAGGGATGGAACGACCTGCTGCACCACTGGCTGGAGGGGCGGCGCAAGCTGGAGGAGGAGTGGGGCGTCCCGAAGAACACCGAGCTGCATGCCAACCGGCTGGTGAAGGGACGCGGCCGGCCCTGCGCGACCCCGGAGCAGAACAAGAGATTCGGCCGTTCCGCGCGTATCGCCGCCCACGACCTCATGATCAAGCAGCTCACGCGCTGCGCGAGTCTTCGCGTGCTCACCGTGGTCGGCCGCACCACGCAGGTGGCGGAGGTGTACCAGTCCTTCGTGAACCACCTGGAGGCATGGGCCCTCGGCCAGGACACCAGAGTCATGATCATGTTCGACGGCCTGTCCGGCCCTCCCGACACGACCGCGCTGACCCCCGAGGACGCCCGGGCCTCGTGGGAACAGGCCATCCGCAACGCCAAGCCCTACCGCGACGCCCATCGCGGGCTCCCTCTGGCCTCCCGCCGGGTGCTGGAGGACCCGATCATGCAGGACAGCAAGTACAGCCAGTTCATCCAGGCCGCCGACCTGGTCGGATACGCGGCCTTCCACCACCTGGCTCTCCGGAGGCCCGAGATCTGGCCGCGGATAGATCCGGTGGGCGCCATGTCGAAGGCGTACCGGCGCCTGGCCGACCACTGGCTTCCCGGTCACGGAACCGATGGCATCGTCTGGGCCGGGAACGACACACGGACCTTTCGGAACACTCCCTAGAACGCAGAAACCCCCGGCGAAAACCGGGGGCCCACGAGAGCAAGATCCCTTGAGCATCCTCAATCGAACGCATGGGACCTTGCGAGATTCAAGAATGCCAGGAGCAGCCCGCGAAAGCAACGGAAGAAACCGGCGAAACAGCCGAAAAGAAGGAAGAAACAGTGGCCGAAAGGAACGGCGACAGGTTCGGGGATCAGCGGCTGTCGCGGTGACCTGCGGACTTCTCGGCCGGTGCCGTCCGTTCGGGTGAGTTCGGCCTCGGCGCCGGGGCGGGGCGCGCCCGGGTCAGTCCGGGGAGCGGCGGCCCCGGCGGCGGGTGCCGCGGAGCATCACGGCGACGGCCGTGACGGCGGCCAGGACCAGCCCGGTGACCGTCTGCGCGGTGCCGGGGCCCTCCTGGCGGCCGTCCCCGGTGGCGAACAGGGCCACGCTGCCGCCCGCGGCGACCGGGGCGAGCGGGGTGGCCCGGCCCCGGTCGATCACGGCGACCGTGCCGGTACCGGTGGTGCCCATGGGTCCGGCACTGCCCGTGGTGCCCGTGGTGTCCTGGCTGCCTTTGCCGTCCGTACCGGCCGCGCAGGTGACCCGGACAGGGTGGTCGCCGGGCCGGGCGTCCGAGCTGATCCGGGTCCGGGCGACCAGCCCCCCGTCCGGGCCGGGGGCGAAGCCCGCCGGGGCGACGAAGGCGTCGGACCGGCCGGTGGCCGTGCGGCCCGCGCAGCCCGTCAGCCTCAGCTCCACCTCACCGCCCGCCCCGACGGAGCGCGGACTCGCCGTGAGCGAGATCCCCGGGGCGGGCCCGGATTCGGCCAGTGCGGTGGCGGCGGGCGCCAGGGTCGCCGTGACCACCGCGGCGGCACAGAACGTGAGGAGCGTGAAGCGCATCGTGAACCTCCTTCGAGCAGGTTCACGCGTCCCGGCGCGTTCCGCATCCGCAGGAACGCGACGCCGGGGTGCCGGGGGCTCCTCGGGCCGTCCCGGTCAGGCCGTCTCGGTCAGGGCGTTTCGACCAGGTCGACGAGGTCGGCGATCGAGTCGACGACCTTGGACGGCCGGAACGGGTACTTGTCGATGTCGGCGACCGTGGTGAGCCCGGTCAGGACGAGGAAGGTCTGCATCCCCGCCTCCAGACCGGCCAGTACGTCGGTGTCCATCCGGTCGCCGATCATGGCGCTGGTCTCGGAGTGGGCGCCGATCGCGTTGAGCCCGGTCCGCATCATCAGCGGGTTGGGCTTGCCCGCGAAGTACGGCTCCTTGCCGGTGGCCTTGGTGATGAGGGCGGCGACGGAGCCGGTGGCGGGGAGCGGGCCCTCGGCGGACGGGCCGGTCTCGTCGGGGTTGGTGCAGATGAACCTGGCCCCGCCGTTGATCAGCCGGATCGCCTTGGTGAGCGCCTCGAAGCTGTACGTGCGGGTCTCGCCGAGGACCACGTAGTCGGGTTCGTGGTCGGTGAGGACGTACCCGATGTCGTGCAGGGCGGTGGTGAGCCCGGCCTCGCCGATGACGTACGCCGTGCCGCCGGGGCGCTGGTCGTCCAGGAACTTGGCGGTGGCCAGCGCGGAGGTCCAGATGTTCTCCACCGGCACGTCCAGGCCCATGCGCTTGAGGCGGGCGTGCAGGTCGCGGGCGGTGTAGATGGAGTTGTTGGTGAGGACGAGGAAGGGGAGGCCCGATTCGCGCAGCCGCTTGATGAAGGCGTCCGCCCCGGGGATCGGGGTGCCTTCGTGGATCAGGACTCCGTCCATGTCGGTGAGCCAGGATGAGATCGGCTTGCGCTCTGCCATGTGCGGGACTCCTGCCGTACGCCGTGTGCGGGGACGCCGGCGGCACCGCGTTGTGCAGCGCCGACGCCCCCGATTTTAGAGCGTGGGCCCGTCGGGCCCCGGGTCGGCCGGTCAGCTTCCGGTGGCGGACTTCCAGGCGCCGACGTAGTCGTCCAGGTTGGAGCCGATGTCCGACCAGTCGGGCTCGAAGATCTCGACGCCGTCCATCAGCTTGGCCAGCTCGATGGCGTTGGCGTCGGTGGCCTCGACGTCCTTGCGGGCGGAGAAGCCGCCGCCGACCGCGCTGACGTCCTTCTGGGCCTGCTCGGAGAGCATGAAGTCGAGGAGCTTCTTGCCGTTCTCGGTGTGCGGGGCCTTGTTCACCAGGCCGGCCGCGTAGGGCAGGGCGAAGGTGGTGGGCCTGCCGCCCTGCTTCGCGGGGAACCAGAGGCCGAGGTTGGGCATGTCCTTGGACTGCGCGAAGTTCATCTGGACGTCGCCGTTGGCGGCGAACAGCTCGCCCTTGTCGACCTTGGGGGCCAGCTTGCCGGTGGAGGCGGACGGGCCGACGTTGTTGGCCTGGAGCTTCTTCAGGTACTCCATCGCCGGCTCCTTGCCGCCGAAGTCGTGCATGGCCTTGATGAGGACGGCCGTGCCGTCGCCGGCGACCCCGGGGGTGGAGTACTGGATCTTGTTCTTGAACGTGCCGTCGAGCAGCGCCTCCCAGGTGCCCGGCGCCTTCTTCAGCTCCTTCTTGTTGTAGATGAAGCCGAAGTAGTTGTTGACGACCGAGGTCCACTTGGCGTCGGACGCCTTGTCGGCGCCGTCGACCTGGTCGGCGCCCTTCGGCGCGTACGCGGACAGCAGCCCCTTGGCGTCGGCCTGCTGGATGAACGGCGGCAGGGTGACCAGGACGTCCGCCTGGGTG
This sequence comes from Streptomyces sp. NPDC015144, assembly GCF_043079735.1. Classification (NCBI taxonomy): domain Bacteria; kingdom Bacillati; phylum Actinomycetota; class Actinomycetes; order Kitasatosporales; family Streptomycetaceae; genus Streptomyces; species Streptomyces sp. NPDC015144. The sequence continues at coordinate 175,993 of NZ_JBIBUU010000007.1, read as the reverse complement.
TTGGACTTCTCGCGGACGGCGCGCTGCACCATCTCGCCGGAGCCGCCCTCCACGTACTTGACCTTGATGCCGGTCTTCTTCTCGAAGTCCTTGAAGACCTTGTCGTACCAGCCGTCGCCGTTCTCGCCCTTGAGGCCGTCGGCGCTGTAGACGGTGACGACCTTCTCGTCGGAGGCGGCGGAGGAGCCGCCGCAGGCGGAGAGGGTGGCGGCCAGGGCGAGGGCACCGGTGACGGCGGCGATGGGCTTGAGGTGGTTCTTGCGCATGGCGGGTCGTATCTCCTGGATGTCGGCCGGAAGCCGGCCGGAGTCGTTACGGGGGTCCGAGGTCGTTGCGGGGGACGCCGGAGGACCGGCGGAAACGGATCAGCGGTACGAGGCCCTGGTGCGGATGCGGGAGACTCCGAGCAGCACCAGCAGCGTCGTGCCCATCAGGACCACGGCGACGGCCGCTCCGGTGAACAGCGAGCCACGGTCGGTGGCCGCGAAGATCTGCACCGGGAGCGGTGTCCAGTCCGGCGGGTAGAGCATCATCGTGGCGCTCAACTCGCCCATGGACAGCGCGAAGCAGAGCCCCGCCGCCGCCGTGAGCGACGGCAGCAGGAGCGGCAGCCTGATGCGCCACAGGACGTAACCGGGGCGGGCGCCGAGGCTGGCCGCCGCCTGTTCGTACATCGGGTCGAGACGCACTATTGCCGCCGAAACCGACGAATAGGCGAACGCCGTGACAAGAATGGTGTGCGCCAGGATCACGATCCAGCGCGTGCCGTTGAGGAGCATCGGCGGGCGGCTGAACGCGACGAGCACGGCAAGGCCGACGACCACCGACGGCACCGCCACCGGCAGCATGAACAGCGCGTCGAGGAACCGCTTGCCGCGCCTGCGCAGCGAGGCGGCGGCCAGCGCGGCCCAGGAACCCACGGTCAGGGCCAGCAGACTGGCGCTGACGGCGGTGATCAGGCTGGTGGTCAGGGCCTGGAGGGAGTCGCCCCCGGTGGCCGCCGCGTAGTGCCTGGTGGTCGGCCCGGAGGGGAAGGCGCCGGACCAGTTGGTGGTGAAGGACGCGGCGAGGATGACCAGCAGCGGCACCGCGAACAGCGGCACGAAGAGGAGGAAGAAGACGGCCCAGGTGGCCCACTTCCCGGTACGGCTATGCACCAACACGGCGGCTCACCATCCGATACAGGCTGTAGAGGCCGACGGAGATCGCGATGTTGACGACGGCGACGACGCAGGCCGCCGGGTAGTCGGACTCCAGGATCGCCTTGCCGTAGACGAGCATCGGCAGGGTCGTGACGCCCTTGGCGCCGGTGAAGAGCACGATGCCGAACTCGTTGAGGCACATCACCAGGACCAGGCTGCCGCCGGCGGCGAGCGCGGGCAGCGCCTCGGGCAGGATCACCCGCCGCACGATCCGGCCGGGCCCGGCCCCCAGCGAGGAGGCCACTTCCAGCTGCGCGGTGTCGAGTTGGGAGAACGCGGCGAGCAGCGGGCGCATCACGAAGGGCGTGAAGTAGGTGATCTCGGCGAGCAGGACGCCCCACGGGGTGGTGAGGAAGTCGAAGGGGCCACTGGCCGCCCCGGTGACGTCCGTCCACAGTCCGTTGGCCATGCCGACGCTGCCGTAGATGAACAGCAGGGCGAGCGTGATCAGGAAGGACGGGAAGGAGAGGAAGACGTCGATGAACTTGGCGACGGCCCGGCCGCCGGGGAACGGCACGAACGAGATGATCATGGCCAGGACGAAGCCCAGCACCAGGCAGCCGACCGTGGCGCCGACCGCCAGCCAGACCGTGGTGGTCAGCGCCGAACGGAACGACTCGGAGGCGAAGACCTCGCCGTACGGGGCGAGCGAGGTGCCGCCCTCGTCGGGGCGGACGGACTGCTGGACGACCAGGGCCAGCGGGTAGAGGAAGACCACGGCGAGGACCGCGACGGGCGGCAGCGCCCAGACGAAGCGCGGTACGCGGCGGGGCTCGCGGGCCGGGGCCTGCGGGTGGCCGGACGGCTCCGTCCCGGTCGTGGCCGTGTCCGCGACGAGGGCGGGGGCCGCGCTAGCCATCGGCTCCTCCCCCGGTTCCCGGGGCCGTACCGGCGGGCAGCAGCACCGCGTCCTCGGCCGCGAAGTGCAGGGTGACCCGGTCGCCGAGGGCCGGGGTCTCGCGGAGCTCCTTGACGTCGGCCTTGACGCGGTGGCCGTCGACGTCGACGTAGAGGCGGTGGGTGGAGCCGCGCCACTGGACCTCGGCGATCGTTCCGGCGAGCGCGTTGGGCCCCTCGCCGAGCCCGACCAGGTGGGGGCGGACGCAGAGGGTGGCGGTGGCGCCCCGGGCGGCCTCGCCGGTCGGTACGGAGAGGGCGCGCCCGGCGAAGCCGACGGTGTCGGCCGCCTCGGCGACGGTGACCGGCAGCAGGTTGGCGTTGCCGACGAAGGAGGCGGTGAACTCGGTGCGCGGGCGGCGGTAGAGGTCCTGCGGGGTGCCGCAGTCCTGGAGCCGCGCCTTGTCCATGACCGCGATCCGGTCGGCGAGGGTGAGCGCCTCGACCTGGTCGTGGGTGACGTACAGGATGGAGACGTCCGGCAACTCCCGGTGCAGTCGCGCCAGTTCGGCGAGCATTCCGGAGCGGAGCTGGGCGTCGAGGGCGGAGAGCGGTTCGTCGAGCAGCAGGACCCCGGGCCGGATGGCGAGCGCGCGGGCGATGGCGACGCGCTGCTGCTGGCCGCCGGAGAGCTCGCGCGGGAAGCGCGTGGCGTAGGCGGCCATGCCGACCATGTCGAGGGCCTCGGCGACCCGCTCGGGGATCTCGGACGCGGCGGCCTTGCGGGCCTTGAGTCCGAAGGCGACGTTGTCCTGGACCCGCATGTGCGGGAAGAGGGCGTACTGCTGGACGACCATGCCGATGCCGCGTTTGTGCGGCGGCAGGGCGGTGACGTCGCGGTCGCCGAGGTAGACCCGGCCCGAGGCGGGCCGGACGAATCCGGCGACGGCGCGCAGGGCGGTGGTCTTGCCCGAGCCGGACGGGCCGAGCAGGGCCATGACCTCGCCGGGTTCGACGGTCAGGTCGAGCCGGTCGAGGACGGTGTTGCCGCCGTACGCGACGCTGACCCGGTCGAACCTGATTCCGCTGCGGACGGACCGCTCTCCGCCGGTCATGCCTCGGCCCGCGCGATCAGGTCGGGCAGCTCGGCGACGGAACCGAGGACGTGCGTGGCACCGTTGCGGCCCAGCTGGTCCTTGTCGTGGGCGCCGGTGAGCACCCCGGCGACGATCCCGGCACCGGAGCGGACCCCGCTGAGCATGTCGTACGAGGTGTCGCCGGCGACCACGACCTGCTGGACGCCGTCGACGGCGCCGGTGCGCAGGAAGGCGGCGAGCACCATGTCCGGGTAGGGGCGGCCGCGGCCGCCCGCGTCGGCCGGGCAGAGGGTCAGGTCGACCAGGTCCTGCCAGCCGAGCGCGGCCAGGATGGCGTCCTGGGTGACCCGGGCGAAGCCGGTGGACAGGACCACGGTGCGGCCCTCGTCCTTGAGCCGCTCGATGGCGTCGCGGGCGCCGGGGACCGGGGCGATCCTGCCCCCGTCGACCAGCTCGCCGTAGGCCGCCTCGAAGGCGGTGTTGGCCTGCTGGGCCCGCTGTTCGTCGCCGAAGAGGTGGCGGAAGACGGAGATCTTGGACTCGCCCATGGTGGCGCGTACGTAGTCCAGCTTCCCGGCGTGGTCGGCGGAGCCGGGTTCGACGCCGAGGCGCTCGGCGGCCACCGAGAACGCCTGCTCGACGAGCCCGCCGTCGGCGACGGTGGTGCCGGCCATGTCGAGCACGATCAGGTCGAGGGGGGTCGCGGTCCGCCGCGGGGCCACGGGGTTCTGCGGGGTCGTGGGGTTCTGCGGGGTCATGTCGTCACCAGCCCAGTTCGTCGGCGGTCGTTTCGGCGATGGCGGGCGAGCAGGTCATGCCCCGGCCGCCCGGTCCGGTGACCAGCCAGACGCCGTCCCGCACCTGCTGGCGGTGGACGACCCGGCTGGTGTCGGTGCACTGGGCGTAGACCCCGGCCCACCGGTGGCGGATCCTCGGCAGCGGGCGGCCGAGGAAGGACTCGACGACCGCGGTGAGGTGCTCGTACGGCTCCTCGACGGTGTCGAAGGCGAAGGGGTGCTCGTACTCGTGGGTGTCGCCGATGGTGAGCCCGCCGTCGCTCCGCTGCACCATCAGCAGCTGCATCCGGTGCTCGGCGGCGGTGGGCGCCTGGGCCTGGCCGGCGTTGAGCGCGTCGAGCGCCTCGCCCCGGTACGCCGGGTAGTAGCGGAAGCTGTCGGGGTCGGCGACGGAGGTGGTGAGCGGCTCGCCCAGCGGGTCGGTCTGCATCATCTGGAGGCGGACGCGGCGCACCGGCAGGTCGGGGCCGGCCAGTTCGCGGACGAGCCCGCCGAGCCAGGCACCGGTGGCCAGGATCACCGCGTCGCCGGTGTGCACGTCGCCGTGGTCGTCGCGGACGGAGGCGGTACCGACCACCTCGCGGACCTCGCGGCCGCCGAGGAAGGTGTACCGGCCCGACTTCAGCAGCTCCTGCTTCAGGACCCGCTGGGCGGTGCGCGGCTCGACCGCGGCGTCCCGCCCGCACCACAGGGCGGCGGCGAACTCGCCGCGCAGCGCGGGGTTGATCGCGCGGGCCTCGTCGGCGGTCAGCAGCTTGTAGCCGCGGGCCTCCGCGTCGGGCCGGGCGACGGCCGCCTCGGCGACGGCGGTCTCCAGCCCGGTGCGGACCGGGGTGAGCGAACCGCAGGCCCGGAAGCCGAGCCCGGGGACCCGCGCCCCGATGGACTCCCAGAGCTCACGGGCGCGCAGCGCGGTCTCCAGCTCCTCGCCACCGGCCCGGCCGCTGACCCATATCTGTCCGAAATTGCGGAGCGATGCCCCGCGTGCCTCGCTCTCGCGCTCGATCTGTACGACCTCGTGGCCGCGGTTCACTGCGTGCCAGGCGTGCATGGTTCCCACCACGCCGGCTCCTACGACGATGACTCTCACGGCGGTTACGCTCCTCGGGGCGGGTGACCCGTTCGGATCCGTACGGCAACGGGACGGTGAACTGGGCCCCAAGCTTGGCCTAGACCCGTTACCTTTCCGTTATCGACCCGGGCGGGCGCACCGGGGAGCGGTCGGTCAGCGGCCGTCCTGCGGGCCCAGGTGGGCGGTGAAGGAGAAGCGGTCGCCCCGGTAGAGGGTCCGTACGCGCTCCAGCGGCCGGCCGGCGGTGTCGCGCGAGACGCGGTGGAGCAGCAGCATGGGCAGCGCGGGCGGGGTGCCGATGAGCAGCGCCTCGCGGGGCGTCGCGAGCACGGTCTCGATCCGCTCGTCGCCGTCGCCGAAGGAGATCCCGAGCCGGTCGCGGAGGTAGGCGTAGAAGGACGAGTCGGGGTCGAACTCCGTGTCCAGGTGCGGAATGCGGGCGACCGGGACGTAGGTGCTCTCCAGGCCGACCCGGTCGTCGTCGGCGAGCAGCACCCGCTCCAGGTGCCAGACCGGCTCGCCCCGGACCACTCCGATGTCCCCGGCCAGCGCCTCGGGGCAGGGGAACCGCTCCAGGCCGATGAGGGTACGGCCCGGGGTGCGGCCCTGGCGGCGCACGCCCTCGGTGTAACTCGCCAGCGAGAGCGGCTGTTCCAGCTTGGGGCCGGCCACGACGGTGCCCCGCCCCTGCCGGGCGAGCCGCCCCTCCAGCAGGAGTTCGCGCAGCGCCTGACGCACCGTCTCGCGCGAGACCTCGTGGCGCTCGGCGAGATCGCGCTCGGTGGGCAGCATGCCGCCCTCGCCCAACTCCCCTATGAGTGCGGAGATACGGGCCTTGACCGCGTAGTACTTGGGAATGCGGCCGTGCTCCGGGATGCCGGAGCGGATGGGTGCGCCAGGTGCCTGGTCGTACGGGTAGTCCACCGGCCGATCGTGGCAGACCCACATGAACACCGGTGAACATCCGGGGACGTGCGGGCGAGCGGGGAGTTGCGGGAGCGGTGCCGGGGGCGCCCGCCGGGGCCGTCAGTTCGTGTCGCGGCGCAGCCGCCGGGCCGTGACCACCATCGCGCCGCCGGCGATCAGCAGCCCGGTGGCGGCCAGGGCGGGGGCCGTGAGCGGGTCGGTGCCGGTCTCGGCGAGTCGGGGGAGGTCGGGGTCGTCCGCGTCGGGCTCGTCGGCGTCGGGGGCGCCCGGATCGGGATCGCCGGGGTCGGCGGCGGGCGGGGGTGTGCGGGGGCCGTCCGGTACGGATTCGGCGGTCGCGGGCTCGTCGGGTCCGGTCGTCTCCGTCGCCGCCGGGGGTTCCGCGGTCCCCCCGGTGTCCCGCTCGGTCCCGTCGCCGCTGTCGTCGACGACGGTGAAGGGGTAGTCGTGGGACTCGCCGATCCAGGCCCCGTCGTCCTTGCCCGCGACGCGCTGCCGCTGGACGACGGCGGCGTTGGCGGTGATCCGGCCGGGGCTGGTGTCGGAGGTGAACGCCATCCGGACCCGGACGGTGACGGTGCCGCCCGCCGGGACGGTGAAACCGGCGAAGGTGTCGTCCCCGGTGCCGCCGAAGACCCCGATGTGCTCGTCCTGGTCGGTGGTCTCCCAGCGGACGCGGTGCTCCGTGTCGGGGCGGGCCGGCTCGGAGAACTGGAGCTGGATCTGGTCGGAGGTGAGCCTGCGGCCCTCGTCGGTGAGGACGAGCACGGGGTGGACGGCCCGGCAGGGTTCGGTGGTGGTGTTGGTCAGGTCCAGGAACCAGGTGCCGTACCCGCCGCCGGAGGCGTAGGTGGCCGGGCCGCCGTGGATGCGGGTGGTGAGGGGGAAGTCCTTCGCCGCCGGGTCCCCGCAGGCCGCCGGGGGCCCGGGGGTGGGGACGGCGCCCGGTCCCGGGGCCGGGTCGGGGGCCGGGGCCGGGGCGGTGGAGGAGCCGGGCGTGGGAGCGGCGGTGGTGGAGCGGGCGGCCGAGGCGGGCGCGACGGACGTGCCACCGAGGACGACCGCCGGGACGACGCTCGCCACGGCCAGCCCGAGCGCGAAACCGTGCCTCGTCCGCCCGGGAGCTGCCGGGTGCGGGGGCGAGGGAGGGTGCGCGGGGGCGGCGATCACCGGGATGGACGCGGCCGTGGTCACCGGTACGGAGGTGGGGGCGGCGGTCGCGTACGGCGCGAGGCGCGGCGGGGCGGGGGGCGCGGTGGGGGTGTCCGGGGGCGTGCCGACGGGTTTCTCGGCGGGTTTCTCGGGGGGCGGGGTGGGGGCCATCGGGGTCCTTCGCTGGGCGCGGAACGGTCGGCTCACCCCGTGCGCCGGAGTTCACCGGGTCCGGCCGACGCTGCCACCCGCGCGCGCGAGGGGCGGTGCCGACATGCCGCCCGTACGCCGATTGCCCGCCGCGCGTACGCCGATCGCGTGCCGCTCGCGCCCCGCCCGTACGCCGCTCGCACCCCGCTTGTACAAGGAAGAGCCTGTTGCTTGAGTGGCGGCATGACTGCCCACGCGAGTAGCGGCGAGACCGCCGACGCCCCCCACCAGCACCCCGGACCGTCCGACGCCCCGCTGCGCGTCGGGCTCGTCGGCTTCGGCCTGGCGGGGTCGGTCTTCCACGCCCCGCTGATCGCCGCGACCGACGGCCTCGTCCTCGACACCGTCGTCACCCGGAACGAGGAGCGTCGGGCGGCGGCCCGCGCCGAGCACCCCGGGGTACGGTTCGCCGCCTCGCCGCAGGAGCTGTGGGAGCGCGCGGGCACCTCCGAGGCCCCCGATCTGATCGTGATCGCCTCGCCGAACCGGACCCACGTCCCGCTCGCGACGGCCGCCCTGGAGGCCGGGCTGCCGGTCGTGGTGGACAAGCCGATCGCCGGGACGGCGGCCGGGGCGCGGGGGCTCGCGGCCCTGGCGGACGAGCGCGGGCTGCTGCTCTCGGTCTTCCAGAACCGCCGTTGGGACAACGACTTCCGCACCCTCGCCGGGCTGCTCGCGGACGGGGCGCTGGGCGAGGTGCAGCGCTTCGAGTCCCGTTTCGAGCGGTGGCGTCCCCGGCCCAAGGGCGGCTGGCGCGAGTCGGGCGATCCCGAGGAGATCGGAGGGCTGCTGTACGACCTGGGCAGCCATGTCGTCGACCAGGCGCTCACCCTGTTCGGGCCGGCCGTGCTGGTGTACGCGGAGGCCGATGTGCGCCGCCCCGGGGCCGCGGCCGACGACGACACCTTTCTCGCGCTCACCCATGCGAACGGGGTCCGCTCGCACCTGTACGTGAGCGCCACGACGGCCCAGCTCGGCCCGCGCTTCCGGGTCCTCGGCCGGAGTGCCGGGTACGTGAAGTACGGCTTCGACCCGCAGGAGGCCGACCTGCGCGCCGGCCTGCGCCCGGCTCCGGGCCGCCCCTGGGGCGAGGAGCCCGAGGAGCGGTGGGGCCGGATCGGCTCGGGCGAGTCCCCGTCCACCGGCGGCGGCACCCCGGTCCGCACCCTGCCGGGCGACTATCCGGCGTACTACGCGGCCGTCGCCGACGCGCTCCGCGGCCGGGGCCCGAACCCGGTGACCGCTCTTCAGGCCGCGGCGGCGCTGGACGTCCTGGAGGCCGCCCGCCGGTCGGCCCGCGAGGGCGTGGCCGTACGTCTGCCGCACGCCACGCCCCCGCACGCCTCCGATCTTTCCGGCGCCTGAGTCGGGGTGCCGGGGGCGCGCCCCCGGCGCCTACGCGTCCTTGAGCTGCTGGCGCTGGCGTCCGAGACCGGCGATCTCCAGCTCCACCACGTCCCCGGCCCGCAGGTACGGCTTGGGCTCGGGCTGCCCGAGCGCGACGCCGGCCGGGGTTCCGGTGTTGATCACGTCGCCCGGGTACAGCGTCATGAAGTGGCTCAGGTAGCGGACCACCTCGCCCACCGGGAAGATCTGGTCGGCGGTGGTGCCGTCCTGCTTCAGCTCGCCGTTGACCCAGAGCCTCAGCGACAGCGCCTGCGGGTCGGGGACCTCGTCCGCCGTCACCAGCCACGGGCCCAGCGGGTTGAACGTCTCGCAGTTCTTGCCCTTGTCCCAGGTGCCGCCGCGCTCGATCTGGAACTCGCGCTCGGAGACGTCGTGCGCGACCGCGTACCCGGCGACGTGCGCGAGCCCCTCCTCGGCGGAGTCCAGGTACCGGGCCGTGCGCCCGATGACGACCGCCAGCTCGACCTCCCAGTCGGTCTTCACGCTGCCGCGCGGCACCAGCACCGTGTCCTCGGGTCCGACGACGGTGTCCGGCGCCTTGAAGAACAGGATCGGCTCGGTGGGAATCTCCGCACCGGTCTCGGTGGCGTGGTCGTGGTAGTTCAGCCCGATGCACAGGATCTTGCCGATCCCGGTGAGCGGCGGCCCGATCCGCAGCCCCTCGGCGTCGAGCTCGGGCAGGTCACCGGCGGCCGCCGCGGCCCGCACCCGGGCGAGCGCCGACTCGTCGGCGAGCAGGGCGCCGTCGATGTCGGTGACCAGCCCCGACAGGTCGCGCAGGGTTCCGTTCCCGTCCAGCAGCGCCGGTCGTTCCGCCCCTGCCGTACCCACACGAAGCAGCTTCAACTCTCTGTCTCCCCTTGGTCGAGATCGGGCCCGTCGAATGGGTGGCGGCCATCGCAGGCTTGTCCGATCGTCCAAGACATCCGATCACTCCACAAGACCCTGTTCACCACCTGGACCGCGACGGCCGCCTTCCCGGTGGCGCCGTACGCGTCCCGCCCGCTCAGACCGGGCTGGCCACGGCGGCCCCGGCGGCCGGCATGTCGCGGTAGAGGACGGCCCGCTCGACCGCGGTCCAGGTGGTGCTGGTGACGACGTACAGCGCGGCGGCGAGCGGGACGACGGCCACGGTGACGAGGGTGAAGAACGACATCAGCGGCATCAGCCTGGTCATCGCGCCCATGCCGGGCACCGGCTGCCCGTCCGGGCCGGTGGCCGGGGTGACGGGGTTGACGGCCAGCTGCCGCTTGGTGCGCCGGAAGTTGAACGTGGCCACGGCGGCGACCACCACGAAGAGCGCGAGGTAGACCAGCCCCTGCGTACCGAACGGCCCGCCGTGCGCGAGCGCGTCGTGCCAGCGCTCGCCGAGCGGGGCGCCGAGGAGCTGGTGGCCGAGGAGTTCGTTGGGGGCGTCGCCGATGCGGTGGCTGGAGAAGAGGTGGTAGAGCAGGAAGAAAGCGGGCATCTGGAGCAGGCTGGGCAGGCAGCCGGAGAGCGGCGAGACCTTCTCCTCGCGGTGCAGCTCCATCATCGCCTTCTGGAGCCGTTCGGGGTTCTTGCCGTGCTTCCTGCGCAGTTCCGCGATCTTCGGCTGGAGCCTGGTGCGGGCCTTCTGCCCCCGCGCCGCGGCCCGCGACAGGGGGTGGACGGCGAGCCGTACGAGTGCGGTGAACAGCACGATCGCGGCGGCGATGGAGGCGGTCTGGAAGAGCGGGTGCAGCGCGTCGGCCAGCGCGCCGACCAGGGCCGCGAACGCGGACATGAAGACGGACATGGGTGAGCCCTCCGGGGTCTCGTCGTGCCGGGAGAAGTACGGGATCGGCATGACGGACCGCGCGGCGGGGCGGCGAACGGCGCCTGCTCCGGCCGGTGTCCGGGGGAACCGGAACGGCCGGGACGGCGGCGGGAACGAGCCCCTACGCGGTCGTCGGGAGGGCGTGTCCGGGGGCTCGGGGGCGTCTGCGCCCCTTGGCGTCGGGGTCGCGCTGGGGAAGGAACGCGGTGCGTTTCTCCCGGTCCCGGATGGCGGTGCGGATCCGGGTGCGGGGCACCGGGGGCGCGCAGCGGGCGCTGATGAGGGAGGCGACGGCGAGCGCGGAACCGGCGGCCGCGGTGGCGGCCAGCGCGACCGCGGCGGAGAGGCTGCCGCCCTCGGCGAGCAGCACCTCGGTGAGGAGGAAGAGCAGCAGACCGGCGGGGCGGAGCAGCCGGGCGAGGCCACCGCGCAGACGGTTCATGTCACCGTTCATCGGCCCCTCCCCCTCTTCCCTCCGGCCGGACGCGTCGTCCGGTGCTCTCCAGCCGTTATACACGACCGGCCGTGACGACCGGCCTACGAGGGCGACCCGCGGGACCGGTCCACGCCCGCGCCGTGGACCCCGGACCTCACTCCACCGCCACGGGAGGACGGACCTCGTCCCGTGCCAGCACCTCCTCGTCCGGCCGGTCGTCGCGCTCGCGCGGCCCCGCGTACGTCACGGCGAGCGCGACGGCGAGGTTGGCGGCGAGCGCCACGATCCCCGCGTTCACCCCCCACACCGGATCGTGCTCCGTGAACACGAACCCGCACACCAGGGCCACACCGACGGCCAGCCCGCTCAACGCCCCCCACAAGGTCAGCCGCCGCCACACCAACCCCAGCAGCACCATCGGCAGCAGCTGCGCCATCGCCTCGTACGAGATGAGGGAGAGCCGGACCAGGGTGTTCGGCGCGGTGTACGTCAGCAGCAGCGCGAGGCTCCCCGCGACCACCACGACGCTCTGCGCGGCCCCCTTCTGCCGCCGCTCCAGGCGCGGTAGGAGCGAGACCACGCTGCGCCCCCACATGGTGCCGATGACCAGCATGAAGACGGCCATCGGCACGATCGAGGAGAGCGCGGCGGCCACCCCGATGACCCCGACCGCCCAGGCCGGCAGCGAGTCCACGACCAGCTTGAAGAGCGCCAGGTTGGACTCGGCGCCCACCAGTCCGGGCACGACGAAGAGCGCCGCCATGCCGAGCAGCATCGGCACGAACAGCAGCACGTTGTACGCGGGCAGCAGCATGGCGTTGCGGCGCAGCACGTCGGCGTTCTTCGCGCCGAGGTAGCCGGCGACGGTGGTCGGGAAGATGACCACGGTGAGCGAGTTGAGGAACGAGGTGGTGATGAACCACGCCTGGCCGAGCCCGCTGTCGCCGTGCCCGGGGAAGGTCAGCCACTCGCTCTTCTCGGTGACGAGCCGGTCGAGGAAGGGCCCGTACCCGCCGAAGTAGTGCGCCGGCACGTAGAACGCGAGGAAGCCGAGGGTGGCGATGACCAGCACGTCCTTGAGCACGGAGACCCAGGCGCTGCCCCGCAGCCCGCTCACCACGACGAAGCCGGTGGTGACGGCGAAGGCGATGAAGTAGGCCCAGTTCAGGCTGATGGACCCGTAGGAGATCGTCGAGACGACCACGCCCATGCCGGTGATCTGGAGCTGGATGTACGGGAGCAGGAAGACGGTGACGAGCACGGCGAGGAACGCCCCGAGCCAGGGCCGCCCGAAGCGGTGCGCCACCATGTCGGTGATCCCGACGAGCCCGTGCTCGCGCGCGTACGCCCAGAGCATGGGGCCGACGACGTAGCCGACCGCGTACCCGCAGGACATGTACGCGACGACGTACAGCACCGGGGTGCCGTAGTTGTAGCCCCAGCCCGCGGCGCCCAGGTAGCTGAAGCTGGTGTAGCCCTCGCCGGCCATCAGCACCCAGATGAACACCGTGCCGAGGCTGCGCCCGCCGACGGACCACTCGGCGAGCCCGCCGCCCTCGCCGCCCTTCCGCCGCCCCCGCGCGGCGAGCAGCCCGAGGGCGACGGTGACGACCATGAAGGCGCCGAAGACGGAGGTCGCGACCGTGGCGTTCACCGGCGGTCCCCCCGCCGGGTCAGCCATACGGCGACGGGGGTCAGCAGGGTCGCCCCGAGCAGCCACACGAAGAGGAACGGCAGCCCGAGAATCACCGGGTGGACCCGGTTCACGAGCGGCAGCACCCCCAGGTACAGCACATAGGGGACCAGCAACCACAACAACTGCGGACGTCGTCTGAGCACGTCAGGGAACCTTAGGCCCTCCGCGTCACCGCGACCGGGTCTCCACCAGTTTTCCCCAGACGACGAGCCGGTACCGGGAGGTGAATTCGGGCGTACACGTCGTGAGCGTCACATAGGAACCGGCCCGGTGGTACCCCGGGTACGGGGCCAGGTTGCTGCGCGGAACGGCCGCGACGACCCCGCCGTCGCGCGGGCTGGTGCGCGCCAGCGTCCGGTCGACGGTGTACGTGTACACGGCGTCCCGGGTCTCGACGGCGATGCGGTCGCCGCGCCGCAGCCGGTTGATGTACCGGAAGGGCTCGCCGTGCGTGTTGCGGTGCCCGGCGAGGGCGAAGTTCCCGGGGCGGCCGGGCTGCGCGGTGCCGGGGTAGTGCCCGACGTACCCCTTGTCGAGGACGCCCCGCTTGTCGATGCCCTGGGCCACGGGGGCGACGAGCCCGAGCCGCGGGATGCGGATGACGGCATACGCCTGGTCGCCCCGCGGCTCCGTACGCCCGCCGGGCCCCCCACCGCCCCCGCCTCCCCCGTGCTTGTCCCCGCCCGCGCGTCCGTCCCCGCTCCCGCCCGCGTTCCCGCCCCTGTCCCCGTCTCCGTCCCCGTCCGTGTCAGCCCGCCCCACCGCCCACTCCCGCTGGAGCGACCGCACCTCGTCCCCGGCCCCGGCACGGGCCTGCCGGTTGGTCCACCAGAGCTGATGAACAACGAGCAACAACAGGACGACGCCGAGGGTCACCACCAGCTCGGCGCCGGTCCAGAGCCCGCGCGCGACGGCCCTGCGCCCGCGCGCGCTCCGTTGTGTCACCACCGGTATCCGCTCCCGCACGGCCCGCACGATAGGCCCCCGGCCCGTAACTCTCCAGGGTCCGAACGACCCTCCGCCCATGACCCGCACGGCAGTACGGTGTGGTCCATGCGCCCCGACACGCCTGCCGCCCACACCGCCGAAGCCGAGCGCCTGCTGCGCGCCGCGGCGCGGTATCCCGAGGACCGTGAGCCACTGCTCATCCAGGCCGCGGCCCATCTGGAACTCGCCGGCGACCGCACCCGCGCCACCACCCTCTACGACGACCTCCTCGCCTCCCCCGACCTCGTCCGGCCCCACCTGGTCAAGGCCCTCAACGCGGCCAACCTGTGGGAGTACGGCCACGAGGCGGAGGCCCGCGCGATCATCGAGGGCATCCGCACCGCGGGCCCCCTCGACCCCGGCCCCTGGGAGATCGCGGCACTCACCTTCGAGGCCCACGACGAGCTGGAGTCCGCCCACGACTTCTTCTCCGCCGCGCTGGCCCTGCTCCTGACCCCCGGCGAGGAAGTGCCGTACGCCACCCGGTCCCTGCTCTTCGGCCGCCACCGGGTCCGCAGGCTGATGGGCACCGGCCACGACGCCTGGGACGAGCTGGCCGACACCCTCCACACCGCGTCCGTCCCCCTGGACGAGCTCCACGACCCCAAGCGCCTGTGGTCCCTGGGCTCGTCCGACCCGGCCGAGCTGAAGGCCGAGATCACCCGCCTGCGCGCCGAGTTGGGCACGTACCGGGACGCCCTGTCCCGGCCCTTCCCGGTCGCGGTGCTGCACTGGACCGAGGACGATCTCACCGAACTCCTCGCCGGCTACCCGGAGCTGCGCGGCGAGTACCCCTCGCACACCGAACACCTGGCCCGCCTGGAATCCGCCCTGCGCGACCTCCACCAGGCCGGCACCCCGAACCTCGGCATCGTGACCGGCACGGTCCCGTCGTACGAGGCGTTCGCCGCCTCGGAGGCCACGTCCCCGTCCGACCCGGACCTCCTCCCCCAGTACGCCACCACCCTCGCCGCCCGCGGCCGCGCCATCCCCTGGCCCCCGGCCCGCACCGCCCCCTGCTGGTGCGGGTCCGGCCGCACGTACCGGGAGTGCCACGGCGCGGACTGACACTCCCCTGCGAACGGATGTGACACATCGCCCCCGATGTGTCACATCCGCGCGCCACGACAAAACACATCGGCCGCACGCCCGCCGATCCGTAGGGTGACGCCATGCCCGAACTCCAGCGCCTCCGCCCCGACCACGCGCCCGCCCTGCTCGCCTTCGAGCGCGAGAACCGCGCGTTCTTCGCCGCGTCCGTCCCGGACCGGGGCGACGCCTACTTCACCGACTTCGACGCCCGCCTCGCCGCCCTCCTGGCCGAGCAGTCCGCCGGCATCAGCCACTTCCACGTCCTGATCGACCCCGACGGCGAGGTGCTGGGCCGCTTCAACCTGATGGACGCCGTCGACGGCGCCGCCGAACTGGGCTTCCGCATGGCCGAGAAGGCCACCAACCGCGGCCTGGCCACCGCCACCGTCCAGCACCTCTGCACCCTGGCGGCCACCGACTACGCCCTGCCCACCCTCCGAGCCAGAGCCGCCGTCACCAACACCCCCTCCCGCACCGTCCTCACCCGCACCGGCTTCACCCCCACCGGCGAAACCCTCCACCTCGACGGCCGGCCCGCCCTCGCTTATGTCCGCAGGGCTGGGCAGGGAGCCGTCAGTCCTGCTTGATACAACTGCATACCCAATGTTGGGATGAGGGGGGATCGGTCGTGCCTCACGACTCTGCAGACGCCACAGCTCCTGTTGCCGGGCTCTACGAAACGCTGATTACTCGACGTCTCGAAGACCGCATGAAGCAGTTCGACGCCGCGGGATGGCGTTCCATTGATGAAGCGGTGGGGGCCGAATCCGCCCCGCACGTACTGACACGCCACATCGCAAGCGTCGTACGCAGAGTGCTACAAGGTCTCTCGCCCGCGGAGCAGGTCCTCGCCGCCAACCACATCCTGGACTCGCTCAGCACGATCAAAGGCGCTACCGAGTGGGTTGACCTCGTCATCGATGGCCCTCGCCAGTTGCTTGCAGTGGCCGAGCAAGAAGCACCTGGGGTATACGCCATTCGTCCAGCTACCCCGCTCTCCGAGACGGCTCTCCTCACCAACTCTCCCGAGGACCCCAGCCTGGGCTTTGAGTTGCGAGCCGAGTTGGCCACGACAGACCGCGTCGACCTGCTCTGCGCCTTCGTTAAATGGCACGGGCTGCGCGTGCTGGAACAAGCACTCACGTCTGCACAAGAGCGCGGCGTTCCCATCCGCGTACTGACAACCACATACATCGGAGCCACTGAGCGTCGCGCCCTTGACCGTCTGGTCCGCGAGTTCGGCGCTGAAGTCCGGGTGAACTATGAACTCCGGTCCACGCGCCTCCATGCCAAGGCTTGGCTCTTCCGCCGCGACAGCGGATTCGACACGGCGTACGTGGGCAGTTCAAATCTCTCCAAGGCTGCTTTGCTCGATGGCCTCGAATGGAATGTGCGGCTCTCCTCGGTTGCTACGCCTGCTGTCATCCGAAAGTTCGAGGCAACATTCGACGCATACTGGAGCGATCGGTCTTTCGAGCTCTACGACCCCCACACTGATGCCTCACGGCTGGACGAGGCTCTGGCGCAAGCTGGCGGATCCAGTAGGGGTAGCCAGCCCGTCATCACGCTTTCTGGGCTTGAAGTTCGCCCGTATCCTCACCAACGCGACATGCTTGAGCGCCTCGAAGTAGAGCGCATCGTTCATGGCCGACACCGCAATCTCCTGGTTGCCGCGACCGGTACCGGGAAGACCGTCATGGCAGCCTTGGATTTCAAGCGTCTTCGACAGACTCTGGGCCGCGATCCGCGCCTTCTTTTCGTTGCTCATCGCAAGGAAATTCTAGAGCAATCACTGCGGGTCTACCAAAATGTTCTGGTAGATGCAAATTTTGGCGAGCTTTTCGTCGGCGGAGAGATCCCAGAGAACTGGACACATGTCTTCGGTAGCGTTCAGTCCCTCAGTAGCTCGCGGGCGTTGGATCGACTGAATCCCGATCACTTCGATGTCATCGTGATTGACGAGTTTCATCACGGTACGTCCCAGACGTATCGAAGGATAGTAGACCACTTTGAACCGCAAGAGCTTCTCGGCCTGACCGCAACCCCAGAGCGCATGGATGGGCTAAACATCCAGGATGAGTTCTTCGATGGCCGGATCGCGGCAGAGATGCGCCTCTGGGAAGCTCTGGAGAACGACCTGCTCAGCCCGTTCCACTACTTTGGCGTCACCGACAACACCGACATGAGCGCCATCGCCTGGAAGCGCGGTTCCTACGACTCAGCTGATCTCAGCAACCTGTTCACCGGAAATACCGCTCGGGCCAGACTCGTCGTGCAAGCCGTACGAGACAAGGTCACGGACCCGGGCTCGATGCGCGCCCTGGGGTTCTGCGTATCGATCGCACACTCCAACTTCATGGCCGACTTCTTCCGCCAAGCCGGCCTCAACGCCATCGCGCTCTCGGGTGAGACTCCACGCGACGAACGAAAGAATGCCCTGGAGAAGCTCAGGTCCGGCGAGATCCAGGTTATTTTCTCCGTCGACCTGTTCAACGAAGGACTCGACATCCCGGATGTCGATACTCTCCTCCTCCTTCGCCCGACATCGAGCGCCACGGTATTCCTTCAGCAGCTAGGGCGCGGGCTGAGAAGAACAGAAGGCAAGGCCGTCCTTACCGTCCTGGACTTCATCGGGCAGCACCGCAAAGAATTCCGCTTCGAGGAGCAGTTCCGGGCGCTCACCAACCTCACACGCAACCGTCTACTCGCTAACGTTGAGCAAGATTTTCCGCAGTTGCCGTCTGGTTGCCAGATCATCCTTGAGTCAAAGGCCAAGGACCTCATCATCCAGAACATCCGAAGTCAGATCAGCGTGAACGTGACCCATCTCGCTCGCGAGGTCGCAGAGTACGCCGAACCGCAGATTGACAAGTATCTCCTGGAGAGTCGTCGCGAACTCAAGGAGCTTTATCGAGGCAGCGGGAACTCATGGACTGGCCTACTCCGCAGAGCGAAGCTCCTTCCCGAATCCGGCCCGGATGGAGAGTCCTCACTCCTCAAGCGCATCCCGTCCTTCCTGCATGTAGATGATCCACTGCGCGTCGCCACGTACACCAAGATGCTCACCGACGACGCCCCCGAGTACGACACTCTCAGCGCACAAGATCAAGCTCTCGCTCGCATGCTCTTCTTCTCGCTGTGGCCATTGGGTGGAGGGTTTAGCAGCTACCAAGAAGGCTTCGACACTCTTCGTCCACAGCACGACTTCCGCAACGAACTCCGCCAGGTCCTCGCGCACGCACTCGACCAAGCTGACCACGTACCCGTCCCACTTCTTGGCGTACACACAAACGCACCGCTATCCATCCACGCCTCGTACAGTCGCGAAGAGATCCTCCCTGCCCTCGGGCAGTCCTATATTGGCGGCTTCATGCCTGGGCACTTCCGCGAGGGCGTGAAGTGGTGCGAGAGCATCCAGACTGACGCACTGCTCATCACCCTCGAAAAGGACGAGAAAGACTTCTCTCCGGAAACTCGTTACAAGGACTACGCACGCAACGAGCATCTGTTCCACTGGGAATCTCAGAACCAGACCTCAGAAACCTCACCCACCGGCGTTCGCTACCAGACCCACAAGGAGAAGGGCTCCAACGTCCTCCTCTTCGTCCGCCGCTACAAGAAGACAGACATCGGCGGGGCTCAACCCTGGATGCTCCTCGGCCCCGCCGATTACGTCGAGCACAAGGGCAGCAAGCCCATGGGCATCATCTGGAGGCTCCACCACGAGATGCCAGCCGACGTGTGGACCTACTCGTCAATTGCAGCCGGCTGACTGGCCTCTTCACCTACACACGACACTGCCCCCGCAATCCACGGCGTGGAGTGCGGGGGCAGTGGGGGCCGGTGTTGAGGCCGGTCAGTGCTGGGCGGCCTTGCGGCGGCGGAGGGCCAGGTAGGCGCCGGCGGCCACGAGGGCGGCGGCTGCTGCGGAGAGCAGGGCCACCGGGGCGCCCGTGCCGGTCTCGGCGAGGTCGCCCTCGGCGTGGTCGTCGGAGGTTGGCTTGGCCGCCGCCGGGGACGAGGTCGAGGCGGACGGGGTGGCGTCCGTGGGGGCGGACGAGCCCGGGGTCCCGGTCGGCGTCGCCGGCGTGGAGGTGTCGGTGCCGGGGGTGGACTCGGAGGGCGTCGGCTTCTCGCCGGGCTTCTCCTCACCCGGCTTCTCCTCGCCGGGCTTCTCCTCGCCGGGCTTTTCCTCGCCCGGCTTTTCCTCGCCCGGCTTCTCGCCGCTGCAGTCGGTCCAGAAGACCTTCTGCTTGGCCTTGCCGTGCTCGCCGTCGAAGTTCCAGTACAGCTTGTAGTGGCCGTCGGGCAGCGTCTGGTCCGGCGTCCGGCCGTGGCCGTCGGCGTCGAGCTTCAGCGAACCGGACTTCACGATCTCGCCCTTGACGGCGGCGGTCGGGGCCCAGGCGGCGATGCGCCAGTCGACGTTCTGACCACCGTCGAACCCGAAGGCGTCGAGGTAGAACGTGCAGACGTGCGGCTCGTTCTTACGGAGTTCCTCGCCGGTCTTGGCATCGTGAATCTTCACGGTGCCGTTGTCGCCGGGAGGGTTGGCGTGGGCGGCAGGAGCGAAAATCATCGCTGCGGCTACGGCAGCGGTGAGCGTGCCTGCGGAAGCAAGTGGGCGCATGAACAATCCAACATCTGAAGAAGGGCTTCCGTGGGGGGCGCCTCAGCCTCCTGCGGTCGCATGATCCCGTCAAGGCACATAGATGCCCGCTTGTCGCCTATTCCTCCTTTGCCCTCCCGGCGCCGTATAACGATTGGGGCCCGGCGGGGGCCGGGTCGGGCGCGCGGCCGCATTTGACTCGACGCTACGTATCGCGAAAGATAGATGCGTACCTGATGAGCGCCACGAGGAGGCGGAGCGATGGACCCCTTGGCCGTGCACAAGGCGCTCGCCAACCCCGCGCGCCTCCAGTTCATGCGGTGGCTCAAGGAGCCCGGGAAGCACTTCGACGAGGACTCCTACCGGCAGCAGGGGCTCGGCTTCCACATCGGCGTCTGCGTCGGCGACATCCAGAAGCGCTCCGGGCTGGCACAGTCCGTGGTCTCCGGCTATCTGCAGACTCTCAAGGACGCCGGGCTGCTCACCTCGGAACGCATCGGCAAGTGGACCTACTACCGCCGCGACGAAGCGGCGATCGCCGAGTTCGCCGCCCACGTACGGGACGAACTGTAGGACGAGCGCGAGCCCGCCCCCACCGGGTGCGGCGTCGCGCCGCCACCGTATACATCTAGATTTCGCGATTTGACGAAAGGACTTGGTCGTCTCGATGAGAAGGGCCTCCCTCGCCGTTCCGGTACTCGCCCTGGGCGTGTTCGGGATCATCACCACCGAGATGGGCATGGTCGGCGTGCTCCCCCGGGTCTCGGCCGAACTCGGCGTCACATCGTCCGACGCCGGCTGGCTCGTCGGGGCGTTCGCCCTGGTCATCGCGGTGTCCGGACCGTTCACCACGCTGCTCGCCTCCGGGATCGACCGCAAGAAGGTGCTCGCCGCCTCGATCGCGGTGTTCGCCGTGTCCAACGCCGTCTACGCGCTCACCACGCAGTACGGGGTGATGCTCGCCTTCCGGATCGTGCCCGCCCTGTTCCATCCCGTCTTCTTCGCGGTCGCGCTCGCCTCCGCCGCCCGACTGGCATCCGGGGAGAACGCGACCCGGGCCACGACGACGGTGTTCGGCGGGGTCACCGTCGGCTTCGCGTTCGGCGTGCCGCTGACCTCGTACCTCGCCGACCACCTCTCGCTGGCCGCGGCCTTCTGGTTCGGAGCACTCGTCAATCTCCTCGCCCTGCTGGGCATCCTGCGGTTCGTGCCGCCGATGCCGGTCGAACGGCGCTCCTCCTACGGCGCGCAGCTGAGCCTGCTCAAGCGCACCGGTACCTGGCTGAGCATCGTCTCCGTCGTTCTCGTCTTCGCGTCGATGTTCTCGGTCTACGGCTACTTCGCGGAGTACCTGGGGCAGGTCACGGGGATGGGCGGTACGTGGGTCAGCGCGATGCTGATGGCCTTCGGCGTGGTGATGATCCTCGGCAACTTCGCCTTCGGCGGCCTGCTGCGGCGCTCCCCCGTCCGTACCGCCGTCGCCTACCCGGTGCTCTGCCTGCTGGTCTACGGCCTGGTGTACGCCGTCGGCCCGCTGTTCGCGCCGATGGCGGCGGTGGTCCTGGTGTGGGGCGCCGTGCACTCGGGCGGGCTCGTCGTGAGCCAGAACTGGCTGGGGCGGGACGCGACCGACGCACCGGAGTTCGGCAACAGCCTCTTCATCTCCTTCTCCAACCTGGGCATCACGCTCGGCACCGCCGTCGGCGGATGGGCCCTGGCGGCGTACGGGGCACGCCAACTTCCCTGGGTCGGAGTGGGATTCGCGGTCGCCGCCGTGGTGGTGATGGCTCTGCGGCTGGGGCTCGGGGCACGGGTGAACCGATACGGCCGAACGAGTGGCAACCGTACGGAGTGCGGGGTGCGCGGAAGCGCCGTTCAGGAGACTGGCCGGGAGAGCTGACGGTGGTTCGGGAGAAGTCTCGCTTGAAGGTCGATTTCCGGCCACAACACAACACCCCTTACCCTGCGGTACATCGGTCACTAACGGTCAGCAGGGACAGAAGGGCACCTCCATGACTTCCGAGACCAGCACATTGGTCACCATCGACGCCACAACTTCCTTGCTGGAGGCGGAACTTCCCCGCCTCGAGCAGCACCAGCAGACGCTGGAGAAGGAACTCGCGGCCGTCACCGAGCGCCTGGGTTCGGTACGGACCGCACTGACCGCGCTGCGGGCGCTGTCGGGCTCGTCCGCGCCCGTCGCCGGGGAGGCGTCCGGGGTGACGGCCGATGCCGACGCGGCCGTCGAGGCGCCCGCGATCCCGCAGCAGGCGCGGACTTCCGCCGAGCCCGACGAGTCCGCCGAGCCCGTCGCGCCCATCGAATCCGCCGAGTCCGTCGCGCGGGCGGAGGAGGAGCAGGCGCCCGAGGAGCCGGCCGCCGCCCCCGCACGCCGTTCCGCCGCGCGCAAGACCTCCGCCGCGCCCAAGAGCCGCAAGCGGGCCGCCGCCAAGCCGAAGGCCCAGCAGCGCGGCCGGGCCAAGGTCGCCAAGGACACCGCCAAGAACGCCGCCGAGGACACCGTCGTGGACTCGGCCCCGGCGGCCAAGGCGCCGAAGAGCGCCACCACCGCCAAGGCCGCCAAGCCCGCGAAGGCCAAGGCGACGAAGCCCCGGGCCGCCAAGAAGGCGACGGCCGAGGACGAGAGCGGCAGCCTCACCGAGCTGACCCTGAAGGTGCTCGCGGAGGCCGGTGCCCCCGTGCGCGCCCGTGACGTGACGGAGGCGCTCGGGCGCGAGCTCACGCCCAACGGCATCAACACCGTGCGCAGCACCCTCGACCGGCTCGTCGCCACCTCCCGGGCCCACCGCGCCGGCCGGGGCCTCTACCAGACGCCCGTCAACTGACGTACGGACAAAGGTAGTTCGCTGGGATGCCCGACCCCGCCCACCGCGGGGCCGGGCATCCGCGCGAGAGCGCCGGTGCGGCGGCGCCCAGGGGCGGAAACAACCCGTTCGATGGAGCCGGTGCCGGTCGTTAGGTTGGGCCCATGTCTTCATCGTCATCACTGCGCCTGGAAGAGGTCACGGCGGACAACGTCGAGGCCGCCTGTGCGCTGACCGTCCGCCCCGACCAGCAAGGGCTCGTGAAGCCGGTCGCCTGGTCGCTGGCCCAGGCGTACGCGACCCCCGACATCGCCTGGCCCCGGCTGATCTTCGACGGGGAACGGCTCGTCGGCTTCGTCATGGCCTTCTTCGACGTCGAGTTCGACCCGAAGGATGCGGGGACGCGCTCCGGGCTCTGGCGGCTGAACATCGCGGCCGACCAGCAGGCACGCGGGTACGGCCGGTTCGCCGTGACGGCGGTGTGCGAGGAGATCCGGCGGCGGGGCGGCACCCGGGCCACGGTGACCTTCGTTCCCGGTGAGCACGGTCCCGAGGGCTTCTACCGCGGTCTCGGGTTCGAGCTGACCGGGGAGACCAGCGGGGACCAGGTCGTCGCCGAACTGGACCTCGGCGACGCGTAGCGGTGCACGTGCGGATGTACGTGCCCGGCGGAGCCCGGACAGCACGGCACGTACAGCGGGGCACGTACAGCGGGGCACGTACAGCGGCGCCCGTACAGCGGTACGCGCGCAGCGGCGCGGTGTGATGGCGGTGTGATGTTCGTGGGTGCGTGTCGTGCTGTGGCCGGAAATGGCGGTGGGGTCGGACCGGGGCCGCGTCGGGCCACCGCCGGGGTCCGGCCCTCACCCGGTCGGTCCAGAAGGCGTCCGGACGGTCCGGGCGTCCGGGGCCGATACGGCGGATCATGACCCGGTTGGCGTCAGCAGAACCGATTCAGCAGTTGCCGTCCAGGTGACGGAGGCCGGAACGCGACGGGTAACCGCATGCCGAGGGCACAGACTTGGGCCGTTTCCCACCCCTCGCACAAGGAGTTCCCCATGCGCCTGTGTCCACGTTCCGCCGTTGCCGCCGCCCTCGGCGCCCTCTCGCTCGTCGTCGCCGTCCCGGCCTCGGCGAGCGCGGCGACCGGAGACTTCACGTACGTCTACTCCGGCCTCGACGGTTCGCTGCGGCCCGGCTACCTGGTCGCCCCGCCGAGCCGGATGTGCATCACGCTGCCCGAGGTGGCCGACCCGTCCTCGTCGCTGCCCGCGACCACCCCGCTGAATCTCACCGGCTCCACCGCGACGGTCTTCACCGGCCCGGACTGCGAGGGCGACCACTTCTCGCTCCGGCCGCACGGCGGCTACGCCTCCAGCCGGCTGAAGCTCCGTTCGGTCGTCTTCAGCTGAACATCCGGGCGGCGCCGGGGCGGGCGGTCCGGTTCAGATCGCCACCGCGGTGCCGCTGACCTCGATACCGGTGTCCGCCCCGGCGGGCACCCGTACCCGGATCGTGCTCGGCCGCCCCATGTCGTACCCCTGGTGCACCGTCAGCGTCGCGGGGGTGTCGACGAGGCCCTCGGTGCGCAGGTAGCCGCCGAAGGCCGCGGCCGCGGCGCCGGTGGCCGGGTCCTCGACGACACCGCCGGGCGGGAACGGGTTGCGGGCGTGGAAGACCGAGGGGGACTCGCGCCAGACCAGATCGACGGTGGTCCAGCCGCGGTGCGCCATGAGGGCGGCGAGCGCCTCCCGGTCGTAGTCCAGCCGGGCGAGCCTGGCGCGGTCCGCCGCCGCGACCACCGGGTGCCAGGCCCCCGCGTACGCGGCCCGCACGGGCAGCGCGGGGTCCAGGTCCTCCGCCGACCAGCGCAGCGCCGCGAGCAGCCGGTCCGTCACGTCCTGCGGGATCGGCTCGGACCGGGGCGCGACGCTGACCAGGGTGGCCATGACCGATCCGTCCGGCCCGGTCTCCGTGGCCACCAGCACCTCGCCGGCCTTCGTGCGGAAGGTGCGCTCGCCCGCCCCGTGCCGCTGGGCGTGGGCGACGGCGGTGGCGATGGTGGCGTGCCCGCAGAACGGCACTTCGGCCAGCGGGCTGAAGTACCGGACGTCTAGGTGGCTTTCCCGTCCCGGCTGCGCCGCGCCCCGCGGCGGGAGGACGAACGCGGTCTCCGAGTGGCCGACCTCGGCCGCGATCCGGAGCATGGCCGCGTCGTCCAGCCCGGACGCGTCGAGGACCACGCCCGCGGGGTTCCCGCCGGAGGGGTCCGTGCTGAACGCCACGTATTCGAGGATTTCCATGGATCAGGACCCGTCTATCAGGGCCTGCAGCGCGGGCGCGTACAGGTCGGCGAGGTGTTCGGGGGTGGCGTCCGCCCCGGCGCCGGAGCGGTGGAGGCCGAGGGTGGCGCCGAGGCCGATGAGGTGACCGGCGATCAGTTCGGCGCGCAGGGTGCGTTCGCGGCCGGTGAGGCGGGCGGCGAGGGCGTCGGTGACCTGCTCCTGGAAGCGGTCGCGCAGCAGGGAGCGTTCGTCGCGGTTGCCGAGCGAGAAGACGACGCGGAGCAGCGGGTCCGACTGGAGGGTGCGGCGGTGGCGGACGAGCGTGACGACCATGTGGCGGCCCAGTACGGGCAGCGGGGCGTCGAAGAGTTCGGCGGCGGCGGGGCCGAAGTCGGCGACCGTGTTGAAGAGCTCCTCCTTGCGGCCGAAGTGCTTGACCACCAGCGAGGGGCTCACCTTGGCGTCGGCCGCGATGCCGCGGATGGTGACGTCGGCGTACGGGCGCTGGGTGAACGCCCGGCGGGCCGCGCGCAGGATCGCGTCGCGGCCCGTGCCCGCATCGCCCGTACCCGGGTCCCCCGTGCGCGGCTCGCGCGTGCCGGGGCCGCCCGGGTCGGTGTCGGACCGGACCGGGGCCGGTACGGCGGCCTGCCCGCTGGTCATGTGCTCTCCTGGATCGGCATCGTCCGCACACCGTCCTTCCGGTCGCCCGGGACGTCGCGGCTGCTTTCGACCGTACCTGTCGCGGAGGTGCGCGCGCCCGGCAGGAACAGGGTGACCAGCAGCGCGAGGAGCGCCGCGCCCCCGGCGATCAGGAAAACGAGTTGGTACGCGTGGAGCGTCGGGGCGGTCCGGCCGCCCACCCGGAAGGTGAGGTTGGCGAGGACGGCGGCGACCGTCGCGCTGCAGAACGCCTGCCCGATCGAGCGCATCAGGGTGTTGAGGCCGTTGGCCGCGCCGGTCTCGCTCATCGGGACGCCGCGCATGACCAGGGCGGGCAGGGCGGAGTACGCGATGGCCGTGCCGGAGGCGACGACCGTCGCTCCGGCGATGATCAGCCAGAGGTTGTGGCTGGTGAAGTAGCGGACCCCGTAGCCGGTGGCGATCACCGCGGCGGCCAGGGCCAGGCTGACCTTGGGGCCGTGCTTCCCGGAGATCCGGGCCGAGACCGGGGAGAGCGCGACCATCATCACGCCGCCCGGCAGCAGGCAGAGGCCGCTGACGACGAGCGAGGCGCCGAGCCCGTAGCCGGTCTCCTTGGGCTCCTGGACCATCTGGGCGGTGACCAGGGAGTTCGCGTAGAAGGCGAAGCCGATGAGCAGGGCGGCGACGTTGGTGAGCAGGACGGCGGGGCGGGCCGAGATCCGCAGGTCGACCATGGGCGAGGCGACCCGGAGCTCGTACGCCCCCCAGCACAGCGCCACGACGACGGCCGCCCCGAGCAGCCCGAGCGTCCGGGCCGAGGTCCAGCCCCAGTCGGCACCCTGGGTGACCGCGAGCAGCAGACAGACCAGGGCCCCGGAGAGCCCGAGCGCACCGAGCGCGTCGAAGCGGCCCCGGCTGCGCAGCGGCGACTCCGGCACGCACCACAGCACGAGCACGATGTCGAGGACACCGATCGCGCCGGAGACCCAGAACATCGTGTGCCAGTAGAAGTTCTCGACGACCAGGGCCGCGACCGGCAGGCCGACCGCCGCGCCGATGCCGAGCGTCGAGCTCATCAGCGCCACGGCGGACAGCACGCGCTCGGGCGGGAGTTCGTCGCGCAGGATGCTGATGCCCAGCGGCAGTACGGCGAGCGCGGCGCCCTGCAGGGCGCGTCCGGCGATCAGTACGCCGATGTGGGAGCTGACCGCGCACAGCACCGAACCGGCCACCAGCACCCCGAGCGAGGCGACGAGCACCCGGCGCTTGCCGTACATGTCGCCGACCCGGCCCAGGACGGGGGTGAAGACGGCACCGGTCAGGAGGGTGACGGTGACCAGCCAGCTCGCGGCGGCCGGGCTCGCGCCGGTGAGGGCCGGGATGTGCGGGAGCAGAGGGACGACGATCGTCTGCATCACCGCGACGACGACGCCGCAGAACGCCAGGACGCCGACGGCGAACCGGGGGTGTGCGGACTGCTTCGCGGCGGGGGTCGGGTCGGCGGGTATGTCCGCTGGCATGGCTCTCCGTACAGGGTCCGGGACGACTGGGGTGTACGCGCGTTCACCCCAGGGTAAACGCGTGTGCACCCCCTCGGCGACCGGTACCCCGGCAACCGCGTTAGCCTCGAAGACCCGGGCCGGGACGTGTCGGACACGCCCACGGGGCCCGGATCACCGAGACGAGAAGGCGAGGGTGGCTGCGATGGCGAAGGTTCCGGCAGCGGCGGTTGCGGCGGGCGGGCTGGTCGGCGGATACGCCGTGGCCCGGTGGACCAGGAAGCGGCCGCTGGGCGGGGTCGCCCTCGCCGCCGCGGGCACGGTCGCCGCGTACGAGTGGAACCGGCAGGCCGGGCCGCGCGCGGCGGCCGGCCTGACGACGGCCTACCTCGCCGCGTTCGCCGGATCGCACCCGCTGGCCAAGAAGATCGGCGCCTGGCCCTCCGTCTTCGCCGTGGCGGGCTCCATGGCCGTCGCCTCGTGGGCGGTCACCCGCCGGGCCGCCTGAGAGCCGGGTACGGGAACGGGCGCGGGGCGGCCTCCCCGCGTACGGGAACGCGAAAAGGGGCGGGGCTCCCGGAGAGATCCGGAAGCCCCGCCCCTTTCCCGCACACGACGCACACCGGCCCCGTTGCGCGCCCCGCGCCCGGCGCCCAGGGCACCGCCCCGTTACGCGCCCAGCGCCCAGGACACCGTGTAGATCAGCAGACCGGCCAGCGCGCCCACCACCGTGCCGTTGATCCGGATGAACTGGAGGTCGCGGCCGATGTTCGCCTCGATCTTCCTCGACGTCTGGTCCGCGTCCCAGCCCGCGACGGTGTCGCTGATCAGCGACGTGATCTCGGTGCGGTACGTCGTGACGACATAGACCGCCGCGTCCTCCAGCCAGCCGTCCAGCTTCGCCTGGAGCCGCTCGTCCGTGGACAGCCGGGCGCCCAGCGCCATCAGGGAGGCCCGCGCCCGCAGCCGCAGCTCGCTCTGCTCGTCCTCCGCCGCCGCGATGATCATCGCGCGGACCGACGACCAGGCCGAGGCGATGACGTCCTGGACCTCGCCGCGCCCCAGGATCTCCGACTTCAGCCGCTCGACCCGGGCCCGGGTGTCCGAATCGGTCCGGAGGTCGGACGCGAAGTCCGTCAGGAAGGTGTCGATCGAGGCGCGCGCCGGATGGCCCGGCATGTCCCGCATCTCCGTGACGAACCGCAGCAGCTCCTTGTAGACCCGCTCCCCGATCCGCTTGTCGACGAACCGGGGCGTCCAGCCCGGCGCCCCGCCCTGCACCGCGTCCATCACCGAATCGCCGTGCCGCACCAGCCAGTCGTGGGCCTTCACACAGACCAGGTCCACCACCTTGCGGTGTCCCCCGTCGGCGACGATCTTCTCCAGCATCTTCCCGAGCCCGGGACCGACCTCCGCCGCGTTGGCCCGCCGGGTGATCGCCTCACCCACCACCGCCTGCACGTCGGAGTCCCGCAGCACCCGCATCGCCCCGCGCAGCGCGGTCGACAACTCGGCGGTCACCCGGTCGGCATGGGCCGGATCGGCCAGCCAGGCACCGAGCCGCCGCCCGGCGCGCAGGGCGTGGATCCGGCCCCGGACCACGTCACCGGAGAGAAAATTCTCCCCGACGAAGGAACCCAGTGAGGCCCCGAGCTGGTCCTTCTTGGTGGGGATGATGGCGGTGTGCGGGATCGGCAGGCCGAGCGGGCGCTTGAACAGCGCCGTGACGGCGAACCAGTCGGCCAGCGCGCCCACCATCCCCGCCTCGGCGGCCGCGGCGACGAAGCCCGGCCAGCCGCCCACCCCCGCGCTCCTCGCCCAGGTGGCGAGCGCGTACACCAGCGCGACCAGCAGAAGGAGGCCCGTGGCCGTGGTCTTCATCCGGCGCACCCCGCGCCGCTTCTCCTCGTCGGCCGCGGTGTACGCGAACGAGCCGAGCGGCGCGGGCCGGGGGCGCCCGGGCCCCTCCCCGGCCCCGGGCCCCTCCCCGGCCCCGGAGCCCTCCCCGGCCCCGCTGCCGTTCCGCTCGCCCGTACGCGCCGGCTGCCGCGCCCCCGGCTCCCCGGGGCCGGTCCGATCGTTCCGTTCCATCCGCTCCACCTGTCCGCGCACTCCTCGCGCCCGGAAAACCGTACGCAACGTCCCTACCTGACCTACTCCCGGGCCGCACGCCGAGTTCCCGGCGCCGCGCCCCTCCCGTCCTGCCCCATCATGGGACCAGTCCGTTTGATCTTGAGGAGAGACACCGCCCATGCCCAGGCGCCAGGGGTTCCCCCCGCTCATCGCCCCCGTGGCGGGCACCGCCGCGCTCGCCGCCACGGTGGCGTTCGCCGGCTCCCTGCTGTTCTCCGGCCCCGGCGACCAGTCGGGCGCGGTGGTGGCCGTACCCGGGCCGCGGTCCGCGCCCCGGACGCCCGCCGCCCCCGCGCACACCACCGGGCTCTGGGCCGCCACCTGGACGGCCTCCCCCGTCACCGGGATGGCCGACTCCACCACCGGCAGCACCCTGCACCGCCGCACCATTCGTAACGTCGTCCATACGAGCATCGGCGGGAGCGCGGCCCGCATCACTCTTTCGAACCTTTTCGGCACCCATCCGCTGGTCGTCGAGCAGGCCGGGGTCGGCGGCCGCCCCGCCACCTTCGGCGGGGCGCGCTCCGTGACCGTCCCGACCGGCGGGCAGGTCGTCAGCGACGCCGTGCCCGGACCGGTCGCCCCCGACGCCGACCTCGTCGTCACCCTGCGCGTCCGCAGCCCCGAGGGACCCGTCACCGTCCACGAGCGCAGCCACCAGACCTCGTACCTGGACACCGCGTGGGGCACCCGGCGGACCGACGACTGGCGCTACCTCACCGCCGTCGACGTCCACACCCTCACCGCCGTCGGGACCATCGCCGTGATCGGCGACTCGCTCACCGCCGGCACCGGCTCCAGCACCGACACCAACAACCGCTGGCCCGACGTCCTCGCCGACCGGCTGCACGGCCGGTACGGGGTCGCCAACGCGGGCATCGCCGGCAACCGCCTCCTGCTCGACGGCAGCGGCGTACGGGCCCTCGACCGCTTCGAGCGCGACGCACTGGACGTCGCCGGGGTGCGTACGGTCGTCGTCGCGCTCGGCATCAACGACGTGCAGCGCTCACCGCAGGAGACCCACCCGCAGCACATCGCGGACGCCCTGCGCCAACTGACCGAGCGCGCCCACGCCCGCGGACTGCGGGTCGTCGGGGCGACCCTGATGCCGTTCGAGGGCTACCGCACCTGGACCCCGGCCCGCGAAGCCGTACGGCAGCGGGTCAACGAACTGATCCGGGCGGGCGGCGTCTACGACGACGTCATCGACTTCGACGCGGCGGCCCGCGACCCGCACCGCCCGACCCGGCTCCGGCCGGAGTACGACAGCGGCGACCACCTCCACCTCAACGACGCGGGCTACCAGCGGCTGGGCTCACTGGTGGACCTGGCGTCGCTGGAGCACGAGGAAACCGTCTCCGACCAGCTCTGAGAGGCGAGGGAGAGGGGCGGGGCGGGACGTACCGATCAGGGGCCGGCCGGGGCGGGCGCGTCCCGCCGGGGACGGGCGGCTCCCGGCGTCGGCGTCAGGCGCCGTCCGGGCCCTTCTCCAGGCGGCCGCGCTCCCGGCCGCCGTCCAGCCCCTTCGACCGCTCCCGCTCCGCGTCCCGCAGCCGCTTGCGCTCCGCCTTGCTCCGCTTGTGCTCCACCCCGACACCGCCCATCAGCGCGAACCCGGTGATCCGCACCCGCGGGGCGTCCGGCGACGGGACGCCCTCGTCCTTCGCGCGCTCGCCGAAGCCGCCCATGATGCCGATGCCCCGGACCTCGACGTTCAGCTCCGGCGGAACCGTCACCTGCATCCCACCCATGATCGCGATGCACCGGATGACCACTTCGCGGTCCTCGAAGTTCGCCTCGCGCAGATCGATCTCACCGCCGCCCCAGAAGGCGAACGCGGTGAACTTCCGGCCCACCGTCCAGTTGCCCCGGCGCCCGAAACCGCCCCAGAAGGCGAAGGCCCCGTTCGACGTCGCGGGCCGGCCGATCCGGTCCGCCCACGGCTTCCCCGAACCGGTCGGCGCCACAGCCGCACCGCCGACCGGCGCCACCACCGCGCCCGGCGCGGGCAGATCCCGCACCAGCGGCTCCAACTCCCCGTGCGTACGCGCCGTATAGGCCGCTTCCAGCCGCTGGTCGAACTCCTCCATCCCCAGCCTGCCCTCGGCGACCGCCTCGCGCAGGGTTTCGGCCACACGCTCACGCTCGGCATCGGAGGCACGCATTTCCGGACTCTCACTTGTCATACCGCGAACCCTATTGAACGCCCGCTTCCGAGGTCGAGGCGTACATCCTCGCGATGACCGTTTCGATGTCCGGCTCCCGTACCGAAAGGTCGACCAGCGGGTACTCCGCGGCGATCCGGGCGACCAGCGCCGCCGCCGACTCCGCCGCCGGGAAGGCCAGCCACTGGCGCGGCCCCTCCACCTTCACCGTCCGCACCGAGGGCGCCGACTCCAGCCGGATCGGCGGCAGTTCGCGCTCCAGGTCGACCACCAGCGTCCGCTCGCTCTCCCCCAGCTCGTGCAGCCCCTCCAGGGCACCGTCGTACATCAGACGGCCGTGGTCGATCACCATCACCCGCGAGCAGAGCTGCTCGATGTCGGTCAGATCGTGGGTGGTCAGCAGCACGGTCGTGGCACGCTCGGCGTTCAAGTCCCGCAGGAATCCACGGACCTTCGCCTTGGAGACCACGTCCAGGCCGATCGTCGGCTCGTCCAGGTACAACACCTCGGGATCGTGCAGCAGCGCCGCCGCGATGTCCCCGCGCATCCGCTGCCCCAGCGAGAGCTGACGCACCGGAACCTCCAACAGATCGCCCAGATCGAGGAGTTCGACGCACCGGTCCATGTTCTCCCGGAACCGGGCGTCGGGGATGCGGTACATCCGGTGCATCAGCCGGTACGAGTCGCGCAGCGGCAGGTCCCACCAGAGCGTGGTGCGCTGACCGAAGACCACGCCGATCCGGTGCGCCAGCCGGGTACGCTCCCGCGACGGGTCGATGCCCGCCACCCGCAGCCGGCCGCCGCTCGGGGTGAGGATGCCGGTCAGCATCTTGATCGTGGTCGACTTCCCGGCGCCGTTCGGGCCGATGTAGCCGACCATCTCGCCGCGGGCGACCCGGAAGCTGATCGAGTCGACCGCCCGGACCTGGCGCCGCTCACCGCGCAGGAAGCCGGTTCTGCGGCGTACGTCGAAGACCTTCTCGACCTCGTCGAGCTCGATGAACCCGGGGTCGCCGCCCGTGCCCGCGCCCGTACTCGTACTCGCGCTCGTACTCGTGCTCGTATTCACGTCCCTGTCCTTTCATGGCGGCTGCTCCGCCGCCTCCGCCCGAAGCCCGAAGTCCGAAGCCCGCGGCAGTCCGAAGTCCGAAGCCCATGCCCGATGGCCCGGCCCGGCCGGTCAACTGCCGGTGCTGCGGTACGCGCGCAGCCCCGCGCGCCACGCCAGCCCCGCCAGCAGACAGCACCCCGCCGCCACCACCGGGGACAGGAACGCCACCCACCCCGGCAGCCCCACCGGCAACGGCCGCCCCAGCACATACAGCGCGGGCAGCCAGTTCACGAAAGCCAGCGGCACGACGAAGACCACCCCGCGCACCAGCTCCTTCGCGAAGATCGACGGCGGGTACTGGAGCAGGGCGTTGCCGCCGTACGTGAAGGAGTTCTGCACCTGGGAGGCGTCGTTCGCGACGAACTGGAACGCCGCCCCCGCCACGAAGAGCGCACCGAAGAGCCCCGCCCCGCCCAGCAGCATCAGCGGCACCACCGCCACCTTCAGCACCGTCCACTCGACGTCCACCGTCGCCAGCCCGTACCCCAGCACCAGCGCCCCCTGGAGCACCCGCCCCAGCCTGCGCAGCGCGAACCGGTCCGCCGCGACCTGGGCTAGCACCGGGACCGGCCGCACCAGCAGGGTGTCCAGCGTCCCGTCCCGCACCCGCCGCCCCAGCCGGTCCATCGACCCCATCAGCAGGTCGGCCAGGCCGAACGCGGTGCCCGACGCCCCGTACAGCAGGGCGATCTCGGAGAGCCCGTAGCCGCCGAGCCGGTCCACGTGGGTGAACATCAGCAGGATCGTGACGAAGTCGAAGGCGGTGGCCGCGAAGTTGCCGAGCGCCGCCATCGCGAACGACGCCCGGTAGGCCATCGTCGAACGCAGCCACATCGCCACGATCAGCCCGTAGGCCCGCACGCCCTCGCCGAACCGCCGCGGCCACCCCCGCCGCGCGAACGCCTCCTGGGACCAGTCGGCGGACCGGCCGCCGGGCACCTCCACCGCACCGCTCGCGTCAGCCACCCTGGACCACCACCCGTCGCGTCGCCACCGACTGAACCATCCGCCCCACCAGCAGCAGCACCACCGCCCAGCCCGCCTGGAAGCCGTACGCCCGCGCCAGCTCCCACCCCGGGTACTTGCCGAGGAACACATCGGCGGGCACCTGGAGCAGCGAGGACCACGGCATCAGCCGCGCCGCGTCCCCCAGCAGCCCGGGGAAGAGGGTCAGCGGGAGCAGCATCCCGGAGAAGAACATCCCGAACAGCCAGGCCATCTGCGCCACCCCCGCCCCGTCCATCAGCCAGAACGCGGAGAGCGCCACCAGGTAGCGGATCGCGAAGCTGACCACGACCCCGAGCGCCACCGAGCCGAGGAAGGCCAGCCAGGTCCACCCGGACGAGGGCATCGCCAGCTCGAAGGCGAGCGAGCCCACCAGCATCGGCACGATGCCCCGGCCCAGCAGGTGGAAGGCGGCCCGGCCCAGGTCGCCCGCCAGCCACCAGAACTGGAGGTCGACCGGCCGGTAGAGGTCGACCACCACGTCACCGGTGCGGATGCGTTCGATCAGCTCGTCCTCAAAGCCGCCGCCCATCATGGAACAGGTCATCAGCAGGGCCTGCCCCAGCCACACGTAGCTGAGCGCCTGCGGCATGTCGTAGCCGCCGAGCTGC
Organism: Streptomyces sp. NPDC015144; assembly: GCF_043079735.1. NCBI lineage: Bacteria > Bacillati > Actinomycetota > Actinomycetes > Kitasatosporales > Streptomycetaceae > Streptomyces > Streptomyces sp. NPDC015144. The sequence continues at coordinate 142,395 of NZ_JBIBUU010000007.1, read as the reverse complement.
GGGCGCTCGTCCCACAGCGCCACATAGGTGTACGTCAGGATGAAACCGAAGACGGTGTTGGTGAACACCCCCGACGCCGTGGCGATCCGGTAGGTGGCGTGGCGCCGGAACCCGCCCGCCGCCACCACCGCGTAGAGCCGCACCGCATGCACCCCCATGGTCCGGGTGCCGCACGGTCGCGGGCACCAAAGCGCACGACCCTAGTGCGGCGGGATCGTCCGTCGCGACCGGTTTTTCCGGGGGCGGGGCGAGGTCGATCCGGTGCTTATTCCCTAAAAAAGGGCAGTATGGGATAACTGATCGCAGTCGAGGAGTCTGCACGGACATGAGCGACGAGCCACAGCAGCCCGGCGGGAACGAGAGCGGCGACGGCCCCCAGGGCTGGGCCCCCAGACAGCGACCGGACACCCCCGGTGACGGCGGGAGCGGCGGCGGCGACGGGGCCGGACCCACGGCCGGATCCGCGGCCGGACCTTCCGGAAAGCCCCGCCGGCCCAGGCGCACCGGCTGGCGCCGCGCCGTACCCACCTGGCGGATGACGCTCGGCGGACTCCTGGTCGTCGCCGTGCTCCTGGTCGGCGGCTTCATCGCCGGGTACCAGCTCGTCGGCATCCCCGCCGCCAACTCCAGCGCCACCGCGCAGGCCAATGTGTACCTCTACAAGGACGGCAGCGTGATCGCCCGTTCGGGTGAGGTCAACCGGGAGAGCGTCGACCTCGCCCAGGTCCCGCTCACCGTCCAGCGCGCCGTACTCGCCGCCGAGGACCGCGACTTCTACTCCGAACGGGCGGTCGACCTCAAGGCCATGGTCCGCGCCGCCTGGAACACCTTCACCGGCAAGGGCAAACAGGGCGGCTCGACCATCACCCAGCAGTACGTCAAGAACTACTACCTCGGCCAGGAGCAGACCGTCGTCCGCAAGTTCAAGGAATTCTTCATCGCGATCAAGCTCAACCGCGAGCAGTCCAAGAACGAGATCCTCCAGGGCTACCTGAACACCAGCTACTTCGGCCGCAACGCCTACGGCATCCAGGCCGCCGCCCAGGCCTACTACGCCAAGGACGTCGACCACATCACCACCGCCCAGGGCGCCTACCTCGCCTCCCTGCTCAACGCCCCCAGCGCCTACGACGTCGTCGTCCACCCCGAGAACAAGTCCGCCGCCGTCGCCCGCTGGAACTACGTCCTGGACGGCATGGTCAAGGAGAAGTGGCTCGGCGCCGACGAACGCGCCGCGATGACGTTCCCCGTCCCCGGCAAGGTCCACCCGCCCACCGGGCTCTCCGGACAGCGCGGCTACCTCGTCCAGGCCATCGACGACTACCTCGCCGACCACGACATCGTCGACGAGAACACCCTCGCCACCGGCGGCTACCGGATCACCACCACCCTGGACAAGAAGAAGCAGAACGCCCTGGTCCGCGCGGTCGACGACAACGTCATGTCGCAGACCAGCCCGGACCGCCCGGCCGACCGCGACGTCCGTGTCGGCGGCGCCTCCGTCGAATCCGGCACCGGCCGCGTCGTCGCCATGTACGGCGGCGTCGACTACACCAAGCAGTACGTGAACAACGCGACCCGGCGCGACTACCAGGTCGGCTCCACCTTCAAACCCTTCGTCTTCACCTCCGCCGTCGCCAACCACTCCACCACCCAGGACGGCCGGACCATCACCCCCGACACCGTCTACGACGGCACCAACAAACGGACGGTCCAGGGCCCCAACGGCTCCACCGGATACGCCCCCGCCAACGAGGACGACCGCAGCTACGGGCCCATCACCGTGACCGAGGCCACCGACAAGTCCGTCAACGCGGTCTACGCCCAGATGGCCGAGGACGTCGGTCCCGAGAAGGTCCGGCAGACCGCCATCGACCTCGGACTCCCCAAGAGCACCCCCGACCTCACCGCCACCCCGTCCATCGCCCTCGGCGTCGCCACCGCCAGCGTCCTCGACATGGCCGAGGCGTACGCCACCCTCGCCAACCACGGCCGGCACGGCTCGTACGTCCTGGTCGACCGGGTCAGCAAGGGCGGCGAGGACCTCGACGTCCCCGGCCGGGGGCCCACCCGCCAGGCCGTCGACCGCGAGGCCGCCGACACCACGACCGCGATCCTCCGCAGCGTCGTCGAGGGCGGCACCGGCACCGCCGCCCAGGCCGCCGGACGCCCCGCCGCCGGCAAGACCGGCACCGCCGAGGAGGACAAGGCCGCCTGGTTCGCCGGATACACCCCCGACCTCACCACCGTCGTCGCCGTCATGGGCCAGGACCCCGAGACCGGCGCGCAGAAACCGCTGTACGGGGCCCTCGGCCTCGCCCGCATCAACGGCGGCGGCGCCCCCGCCCAGGTCTGGGCGCAGTACACCGAGGCGGCGCTGCGCAACACCCCGGCCACCGACTTCGACCTGACCGTCGAGAGCGGCACCGGGCAGTCCACCCCGACCAACGGGCAGACCACCCCCGGCGGCACCACGAAACCCTCCGGCCCCGCCTCCAGCACCGGCCCGAACACCCCCGGAACCACCCCGCCCGAGATCCCCTCACCCCCAGGCAGCGAGGAACCGCCCAGCACCGGCACCGACACCGGCAACCAGAACGGCGGCGGGACCGACAACGGGGGCGCCGGGAACGGCGGGGCGCAGAACGGCGGCGGCGACAACGGCGGACCCGGCGGCGGCGAGACCGGCGGCGGGGGCCCGGGCGGCGGCGACAACGGCGGCGGCGCGGGCGCCGGAGGCTACGGTTACGGCCCCGGCGCCCGGCCCGGCAGCCCGGGTACCCCCGTACCCGGCCCGGGAACCGGCCCCGGTCAGTGACCCGAGGTCGCCTTCAGGCCGACGACGGCGACCAGCAGCAGACAGACGAAGAAGATCCGGGCGGCGGTCACCGGCTCGTTCAGCACCACCATGCCGAGCACCGCCGCACCGGCCGCACCGATCCCGACCCACACCCCGTAGGCCGTACCGATCGGCAGCGTCCGGGCCGCATGGGACAGCAGCACCATGCTCGCCACGATTCCGGCACCGGTGAACACGCTCGGCCACAGCCGGGTGAACCCCTCGGTGTACTTCATCCCTATCGACCAGGCCACTTCGAGCAGACCGGCGACAACCAGCAGAACCCACGCCATGACGACAGCACCTCCGGCGAGACAGAACACGCGGACAACGGGTGCGTCGTCTTTGCGGAACCCGGTACGGCGCGTCTCGTCGGGGTGCCCCCAGCCTAGCAAAGGAAGGGCAAAGGGCCTGGTGACAACGGTCACCAGGCCCTTTGCCCTTCCACCACGTCGAATCGGCGCCGGACCGGAGGACTACAGATACAGACCGGTCGAATCCACCGAACCCTCGAACCGGTCGGCCGCCACCGCGTGCAGATCACGCTCCCGCATCAGCACGTACGCCACCCCGCGCACCTCGACCTCGGCCCGGTCCTCGGGGTCGTACAGCACCCGGTCGCCCGGCTCCACCGTCCGCACGTTCTGCCCCACCGCCACCACCACGGCCCAGGCCAGCCGACGGCCGACCGCGGCCGTCGCCGGAATCAGAATGCCGCCACCGGAACGCCGCTCGCCCTCGGGCGTATCGGTCCGGACCAGCACACGGTCGTGCAGCATGCGGATGGGCAGCTTGTCGTCGGTGTTCTCGCTCACGCCCCGCAACCTACCTGCCCGGCGCCGCCCGGCACCCCTCCGGGGTGCGCGGGCCGCCGCATCAGCCCTTCCGGCGCCGCTTCGACGCCACGATCAGCCCCACGACACCCACCGCGAGCAGCGCCGCCGGAACCACCCGCTCCAGCCGTGGGGCGCCCTCCTCGTCCACGAACCGGGCCCGCACGTCCGACACCGCCCGGTTCACCGCGACGAAAGCCCGCCCGGCCGTCCGGTCCACGGCCTCGGCAGCCTTGGCCTTCATGTCTCCCATGATCGTATCGGGGTGCACCCGCACCCCGATCTCGTCGAGCACCACCGCGAGCTGCTCCCGCCTGCTGATGATGTCCGCCTCGATCTGCGCAGGGGTTCTGGCATCCGACACTGCGCCGCCTCCGTGGTCCTCGTCCGGTAAACCTTCATCGACAGTCTGTCAGCTCGACCCCCCACACACCCGGCGGCACCCCTATTACTCTCGGTCCCGTACACCCCACGTGCCACCCGAGGAGAACCATGAGCGAGCGACTCCAGCCCGGCGACACCGCCCCCGCCTTCACCCTCCCCGACGCCGACGGCAACGAGATCTCGCTCGCCGATCACAAGGGCCGCAAGGTCATCGTCTACTTCTACCCGGCCGCCCTGACCCCCGGCTGCACCAAGCAGGCCTGCGACTTCACCGACAACCTGGACCTGCTCACGGGCGCCGGGTACGACGTCATCGGCGTCTCCCCCGACAAGCCGGAGAAGCTCGCCAAGTTCCGCGAGAAGGAGAACCTGAAGGTCACCCTGGTCGGCGACCCGTCCAAGGAGACCCTCGAGGCGTACGGCGCCTTCGGCGAGAAGAAGCTCTACGGCAAAACGGTGACGGGCGTCATCCGCTCCACGATCGTCGTGGACGAGGAGGGCAAGGTCGAGCGCGCCCTCTACAACGTCCGCGCCACCGGCCACGTAGCCAAGATCATCAAGGACCTCGGCATCTGACCGGGTCCCGCTCTTTTTCGGAATGCCCCGCACCACTTCAGCTCCGGCCGAAGCGGTGCGGGGCATTCCGCATCTTGTCGGAATTCGGACGTGACTCACCGGTATCCGGAGCGTTGATCCGTACGAGGCCACGAACACACGGCCGGATACGGAGGGGCGGAGCATGGCTACTCGATACACCCGCGAGCTGCTCGAAGAGGCCGTGCGGGAAACCACCAACGCGAACGACGCGGTCCGCTGGTGCGGGGGAACGCCCACACCTGGGAGCCGAAGCTATCTGCGCCGGAAGATGGCCGAGGCGGGGGTGGACGTCTCGCACTTCACCGACACGCGGGTGCGCCACACCGAAGAGAGACTGCGCGAGGTCATCGCCTGCTCCAGCAGCATGGCCGAGGTGGTACGCAAACTGGGCATCAGCCCCGTCGGTGGCAATCATGCGCACATCAGCCGTCGCGCGGCCAAGCTCCGCATCGACACGTCGCATTTCCCGGGCACGACACCGCATGGACCCAAGGGATCCCTGGGGAATCCGCTGGTTCTCGGCGCCCCGTCGAACGGCCGGGTTCCGGGGCAGCGGCTGCGCCGCGAACTCGTCCGGCGGGGCGTCGACGATTCCTGTGCCGACTGCGGCAATGGCGGGCAGTGGCTGGGGCAACCGCTCCGGCTCGAAGTAGACCACGTCAACGGCGACTGGTGGGACAACCGCCCGGAGAACCTCCGGCTCCTCTGCCCCAACTGCCACGCGGCGACCGACACCTACCGCAGCCGCAAACGCCGGGCGACAGCATGAGCAGCCGGAACACCTACCCTCGCGACGCGCTCGAGCGAGCGGCAGCCACGGCAAGCAGTCTCGCCGACGTCCTGCGGCGGCTCGATGCGCCTCTGGGCAGCAAGACGCTCCGCTATGTACGCGCCCGGCTCAGGCACTACGACATCGACACCTCCCACTTCACCGAGGAAGCCCTGCCGGGCCGAGCGCCGCACGCGTACCCGGAAGAACTGCTCATCGAAGCGGCCGCCCACACGCACAGCATCCGGGAGATGTTCGAGTACATGGGCCTGCCACCGAGCGACAGCCCTTACGGCTACCTGCGCAGGAAGATGGACCGCCTCGGCATCGACACGTCCCACTTCACCGGCGGACGAAGGTACGCATCGCGCCCCACTCCCGGCCAGGAGCTGGCGGCAGCCATCGCCGCTTCCCACAGCCTTGCCGGTGCTCTGAGGGCCCTGGGGCAGACCGACAGCGGCGGAGCCCGCGCCCGGCTGAAGCGGGATATCGAAGCGCACGGCCTGTCGACTGCCCATTTCTCTGGTCAAGGGCATCCTCGGGGCACGCCTTCTCGGTCCCGCAGGTCCTCGGCAGAGATCCTGTGCCGCCTGGGACCCGGAGCGCCCCGCACGAGAACGACCCTGTTGCGGAGAGCCCTCGACGACATCGGTGTCCCTCACAGGTGCACACGGTGCGGGACCGGCGAGACATGGCGCGGGAACCGCCTCGTCCTGGAGATCGACCACATCGACGGCGACCGGCTCAACAACTGCCCGGAGAACCTCCGGTACTTGTGCCCGTCCTGTCACAGCCAGACCGCGACCTTCTCGAAGCGGCGGGGCGCCGCACAGTAGAGTGGGGCCGATGGGTCCGTACCCCAGCTGGCCAAGAGGGCGCCGGTTTAGGTCCGGTGTGTCGTGGGTTCGAGTCCCACCGGGCCCACATCCGCAGAGCGGCCGTCACCTTCGTTCCGAAGGTGACGGCCGCTCGCTGTTTCAGCCCACCAACTCCCGCACCACCGGCACCAGCGCCCGGAACGCCTTGCCCCGGTGGCTGATGGCGTTCTTCTCGGCCGGGGTCAGTTCCGCGCAGGTGCGGGTCTCGCCCTCGGGCTGGAGGATCGGGTCGTAGCCGAAGCCGTGGGTTCCGGCGGGGACGTGGCGCAGGGTGCCGGTCAGGCGGCCCTCGACGACGCGTTCCGTGCCGTCGGGCAGGGCGAGGGCGGCGGCGCAGGCGAAGTGGGCGCCGCGGTGGGGGGCGTCGATGTCGGAGAGCTGGGCCAGGAGGAGGTCCAGGTTGGCCCGGTCGTCGCCGTGGCGGCCGGCCCAGCGGGCGGAGAAGATGCCGGGGGCGCCGCCGAGTACGTCCACGCAGAGGCCGGAGTCGTCGGCGATCGCGGGGTGGCCGGTGGCCTTGGCGAGGGCGTGGGCCTTGAGCAGGGCGTTCTCCGCGAAGGTGACGCCGGTCTCCTTGACGTCGGGGATGTGCGGGTACGCGTCCGCGCCGACGAGTTCATGGGTGAGACCTGCGTCGGCGAGGATCGCGTGGAGTTCGGTGATCTTCCCGGCGTTGCGGGTGGCGAGGATGAGGCGGGTCATACCCCCCAGTATCGGGGGTGGTCAGGGGGTGCAGATCTTGCCGATCTCGGCCGCGGCGTCGGTGACCGGGCCGATGTCGGGGGTGGTGTCGCCCTTGTCGATGGCCTCGCGGACGTTGGCGACGCCGTTCTGGAGGTCGCCGATGGCCTTGCCGAGGTCGGCGTCGCCGGTCCTGCCGCCGAGTTCGCCGATCTCCTTGTCGATCTCGTCGAGGGCCTCGGACGCCTGGGTGGGGTCGGAGGTGGCGTTGGAGACGGCCTGTTGGAGGTTGTCGGCGCTGGTGGCGATGGCGTCGGCGGCGCGGACGCAGTCCAGTGCCTTGTCGACGGCGCCGCAGCCGGTCGCGGCGGTGAGGGCGAGCGTGCTCAAGGTCAGCGCGGCGGCGATGCGTCGGCGGGTGGCCGTGGCCATGGTCCGTTCCTCCCGGGGGCGGATGCGGTGCGGTTACGTGGACGGGCGCACGGTTCGATCCGTGCGCCCGTGCTCGTAACGACGCGGTGCGGTGGGTGCGCGGTTGCTCCGCCGGGAAGCGTGTACGGGGCAGCCGTTATGCGCCGAGGGTGCGGGAGAGGGCCTCGGTCTGGAGGGCGGTGAGGTCCGCGCAGCCGGCGGTGGCGAGGTCGAGGAGGGCGCCGAGCTCGGTGCGGTCGAAGGGGGCGGCCTCGGCGGTGCCCTGGACCTCGACGAAGCGGCCGTCGCCGGTGCAGACGACGTTCATGTCGGTCTCGGCGCGGACGTCCTCCTCGTAGCAGAGGTCGAGGAGGGGGGTGCCGTCGACGATGCCGACGCTGATGGCGGAGACGGTGCCGGTCAGCGGCTTGCGGCCGTGCTTGACGATCTTCTTCTGCTGGGCCCAGGCGACGGCGTCGGCGAGGGCGACGTAGGCGCCGGTGATGGCGGCGGTGCGAGTGCCGCCGTCGGCCTGGAGGACGTCGCAGTCGAGGACGATGGTGTTCTCGCCGAGGGCCTTGTAGTCGATGACGGCGCGCAGCGAGCGGCCGATGAGGCGGCTGATCTCGTGGGTGCGGCCGCCGATCTTGCCGCGGACGGATTCGCGGTCGCCGCGGGTGTTGGTGGAGCGGGGCAGCATGGAGTATTCGGCGGTGACCCAGCCTTCGCCGCTGCCCTTGCGCCAGCGGGGGACGCCTTCGGTGACGGAGGCGGTGCAGAAGACCTTGGTGTCGCCGAAGGAGATGAGCACGGAGCCTTCGGCGTGCTTGCTCCACCCGCGTTCGATGGTGACGGGGCGGAGCTGTTCGGGGGTGCGGCCGTCGATACGAGACATGGCGTCGACCCTATCGGGTGCGGGTGGGGCGTCCGTTCGGGTGCGGGGCGGGCCCCGGTCGCGGTGCGGGACGGGTGCGTCGGCCGGGTACGGCGCAGGCCCCGTCCGGGGTGGGCGGGGCCTGCGCGGGGCCGAGCGGTGGGCTCAGCGGGGGGTTCGGGGGCCGGTCACATCATGTCTTCGATGTCGGCGGCGATGGGGTCGGCGTCGGTGCCGATGACGACCTGGATCGCGGTGCCCATCTTGACGACGCCGTGGGCGCCGGCGGCCTTGAGCGCGGCTTCGTCGACCTTGCTGGGGTCGTGGACCTCGGTGCGCAGGCGGGTGATGCAGCCTTCGATCTCGTCGATGTTCTCGATACCGCCGAGCCCGGCGACGATCTTCTCAGCCTTGCTGGCCATGGCCTTCTCCCTGGTTGTTCACATGGTTCTTCGCAGGCGTGCGACGGCCCACTCCGGGTCCGTTTCGTCACCGTAACGCACGTTTGGCCCAACTTCGCGAGCGGGTGACCGGCCCGTCCCGAATGATGACGATCATCGATGCACCATCTTCCACGCGGGTTACGCACCGTACCCCAAGTGGTCTACACCATTGTGCAACGACTGCCGAGCACGCCCTGTTCCGGGAGGACGCCGATGAGCGCGAGCAGCGCCGCAGTACCGCGGAAGACCTGGTGGAACGGGCTGTTCCAGGGGCTCCAGAAGATGGGCCGCAGCCTTCAGCTGCCGATCGCCGTGCTGCCGGCGGCCGGCATCCTGAACCGGTTGGGCCAGCCGGACGTCTTCGGTGACGAGGGCCTGGGCTGGAACAACATCGCCAAGGTCTTCGCGGCGGCGGGCGGCGCGCTGCTCGATTCGGGGCTCGGCCTTCCGCTGCTGTTCTGCATCGGTGTGGCGATCGGCATGGCGAAGAAGTCCGACGGTTCGACGGCGCTCGCGGCGGTGGCCGGCTTCCTCGTCTACTACGCGGTGCTGCACGCCTTTCCGGTGGACTGCGGTCCGGGCTCGACGTTCACCCCCGGCGGCATCTGGTTCGGTACCTGCGTGACCACGGACGCCAAGGTCACGGCGGCGGCGTACCAGAATCCCGGGGTGTTCGGCGGCATCGTGATGGGGTTGCTGTCGGCCTGGTTCTGGCAGCGGTTCCACCGGGTGAAGCTGGTGGACTGGCTGGGCTTCTTCAACGGCCGCAGGCTCGTTCCGATCATCATGGCGTTCGTCGGCCTGCTCTTCGCGGGGCTGTGCGCCTGGCTGTGGCAGCCGATCGGCGACGGGCTGACGAGCTTCTCGAAGTGGCTGGTGGACCTGGACTGGGTGGGTTCGGGCATCTTCGGTCTGGCCAACCGGGCGCTGCTGGTGATCGGGCTGCACCAGTTCCTGAACACCTTCGTCTGGTTCCAGTTCGGCGATTTCACCAAGCCGGACGGGACGGTCGTGCACGGTGACATCAACCGGTTCCTGGCGGGCGACCCGACGGCCGGTCAGTTCACCTCGGGCTTCTTCCCGATCATGATGTTCGCGCTGCCGGCGGCGGCGCTGGCGATCTACCACTGCGCGAAGCCGCACCGGCGCAAGGCGGTCGGCGGGATGATGCTGTCGGTCGGGCTGACGTCATTCGTGACGGGCATCACCGAGCCGATCGAGTACTCGTTCCTCTTCGTCGCGCCGCTGCTGTACGGCATCCACGCGGTGCTCACCGGTGTCTCGATGGCGGTGACCTGGGCCCTGGGGGTGAAGGACGGCTTCAGCTTCTCGGCGGGGCTGATCGACTACGTCATCAACTGGAGCCTGGCGACCAAACCGTGGCTGATCATCGTGATCGGCCTGGCCTTCGCCGTCGTGTATTACGTGATCTTCCGGTTCGCGATCACCCGGTTCAACCTCCAGACGCCGGGCCGGGAGCCCGACGAGGTGGAGGAGGAGATCGAGAGAAACCTCACGAAGTAGCACGTCAGGAGAGCGGGGACGCTCTCCGCCCTCCTTCCGGAAGGCCCTTGGACCCATGCGGTCCGAGGGCCTTCGGCGTGTTACGGAGGGTCAGCGATAGCTGATGCGAAGTAGTCGGTTTTTGCAGGTTCCTTATCCAACCCTCACCGTGCTACAACTGGTCTACACCACTGAGTGGTCCAGACCACGTGGCGCTCTGCCGCGTTCTTCGAGTCGCCGCCTCCCCCCGAATCAACGTCCTGGGCGGCGCCTTGCCCCCCATGGAGGAAGTTGATGTCCACGGCAGACGCCGCGTCCGCGGCTCCCAAGAAGAAGGGCGCCGGCGTGATGTCGGTCATGCAGCGCATCGGCCGCAGCCTCATGCTGCCCGTCGCCGTGCTGCCCGCCGCCGCGCTGCTGGTGCGCCTCGGCAACGACGACATGCTCGGCAGGGACTCCTTCCCCGCCTTCATCACCAAGATCGCGTCCTTCATGGCCGCGGGCGGCAACGCGATCCTCGACAACATGGCGCTGCTGTTCGCCGTCGGCATCGCGATCGGTTTCGCCAAGAAGTCGGACGGCTCGACCGCGCTCGCGGCCGTCACCGGTTACCTGGTCTTCCAGAAGGTGCTGGCCACCTTCACCGACAGCAACCTGCCGCAGGTCGCGACGGTCGTCGACGGCAAGGTCGTGATGACGGACGCCCCCGTGGACGCCAAGGTCCTCGGCGGCGTGGTGATGGGCATCGTCGTCGCCCTGCTCTACCAGCGGTTCTACCGTACGAAGCTGCCCGCCTGGGCCGGCTTCTTCGGCGGCCGCCGCCTCGTCCCGATCCTCTCCGCCTTCGCGGGTCTGGTCATCGGCATCGTCTTCGGTTACATCTGGCCGGTGCTCGGCACCGGACTGCACAACTTCGGTGAGTGGCTCGTCGGTTCCGGCGCGGTCGGCGCGGGCATCTTCGGTGTCGCCAACCGTGCGCTGATCCCGGTCGGCATGCACCACCTGCTGAACTCGTTCCCGTGGTTCCAGGCCGGTGAGTTCCACGGCAAGAGCGGCGACATCAACCGCTTCCTGGCCGGTGACCCGACGGCCGGGCAGTTCATGACCGGCTTCTTTCCGATCATGATGTTCGCCCTCCCGGCCGCCTGTCTCGCCATCGTGCACTGCGCCCGTCCGGAGCGCCGCAAGGTCGTCGGCGGCATGATGTTCTCGCTCGCGCTCACCGCGTTCGTGACCGGTGTGACCGAGCCGATCGAGTTCACGTTCATGTTCATCGCCCCCGTGCTCTACGCGATCCACGCGGTGCTCACCGGTGTCTCGATGGCCCTGACCTGGGGGCTCGGCATGAAGGACGGCTTCGGCTTCTCCGCGGGCGCCGTCGACTTCTTCCTGAACCTGGGCATCGCGAGCAAGCCCTGGATGCTGGTGCTGGTCGGCCTCTGCTTCGCGGTGGTCTACTACGCGGTCTTCCGGTTCGCGATCACCAAGTTCAACCTGCCCACCCCGGGCCGCGAGTCCGACGAGGAACTCGCCGAACTGCTCAAGGCCGAGGCGAAGTAGCCCCGGCCCGGCCCCGGCCGCGCGTGACGAAGCCCCCGTCCCCTTCCGGACGGGGGCTTCGTCGCGCCTTCGTCACCTCAGACCTCGTACACCGCGCCCGCCACCGCCACCTCCGCCGGGCCGTGGAAGACCGCGCGAGCGTCGGCCAGGTTGCGTTCCGCGTCGGTCCACGGGGGGATGTGGGTCAGGACGAGCCGTCCCACCCCGGCGCGGGCGGCGGTCTCCCCCGCCTCGCGGCCGTTGAGGTGGAGGTCCGGGATGTCCTCCTTGCCGTGGACGAACGACGCCTCGCACAGGAACAGGTCGACCCCCTCCGCCAGTTCGTCCAGGGCCTCGCAGACCCCGGTGTCACCGGAGTACGCCAGCGAACGGCCGCCGTGTTCGATCCGGATCGCGAAGGTGTCGACCGGGTGGCAGACCTTCTCCGTACGGACCGAGAAGGGGCCGATGTCGAAGGAGCCCGGCTTCAGCGTGTGGAAGTCGAAGACCTCGCCCATCGCCTGCTCGGACGGGGTGTCGCCGTGGGCGGTGGTCAGCCGCTGCTCGGTGCCCTCGGGTCCGTAGACGGGGAGGGGGGCGGGGCGGCCGCCGTCGTGCCGGTAGTAGCGGACGACGAAGTACGCGCACATGTCGATGCAGTGATCGACGTGGAGATGGCTGAGAAAGACGGCATCGAGGTCGTAGAGACCCACATGGCGCTGCAACTCGCCCAGGGCGCCGTTGCCCATGTCGAGGAGCAGCCGGAAGCCGTCGGCCTCTACGAGGTAGCTCGAACACGCCGATCCCGGGGACGGGAACGAGCCGGAGCAGCCGACGACGGTGAGCTTCATGGAGCGTGAACCTCCGGGGCGTGGGAACGGGGAGGGTTCGTGCGGTCGGTTGAGCGGTTCGTCGAGCGTAAGGCGCGAATCGGCCGGTCGCTCCTTCACGGCCGCCCGTTGTGGGGGAACTCACCTGCGCTGTCACCGGTTTGATGGAAGCGGCGGGGGCACCGGTACGGTCGGGGCATGGACATGCCCTGGTGGTGGATCGCTCTGGCCCTGGTCGTGCTGCTCGCGCTCGTCGCGGCGGTGTCCGACGGACGGGGGCGGGGCGGGCGCGGCCCGCGCGGCCGGACGCGTCCGCCGACGGGTCCCGGGCGCGGTGCGGGGCGCGGTCCGGGCCGGGCGGAGGGTGCGGGTCGCGGTCCCGGCCGGGCCGAAGGTACGGGGCGCGGGCCTCGGGCGGGTGAGATCTGGTGGGCCGAGGTGCCGTACGAGGACGGGCCCGGGGCGAAGGACCGGCCGTGCCTGGTGCTGTCGGTGCGGGGTGGTTCGGCGCGCGTCGCGAAGATCACCAGCAAGCATCACGCGGAGCGGCCGGGGGTGATCGCGCTGCCCGCGGGGGCGGTGGGCGATGCGCGGGGCCGGGCGAGCTTCCTGGAGACGGACGAGCTCAGGGACGTGGCCGTGCGCGCGTTCCGGCGGCGGGTGGGTGTGGTGGACGCGGCGGTGTGGAAGCGGGTGCGGGAGCTGGGGTGAGGCGGTCCCCGGCGGGCCGGTCGCCGGGACCGGCCCGCCGGAGGGGCCCCTGGGCCGTCTCCTGAGGAAACGGTTCTACGCCCAGAGCTGGCCGTGCAGGGTTTCGATGGCCGCTTCGGTGGACGGGGCGGTGTAGACGCCCGTCGACAGGTACTTCCAGCCACCGTCGGCGACGACGAAGACGATGTCGGCGCTCTCCCCCGCCTTGACGGCCTTCTTCCCGACGCCGATCGCGGCGTGCAGCGCGGCGCCGGTGGAGACGCCCGCGAAGATGCCCTCCTGCTGGAGGAGTTCGCGGGTGCGGGTGACCGCGTCCGCCGAGCCGACGGAGAAGCGGGTGGTGAGGACGGAGGCGTCGTACAGCTCGGGGACGAAGCCCTCGTCGAGGTTGCGGAGTCCGTAGACCAGGTCGTCGTAGCGCGGCTCGGCGGCGACGATCTTGACGTCCGGCTTGTGTTCGCGCAGGTAGCGGCCGACACCCATCAGGGTGCCGGTGGTGCCGAGCCCCGCCACGAAGTGGGTGACGGAGGGGAGGTCGGCGAGGATCTCCGGGCCGGTGGTGGCGTAGTGGGCGCCCGCGTTGTCCGGGTTCCCGTACTGGTAGAGCATGACCCAGTCAGGGTGCTCGGCGGCCAGTTCCTTGGCGACGCGCACGGCCGTGTTGGAGCCGCCGGCCGCCGGGGAGGAAATGATCTCGGCGCCCCACATGGTGAGCAGGTCGCGCCGTTCCTGGGAGGTGTTCTCCGGCATGACGCACACGATGCGGTAGCCCTTGAGCTTGGCCGCCATGGCGAGCGAGATGCCGGTGTTGCCGCTGGTGGGCTCCAGGATGGTGCAGCCGGGGGTGAGCCGGCCGTCCTTCTCCGCCTGCTCGACCATGTGGAGCGCCGGGCGGTCCTTGACCGAGCCGGTGGGGTTGCGGTCCTCCAGCTTGGCCCAGATGCGGACGTCGTCCGAGGGCGACAGCCGCGGCAGGCGGACGAGCGGGGTGTTGCCCACCGCGGCGAGCGGACTGTCGTACCGCATCAGCGCATGCCCGCCGGTCGGCCGTCCACCGCGTCGGCGGCTCCTCCGGCGACGGCCGGGAGGATCGTGACGCTGTCGCCGTCGCTCAGTTCGGTGGAGATGCCGTCGAGGAAGCGGACGTCCTCGTCGTTGAGGTAGACGTTCACGAAGCGGCGGAGCTCCTCGCCGTCGACGATGCGCTCGCGGATGCCGGTGTGGCGGCTCTCCAGGTCCGTGAGGAGGTCGGCGAGGGTCTTGCCGTTGCCCTCGACGGCCTTGGCACCATCGGTGTAGGTGCGGAGGATGGTCGGGATGCGGACCTCGATGGCCATGACGGGCTCCTGTCGGATGCAGAGGATGCGGGAGTTGCGGAAGTGGCGTGGGCGCGCGGCTCGACCCCCGCGCGGGGGTTGGTGCGTGATGGTGCGGCCGGTGCCGCGGCCCTGCTCAGGACCCGGTCAGGCCCTGCGTCCGGCGGGCGGGCAGCTTGGACAGATCGCGCTGGCCAGCCTGCACAGGTCGACGTGCAGCCGCGCGACGAGCAGTGTGCCCGGCGTGTTCTCGCTCACGTCATGGGAAACCATGGGCTCATCGTATCGATTCCCGGTCCGCGATCCCGAGTGTGATCTCAGCTGACGGACGTATGCCGTTCGCCAGGTGGACGGGGGCGGTGTACGCCCCGGCCCCGCCCACCTGTGCGGCACCGGTGAGGCCCTGGTCAGGCGGGTTCGTACGCCTCGACGACCCGGACCTCTTCCTCGGTGATCTCCCCGTCCACGATGCGGTACGAGCGGAACTGGAAGGGGCCCGCGTCGTCGGTGTCCGCCGTGGAGACGAGCACGTAGTGGGCGCCGGGCTCGTTGGCGTAGGTGACGTCGGTGCGGGAGGGGTACGCCTCGGTCGCGGTGTGCGAGTGGTAGATGATCACCGGCTCCTCGTCGCGGTCGTCCAGCTCGCGGTAGAGCTTGAGGAGGTCGGCGGAGTCGAACTCGTAGAAGGTGGGCGAGCGGGCGGCGTTGAGCATCGGGACGAACCGCTCGGGGCGGCCGGTCCCGGCCGGTCCGGCGACCACGCCGCACGCCTCGTCGGGGTGGTCGGCGCGGGCGTGCGCGACGATCTGGTCGTGGAGCGCCTGGGTGATGGTCAGCATGGCGCCAGGATAGGCATGCCGGCCACCGCGTACCGGAGTGTGGTACGCGGCCGCCCGCATGGTGGATACGCGGGTGCGGTTCACCCCCGGGCGAAGGCCCGGTTGGCGGGGTCGCGGGCCTTGAGGACCCGGTACGCGACGCCGAGGAGGGCGGCCCAGAGCGGGGCGCAGTACAGCGAGATCCTGGTCTCCGCGTCGAGGGCCATCATCACGACGACCAGGCCGAGGAAGGCCAGCGCGAAGACGCTGGTGTACGGGGCGCCGGGGGCGCGGAAGGGCGAGCGCGGGAGCAGGCCGCGGTCGGCGAGGCGCCGGTAGCGGAGCTGGCAGACCAGGATCATGATCCAGGCCCACATGCCGGAGACGGTGGCGAAGGAGACGACGTAGCCGAAGGCGTCGCCGGGCCAGCGGTAGTTGATCCAGACGCCGACGAGCATCAGGGCGGCGGAGAAGGTGGTGCCGGCGAGCGGGGTGCCGCCGGGGGTGAGCCGGGTGAAGGCCCGCGGCCCCTGCCCGTTGCGCGCCAGGTCGCGGAGCATCCGGCCGGTGGAGTACATCCCGGAGTTGCAGGAGGAGAGCGCGGCGGTGAGGACGACGAAGTTGACGATCCCGGCGCCGATGCCGAGGCCCATGGTGTGGAAGGCGGCGACGAACGGGGAGACGCCGGGGCCGAACGCGGTCCACGGGACCACGGAGAGGATCATGACCAGGGCGCCGACGTAGAAGACGGCGATGCGCCACGGCACGGCGTTGATGGCCCGGGGCAGCACGGTCGCCGGGTCCTTGGACTCGCCCGCGGTGACGCCGACGAGCTCGACGGCGACGAAGGCGAACATCACGATCTGCAGCGTCGCCAGGGTGCCCCCGACGCCGTGCGGGAAGAACCCGCCGTCGGCCCAGAGGTGGGTGACCGAGGCGGTCTCCCCGGCCTCGGAGAAGCCGAGGGTCAGAATGCCGACGCAGATGAGGATCATGCCGATGATGGCGGTGACCTTCACCATGGAGAACCAGAACTCCATTTCCGCGAAGAGTTTCACGGAGATGAGGTTCGCGCCGTACAGGACGACCGTGAAGACCAGCGCCGACACCCATTGCGGGGCGGCGAACCAGTACGTCATGTACTGCGCGGCGGCGGTGACTTCGGTGATTCCGGTGACGACCCAGAAGAGCCAGTACGTCCAGCCGGTGACGAATCCCGCGAAGGGGCCGACGAATTCCCGGGCGTATTCGGAGAAGGAGCCCGACACCGGGCGGTACATGAGGAGTTCGCCCAGGGCCCGCATGATGAAGAAGACGACCAGCCCGGCGACCGCGTACGCCAGGACGAGGCTGGGTCCGGCCTTGGCGATCGCCTTTCCCGCGCCGAGGAAGAGGCCGGTGCCGATGGCCCCGCCGATGGCGATCATCTGGATCTGCCGGGCGCCGAGGGCGCGCCGGTAGCCCTCCCCCGCCGCCGCGCCGGTCCCCGTTCCCGTGGCATCCTGCGGGCGGCGGCCGTCCTGGCCCTCGTCGAGCTGTGCCGATGTCATGCGCCGCGCCTTTCGCCGTGCTGCCCACCGGGAATGATGTGGCGGTCAGCACAAGGAAAAGCCGTTGAACCCACCCAGTCGCCGTAATGGCGGCCATTCAGGTGAGGTTTTCGTTGTCATCTGTTTGCCGTCCCCGGTTTACTCACGGCCCGGAAATCACGGGCCGGGATGGATGGCGGGACCGGGATCACTGTTTCGGGGCTCGCGGTTCGGCGGCGGCCCCGGAGCCTGCCGGGCGGCCCTCAGGACATCAGCGTCTCCACCAGGGTCTCCTGGAGTGCGCCGAGCCAGAGGAAGGCCATGACCATCGGCTTGCGCGGATCGCTGTCGGGGAGCCGGTAGAGCGAGCCGGCGTCGCCGTCGTCCTCCTCGGTGATCTCCAGCCGGGTGCCGATGGTGAGCCGGAGGTCGTTGAGGGTGCCGAGCCAGCTGCGGGACGCGTCGGCGTCGAGTTCGAGCACGGCCTCGCCGTCCTCGTCCGCCTTGAGTGCGTCCAGGGCGCGGACGACGGCGAGGGCGTCGGTGCGCTTGCGGGCGCGCAGGTCGTTCTCGGTGAACCGGCGGAACTCGGCGGAGGCGGCCCGCAGTTCGGTGTCGTCGGTGCCGTACGCGTCGGGGAAGAGGCGGGCCAGGGCCGGGTCGGCGGGCGGCTCGCTGGGCCCCTCCGCGAAGAGCGCGGCGAGCGGGTCGGCGCCCTCGGCGGGCTCGTCGCCGGGGCCGATCAGCTCCAGCAACTGGACGGCGAGGGAGCGCAGGATCGCGATCTCCACCTCGTCGAGCACGACGGACGCGCCGCCGCCGGGGGTGGCCTCGAAATGGCCGGCCATGGATCTTCTCCGATTGATGGGTCGGTCGGGGCGGGGACGGACGGGGACGGGGGGCGCGGGGCTCCGGTCAGTTGCGGTCCTGGCTGAGGGTGGCCCACAGCCCGTAGCCGTGCATGGCCTGCACGTCGCGCTCCATCTCCTCGCGGCTGCCGCTGGAGACGACCGCGCGGCCCTTCTGGTGGACGTCCATCATCAGCTTGCGCGCCTTGTCCTTCGAGTAACCGAAGTAGGTCTGGAAGACATAGGTCACATAGCTCATGAGGTTGACCGGGTCGTTGTGGACCAGCGTCACCCAGGGCACGTCGGGCTCGGGGACGACGAGGTTCTCCTCGGCCGATTCGGGACGCTCGATCTCTACAGGGGCGACACTCACCCACCCCATGCTGCCACCCGGGAGGGCGCATCGCACAAACGACCCGACATCTCGTCACTCTGACGAAATAGGGGTAGCATCCGGAACATGAACTCTGCGGACCTTGGTCGACGGGTCGGCGTGCCCTCGACCGCGCTCTTCACCGACCAGTACGAGCTCACGATGGTGCAGGCGGCGCTGAAGGCCGGCACGGCCGAGAGGCGCTCGGTCTTCGAGGCCTTCACCCGCCGGCTCCCCGAGGGGCGGCGCTACGGCGTCGTCGCGGGCATCGGGCGCGTACTGGACGCGGTGGAGAACTTCCACTTCGACGACGAGATGCTCACCTTCCTCCGCGAGCGCTCGATCGTCGACGGGCCCACGCTCGACTGGCTGGCCGACCACCGCTTCAGCGGCGACATCTGGGGCTACCCCGAGGGCGAGGTGTACTTCCCCGGCTCGCCGGTCCTGCGGGTCGAGGGCTCCTTCGCCGAGTGCGTGCTGCTGGAGACGGTGATCCTCTCGATCCTCAACCACGACTCGGCGATCGCCGCCGCGGCCTCGCGGATGTCCGCCGCGGCCGGCGGGCGCGGGCTGATCGAGATGGGCGCGCGCCGCACCCACGAACTCTCCGCGGTGGCCTCGGCGCGCGCCGCGTACGTCGGCGGCTTCGACACCACCTCCGACCTGGCGGCGGGGTTCCGCTACAACATCCCCACCGTCGGGACCAGCGCCCACGCCTTCACCCTGCTCCACGACACCGAGCGCGACGCCTTCCGGGCCCAGGTCGACTCGCTCGGCCGGGGAACGACGCTGCTGGTCGACACGTACGACGTCGCCGAGGCGGTCCGGGCCGCGGTCGAGATCGCCGGCCCGGAGCTGGGCGCGGTACGGATCGACTCCGGCGACCTGCTGCTGGTCGCGCACCGGGTCCGCCAGCAGCTGGACGAGCTGGGCGCCACCGAGACCAAGATCGTGGTCACCTCCGACCTGGACGAGTACGCCATCGCCTCACTGGCCGCCGCCCCGGTCGACGCGTACGGGGTGGGCACGCA
Organism: Streptomyces sp. NPDC015144; assembly: GCF_043079735.1. NCBI lineage: Bacteria > Bacillati > Actinomycetota > Actinomycetes > Kitasatosporales > Streptomycetaceae > Streptomyces > Streptomyces sp. NPDC015144. Next base: position 123,188 of record NZ_JBIBUU010000007.1, on the reverse strand, counting down.
GCTGGTGACCGGCAGCGGGCAGCCCACCTGCTCGATGGTCTACAAGCTCGTCGCCCGCGCCGACAGCGCCGACCCCGCCGCGCCGCTGCGCCCGGTGGCGAAGAAGTCGCTCGGCTCGAAGTCGTCGATGGGCGGCCGCAAGTGGGCCGCGCGCCGGCTGGACGGGAACGGGGTCGCCGAGGCGGAGGTGGTCGGCACCGGCCCCGTGCCCGCGGAGCTGGCCGACCGGCAGTTGCTGGTCGAGCTGGTCCGGGGCGGCGAGGTGGTCGCCCGGGAGCCGCTGGACGCGGCGCGCGAGCGGCACATCACGGCCCGGTCCGGGCTGCCGATGTCGGCGGTGCAGCTGTCGCGGGGCGAGCCGGTGATCCCCACCGAGTACGTCTGAGCGCCGCCCCGCGTCCGCCCGCTCCCCACGCCCCGGCCGGGCGTCGAAAGCGGCACGACTTCGGCCCCGCCCCCTCCCGGGTCGGGGCCGGAGTGCCTAGGCTCGAAAACGAATCCCCCACCACCGCCACCGCCCCCACCCGCTAAGGACACCCGTCATGCACCGCGCCTTGATCGTCGTCGACGTTCAGAACGACTTCTGCGAGGGCGGCAGCCTCGCCGTGGCGGGCGGCGCCGATGTCGCCGCCGCCATCACCGACCTGATCGGTGACGCCCAGGCCGGGTACCGCCATGTGATCGCGACCCGGGACCACCACATCGACCCCGGCGACCACTTCTCGGACCGGCCCGACTTCGAGGACTCCTGGCCCGCGCACTGCGTCGCCGGGACGGAGGGGGTGGGCTTCCACCCGAACTTCGCCCCGGCGGTCGCCTCCGGGGCGATCGACGCGGTGTTCGACAAGGGCGCCTACGCGGCGGCGTACAGCGGCTTCGAAGGGATCGACGAGAACGGCGCGGGCCCGGCCGACTGGCTGCACGCCCACCACGTCACCGAGGTCGACGTCGTGGGCATCGCCACCGACCACTGCGTACGGGCGACGGCGCTGGACGCGGTCCGGGCGGGCTTCACCACGCACGTCCTGCTCGACCTGACCGCGGGCGTCGCCGAGGAGACCACGGAACGGGCCCTGGAGGAGCTCCGCCGGGCGGGCGTGAGGCTCACCGGCAAGCCGGTGGTCTGAGCCCTCTCCTTCGACCCCTGGGCCGTTCCGCGGGGCACGCGCCTCAGGCGGTTCCGCCGGCCGGGACGGCCCGGGCCGGGCGGAGCAGGGCGCGGATCGGGTGCCAGAGCTCCTGGGCCCGCTCCGGGCGCGCCCGCCACAGCAGCCCGTCGGGGTGGTGCAGCACGGCGGTGATCTCGTCGGGGGTGGGCGGCTCGGCGTTGCCCCGGAGGTAGACCGAACTGAGGCCCGCGTTGCGCAGCCGGGTCAGGGCGCGGGGCCGGTTGGCCGCGTGCACCAGGACCCGGACCGGGGTCCCCGGCGCCGCCCCGCCCTTAGGGCTGGGCAGCGTGATCGCCACCACCACGCTGCCGTTCGGCAATGTGCAGAATCCGCCGCCTGCCATGCTCCGTGCTCCCCCGTGAGACATCGCGTCAATAAGTATCTGAACAAGACGCACCTAAACACGATCGGCCGCCGCCCGCTAGAGGGCGACGGCCGATCATGCTTTGACCTGCGGTTATGCGAGATTACTTCTTGGACGGACCGACCTGGACGGTGATCGTCTTGCCGCTGGCGGGCTGGTTGACGATCGAGATCCGGGTGTTCGTGTCAGGTACCTGAACACTTCCGGTCGGGTTCTCCGCGTACCAGTACGTGCCCTTGTGGTCGTCGAAGGCCGAAACGCCGGCCTGCGACTTGATCCGGACCGGGACGTCCGCGTTGTGCAGCGTGAACGCGTCGGTCGCGAACCGGCTGAACGGGGCGTCGAACGGCTGGATCTTGTTGCGGATGATCGTGCCGTCGGCCCACTTCAGGGGCTTGGCGTGGGCGTCGACCGGAAGGATCAGGCCCTGGCCCGGGTGGACCGAGACGTTGTTGTCCTTCTGCGACTTGTCCCACAGCCAGACCATCAGGCCGGTCTGGTACGGGTAGTGCTCGACCCAGTCGGGGCGGGTCTTGGAGAAGCCGAAGTTGTACGGGCCGACCTCGAGGGTCTTGTCGTAGCTGACGTACTGGCGGTTCTCCGCGATGTAGTACTGCGGGTAGTCCTTGGTGAAGGACTCGCCGACGCGGGAGAAGCCCTTGGCGGCCCAGCCGTTGTCGTCGCCCTCGGCGTTGTCCGAGAAGAGCACCGCACCGTCGGCGGTGACCGCGATGGTGTCGGCCGCGAAGCCGGCGCCGCCCGCGCCACCGTCGGTGGAGTAGCGGAAGCGGATGTCGATCTTCTTGCCCGCGTAGGCGTCCAGCGAGTACGAGAGCTTCTGGTACTTGCCGGAGACGTCGGTCAGGGCCGGCTTGTCGCTGGCGTCGCGCGGGATCGCCTTGCCGTCGGCCGTGCCGTCGATCGCGGTCCAGCTGGCGCCGCCGTTGTCCGACACCTCGGTGTAGAGGAAGTCGTAGTCCTTCTCGATGTCCCACCAGCCGGCGAGGTCGAGGGTGGCCTTGGACTTGCCGGTCAGGTCGACCGAGCGGCTCAGGGTGTTGTTCAGGTTGTCACCCATGTCGCTCCACCACTGCTTGGAGCCCTCCGCCGGCTTGGTGACGGCGGTGGTGACGGCCTTCTCGGGCAGCGTGACGACGAGCGCCTGCTTGTTCTTGGTGTTGTACTCGGAGACGCCCAGCTTGTGGGTGGACTTCGTCGCGGCCTTGGCCTCGGCGTAGTCGAGCCAGCCCAGCTGGAGCTTGTCCCAGGCGGTCATGTCGCCGGGCAGGTCACCGATCTCGTTCTTGCCGGTGCCGAGCCAGGAACCCGCCGACATCAGCGACCAGAAACCGACCGAGTTCTCGGCGGTGTTGGTGGTGTCGTAGAGGTCCGGCAGACCGAGGTCGTGGGCGTACTCGTGGGCGAAGACGCCCAGGCCGCCGTTCTCGGGCTGCGCGGTGTAGTCGCCGACCCACATGCCGGTGTCACCGATCTGCGTGCCGCCGGCCTTGTTGTAGGACGGGCCGGTCGCACCGGCGTCGGTGCCGTAGGCGTACCAGCGGTGGGCCCAGACGGCGTTGGTGCCCTCGGCGCCGCCGCCCGCGGACTCGTCCTCGCCAGCGTGGACGATCTGGAAGTGATCGATGTAGCCGTCGGGCTCGTTGAAGTCGCCGTCGTTGTCGTAGTCGTACCGGTCCCACTGGTCGTACTGGGCGAGATCGGTCTTGATCTGCTCCTGCGTACGGCCCTTGGCCTTCTGGTCGGCGACCCAGGCGTTCACGCCGTCGCGGACCATGTCCCAGACGCTGGCGCAGTTGGTCGAACCGCAGTAGTTCGAGCCGTAGCGCGCCTCGTTGTAGGGAACCTTGACCCAGTCGGAGACCTCGCCGTCGACCGAGTAGCGCCCGGAGGACGTCTTCTCGTAGTACGTCTTCAGGGAGTTCTTGCCCGCGCCCTCGCCGAAGTACAGGTCCTGGAAGTGGGCCTGGTTGTAGTCGGCCTGCCAGGCGGTGCTGTTGTCCTTCTTCGGGTCCGGCTTGGCGATCGTGTTGTGCAGCGGACCGGGGGTGCCGCCGTACTTCACGACGGGCGGCTTCGGGCCCTCGCCGTCCGGGTCGTACATGGTGCTGTTGTCGACCTTGTCGCCGAACTCGACGAGGACCGTGAAGATCTTGTCGGTCTTCTCGCGGCCGAGCTCGACGTACTTCTTGTCGTCGAGCTTGACGACCTTGGAGCCGCCGCGCTTCGCGACCTTCTTGTCGCCGGATATGACCTTCTCCAGGGCCGCCTGACGCTGTGCGTCCTGCTGCTTGGTGAACGGGCCCTTGAGGTCGTGCTCGTTGCCCTTGGCCGAACCCGGGTCGCGGCGCTCGACCGTGGTGCCCTTGGCACCCGGCGCCTGGTCGTCCGCCTGGGCCGTGAAGGCCGAGGCCGTGGCGACGGTCGCGGCCATGGTCACGACAACCGCGGCAGCGCGAAGCGCACGTCTGTTTGTGGTCACTTGATGTAGTCCTCCCCGGCACTCGCCGCTGCGGCCAGGGTGAGGTGTGGGGCCGCGCGCGCGAATACGCGTCACAAGTGACGACATTCGACCGGAGTTAAGCGAGAAAAGACAGACCTTGACTTGTGCAGGCCAAGTGCACTATGCAGGAGCGCCCTTCCGCTATCCGGACGCCGGTCGCCCAGGTGGCCAGCGCGTCAGGGGCCGGAACCGGGGCCGGACATGACTCCGTGCGCCCCCCGTGCACCGGAACCACGGGGCGGCCCGGGCTTATCCGATGCCGCCCCCGGGCATCCACCGTCGTAGGGGATGCCCGGCCGATCGGGCGTCCTCCCGCGCCGCTTGGCCGGGTGACCGTGTCGGGCGACCGGCCTTCGTCGCCCCGAGGACGGATTCCGCCATGCCTCGTCCCACCCCCGCACAGTTCGCCTACGGTTCGCTCACCGTGGTCCTCTCGACCGTCGCGATGCTGCTGCTCTCCCGTACGGATTCGACCGCCGGCATCGCCGTCGCCGGTACGGCCGGGTTACTGCTCGGCCTGCTGGTGGCCATGACCGTGCCCCGGCCGGTCCCCTCGACGGCCGCGCGGCGCGCCGGGGCGCGGCGGCGCGCGGTGCCCGTGCAGCCCGACCCGGTCTCCGAGGCCGTCGCGGCCGAGGGGCTCGCGCGCGACGGGGAACGGGGCCCGGCCGCCGAGCCCGCGCCGGGGCCCGCCGCCCCCTCCGCGAAGCCCGTGGACCGGTCGTCGTCCCTGCGGCGCTGAGCCGGGCGCCCGGTCGCGGGGCCACGGGGCCACGGGGGTGTACGGCCACGGGCCCGGACCCGGCGTCACGACCGGGCGTCACGGCCGGGCCCTGGGGACTCAGTTGGTCTGGACGACCACCGTCTTCGCCGCCTTGTCCTGAAGGCCCTGCCGGTACGGCTTGTCGGTGAACATGAGCACGATGTTGATCAGCCACCACAGGCACGGGCAGCACAGCAGCGCCGGCAGCCACAGCACCACGGCGCGCAGGAACGACGTGCCGCTGTCCGGGACCCGGCCGTCGTTGAGCATCGCGACCCGCATCTTCAGCATCCGCTTGCCGAGGGTGCGGCCGTCCTTGTGCGTGAAGTACGTGTCGTACGCGACGTAGGCGACCAGGCCGATCAGCGACCAGATCAGCTGGTGCCCGCTGTAGGTCTGGCTGAAGACGTCGCCGACCCCGCTGCCGTTGCCGTTGTCGTTGGTCACCTCGACCGCGCCGCCCCACGGCAGGGAGATCAGATAGAGCGGGATCGAGATGATCAGGAAGTCGATCAGCCGGGCCAGGATGCGCCTGCCCGGCTCCGCCAGCGGAGGCATCCCGGCGAGCGGGTCCGCACCGCCGTACGGGCCGCCGCCGTAGGGACCGGGGTCGTACGGCGGCGGCGGGGGCGGACCGCTGCCGTACGGCGATCCCGATGACGGCGGCTGCTCGTGCGGCTTCTTGAGGAACGGGTCGTCCTCGGGCGGCTGACCGGACGCCGGCTGATCGTTGCTCATGGGGGCAGTGCACCCCGGGCCGGGGGTGCTCGCAACGGCTCAGGTGCGTTCGGGGGACCGGCCCGCCCGGGTCGCCCCTTCCCCGGGACGGGTCAGCCGGCGACGAAGGTGTGCGCCGCCTTGTCGTGCCAGCACTGGCGCCACGGCCGGTCGACGAGGCACCAGGCCATGTCGACCACCCCGATCACGAGCAGCCCCAGCACGCCGTGGACCAGCCAGCGGCGCAGCGCGGCGCCGAAGGACGGGGTGTCGTGGGACTCGATGTCCCGCACGTCGAGCCCGCAGAGCTTCTTGCCGAGCGTACGGCCCCACTTGGCCACGGGCAGCGCCTCCAGCAGGACGCCGAGCACCAGGAACGCGGCGAGCACACCACCGAACAGGACGGCCGTGGTGGAGTCCACCAGCCAGACGGTGACCGTCTCGCCGGACCGCCGCGCCGCCTCGAGCTTCCCGTCGATGTGGTCCAGCGCCCGGGTGACGAGCGGGAAGCCGACCGCGCCGACGAGCGCCATCAGGACGACGGAGTCGATCAGCCGGGCGGCGAGCCGCTTGCCGAGCCCGGCTGGCCGGGCCGCCGCCTGGGCCCGCGCGAGCTGCTGGAAGGGGTCGTCGACCGGCGGCTTCCACGGGACGACCGGCTGGTCGGGCCCGGCCGCCTGCGCACCGAACTGCGGCGGGACGGTCTGCGGGGGCTGCTGGAACGGGTGGGCTTGCTGGGGCTGAGGGAGCTGCGGGGCTTGCTGGGCCGGGAGCTGGGAGTGCTGCTGCTGGGCCGGGAGTTGCGGGCGGGCCTGCTGGGCGGGCGGGCCCGCGTACGGGGCGGGGGGACCGGCCTGCTGCGCCCAGGGGGCGGGGGTCTGGCCCTGGGGCGGTACCTGGCCCTGCGCCGGGGGCCGGTGCGGCGCGGGTGCCTGGTTCGGTACCGGGGCCTGGTTCGGTACGGGGGCGGCGGGGGGCTGCGGGGCCGCGCCCGGGCTGACGGCGCGGATCGACATCGTCCCGTCCGAGGAGGCCGGTTCGGCGTCCCGGCGGCCGGGCCGGGTCATCCGGATCGCCACCGTGTGCTCGGGCGCCTGGCCCGTGGCCGGGCCGGGGGGCGGTTCCGGAGCCGGCTCGGGGGCGGGGGCCGGGGCCGGCACGACGGGCGGGGTGGGCCCGGCCGCCGCGGCGGGGGCGGCCTCGGGGGCGGACGTGGACGCCGGTGCGGTGGGCCGCCGGGGGTCGACCGGAGCCGCGGGGCCGTCAGGGGCGCCCGGGGTCACGGGGGTTGCGGGGGACGCGGATGCGCCCGGGGCCGGGGAGTCCGCCGTACCGCCCCAGGAGACCCGGCGGTCGCGGTCGGCGCCGAAGCCGGTCTGCCGGGAGGCGTCGGCCTGCCAGGCGGTGGCCGGTTCCGGGCGGTCGTTCCCGGACGGCCCCTCGTCCAGGAAGACCGGACCGGTCTCCTCCACCGGCGCCGGATCCGGCTCGGCCGTCCGCGCGGCGGGCCCGCCGACGGGCCCGGCGGCGGCCTCCGGTGCGGTGGGCCCGGGTTCGGGATCAGGCGTCGCGGGTGGTGTCTCAGGCATCGGTTCGCCCTGCTGGGGCGCGCGACGGCTCGTGCCGGGCACCCACGAGGCACCGTTCCAGTACCGGACATATCCAGGGATGGAGGGATCGGGGTAGTACCCCTCGTGGGGGCGTTCTTCACCGGGTGCCGGGGTTGGGGCGCTCATCACCGTGGTCCCGTATCTCTTCGAGGCCTGATTGCAAGGGGTCCACATCTACCAGACACCCGCGTACCGCCGGGCCACTCCGGGGCTTTGGCCGCTCTCCCGCCGCCCGGAAATTTTTTCCGGAAGTCGCGTAATGGATCGCGGGAAGGGCGCTCTCTCCCTGTGCGGGCCGGTCAGGAGACCGGTCCACAGGCACCGGAAGGACGTACTCATGAACACCGTCGTGGAACGCGAGCTGGAACTCAAGCTGGTCCTGTCGCCCGAGCGGAGCATCCCCGTACCCGCCCGGCTGATGTACCGCGCGGCGGACCCGTACGCCGTGCACATCACCTTCCACATCGGCTCCGACTGCCCGGTCCACTGGACGTTCGCCCGCGACCTGCTGGTCGAGGGGGTCTTCCGGCCCTGCGGCCACGGGGACGTGCGGATCTGGCCGACCAAGGTCGACCGGCGCAACGTCATCTTCGTCGCGCTGACCTCGCCCGACGGCGACGCCCTGCTGGAGATGCCGTCGGCCCAGGTGGCCGCCTGGGTGGAGCGGACGCTGCGGGTGGTCCCGCCCGGTACGGAGGCGGAGCTGCTCGGGCTGGACGAGGCCCTCGCCGAACTCCTCGCCCCGCTGCCGGCCGACGACCTGTGGATGCGCGACCCGTGGGCCTCGGACGAGCCGCAGGACGGCGAGGCGTGAGGGGCCGGCGGCGGGGGGCGGGCGGTGCGCGGGGTCCCGCCCCCGCGGGCCCGTCAGAACACCTTGCCCGGGTTGAGCAGGCCCAGGGGGTCGAACGCCTGCTTGATGCCCCGGTGCAGTTCGACGCCCACCTCGCCGACTTCGCGCGCCAGCCACTCCTTCTTCAGGACGCCGACGCCGTGCTCGCCGGTGATCGTGCCGCCGAGTTCCAGGCCGAGCGCCATGATCTCGTCGAAGGACTCGCGGGCCCGCCGGGACTCGTCGGCGTCGGTGTGGTCGAAGCAGACGACGGGATGGGTGTTGCCGTCGCCCGCGTGGGCGCAGACGCCGATGGTGAGGCCGTACTTCCCGGCGATGGCGGCGGTCCCCTCCAGCATGGCGCCGAGCCGCGAGCGGGGTACGCAGACGTCGTCGATCATCGTGGCCGAGCTGACGGTCTCCAGCGCGGTGAGCGACATCCTTCGCGCCTGGAGCAGCAGTTCGGACTCGGCGGTGTCCTCCGCCGGGACCACCTCGGTGGCGCCCGCCGCGGCGCAGAGTTCGGCGACGGCGGCCAGGTCGGCCGTGGGGTCGGGGGTGTCGAAGGCGGCGAGCAGCAGCGCCTCGGTGGTGTCGGGGAGGCCCATGCCGGCCATCCGGTTGACGGCCTGGATCGTCGTGCGATCCATCAGTTCGAGGAGTGACGGGGTGTGACCGCGCTCCATGATCCGGCAGACCGCGTCGCAGGCGGTGGCCGAGCTCGGGAACTCCGCGGCCAGGACCAGTTGGCGCGGCGGCCTGGGCTTCAGCGCGAGCACGGCCCGGACGACGATGCCGAGGCTTCCCTCGGAGCCGACGAAGAGCCGGGTGAGGTCGTATCCGGCGACGCCCTTGGCCGTGCGGCGGCCGGTGGTGAGCAGGCGCCCGTCGGCGAGCACGACCTCCAGGCCGAGCACGTACTCGGCGGTGACCCCGTACTTCACGCAGCACAGGCCGCCGGACGCGGTGCCGATGTTGCCGCCGATGGTGCACATCTCCCAGCTGGAGGGGTCCGGCGGGTAGTACAGGCCGTGTTCGTCGACCGCCCGGGAGAGCACCGCGTTGACGACTCCGGGTTCGACGACGGCGATCCGGTCGACCGGGTCGATCTCCAGGATGCGGTCCATCTTCACCAGGGACAGCACGATGCAGCCGTCGGTGGCGTTGGCCGCGCCCGACAGGCCGGTCCGGGCCCCCTGCGGGACGACCGGGACGCGCAGGGCGGTGGCGGTCCGCATGACGTGCTGGACCTGCTCGACCGTGTGCGGGAGCACGACGACCGCCGGGGCGCCCGCCTCGCAGAAGCTCGCCATGTCGTGGGCGTAGGAGGCGGTGACGTCGGGGTCGGTGATCAGGGCTTCGGCAGGCAGCCCGGCGCGCAGTGCTTCGAGAAGTCCGTTCATGATCCAAGCGTGGCACCCGGGCCCATTGGTGTGAACCCGTCTGCCGTGCCCTTCGCACACCGTGGTGTGCTCGTATGACTGACGCAGAGTGATCGGCATGGATGTCATGCCGCAGCAGCCTCCGCGCCCCTCCGACCCCGACCGTCCGCCTCTCGACGCCTCCGCGTTCTCCGGTGCGACCGCGCTCTCCGCGCTCACCGGTCCGCCGTCGTCCGAGCCGCCGCCGCTCACGCTGCGTACGGCGCTGCGCAGGACGGCGCTGGGGGTGGTGGCGGGGGCGGTGCTGCTGACGGGGGCGGTGGTGGCCGTGCCGGACGGTGGCGGGCCCGCCACCTCCACCTCACCCGTTCCGGGCGGGCCGGTCTCGCGGGCGATGGCGGCGGCCGCGGCGGGCGCGCCGGCCTCGCTCTCCGATCTGACGGCGCTGATCGGGGACCGGCAGCGGTGGGTGGAGGCGCACCCCGCCGACGCCGGGTCCTGGGCGGTGCTCGGTACGGCGTACGTGGAGTGGGGGCGGCGTTCCGCGGACTCCTCGTACTACGGGCGGGCCGAGCGGGCGCTGGAGCGCTCGCTGGAGGTCCAGCCGGGCGAGCGGGGCAACACCGCGGCCTGGGCGGGGCTCGCGGCGCTCGCCGACGCCCGCAACGACTTCGCCGAGGCCCGGAAGTGGGGCGAGGCGGTGCGGACCCGGGAGCCGGAGCGATGGACGGTGTATCCGGCGCTGATCGAGGCGTACGACGGTCTCGGGGACCGGCGGGCGGCGGACGCGGCGGTGGCGAGGTTCGCGGCGCTGCGCGCGGGGACGCCCGCGCTGGTCCGGGCCGCCCGGACGGCCCGGGACCGGGGCCGGACCGCGGAGGCGCTGGACGGTGCGCTGGCCGCGGCGGGCCGGGCGGCCACGCCCGCGCAGGAGGCGGAGTGCCTGTCGCTCCTGGGCGAGCTGGCCCGGGACCGGGGCGAGCCGCAGGAGGCGCTGGCCCGGTACGACGCCGCGCTGCGGGCGCAGCGGGATCACGGTCCGGCGCTCGCGGGCCGGGCCGGGGCGCTGGCGGCGCTCGGCCGCGCCGAGGAGGCGGTGCGCGCCTATCGGGCGGTGCTGGCCCGGCAGCCCCGCCCCGCGTACCTGCTGGAGCTGGGCGAGTTCTACGAGTCGTTGGGGCGGCACCGGGAGGCCGACGAGGAGTACGCGCGGCTGCGCGACGCGCTCGACCGGGACGAGGAGCGGGGCGTGGACAACGCGCTGCTGAGGGGGCGGTTCGAGGCCGACCACGGTGATCCGGACGCGGCGGTCGGGCTGCTGGAGGCGGAGTGGGCGCGCGGGCACCGCAGTGCCGCGGTGGCGGACGCGCTGGGGTGGGCCCGGTACCGCGCGGGCGACCCCTCGGGGGCGCTGGAGTACGCCGGGCGGGCGGTCGACGCGGGCGGGGGGAACGCCTCGTACGCGTACCACCTGGGGATGGTCCACCGGGAGTTGGGGGAGTACGGCCCGGCGCGCCGCAGTCTGGAGCGGGCGCTGAGCGCCGGTCCGGGGTTCTCGCCGCTCGGGGGGCCGGCCGCCCGGAAGGCGCTGGACGACCTGGCCGCCCCGCCGGCGGACGGCCCGCAGGACGCGTAGGCCGCCCGGCCGCCCCTACCGCCGGGCGCCTTCGCGGGGAGGCTCGGGGGCCCGGCGGAGTGGGGTCGTTCGCGGATGTGACACTCGGGGCGGGAGTGTCACATCCGGACGACAGGGGTACCCCCGCCGCGAGGCGTCAGAGGTTGCCGCGCTTCTCCTGCTCGCGCTCGATCGCCTCGAACAGGGCCTTGAAGTTGCCCTTGCCGAAGCCCATCGAGCCGTGGCGCTCGATCATCTCGAAGAAGACAGTCGGACGGTCCTGGACCGGCTTGGTGAAGATCTGGAGCAGGTAGCCGTCCTCGTCGCGGTCGACGAGGATCTTCAGCTCGCGCAGGATCTCCACCGGCACCCGGGTCTCGCCCGCCCACTCGCCGAGGGTGTCGTAGTACGAGTCGGGGGTGTCCAGGAACTGCACGCCCGCCGCCCGCATCGCCCGTACCGAGGCGACGATGTCGTTCGTGGCGAGCGCGATGTGCTGGACACCGGCGCCGCCGTAGAACTCCAGGTACTCGTCGATCTGGGACTTCTTCTTGGCGATCGCCGGCTCGTTGATCGGGAACTTCACCTTGAGGGTGCCGTCGGCGACGACCTTCGACATGAGCGCGGAGTACTCGGTGGCGATGTCGTCGCCCACGAACTCCTTCATGTTGGTGAAGCCCATGACCTTGTTGTAGAACTCGACCCACTCGTTCATCCGGCCGAGTTCCACGTTGCCGACACAGTGGTCGATGGCCTGGAAGAAGCGCTTGGCGGGCGGCTCGACCATCGGGTCGGCGGCGTCGAACCCGGGCAGGTACGGGCCGCTGTAGCCGGAGCGCTCGACCAGGGTGTGGCGGGTCTTGCCGTACGTGGCGATCGCGGCGAGCACCACGGTGCCGTGCTCGTCCTTGACCTCGTACGGCTCGTCGATGCCGCGGGCGCCGTGCTCGACGGCGTAGGCGTAGGCCGCGCGGGCGTCCGGGACCTCGATGGCCAGGTCGACGACGCCGTCGCCGTGCTCGGCGACATGGTCGGCGAGGAAGCGGCCGTGGTCGGTGACCGCCTTGATGACGGAGGTGAAGACGAAGCGCGCCGAACCGTTGGTCAGCACGTAACTCGCCGTCTCGCGGCTGCCGTTCTCCGGTCCGGAGTAGGCGACCAGCTTCATTCCGAAGGCCGTCGAGTAGTAGTGCGCGGCCTGCTTGGCGTTGCCGACGGCGAAGACGACCGCGTCCATTCCCTTGACCGGGAAGGGGTCGGCCTGCCGGGCGGATTCGGGGGTGGTGTGCAGAGTCTCAGTCATGTCCGAAGGCTCTCCTCGCTTCGCAAGGTGCGCAATAGTTTGCGTTTTCACTGGTCAATCTGTACAGCGAATGAGCATGATGGCCAGGCTATCTGTACATGATGACCATCACGTCGACGTTCCGGGAGATGACTCATGGCGATCGATCGGCTGGACGGCCGGCTCATCGTGCTGCTGGCCCACGAACCCCGGATCGGTGTGCTGGAAGCATCGCGCAGACTCGGGGTCGCCCGGGGGACGGTGCAGGCCCGGCTCGACCGGCTTCAGTCGAACGGAGTCATCCGGGGCTTCGGTCCGACCGTCGATCCGGCGGCGCTCGGATACCCGGTCACCGCCTTCGCCACGCTGGAGATCAAACAGGGTCAAGGGGCCGACGTACGGGCCCACTTGGCGGGCGTTCCGGAGGTGCTGGAGCTGCACACCACGACCGGGCACGGCGACATGTTCTGCCGCCTCGTGGCGCGTTCCAACGCCGATCTTCAGCGGGTGATCGACCGGGTTGTCGGTTTTGATGGCATCGTCCGGGCCTCCACGGCGATCGTCATGGAGAACCCGGTGCCGCTGCGGATCATCCCGCTCGTCGAGCAGGCCGCGGAGGACCACGACTGAGCCGAGGAGGGGCGCGTGAGCTTCTGGGAGTACCTGGGCAACCGGCACCAACAGCTGCTCGTCGACGCGTACCAGCACGTCAGCGCGGTCTTCCAGTGCATGGTGATCGCCACCGTGCTGGGCATCCTGATCGGGGTCGTCACCTATCGCAGCGGCTGGGCGGGCTCACTGGCCATCACCTCGACGGCGGCGGTGCTCACCATCCCGTCCCTCGCCGCGATCGGCCTGCTCATCCCGCTGGTCGGCCTCGGGGTCGCCCCCACGGTGATCACCCTGACGCTGTACGGGCTGCTGCCCATCGTCCGCAACTCCATCGTGGGGCTGCGCGGCGTCGATCCCGCGCTGGTCGACGCGGCGAAGGGCATCGGCATGTCGCGGCTGGCCCGGCTGTGCCGGGTGGAGCTGCCGCTCGCCTGGCCGCCGATCCTCACCGGCATCCGGGTCGCCACCCAGATGCTGATGGGCATCGCCGCCATCGCCGCGTACGCCTCGGGCCCGGGCCTCGGCAACGAGATCTTCCGCGGCATCGCCTCACTGGGCAGCGCCAACGCGCTCAACCAGGTCCTCGCCGGCACGCTCGGCATCGTCGTCCTCGCCCTGCTCTTCGACGCCGCGTACGTCCTGCTGGGGCGGCTCACCATTCCGAGGGGGATTCGTGTCTGAGACCGCCAACGGGAACGCCCCCGGCGGAAGCACCGCCGCGGGGAGCACCGCCGCCGGCGCCTCCGGCTCAGGTTCTGGCTCCGGTTCCGGCTCCGGGAAGACGGCTTCCGGCGCCACCATCCAGCTGGAGAACCTGACCAAGCGGTACCCGGGCAATCCCAACCCCGCCGTGGACAGCGTCTCGATGGACATCAAGGCCGGCGAGACAGTGATCTTCGTCGGCCCGTCCGGCTGCGGGAAGTCCACCACGCTGAAGATGATCAACCGGTTGATCGAGCCGTCGTCCGGGCGGATCAGGATCGACGACGAGGACGTCACCGACATGGACCCGGTGAAGCTGCGCCGGAAGATCGGGTACGCGATCCAGTCCTCCGGGCTCTTCCCGCACATGACGGTGGCGGAGAACATCGCGCTCGTACCGAAGATGGTCGGCTGGTCCAAGTCGCGGGTGAAGGACCGGGTCGAGGAGATGCTCGACCTGGTGGGGCTCGATCCGCGCGAGTTCCACGGGCGCTACCCCCGGGCGCTCTCCGGCGGGCAGCAGCAACGGGTGGGTGTGGCACGGGCGTTGGCGGCCGATCCGCCGGTGCTGCTGATGGACGAACCGTTCGGCGCGGTCGACCCGATCACCCGCGACCACCTCCAGGACGAGCTGATCCGGCTCCAGCACGAGCTGCACAAGACGATCGTCTTCGTCACCCACGACTTCGACGAGGCGATCAAGCTGGGCGACCGGATCGCGGTGCTGCGGGAGCGTTCGCACATCGCCCAGTTCGACACCCCGGAGGCGATCCTCACCAACCCGACGGACGACTTCGTCTCGGGCTTCGTCGGGGCCGGTGCGGCGCTGAAGCGGCTCAACCTCACCCGGGTCCGGGACGTGGAGATGGCCGAGTTCCCGACGGTGACGGTCGACGACCCGCTCCAGTCGATCTTCAACAAGCTGCGCAGCGGCCCGCACAACGAACTGCTGATGCTGGACCGCAGGAACCGCCCGTACAAGTGGCTGCGCCGTGGCGACCTGATGCGGGCCCGGGGTTCGCTGGCCCGGGCCGGGCAGCTGGTGCACGACACGGTGACGCGCGACGCGACGCTGCACGACGCGCTGGAGGCGGTGCTCACCGACAGCGGCGGGCGGGTCGCGGTGACCGGGCGGCGCGGGGAGTTCATCGGGGTCGTCGACATGCAGACGCTGATGAACTCCGTCCACGAGCTGCTGGAGGCGGACCGGCTCGCCGCCATCGAGCACCAGCACGACCTGGAGGAGCTGCGCAGCCACCAGACGTCGACGGAGCTGGAAGGTGGTGCGGGCGCATGACCCGCGGGGCGCCGCTGGACTCCGGATCCCCCCGGCGGGGCCGCTCGGCGCCGCCGGAGCCGTCCTCCGACAAGGACCGTCCGCCCGGTGAGCACGACGTCAAGGGCCATGCCTTCCGGGACGAGGAGGAGGAGCCCGCACCGCCGCAGACCGGGCCGCCGCGCCGGTTCACCTGGCGCAAGCTGCTGGTGATGCCGCTGGTGCTGGTGCTCGTGCTGGTGGTCACGTATCTGTGGATCAGCAACATCCATCTCGACTCGATCGCACGGAACTCGCTCACCGGCGGCAACGTGCAACTGCGCTGGTGGCAGCATGTGCGGCTGACCGCGATCTCGACGTTCTGGGTGCTGATCATCGCCATCCCGCTGGGGATCGCGCTGACCCGGCGCGGGCTGAGCAAGGGGGCCCCGGTGGTCACGGCGGTCGCCAACATCGGGCAGGCGACCCCGGCGATCGGTCTGCTGGCGCTCCTGGTGATCTGGCTGGGCATCGGGCCGACCACGGCGATCATCGGCATGGTGATCTACGCGGTGCTGCCGGTCTTCTCCAACACCGTGGCCGGGCTCCGGGCGATCGAGCCGAATCTGGTCGAGGCCTCGCGCGGCATCGGGATGTCGGGGATGGGGACGCTGACCAGGGTCGAGCTGCCGCTCGCCGTCCCGCTGATCCTCGCCGGGGTGCGTACCGCGCTGGTACTCAACGTGGGCACCGCGACCCTGGCCACGTTCGTCGGCGGCGGCGGGCTGGGCGACCTGATCACCTCGGGCATCCAGACGCAGCGGATGCCGGTGCTGGTCCTCGGTTCGGTGCTGACGGTGGTGCTGGCCCTGCTGGTGGACTGGCTGGCCTCGCTGGCCGAGGTGGCGCTGACACCGCGCGGACTGGAGGTGGAGCGATGACGGCCGGGGCCGCGGGCGGGTGGAAGGCGCGTACGGGGCTGCTGGGCGTGCTGGCGCTGGCGGCGGTGGTCTCCGGGTGCGGGCTGAAGAGCGGCTCGCCGATGGTGGACGACGTGGTGCCGGGCTCGGTGGGGCGGGGTCAGCCGCTGCGCGGCGCCACACTGACCGTCACCTCGAAGAACTTCAGCGAGAACATCGTCCTGGGCCAGATGGTCGGGCTGGTCTTCAAGGCCGCCGGTGCCGAGGTCCTGGACCGGACGAACCTGCCGGGCTCGATCAGCGCCCGCGAGGCGATCGTCAAGGGCGACGCCGACGCGATGTACGAGTACACCGGCACCGCCTGGATCACCTACCTCGGCCACGCGAAGCCGATCCCCGACCCGCACCAGCAGTGGGTGGCGGTCCGGGACGCGGACCGGCGCAACGGGGTGACCTGGCTCGCCCCGTCCACCCTCAACAACACCTACGCGCTCGCCATCAGCCGTGCGAAGAACGCCAAGTACCACCTGCGGACGCTCTCCGACGTCGCGGCGCTGTCGAAGAAGGACCCGTCGGCGGTGACGGTCTGCGTGGAGAACGAGTTCGCCTCCCGCGACGACGGACTGCCCGGCATGGAGAAGGCGTACGGGATGTCCCTGCCGGCCTCCAGCATCAGGAAGATGGACGCTGGGATCATCTACACCCAGGTCTCCAAGTCCGGCTCCTGCCTGCTGGGCGAGGTGTTCACCACGGACGGCCGGATCAAGGCCATGGACCTGGAGGTGCTGGTCGACGACAAGCACTTCTTCCCCAACTACAACGCGGCGCCGGTCGTCCACACCAAGACCTTCGACAAGTACCCGCAGATCGCCGCGCTCCTCGACCCGGTCAGCAGGAAGCTGACCACCTCGGTCGCCCAGACCCTCAACGCCAAGGTGGACGTGGACGGCCAGGACCCGCACGAGGTGGCGAAGGACTGGCTGATCCAGGAGGGCTTCATCAAGCAGCGCTGACCGGGCCGGGGACGGAGGCCGACCGGGCCGGGCGGTGCCGCGCGCGGACCACATGCAAAGAAGACGTTGCAAAAAACCTGTTGCAAAGAAGGCTTTGCACGCTATGGTTCCACCGTGCCCGAAACACCGGACGACGCCGCGTCCCCCACCGAAGCCCCGGACCTCCACAAGGTCGACGCCCGCAGCCTGCGCGGGCTCGCCCACCCCCTGCGGCTGCGGCTGCTGGCCGCACTGCGGGAGTACGGTTCCGCCACCGCCTCCGCCCTCGCCGCCCGGCTCGGCGAGTCCAGCGGTTCCACCAGCTACCACCTGCGGCAACTGGCGGCGTACGGATTCGTCGAGGACGACCCGGAGCGCGGCAAGGGGCGCGAGCGCTGGTGGCGGGCCGTGCACCGGGGCACCGTCTTCGACAGCGGTCGGTTCCTGGACCATCCGGACCCCGAGGTCCGCGGTGCCGTCGGCGTCGTGCTCCACGAGACGGCGGACGCCCACGCCCGGGAGCTGAACACCTGGATCGGCACCATGCACGAATGGCCCGAGGAATGGCGCAACGGCTGGGACATCAGCAACTTCAAGATGCTGCTGACCCCGGAGCTCACCGAGGAACTCATCGGCAAGGTCCACGCGCTCGTCGAGAGCTACCGGGACCGGGTCCCGGAGGGCACCGAGGGGGCGGCCACCGTCCGCAGCCATGTGCATCTCTTCCCACGCCCGGCGGAGTAGGGCCCGACCAGGCCCTCCGCCCGACCAGAAGGACACCGCCATGCACTCCGACACGCATCTGCTGCTGCACCACCTGCGCACCGCTGAATCGCACTGCCACAAACCGGAGTTCACCCTCCCGGCCCCCGCGCCCCGCCCCGGGCTGCGCACCCGGCTGGGCTGGGCCCTCGTCGAGCTGGGCCTGCGCGTCCTGCCCCGGCAGGCGGCCCGCCCGTTCACCGCCCACAGCCCGGCGTGACCGTACCGGAGCACCGCACCCGCGTACCGCTCGTCGCCGTACTGACCGCCAACTCCATCTCCACCGCCGGCACCTCGCTCACCGCGATCGGGGTGCCGTGGTTCGTCCTGGAGACCACCGGGAGCGCCGGCCGGGCCGGGATCGTCGCCTTCTGCGCGACCCTGCCGATCGCGCTCTCCGCCCTGATCGGCGGGCCGGTGATCGACCGGATCGGGCGGCGCCGGGTCTCCGTCGGCTCCGACCTGGCGTGCGGCCTCGCCGTCGCCGCCGTTCCGCTGCTGTACTACGCGGGCGCCCTCGACTTCTGGATGCTGTGCGCGCTGATGGCGACCGTCGGGCTGCTGCACACCCCCGGCTCCACCGCGCGCTACGTCTTGGTGCCGGACATCGCCGCGCACGCCGGGACCACCCTCGCCCGGGCCGCCAGCCTCTTCGACGCCGTCTCGCGCGGGGCCAGGATGGCCGGGGCGGCGCTGGCCGGCGTACTGATCGCGGTGGCCGGCGCGGAGAACGTGCTGCTGCTGGACGCGGGGACGTTCCTGACCTCCGCGCTGCTCATCTCGGTGGGGCTGCGCGGGGTGGCCGCCGCCGCGCCGGGCAGGACCGCCACACCCGTGTCGGCGCGCGCCTACGGCACCGAACTCCGCGAAGGATTCAGTTATTTGAGGGGCCACCGGCTGCTGCTCGCGGTCGTGGTGACGGTCCTGTTCGTCAACGGCGCCGACCAGGGCTGGAACGCGGTCCTGCTGCCGGTGCACGCCTCGGCCGAACTCGGCGGCGCCACGGACATCGGACTGCTCGCCGCGCTGTACGGCGCGGGCGGCCTGGCCGGCGCACTGCTGTACGGGGCGGTCGGGCACCGCTTCTCCCGGCGGGCCGTGTTCACGGTGTGCCTGCTGCTGTGCGGCGCGCCCCGGTACACGGTCGCGGCGCTGACCGGGACGACCACGCCGCTCGCCGTGACCATGGTGCTGAGCGGGATCGCGGGCGGGATGCTGAACCCGATCCTGACGACGGTGATCTACACGGCCGTCCCCGACGCGCTGCGCAGCCGGGTCTCCGGGGTGCTCACCGCGGGCGGCGAGCTGGCCATGCCGGTGGGCGGACTCGCGGCCGGGCTCCTGGTCGAGGCCGCCGGTGCGGACGGCGCGCTGCTGGCGATGGGCGGGGTGTACCTGCTGGCGGCGCTGGGGCCCCTGGTGTTCCCGGCCTGGCGCGGCATGGACGCCGCGGGGCGGGGGAAGGCCGAGGAGAGCTACGGAGGCGGCGTGCCGCCCCCGAGGGGTTCAGCAGCTCGGGACCTTCCCGTTCCCGGACAGGGCCCGCAGTGAACCCACCGCGTCCTTCAGCGTGGTGACCGGGACCAGGCGCAGCCCCCCGGGGAGTTCGGCCTTAGCCTCCCGGCACTCCGCCTTCGGTACGAGGAAGACGGTCGCCCCGTCGCGGCGCGCGGCCTGGGTCTTCAGCGAGACTCCGCCGACCGCGCCGACCTCGCCGTCCGGCTGGATCGTGCCGGTGCCCGCGATGGTGCGGCCGCCGGTGAGGTCGCCGCCGTGGCCGTCGCCGTCGAGCTTGTCGACGATGCCGAGGGCGAAGAAGAGTCCGGCGCTGGGGCCGCCCACGTCGGCGAGGTGCAGGGTCACGTCCACCGAACCGGGCTTCCTGCCCAGGTAGTTCAGGGCGGCGGAGACCGCGTCGTCCTGCGACTTCACCATGTCGTCGAGGTTGTGCTTCTCGATCTCCTTCTCGGAGCCGCCGGTCGGGTAGACGGAGTCACGGGGCAGGACCGCCCGGTCCGTACGGAACCAGCTGTCGACCACGTCCCCGATACCGACCTCGGCCGTGGGGCCGGTCGCGACGATCGTCGTCATCCGCAGCTCGCCCTTGGTGGGGCGGGTCGGCGCGCCCTCGATGCTGATCACGGGCGTGCCGTGGTCGCTGCCGAGCACGTTCGCGGTCGTGCCGGGCTGCGCCAGGGTGAAGGGCAGCGGCGCGAAGGCGGCCACCCCGAACAGGGCGAGGACGGGCACGGCGCACAGGGCGAGGGCACGGGGGCGCGAGAGACGAGTGAGCACCCGCCCAATCTAACCGGCCCCCGTCACGACCCGGACATCCCGGCACCGGCCCGCACACCCGGCGCCGGGGGCCACGTACGCGGCCCCCGCGTGCGGGGACCACTCTCGTACGCGGCCCCGTACGCGGGCCACCGCCGCGGCCGGGAGCTACCGCAGCGCCTCGGCCACCTCGCGGGCGGCGTCCACCACCCGGGGGCCGACCCGCTCGGGCACCGAGTCGGCGAGCATCACCACACCCACGCTGCCCTCCACCCCGGTCACCCCCATCAGCGCGGCGGCGGCCCCGCTCGCCCCGGTCTCCAGCTCGCCGTGGGTCAGGGTGAAGGCGGTCTCGCCGACCGGCTTCTGGCGGGCGGCGAGGATCGCCCGGCCGGCGGCGCCCCGGTCCAGCGGATGGCGGAAACCCGCCCGGTAGGCCACGTGGTAGTCGGTCCAGGTCGGCTCGACGACGGCCACGGCCAGCGCGTCGCTCCCGTCGACCAGGGTGAGGTGGGCGGTGGCCCCGATGTCCTCGGCCAGCGAGCGCAGCGCGGGCAGCGCGGCCTCCCGGACGAGCGGGTGCACCTGCCGGCCCAGCCGCAGCACCCCCAGCCCGACCCGGGCCCGGCCGCCCAGATCCCGTCGGACCAGGGCGTGTTGCTCCAGCGTGGCGAGCAGACGGTAGACCACGGTCCGGTTGACCCCGAGCCGGTTGGACAGCTCGGTGACGGTCAGGCCGTGGTCGGTGTCGGCCAGCAGTTTGAGGACCCTGAGGCCCCGGTCGAGCGTCTGGGAGGTCTCCGCGGTCACGACGCCCTCTCCCTCTTTAGATGAGCGGCGGCGGCTGGTCCCCACGGAATGTGAGCCGCCGGTCCCAGCGGCGACGCACGGAGAGGCCGCCCGCCTGGCCAGGCAACGGCTGCGCCCCGGAGCGGCTCTGCCACGGGGCGTTGGGGCGTTTGTTTCGGGGACAGTAGCGAGCGAGTCCGCTCAGCGGAAGACCTCGTCCAGAATCCGGGCGTTGTCCGGAACAAGGTTGGCTTGAAGCCGCATAAGCGCCGGTCAGCGGCGCATCGGCCGACCCGGGACGATCTACGCGCGTCCAGGTCGGCCGACGCCTTCGCGGCACTTCCCGTGCCGAGGGCGAACGGTCCTCAGGTCACGGCGAAGGACTGCTGCACGATTTTTCCGTTGACGAGTACCTCGCAGGCCCGGATCGACCGGGTCGCCGGGTCGCGGACGGTGAAGACGAGGGCGAAGGTGCCGTCGAGTCCGACGATCCGGGTGACGTATCCGTCGGAGGTCTGCTTGCCGTCGGCGGTCCGGCCGGTCACCGAGACGGTGGCGACCGGGGCGAAGCCCCGGCCGGTCACCTGGACCGCCGTGCCGGGCGGCCCCTCGGGCGGTGAGAGGGCGAAGGCCGGCCCGGCGGGCACGGTCCCGTCCTGGACGGTGAACGCCGCCGTCTCGGTACGCGGGTTGACGAGCACCTCACGGACCCGGAGGGCGACGGTGTCGGCCGCGTTGACCTTGAAGGTCTGCGAGAAGGCCCCGTCCAGGCCGACCACCTTGGTCTTCGCCGCGTCGGAGGTCTGCGACCCGTCGGCCCGCAGCCCGACGATGGAGACGGTCGCCACCTTCGCGAAGCCCTGCCCGACCACGGTGACGGAGGTGCCGCGCGGCCCGGACGAGGGGGTCAGCACGATGAAGGACGGGGCGACGGTCAGCGCGGTACGGGTCTGCGCCACCCCGGCGGTGACCTGGAGGGAGTAGTCGCCCCGCGGGGTGGAGGAGGCGACGGTGACCGTGCCGGAGAGCGTGCCGTCGGCGCCGATCCGGAGGGTGGAGCCGGTGATCCGCGCGCTGTCGCAGCTTCCGCCGTCGGCCCCGCAGAGCGCGGCGGTGGGGGTGGTGCCGCTGGGCCAGTCGCCGCCGGAAACGGCGATCGTGCCGCCCGGCCGGACCTTCGCCGCGCCGGCGTCGAGCGTCGCGGAGGCGTCGGTGACGGTGAACGGCGTCGTCAGCACGGTGGCCGGATCGTTGCCCTCGTCGACCTGGATCGCGGCGATGGCCGGGTCGGAGACGGTGAACTCGGCGCGGAACGTGCCGTCCGAGGTGCTCTTCGTGTAGACGGCGGTGTCGTCGAGGGTGGCCCCACTGGCGTCCAGGGCCACGGTGTTGACCCACCGGTCCTGGAAGTAGTTGCTGCCGGTGACCTGGATGACGCTGCCGAGCGGTGCCGCGGCGCGGGAGAGCACGACGGACCGGGGGCCGGCCGGGACGAACGCCTTCACGGTGAGCGGCGCGGTCGCCTCCTTCGTACCGTCGCCGACCTTGACCAGGTACGAGCCGTCCGGGACGGTCCCGGCGGCGGCCAGCACCGCGGCTCCGGTCAGCTCCCCCGAGGAGCTGATGGCGAGCGTGCTGGAGGCGAACTTGCCGGGGTCGCAGCCGCCGCCGTCCGCCGCGCAGAGCGAGGGTACGGGGGTGGCCCCCGCGGTCCACAGGCTGCCGGTCAGGGCGACGGCGGTGGACGGGCGGACGGCGGTGGCGGGCGCGTTCAGGGTGGCCGGGTGGCCCGCCGTGCCCTCGGCGGTGACCGTGCCGACGGAGCCGCCGCCGCTCACCACGTCGCAGGGGGTCTCGTAGGTGGAGCCGAGCACCTTCGTACGGGTCAGGTTGCGCACCGGGGTGAAGGTGATCGGGCCGCTCGCGTTGGCGGGAAGCAGGAAGTCGCCCTCGTACGGCGGGATCTCGATGGGCTTGCCGGACGGGATGTTCAGGTTGATCTGGGGGCCGGTGACGGTGACCGTGCCGGTGGCGCCGCCGGACATGGCGAGGTCGATGCTGGGGGTGGTGGGCACGTCGTTCAGGCTGAGCCCGCTGGTGGCGGGGGACGGACCGAGGGACACCTTGGCGTGCACCTTGCCGCCCGGGTCGACGATCGAGGGCGACAGGTCGACGCTCATCT
This sequence comes from Streptomyces sp. NPDC015144, assembly GCF_043079735.1. Classification (NCBI taxonomy): domain Bacteria; kingdom Bacillati; phylum Actinomycetota; class Actinomycetes; order Kitasatosporales; family Streptomycetaceae; genus Streptomyces; species Streptomyces sp. NPDC015144. Next base: position 100,445 of record NZ_JBIBUU010000007.1, on the reverse strand, counting down.
GCTGCGGCCCGGTCGCCTCGCCCTGGCCGGCGGGCAGGGAGCAGTGGACGGTGGGGGTGACGGTGCCGGCCGCGGCGGCCGGTGCGAGGGCCACGGTGCCCCCGGTCCAGACGAGTACGGCCCCGGCGGTGAGGGCGACGGCGCGGCGCAGCGCTCCGCCCGGCCGTGGCCTTCTCTCCGGTGGCGGGGTGGACGGTCTGACGGACATACGGCTCCTCCAGGGGGATTCCTGCGTTCGGAACGAAGGCGCCCGCCCGCTCCGACGCGATGCGGAGCGGGCGGGCGCCTCCGGGACTTCCTGTCGTGCCCCTCGCCCCGGGTCAGAGAAGGGTGAGGGTGAGGGTGGCGCTGTAGTCCCCGGGCCGGGTGGTCCCGGGAACGGTGAGGGTGAGATTGGCGTCGGCGTCGAACCGTCCGGCGGTGAACGGGCGGCTGCCGTCCGGGTCCATCCGGCACAGGCTCGCCGCCGTGGAGCCGAGCGCGGTGGGCGATCCGGCGACCGGCACGCCCACGCTGCCCGGCTGCGCCGTGCACCTGGGCGTCCACCGCACGGCGTCGGCCGGGATGGTGGCGCCGCCCGCGGCGGTGAAGCCGGTGAGGGTGGCGGTCAGCGACCATCCGCTGTCGACGCCGCGGGCGTCCTCCACCTCGACCCGGTTGAGCCGGGAGCGCTGCACCCCGCTGCCGGTGCCCAGGACGGTGGTGCCGAAGTCGACCGTGTCGCCGTCCTGGACCATGGACAGGGTCCCGGCCCGGACCGAGGTGGTCAGCTTCTGGTCGGCGCTGGACCCTTCCTCCCCGCCGCCGTCGTCCGCGACGGTGAACGGGGCGGTGCGCACGGTCTCGGGGTCGTTGCCCTCGTCGGCCTGGACGGCGACGACGGCGTCGGAGATCACCGTGAACTCGACGGAGAAGGTGCCGTCCGGGGCGCTCTTGGCGTAGACCGCGCTGTCGTCGAGCCCGGTGCCGCTCGCGTCGAGGCCGATGACGTTGATCCAGCGGTCCGGGTTGTAGTTCCGGCCGCTGACGGTGATCACGCTGCCGACCGGGCCCCGGCTCTTCGAGAGGGATATCTCCCGCTCCCCGGCCGCGACGGCCTTGACGGTGAGGGGGGCGGTCGCCTCCTTCGTACCGTCGTTGACCTTCACCACGTAACGGCCGTCCGGCACCGCGCCGGACTCCGCGAGGGTGGCCGTGCCGTGCAGGGTGCCGTCCCCGTCGATGCCCAGGTCGTTGGACTTGAACTTCAGCGGGTCGCAGCCGCCCCCGCCCTCCGCGCAGAGCGAGGGCACCGGGGTGGCCCCCGCCGTCCAGCCCGAACCGCCCAACGGGACGGCGGTGCTGGGGCGTACGGGGTCGGCGGGCGCGGACAGGGTGGCGGGCGTGGAGCCGGTGCCCTCCACGGTGACGGTGGCGACGTCCGCCCCGCCGTCGACGACGTCGCACGGGGTCTCGAAGACCGAACCGAGCACCTTGGTCTGGGTCAGGGTGCGGGCGACGGCGAACGAGACCGGCCCGGAGGCGGTCGCGGGCACCAGGAAGTCGCCCTCGTACGGCGGGATCTCGATGGGCACACCGGACGGGATGTCCATGGTGATCTCGGCGCCCCGCACCGTGACCGTGCCGCTCGCCCCGCCGGACATCGTGAGGTCGATGCTCGGGATGGTCGGTACGTCCTTCAGCGGAAGGGCGCTGGTCGCCGGGGACGGGCCGAGGGTCACCTTCGCGTGCACCTTGCCGCCGGGCGCGACGACGGCGGGCGACAGCTCGACGGTCATGTCCTGCGGCCCGGTCGCCTCTCCCTGGCCGGCGGGCAGGACGCAGTGGACGGTCGGGGCGATCGTGGCGGCGGCGGGCCCGTCCGCGAGCGGGGCGGCCTGGGCGGTGGCGCCGGCGCAGCCCAGCGTCAGCGCGAAGCAGGCCGCGAGCAGACCGGTCGCACCGGGTCTTCGTCGTCGTATCACCAGACACCCCTCCATGGCCGCACGGCCGCATGGCCCATTGATTGCGCACATTGAGGGGGCCGGGTGCAGAGAAGTCAAGAGCGAACCGATTGATCCTTGGGAAGCCGATTGATCCAGATCTGAAATGCCCGAAAAGCATTTCCCGGAGAAATTCAAGTGCGCCTGTCGGCCTCTCTTGACTTCTCCGAGGGCCGCCGTTTCACTGCACCGACATGCCGGTCCCGGAGGAAAGATCCGGTCCGCTCCGATCAGCCCGCAGCGAATCCTCGGCACACCCGCGGCGCATCAGCAGCGAAATGAATGAGCAGCGGATCGACCTCGCATCAGCCGCGCGCCACCAGCGCATCCACGCAATTCATCGCCGAAAGGGTCTCCGTCATGCCTTCGAATCGCAGACGCCTCCCACTCGTCCTGACCGCGGCCTGTGCCGTGGCCGGCGCCCTCGCCCTGGCCCCGACCGCCAACGCCGTGACCCCGCTGATGGCGACGGCCACGTACGACTGCGGCACCTGGGGCAGCGGTCTGGCCACCCTGACCGCCGCCGACTCGGGCACCGCCAAGACCATCAAGATCACGTCCAGCGCGATCACCATGCCGGCCGGCACCACCGCCGACCCGAACAGCATCACGACGACGCTCAAGCTCACCAAGACCTCGGGCGGCGCCACCAGCGAGGTGCAGTTCTCCGGCAAGACCAACCCCGGCATGAGCGGTGGCAACCCGATCACCCTGGGCCCGCTGAAGCTCACCTCCGGCACCCTGGCGGCGGGCGACAGCACGAACTCCAAGGTGCTGTCCTCGCCCCCGAGCGCCACCAACTGGTCGCTGCAGATCGTGGCGTCGTCCCCGACGTCGGCCACGGTGCCGTGCGTCGCCACGGTCATCCAGTCCGCGCCGCACGTCTGGTAACTCCGGCGGCCGGTGGCCGACCGGGCTCCCCGGGAACGTTACGGGCCCGGGTCGGGGACCGCTGTCCCCGACCCGGGCCCGTACCGGATGGTGCCTACTTCATCCGGGTGGCCCACTCCTGGACCTTCTTGATCCGCTGCTGGATCTGCCCGGCCGTGGCCTCCGCGCTCGGCGGGCCGCCGCACACCCGCCGCAGCTCGGTGTGGATCACGCCGTGCGGCTTGCCGCTCTGGTGGGTGTACGCCGACACCATCGTGTTGAGCTGCTTGCGCAGGCCCAGCAGCTGCTTGTGCGTGACGACCGGCCGCGCCTCGGCCGGCTTCTCCAGCAGGTCGGCCTCCTCGGCCGGCCGCTGGCGGCTGTGCGCGATCTGCCGGGACTGCCGCTTCTGGAGCAGCAGCTGCACCTGGTCGGGCTCCAGCAGCCCGGGAATCCCCAGGTAGTCCTGCTCCTCCTCGCTGCCGGGGTGCGCCTGCATGCCGAACTCGGCACCGTCGTACAGCACCCGGTCGAAGACCGCGTCGGACTCCAGGGCCTCGAAGGGCAGCTGGTCCTCGGTCTCCTCGTCCTCCAGCCTCTCGGCGTCGGCGAGGAGCTTGTCCTCCTCCGCGAACGGGTTCTCCTCGTCGCTGCCCTTCTTGGGCTTGTCGAGGACGTGGTCCCGCTCGACCTCCATCTCGTTGGCGAAGTCCAGCAGCATCGGGATGGTCGGCACGAAGACCGAGGCGGTCTCGCCGCGCCTGCGGGAGCGCACGAAGCGTCCGACGGCCTGGGCGAAGAACAGCGGCGTGGAGATGGTGGTGGCGTAGACGCCCACGGCGAGGCGCGGGACGTCGACGCCTTCCGACACCATGCGGACCGCGACCATCCAGCGGGAGCCGTCCTGGCTGAACTGGTCGATCTTCTTCGAGGCGGCCTTCTCGTCGGAGAGGACCACGGTGGCCTTCTCCCCCGTGACCTTCTTGAGGATCTTGGCGTACTCGCGCGCCGAGTCCTGGTCGGTGGCGATGACCAGCGCACCCGCGTCCGGAATGCCCTTGCGGACCTCGGTCAGCCGCTTGTCGGCGGCGGCCAGCACATTGGGGATCCACTCGCCGGTGGGGGCCAGCGCGGTGCGCCAGGCCTGCCCGATGGCGTCCTTGGTCATCGGCTCGCCGAGCCGGGCGGCGATCTCGTCCCCGGCCTTGGTGCGCCAGCGCATGTTGCCGCTGTAGCTGAGGAAGATCACGGGGCGGACGACGCCGTCGGCGAGGGCGTTGCCGTAGCCGTAGGTGTAGTCGGCCGAGGAGCGCCGGATGCCGTCGTTGCCCTCCTCGTACGTGACGAAGGGGATCGGGTTGGTGTCGGAGCGGAACGGGGTGCCGGTGAGCGCGAGCCGCCGGGTGGCCGGGTCGAACGCCTCCAGGCACGCCTCGCCCCAGGACTTCGAGTCACCGGCGTGGTGGATCTCGTCGAGGATCACCAGGGTCTTGCGCTGCTCGCAGCGGTTGCGGTGCAGCATCGGGCGGACGCCGACACCCGCGTAGGTGATCGCGACGCCGTCGTACTCCCTGCTCAGCGGGCCCGCGCTGTACTCGGGGTCGAGCTTGATCCCTATCCGGGCCGCCGCTTCGGCCCACTGCTTCTTCAGGTGCTCGGTCGGCGCGACCACGGTGACCTGCTGCACGACGTGGTGGTGCAGCAGCCATGACGCGAGGGTCAGCGCGAAGGTGGTCTTCCCCGCGCCGGGGGTGGCGACCGCGAGGAAGTCGCGCGGCTGCTCCTGGATGTACTTCTCCATGGCGCCCTGCTGCCAGGCTCGCAGCTTGCCGGCCGTGCCCCAGGGGGCGCGGCCGGGGAAGGCGGGTGAGAGGTGGTGGGAGGCGGTAGTAGTCACGGTCTCCGGTTCGGGGCACTCGGGTACGTGGGGTGGCTGCCGGGGCGTACGGATCGGACGCGCACGCGATACGACAACCGGGCCACCTTACCGGGGGGCCGGACGGAACCCCGTACGGACGAGCGGTGGTTCGGACCACCTGAGACCCTCTTCACACCCTCAGGACTTGGCTCGGACCCTCGACGACACCCATGCCCCCACCAGGGCCACCAGCGCCATCGGGAGGAAGACCGCCGCGAAGGCCGCCGGGTGCGATCCGGTGGCGTCCGACGAGGCCGCCACGTCGTGGACGGCGCCCAGCGTGCCGCCGCCCAGGGCCGCGAAGGCGGCCCCGCCCGCCGCGAGGAGCAGGACGTTCGAGAGCCCGTCGGAGATCTGGAGGGCCGCCGAGTTCGCCCCGGCCTCCTCCGGCGCCGACAGCTTCAGCAGCAGCACGCTCGTCGAGGCCATCACGACGCCCATGCCCAGGCAGCCGAAGGCCCAGGCCACCGCCACGGTCCAGACCGGCACCGCCTCGATCAGCACGGACGGCGCGGCCGCGATCGCCGCGGCGACCAGCAGCATGCCGCCCACCATCAGCCGCCCCCGGTACGGCTCCAGACGTGGCCGGGACTGGATGTACGAGCCGAGCGCCCAGGTCCCGCCCCCGGCGGCGAGCGAGAAGCCGGCCATCGTCGGGCTGAGCCCGCGCTGGGTCACCAGCATCAGCGGAACGAACGATTCGGCGGCGATGAACGAACCGGCCGCCACCCCGCGCAGCAGCACCACCGCGGGCAGCCCGCGCGCCGCCCGCACCGTGCCCGGGGGCAGCAGTCCGCGCACCGCGGGGACGAGCAGCGCGAAGCCGGCCACCGCCGGGATCAGCGCGAACCAGTTCAGCTCCTGCCCGGCGTACTGGAGCAGCGCCGCGCCCAGCGAGATCCCGAGGGCCAGCCGGATGCGCCGCCGGTCGTACGGTGCGGCGGCCGCCTCCGGGTCGGCCGACCCGGAGGCCCGCTGCCGGATCTGCGGCAGCGCGAGGGCCAGGGGGAAGACGACGAGGACGGGGATGCCGACGAAGACCCAGCGCCAGCCGAGGTGCTCGGTGACGGTCCCGGCCGCGAGCGGCCCGACCACCGAGGGGACCACCCAGCTCGCGGCGAACGCGGCCAGGATCGAGGGTTGCAGCCGCTCCGGGTAGGCCCGGCCGATCACCACGTACAGGGCCACGATCACCAGGCCGCCGCCCAGCCCCTGGACGGCCCGCCCCGCGACGAAGACCCACATGCTCCCGGCGGTCCCGCAGAGCAGCAGCCCCAGCACGAAGGCGCTCATCCCGGCGGCGAGCGGCCCCAGCGGACCGCGCCGGTCCGCCCACTGCCCGGAGAGCACCATGGCGAAGAGGCTGGTCGTGAAGTACGCCGAGAACGCGAACGCGTACAGCCCGATGCCGTGCAGGTCGCGGGCGGCGACCGGCATCGCGGTGCCCACGGCGGTCGCCTCGAAGGCGATCAGGAAGACGACGGAGACGATGCCGATGCTGAGCGCCCGGTACCCACGGCCGAGCACCCCGCCGGCCGGGGCCTCGGGCACGACGGTGGCCGGGGACTGCGCGGCGAGCGGGGGAAGGTCGGTGTCGTCACGCGGTTCCAGGGCACTCATGGACCCAAGAGTAAGGGCCGGAAAGCCGCTCGGCCCCTGTCGTGGGGCGGGCCCGTGCTCGTCCGTTGGGCGTAGGACCACCCGCCCGAACGTGAACGGGGCATGGCAGTCGCGTTGCGCACCGGGCCGCGCCCTTGAGGCCCCGGGGTGCCCGGACCTACCGTCGAAGCACGCCGAGGGCGACCCGGCCGTGTGCCCGAGTGGTTCAGGGGCTCGACTGCAACTCGAGTTACACCGGTTCGAATCCGGTCACGGCCTCCACGGAGCAGAGCCGGTACGGTACGGCCGCCCGCACGACGCGGGCGGCCGTTCTTCTTGCCCGAGCCACCAGCACCGCTGCCACCGGAGCGAGGGGCAGCGAGACGGGGCGGTTGTCGCGGCTCCGGCCTGCTCGCCGGTTCAGCCGGTCCCTCTCGGAACGGAGTGCCGACGGGAACGTGCGGCCAGGGCCACGGCCACCGCACCGGCGAGTACGACGACGCCGGTCGCCAGGCCGATCCAGAGGACCGTGCCGCCACCGCTGCCCGAGGCGTCGGCAGTGGGGGCGGCCGTGGCCGGTGCGTCGGCGGCCGCCGCGCCGGAAGGCCTCTCGGAGGAAGCGCCGGCCGGGCTGGGGCTCGGGCTCTCGGCGGCCGCGAGGTCCGGGAGCGGATACACGTCTGCCGGACCGGGGTCGCCCGGGGCCTTGAGGGCGACGCGTGGGCGGACCGCGCCGTAGCCGACGTAGTCGTTGCGCTCGGCGCCGCTCTTCGGCTTGCCGGCAGTGTTCAGCATGACCCGGAGGACCTGGTTGTTGGTCCAGTCGGGATGCTTCGACCAGATGAGCGCGGCGGAGGCGGAGGCGATGGCGGAGGCGGCGCTGGTTCCGCTCGTCTCGCACAGCTGGGTCCCTCCCTTGCAGGGATGGACCATGTCGATTCCTGGGGCCGTAAGGTCAATCTGCGGCCCGTACTGGGACTCTCCGGTCTTCTTCACGTCGTGACCGACGGCACCTACCCCGACGACTCCGGGGGTCTTCGCCGGGTACTCGGGCATGTTGGCCCCGCCCCCGCTGTTTCCTGCTGCCGCGAAGATCAATGAGCCCTTGGCGAGGGCGTACTTCACCGCGTCGGTGAGCGCCTGCGAGCCGCTCTGCGACCCCATGGAAATGTTGATCACCTTTGCGCCGCGATCCGCCGCGTAGCGAATGGCCACGGAGACGACTCGGTTGAACTCGGCCTCCCCCACATCCTGGGTTTCCCCGACTCCCGTTTCCGGCATGCGGATCGGAAGGATCTTCGAGCCCGGTGCGAGCCCGAAGGCCCCGTCCCCTCCGTGGCCCCGGCCCGTGCCCGCGATCAGACCCGCCACACCCGTGCCATGGCCGTCGTAGTCGGCGCGCTCGTCACCCGGGACATCCGGTTCGAGGTCCTTCCCCTTGACGATCTGCCCCACCAGATCCGGATTCTTCTCGTCCACACCGCTGTCGATCACGGCGACGACCACACCTTTGCCGGTGCTCGTCCGCCACATCTCGTCCGCCTTCATGGCGTCGAGATGCCACTGCTTGGACCGCACGGAACCAGCGGATGCGGACGCCGCTGAACCGACCACTAGGAGCATGCCCAGGACGGCCGCCGTTGCCGGTCGCCAGCGCTTCGGTCCTTCGCCTCTGATGCGCATCCCAGTCCCTCGTGACTTCGTTGTTGATCAGTCGATGACCGGTGGGACGACGCGGCGAACGCCCTGCTGCCATGTCTCTCCGTCCTCGACCAGGTAGTCCGGCCGGTCGCACCGCTCGTCCCGTCCCGCCCTGTTCGCCCCGGAACCCACACCCGCCGGTCCACGCAACGGTCCACGCCCCTGCTGATGGCCGCCGACCGCACCACCCGTGATCGGAGGGACCCGGGAAACGCCGCCGCTCGTGCCCGACGTTCGCCCCAGGGGCGCCGCGCCACGGGCGGTCTCGCCGCCGATGACCGTTCCGCGCGGGATGCCCACGGCGGGGCGTGCCGGTCCAGGAGGTACAGCGTGGCCCCCGACGATCCCGTTGCCCCCCGGCGGCCGCCCCACCGGTCCGGGCCCCGGAGCGGTCGGCCCGGGGACCGACACCGGCGGACGTGGCAGGTCCGTCGTGCCACCCGCTCCATTCGTACCGCGCGGCCCGGCGGGCCCGGTGCGGGAAGGAGGCACCGGCGGAACGGCACCCTGTACCGGGGAGGAGGGGACACCGTCGGCCCTCGGACCGGCCGACAGCGCCACCGGATTCGTGGCCGGCGGGGACGAGACGTCCGGCAGTGCGGCCACCCCGTCGACCTCCATGCTCACCGCCCCCGGGGCGGAAGGCCGCGCCACGTACGGAGCCGCGCTTGCTCCCGCCACGCTCCTCGTCCCCCCGGACCCACCAGAGGCCGCTTCCACGCTGTTCCCCGAACCGGCGGAGCGCCCGACGCTCCCGGGAGTGGAAGCGCCCTCTTCTCCCGGCGGGACACTCCTGTGCTGTTGCCCGTCACGTCCCAGCGATCCCTGCGAGACCATCGCCTGCGGGATCTCCGGGAACACCGGCTTCTCCAGGGACGCGAGCTGCGACGTCGACATGGCGTACGTCTGCGACAGCTTCCTCATCTGCGCGGCCGCCTCTTCGCGGTTCCGCCTCCCCGTCTCGATCAGCTCCGCCGCGGACTTCCGCGCCACGTCCGAGGCATCGGGGTCGTTCCGCGCGGCGAGGGCCGCCTCCAGGTTGGCCCGGGCACCCGCCTCCGGCCGGGGAATGGACGCCTGTGCCGACGCGACCGCGTTCGACGCCTCGCCGAGCCATTTGGACACGCCCTCGCTGTAGTCCCCCAGGCGCAGCGTCGCATTGGCCAGATCTGCACTCCAGGTACGGAACGCGTCGGCCCCCTGTCCCTTCCATTCCACCCACTGCGGGCGGACTTTCAGGTCCTCGGCGATCCGGCGGATCTCGGAAGCCGCGTCCAGGAGGCGGTCCGCCGCGCCCCGGATCTCGCCGCTCCTGGCCTCGTCCAGCCACTTCAGCATCTGCTCGTGGCTCATGTTCTCGAAGGTCGGGCTCATGCCGCCGCCTCTTCCGCGCTCACGTGCCGGGTCACAGTTCCTCGCCGCCGGACGTGTCCTCCGGTACGGCTGTCGGCGGCTGCTGACGGCCGGTGCGGCCGTCGCCGTGCTCCGTTGCCGCCGGTGGCGTCTCGGGACCGCGCTGGCCGTTCACGCTGTCCTGGATCGCGCTCATGCGTTCCCGGATCTCCAGGTCGACGTTCTGGTAGCCCTGGTGGGCGCCGAGTACGGCGATGCTCATGCCCTCGATGCAATCGGAAAGCAGCCGGGACAGGCCCTCCAGCTCGTCGACGACCTTGGCGTACGCGCTGTGCAGGGCGTCCGCCTCCGTCCACTCGCCCCTGCCGCCGCCGAACCGGTCGCGGCCCACCGTGTCCGCGCCGACCCGGCCCGGGGCGGCCGGGGAGGCCGCGAGGTCCTGGAGGAGGTGGTCGACGCGGTCGCGGAACTTCGTGAACGACGAGACTTCGGTGACCAGTTCGCTCGCGGCGCCCGGGGAGACCGCGCCGACGGCTCCCGCGGCGCCGATGACGCCCCAGGGGTACGACGGTAAACCCGTCCCCGGTTCGTTCGATCCCACAGTGCCCTCCCCCGTTGGACGGCAGCCGGCCGACGGTCGGCTCCCGACTTCGGGGCCACCCTAGTGAGGGACGGTGACGGAGCGCATTTCCGGGTTGCAGATGCAACCCGGATCACGCCACGCGCGCGGAGCTCAGGAGTTGGGCGCGGCGACGGCCGCCTGGGGGCGGATCGGGAGGCGGTTGACCGGGCGGCCGGTGGCCGCGCGGACGGCGGCCGCCACCGCTGCCGGGGAGGTCACCACGGGGACCGCGGAGGCGGGCTTGGCGCCGAAGGGGGCCACCACGTCGCGTTCCTCGACGAGTTCGACGATCCGGATGTCCGGGGCGTCCAGCGTGGTCGGGAGCGCGTACCCGGTGAGGTCCGGGTGGCGGACTAGGCCGCGGGCGGTGCGGAGGTTCTCGGTGAGCGCGGCGCCGATGCCCTGGGTGACCCCGGCCTCGATCCGGGTCGCGAGCTGCGCCGGGTTGAGGATCCGGCCGACGTCCTGGGCGACCGCCATCTCGACGACCCGGACGGAGCCGATCTCGATGTCGACGTCCACCACCGCGCGAATCGCGCAGAAGGCGAGGCCGACGAAGGCGTCGCCCTGGCCGGAGGCGTCCAGCGGCTCGGTCGGGTGGGGGCGGCACTGGGCGGTGGCCCACAGCTCCTTGCCGTCCATCGCCTCGGTGACCGTGGTGGAGAGCACCCCGTCGTAGGAGGTGATCTTGCCGTCGGCGATCTGGAGCAGCTCCGTGGACATGCCGAACTTGTGGGCCAGCGGCTGGAGGAGCTGGGTGCGGACCATCTTCGCGGCGCGCTCCACCGCCCCGGCCGACACCCAGGTGTGGCGGCCGTGCGTCGCCGGTCCGGCCGGGGGCTGGTCGGTGTCGACGGAGGCCACGTGGACCTCCTCGATGCCCAGCGTCTCCTGGACGACCTGGCGGGCCAGGGTCGAGAAGCCCTGCCCGGTCTCGACGGCGGCGCAGATGACGGTGGCGATGCCGTCGTGGACCCGGACCGTGGCCGTGGAGACCTCGTCGGCGCCCTCCGCGCCCAGCATGTGGACCATGCCCAGCGCGTAGCCGACGCCCCGGCGGACCGCACCGGGCTCGCCGGCACCCTCCAGGCCGCCGGGCAGCAGCCAGTCGCCCTCCGGGGTGTCCTTGGGCAGCGTGGGGAGCGGGAAGTCCCGTACGGCGGTGAGGAGTTCGGCGACCGGGGCGGGGCAGGTCACCGTCTGGCCGGTGGGCAGGATGTCGCCGGTGGACAGGGCGTTGCGCAGCCGCAGTTCGGCCGGGTCGATGCCGAGCTTGGCGGCCAGCTTGTCCATCTGGCCCTCGTACGCGGCGCAGACCTGCATCGCGCCCTCGCCGCGGACATGGCCCGACGGCGGGTTGTTGGTGCGGACCGCCCAGCCCTCGATGAAGGCGTGCGGGACGACGTACGGGCCGCAGGCGAAGGCGACGGCGGCGGCCAGCGACTCCGAGGAGGACTCGGCGTACGGGCCCGCGTCGAGCAGGATCTGCGCCTCGACCTTGACCAGCCGTCCGTCGGCGTCCGCGTGGTGGCGGTAACGGAGCAGGGTGGGGTGGCGGTGGGAGTGGCCGAGGAAGGACTCCTCGCGGGTGGCGGCCAGCTTGACCGGGCAGCCGGTGCGCAGGGCGAGCAGGCCGAGCGGGAGCTGGAAGCCGGGTTCCTCGCGGTCGCCGGTGGCGCCGGGGACGCCGGTGACGACGATCTTCACCCGCTCGGCTTCGAGGCCGAAGCAGGCGGCGGCGAGGTCGCGGTCGGCGTGCGGGTCGGTGGAGGCGGTGTAGATCTCCACGCCGCCGTCCGGGCGGGGCACGGCGAGCCCGGCCTCGGCGCCGATCGGGGCCGGGTCCTGGCGGCCGATGCGGTACAGGCCCTCGACGACGACCTCGCCGGTGACCTCGGGGTCGCCGTACTGGAGCGGGATGTGGCGGATCAGGTTGCCGTCGGGGTGCAGCGGTTCGGCGGCGAACGCCTGCTCGGGGTCGGTGACCGGTTCGAGGACCTCGTACTCGACGGCGATGGCCGCGGCGGCGAGCCGGGCCGTGTCGGGGTGGTCGGCGGCCACGGCGGCGATCGGCTCGCCGTGGTGGCGGACCAGGTCGGAGGCGAAGACCGGGCGGTCGACGACCCGGCGCCCGTACAGGCTCTCGCCGGGGATGTCCGTGTGCGTGATGACGGCCCGTACGCCGGGCATCGCGGCGGCGGCCGAGGTGTCGACGGACCGGATGCGGGCGTGCGGGTGCGGGGAGCGCAGCACGGCCGCCCAGAGCAGGCCCTCGGCCCACAGGTCGGCGGCGTACGGGAAGGTGCCCTCGGTCTTCGCCCGGGCGTCGGCGGGCGGCAGGGAGACGCCGATGCCGAGCGCGGGCGGTTCGGCGGGGCCGTCGAACGCCGGGGTGGTGATCCGTGTGCTGGCGGCGTTGGCAGCGGTGGCTGCGTCGTTGCTCACGCCATGCCTCCGTCCTGGGCGTGCGTCTCGCTACCGGCCCCGGGGGCCGCCTGATGCGGGATACCGGCCTCGTCGGGCTCCGGGGACGTGGAGTCCGACGAGGCGGCGGCGTGGAGCGCCTCGCGGCCCGCGATGACCTCGTTGACGGCGTCGAGGACGCCGCGGTAGCCGGAACAGCGGCAGAGGTTTCCGCAGAGCGCCTGGCGCGTCTCCAGTTCGCTGGGGGCGTGGTTGCCCTCCAGCAGGTCGTGCACGGTCATGGCCATGCCGGGGATGCAGAAGCCGCACTGGACGGCCCCGCACTTGGCCAGGGCCCGCTGGACGTCGGAGGGTTCGCCGTCCACGGCGAGGCCCTCGACGGTACGGACCTCGCTGCCGGCCGTGGTCGCCGCCGGGACCAGGCAGGAGGCGACGAGCCGGCCGTCCACCTGGACGTTGCAGGCGCCGCACTCGCCCTGCGAGCAGCCGTCCTTGGCCCCGGCCAGGCCGAGGCGCTCGCGGAGCACGTAGAGGAGCGATTCGCCGATCCAGGCGTCGCTGACCGGGCGGTCGGCGCCGTTCACGTGCAGGACGTAGGAGACGGCGGGGTGCTCGTCGGGGAGGCCCGGCTGCACCTGGGGGTCGGCGTCCTCCGGGCTGTCGGCGGCCTCGGCCTCGGGGGCCTCCGTGTCCGCCGGGGTCCGTGTGTCCGCCGGGGACGGGGCGTCCTCCGGGAGCGTGGCGGGTCCGGCCTCCGTCTCGGGCTCCGGCACCTCTTCCGGTGCCCGCTCGGCGGGGGCCTCGTCCACGGCCGGAACGGGCCCGGCCACGGGCTCCGCCGCAGGTTCCGGAACGGGTTCCGGAGCAGGCCCGGAAGCGGCCTCCGGCACGGCGTCCGCGACCGGCTCCGCCACGGGCGCCGCCTGAGCGACCGCCTCCGCCACGGGGGCCGGCCCGGACTCCTGAACAGGTTCCGATTCCGGTTCCGGTTCTGGTTCCACGACGGGCACGGGCGCGGCTACGGGCGCGGGTTCCGGCTCCACGACCGCGGCCGGTTCCGGCTGCACGGTCGGTTGCGGCTGGGCGACGGGCTCCGGCTGGGCGACGGGCTCCTGCCGTACGGCCGGTTCCGGCTGCGTCGCCCACGGGGCGGGGGCGCCGCCGGGCAGCGTGGCCGAGGGGCTCTCGTTCCCGTACCACTGCGCGGCCAGCGCCGAGGCGGCGAACTCGCCGGACTCCTCGGGGAGTTCGCCCTCGGCGACCGGGATCGTCCACTGCCCGGTGTGCCCGCCGTGGCCCGGGTGCTCACCGGCCGGGGCGGTGTGCGGCGCCTGCCCGGCGGGGAGGCCGTACTCCGCCGACTCGGTGAAGTTCCACTGTCCGGTCGCCTGTTGCCCCTGCCCCTCCCCGTACTGCTCCGGAGGAAGCTGTGCGAACGGGTCGTGCGGAGGCTGGGGTGCGTGCGGGGTCCGCGGGTCGTGCGGGGCCTGCGGTGCGTGCGAGGTCTGCTGGGGGTGCTGGGTGGTGTGCGGGGCGACGGCCTGCGGGTACTCGTAGCCGTAGTCGTACGGCCCCTGCTGCTGGTTCGGGTCCGGCCAGTGCACCGCGCCGCCCTGGGACGGCTGCTCCGCGGTGCCCGTCTCCGGCTGGTGGTCCGGCTGCGCCCAGGTGCCGGTGGCCGTCGGGTCCAGCCCGGCGGCGGGCGTCAGCGGCACGATCATCGGCGGGACGTAGCCGTGGCCGGGGGCGGCCAGCGGGATGTTCGCCAGGTCCTCCGGCGACAGCTGGACGAAGGCGGTCGCGCCGTCGTCGTACTCGCCGCCCTGCGGCGTCGGCTGCCAGCTGCCGTAGCGCAGGTGGTCGTCCTGGCGGCCGTGTTCGTCGTTGCGGTCCTCGGTGGTCACGACAGTGCCCTCCCCAGCGCGCGTCGGGCCAGCGCGGCGACGGTCCGCCGCAGGTGCAGTACGGCGGGGGGCAGCGCCGGCGCCTCTCCCCCGTCGGCGGGCGGTTCGTGGTCCGGGACGCAGGCCGCGGCGACGTACTCGCCGAAGGCGGCCAGCGCGTCGGGGGCCAGCCCCCGCTCCCCGTCCCAGTCGATCAGCGAGGCGATCCAGTGCTCGGCCTCCAGCGGGCGCAGCGGCATCGGCGCGATGGCGCCGACCGCGCAGCGCACCCCGCGCCGGGCCGGGTCGAGGACGATCGCGACGGAGGCGGTGGCCCGGCCGGGGCCGGTGCGGCCGGTGGCCTTCAGGAAGACCTGGGGGGCGTGCAGCAGCGGGACCCGGACGAAGCCGATCAGCTCGGCCGGTTCGAGCATCGCGCGGCCGGCCAGCAGGTGCGAGACGGGGATCTCGCGGCGGGTGCCGCCCGGCCCGGCGACGACCAGCTCGGCCTCCAGCGCGGCGAGCACCGGGAGCGCGTCACCGGTCGGGGCCGCGGTGGCGATGTTGCCGCCGAGCGTCCCGGCGTTGCGGATCTGGGGCGGCCCTGCGGCGCGGGCCGCGGCGGCCAGGGCGGGGATGAGGGCGGCGAAGTCGGGCCGCCCCATGCGCGCGTGGGTGAGTCCGGCGCCGAGCAGGGCGTGGCCGTCCTGGTAGTGCCAGCCGCGCAGCTCGCTGATCCGGCCGAGGCCGACCAGGCCGGAGGGGCGCAGCAGCCCCTTGTTGACGGCCGCCATCAGGTCCGTTCCACCGGCCACGGGAACGGCGGCGGGCATGGCGTCGAGCGCCGCCACGGCCTCGTCGAGCGAGGCCGGCAGCGTCACCGACTGCGGCGCCTGCGGTGCGTGCGTGGTCAACCCAGCTGCCCCTTCCCGGTGTCCCGGCTGTCCGGCTGTTTGGCCGTACGGTACGTGCTCGAAGCCCGGACGTGGCAACTCTGGCACATCTTCGGATCGGACCGGCGCGAGGGTCCGCGAAGGGCGCATCCCTCCTCGATCGAGGGAATGTTCCTGTTTCGGACTGATTCGGTGTGGAGTGTGAATTGCCGCTGTTCGTCGCCGCTTGTCGCGGTTGGAACGGGGCGGTGTCCCCCCGCGCCACGCCCGCGCGGCGGGGCGAGTTCCGGACAAAAAACCGCCGGCCGACGCACCCGCCCGGGGTGCGTCGGCCGGAGCCGGGGCCGGTCGGGCCGGCGGCCGGGATCACACGTTCGGGGGTGGTCCGTCGAGAGGGCGGCCCAGCACTCCGGGTCGCTTCTGCCGGGGCAGCGGTCCCTCCGGGCGCCGGTAGTCGACGCCGAGGGCGTCGAGCCGGGGGTAGTGGGCGGTCATGCGGCGCTCGAAGTCCGCGTAGTCCCGTTCGGCGGGGGCGGGCAGCGGGGACCAGGCGACCTCGGCGAAGGCGGCGAGGCGCGGGAAGACCTGGTAGTCGACGCGGGCCCGGTTCTGCATCACCTCGGTCCAGACGTTGGCCTGGGTGCCCAGGATGTGCCGGGCCGCCTCCTCGGAGAGGCCGGGCGGAACGGGCTCGAAGCGGTAGACGTCCTCCAGGGTGCGGATGAAGCCGATGGGCATCGGCTCGTCGGGGCCGCCGTCCTGACGGTGGTCCAGGTAGACGTGCTGCTCCGGGCACATGACGACGTCGTGGCCCGCCTCGGCGGCGGCGACGCCCCCTCGGTAGCCGCGCCAGGAGGAGACGGCGGCGCCCGCCGGGAGGCCGCCCTCCAGGATCTCGTCCCAGCCGATCAGCCGGCGGCCCCGGGCGGTGAGCCAGGCGTCGAAGTGACGGATGATCCAGGACTGGAGCTCGTCCTCGTTGGCCAGGCCGAACTCCTCGATCCGGGCCTGGGCGGCGGGCGAGTCCTTCCACTGCTCCTTGCGGCACTCGTCGCCGCCGATGTGGATGAACGGCGAGGTTGCGGCGGGGAACAGGTCGAGGACCTCTTCGAGGACGCCTTCGAAGAAGCGCAGGGTGGTGTCGGTCGGGGCGAGCACGTTGGCGTTGATGCCCCAGGTGTCCCAGACGGAGAGGGCGGCGGTGTCGACGACGTCCGCGTTGCCGAGTTCGGGGTAGGCGGCGATGGCGGCCTGCGAGTGGCCCGGGATGTCGATCTCGGGGACGACCCGGATGTGCCGCTCGGCGGCGTACGCGACGATCTCGCGGATGTCGTCCTGGGTGTAGTAGCCGCCGTGCGGGGTCTCGTCCCACAGCTCGGAGGCCCGGTGGCCGTGCTTGGTGCGGGGCCGCCAGGAGCCGATCTCGGTGAGCCGGGGGTGGCGCTTGATCTCGATGCGCCAGCCCTGGTCGTCGGTGAGGTGGAAGTGGAAGACGTTGAGCTTGTGGGCGGCGAGGAGGTCGAGGTAGCGCAGGACGTCGTCCTTGGGCAGGAAGTGCCGTGCCACGTCGAGCATCATGCCGCGCCAGGGGAAGCGGGGGTGGTCCTCGATCCGTGCGGCGGGGACGGAGCGCGGCGCCCCGGGGGTGACGGGGGCCCGGCGGAACGCCTCCGGGCCCAGGAGCTGGCGGAGCGTCTGGGCGCCCCAGAAGACGCCCGCGGGGCTGCCGCCGGTGATCTCGACGTACTGCCCGGTCCCGGTGGTCAGGCGGTAGCCCTCGGGCTCCAGCGCCGGGTCCAGGCGCAGCCGTACGGAGTTGTCCCCCGCGTCCCCCGCGTCCTCCTCGTCCCCGGAGCCGCCGGGGGCGAGGGCCAGTCCGAAGGCGGCGCCGAGCGTGGAGCGCAGCCAGCGTTCGGTGTCCTCGGTGCCGGGGGCGGCGGAGATGGTGGTGGACGGGTCGAACTGGAAGCCGCGCCGCCCGTCGTCACCGGTGTGCACGGGGGCGGGGATCAGGCCCTTGTCCAGGTCCATGAGTCAGTCCTTTGTCGCTCCGCCGAGTCCGGAGACCAGGCGGCGCTGTACGAGTACGAAGAAGACCAGTACGGGGACGGTCATCACGGTCGATGCCGCCATGATCCCTCCCCAGTCGTTCTCATCGGGTTTGAAGAAGACCAGCAACGCCATCGGCAGGGTCGACTGGGAGGTGTCGCTGATGATGAACGACTTCGCGAACAGGAAGTCGTTCCAGGTGGAGATGAACGAGAAGACGCTGGTGGCGACGAGGCCGGGGAGGACCAGCGGGAAGAGGATCTGCCAGAGGAAGCGGGTGCGGCTCGCCCCGTCGAGGTACGCGGCCTCCTCCAGCGCCTCGGGCACCGCCCGGACGAATCCGCGCAGCATCCAGATCGCGAACGGCAGCGAGAACGCGAGGTGCGGCAGGATCAGCGCGCCGAGGGTGTTGAGCTGGCCGAAGTCCCGCATCAGGAAGAACAGCGGGATGGTCAGCGCCTCGACCGGCACCATCTGCGCGATCAGGAACATGATCAGCAGGGTGGTGCGGAAGCGGAATCTGAACCGGGTGACCGCCGTCGCCGCGAGGAAGGCGACCAGCGCGGAGGCGATGACGACCGTGCCGGCGACGATCAGGCTGTTGAGGAAGTACCGCCCGAAGTCCTGCTGCTCGAAGACCCGGCGGAAGGAGTCCAGGGACGGCGCGAACGTCCAGGGGCGGGGGCTGGTGGACTGGATCTCCCCGGCCGGTTTGAGGGCGGAGAGCACCATCCAGTACAGCGGGAAGGCGACGGCGGCGGCAATCAGCAGGGCCGCCGCCTCGGCGGCCAGCCGGCCGGGCCGGCGGATGAGCGGTGTGCTCCGGGCGCTCACAGTTCCTCCCCCTGGCGCCGTACCAGGCGCAGGTAGACCAGCGTGACGGCCAGCAGGATCAGCAGCATGACGACGCCGATGGCGGAGCCGAGGCTGTACTGCGAGGAGGCGAACGCCTTCTGGTACGCGTACACGTTGAGCACCAGGTTCTGGCCCGCGATGCCGCCGCCGTTGGTCATGACGTAGATCTGGGTGAAGACCTTGAAGTCCCAGATGATCGACTGGATGGTGACGACGACGAGGATCGGCCGCAGCATCGGGGCCATGACCGAGCGCCAGATCCGCCACTGCGAGGCGCCGTCCAGCGCCGCCGCCTCCAGCACCTCGGTGGGGATCGCCCGGATGCCCGCGTACACCGTCACCATCACGAACGGGAACGAGCACCACAGGACTTCCAGGAGCACCAGGGCGAAGGCGCTGTAGCGCCCGTACGTCCAAGAGAAGTCGCCGAGCCCCAGCACCCGGTTGACCGGGCCGAAGTCGGGGTCGAAGAGAAACACCCAGACGGTGGACCCGGTGATCGCGGGCGTCGCCCAGGCACCGAGCGCGGCCACCATCAGGACGAGCCGGGGCACGGCCCTGATCCGGGTCAGCAGGACGGCGAGCGCGCAGCCGACGAGCAGGGTGGAGACGACACAGGCGGCGGCGAAGAGCACGGTGGCCAGGAGGACCTGCCAGAACTGGCCGTCGCCGAAGAGTTCGGCGTAGTTGCCCAGGCCCCGGAAGGTGGTCGGTTCGCCGCCGCTGACCTGGGCCTGGGTGTACTCCAGGAAGGAGATCAGGCCGAGTTGGTAGATCGGGTAGACGAGCAGCCCGCCCAGCAGGACGAGCGCGGGCAGCAGATAGAGCCAGGGGGTCCAGCCGG
Organism: Streptomyces sp. NPDC015144; assembly: GCF_043079735.1. NCBI lineage: Bacteria > Bacillati > Actinomycetota > Actinomycetes > Kitasatosporales > Streptomycetaceae > Streptomyces > Streptomyces sp. NPDC015144. The sequence continues at coordinate 81,452 of NZ_JBIBUU010000007.1, read as the reverse complement.
AGCCGCGCGCCCGGTGCGCGGCCCCGGCCCCGGCCCTTGCCTTGGCGGTGGTGCGGGGTGTGGTGCTGGTCGTGGTCATCGTCAGCCCGCGTCGGCGAACGCGGCGTCCATCTTCTTCGCCGCGTCGTCCGACGCCTTCGCCACGTCCTTACGGCCGCTGACGATCTCCTGGAACATCGTCGGCAGCACCAGCGAGGCGTCTATCTGCCCCCAGCCCGGCGAGGCCGGGACGAACTTGGCGCCCGCGCCGAGCGTCCGGACGAACGGTTCGACGAACGGCTCCTTCTTCGCGACGGTGTTCCGCACGTCGGTGTAGGTCGGCAGGAAGCCCATCGCGTCGAACATCTTCTCCTGCGTCCGCTTGCCGGTCAGCGACTTCATCAGGTCGACGGCCAGGCTCCGGTGCGCGCTGCTCTTCAGTACGCCGATGTTGTTCCCGCCCGCGAACGCGGGGGCGACGGAGCCGTCCGTGGTGCCGGGCAGCGGGACGACGGCGTACTTGCCCTTCACCGAGCCCGCCTCCACGGCGGCGTGGCTGAAGTCGCCGCCGATCGCCATGGCGGCCTTGCCGGAGGCGAAGGCGGTGACGGTCGCGTTGCCGCCCATCGCGGCGCACTTGGCGGCCGGACAGTTGTCGTCGCCGAAGAGCGAGGTGTACGCCTCGATGCCCTTGCGGGCCTTGGCGCTGTTGATGGCGGCCTGGTACGTGCCGCCGTTCTCCTCGGCGAGTTCGCCGCCGGCCGCCCAGATGAACGGCATCGCGCCGTAGGTGTACGCGCCGCCGACCGCCAGCCCGTACAGGTCCGGCTTCTTCCGGTGGATCTTCTTCGCGGTGGAGATCAGCTCGGCCTGGGTCTTCGGGGCCTCGATGCCCAGCTCCCGGAAGACGTCGGTGCGGTAGTACAGCGCCCGTACGCCGACGAAGAGCGGGGCGCCGTAGACCTTGCCGCCGACCGTCACCGACTGGCGGGCGACGGGGTCGGTGTCCGCGGCCTCGCCCCAGGCGGCGAACTCCTCGCTGATGTCGGCGAGTCCGCCGTCCTTGACGTATCCGGCGGTGTCGGTGTTGCCGTACTCGATCAGGTCCGGGGCGCTCTTCGGGTCGTTGAACGCCGCCTTGATGCGCTGGGCGCGGGTGTCGACGGGGATGTACTCGATCTCGGCCTTGGCGCCCTTGTGGGCCTTCTCGAACTCGGCGACCGCCGCGTCGACGACCTTCTCCTTGGGCTTGTTGCCGACCTCCTGGAACAGCCAGACCCGCAGGGTGCCGGTCTTCGCGTCCCCCTCGGCCTTGTTGTCGGACGTCTGCGGCGCGCAGGCGGTGGCGGTGAGCCCCGCCAGGACGAGCGCCGCGACCGGGGCGGCAATTCGGGCAGACAGTTTCATCCGGGAACCCCTACCGGTAGGTGTTGCAACATACGCAACGGGCGTTTCGTACTGCACAACTGGCAGGAGAGTAGGTGCGCGCGCAGATACCGACAAGTGGTCTCAACCACTCTGTGACCCGGTGGAGCAGCCCGTGCAACGCGGCGGACCTGCGGACGGGGACGCCCCGGGCAACGCGAAGGCCCCCGGGGTGCGTGTGGGAACGCACCCCGGGGGCCCCGAGCGATACGGCCGAACGGCCGGGAGGACCGCTACTTCTTGTCCTTGCCGCCCTTGTCCTTGTCGCCGCCGGCGCCCATGGACTCGTAGATCTCCTTGCACATGGGACAGACGGGGTACTTCTTGGGGTCGCGCCCCGGCACCCAGACCTTCCCGCACAGTGCGACCACGGGGGTGCCCTCCAGGGCACTCGCCATGATCTTGTCCTTCTGGACGTAATGGGCGTAGCGCTCGTGGTCGCCGTCGCCGTTCGACACCTGCGGCGTCGGCTCCACGAGGGTTCCGGTACCTGCCCCGCGCTCGGGCTCGTCAAGAGTGCTCATAACCGCCAAGGGTACCGATCGTCAGGGCCTTCAGTTCAGCGACGGGTCGTCCGGGTAGGTGGCGATCATCGCCAGCTCGCTGCGCTGACGGCGCAGGACCGCACGCCACAGGCGCTCGGGGCGCGGGGAGGAGACGTCACCGGGTTCCGACTCGACCACGTACCAGGCGCCCTCGGTCAGTTCGGCCTCCAGCTGCCCCGGGCCCCAGCCCGCGTAACCGGCGAAGATCCGCAGCGAACCGAGGGCCGCCGCCAGCAGTTCCGGCGGCGCCTCCAGGTCCACCAGGCCGATCGCCCCGTACACCCGGCGCCAGCCGAGCGGACCCTCGTCGCCCGGGATGACCGCCACGCCGAGCGCCGAGTCCAGCGAGACCGGGCCGCCCTGGAAGATCACGTCCGGCTCGCCGGCCAGGCCCGCCCAGGGGGTCAGGATGTCGCGGACGCCCACCGGGGTCGGCCGGTTCAGGACCACGCCGAGGGAGCCCTCCTCGTCGTGGTCGAGGAGGAGCACCACGGCGCGGTCGAAATTCGGATCCGCGAGCGCGGGTGTGGCCACGAGCAGTCGCCCTGTGAGCGAGGACACCTCGGTCATGGCAGAAATGATCCCGCATCTTCGCCCCGCGCGGGCACCGGGCGGGGCGCCCCGCCACCCGGCAGGACGCGGCGCAGCTCAGGGCGCACGGGTGCACGGGGAGCGCGCCCTGCGGAGGGCCATGCGGACGGTGACGCTCCGCAAGACCCGGGGAGCAGAGCGTGTTGTGGCGGATTCATGACGTTCGTACACCCCCCGTTCTCTTACGGGGAGGGGGTGGCGGGCCATTACTCTTTCGTTTGGCCCCCTGCCCGACCACTCCGGAACGCGAGATTCATGACCGGCACAGACGATGTCCTGCTTGTCCACGGCGGAACCCCGCTGGAGGGCGAGATCCGCGTCAGAGGCGCCAAGAACCTGGTGCCGAAGGCGATGGTCGCCGCGCTGCTCGGCAGCGGGCCCAGCCGGCTGCGCAACGTGCCCGACATCCGGGACGTGCGGGTGGTCCGGGGGCTGCTGCAGCTGCACGGTGTGACGGTCCGTCCGGGTGACGAACCGGGCGAGCTGATCCTGGACCCGACCCATGTGGAGAGCGCGAACGTCGCCGACATCGACGCCCACGCGGGCTCGTCGCGCATCCCGATCCTCTTCTGCGGCCCGCTGCTGCACCGGCTCGGCCACGCCTTCATCCCCGGGCTGGGCGGCTGCGACATCGGCGGCCGGCCGATCGACTTCCACTTCGACGTGCTGCGGCAGTTCGGCGCGGTCATCGAGAAGCGGGCGGACGGCCAGTACCTGGAGGCCCCGCAGCGGCTGCGCGGCACCAAGATCCGGCTGCCGTACCCGTCGGTGGGCTCGACCGAGCAGGTGCTGCTGACGGCGGTGCTCGCCGAGGGCGTCACCGAGCTGTCCAACGCGGCCGTGGAGCCGGAGATCGAGGACCTCATCTGCGTACTGCAGAAAATGGGCGCGATCATCTCGATGGACACCGACCGGACCATCCGGATCACCGGTGTGGACCGGCTGGACGGCTACACGCACCGGGCGATCCCGGACCGCCTGGAGGCGGCCTCCTGGGCGTCCGCGGCGCTGGCCACCGAGGGGAACATCTATGTACGGGGCGCGCAGCAGCGCTCGATGATGACCTTCCTCAACACCTTCCGCAAGGTCGGCGGCGCCTTCGAGATCGACGACGAGGGCATCCGCTTCTGGCACCCGGGCGGCCCGCTGAACGCCATCGCCCTGGAGACGGACGTGCACCCCGGCTTCCAGACCGACTGGCAGCAGCCGCTGGTGGTGGCCCTGACGCAGGCCACGGGCCTGTCCATCGTCCACGAGACGGTGTACGAGTCCCGGCTCGGCTTCACCTCCGCGCTCAACCAGATGGGTGCGCACATCCAGCTCTACCGGGAGTGCCTGGGCGGCTCGGACTGCCGCTTCGGCCAGCGCAACTTCCTGCACTCGGCGGTCGTCTCCGGCCCGACCCGGCTGCAGGGCGCGGACCTGGTCATCCCGGACCTGCGGGGCGGTTTCTCGTACCTGATCGCCGCGCTGGCGGCGCAGGGCACCTCGCGGGTGCACGGGATCGACCTGATCAACCGCGGCTACGAGAACTTCATGGAGAAGCTGGAGAAGCTCGGCGCGAAGGTCGAGCTGCCGGGCGGCCCGCTGGTCTGAGCGCGGGCGCCGGAGGACTTCCGACGGGGGTCCGGGACAGTGTCCCGGGCCCCCGTTCCCGCGTTCCGGGGCCTGTGCGGGCCGGGGCGGGCGGGACGCGCCGCCGGGCGGGCCTTCGCAGAGGCACAGAACGGGGCCCTGACGGCCGGTACACCGAAGGGCGGTCACCCGGGATGGGTGACCGCCCTTCGTCGCGCCTGTGGGGCGATGAGGCTGTGAAGCCTTACTTGCCCTTGGCGGCTTCCTTGAGCTTCGAGCCCGCGGAGACCTTCACGCTGTAGCCGGCCGGGATGTTGATCGGGTCGCCGGTCTGCGGGTTACGAGCGGTGCGAGCGGCACGGTGGGTGCGCTCGAAGGTCAGGAAGCCGGGGATGGTGACCTTCTCGTCGCCCTTGGCGACGATCTCACCGACGGTCTCGGCGAGCGCGGCCAGCACGGCGTCGGCGTCCTTGCGAGTCACCTCGGCGCGGTCGGCCAGGGCGGCCACCAGCTCACTGCGGTTCATGTTTGTTACTCCCGTGTTCTTCTTGCCTGTGAGGCGTGAGATCGAAGCCGATGCTGCCAGGGCCCTCGGACAGTCCCCGGACCCGGGTCTGTCGTCAGACCCTCGCGCCCGATTACGCATCCTGCCCCCACCTGCGGCGGTAACGCCAATCCGGCACCCTCCGGAGTCACACGAAAAGCGCCAGGGCCTCGCCGTGGTGACGTTCCGTCGACTCTCCGGAAGCGTTCCGCAGTGGGTGCGGGACTCACCGGTTCGCGCCGCCCGCCCACCCTAAAGGGGCGTTTGGGGCGGCGCGTCCCGCGACGCGCCGTAGCCGGGGGCCCGCCGGGTCGGGGCGGCGCGGGTCAGACGCGGTCGCCCGCGCCCTTCGTACCACCGGCGGCCGCCCGCGCGGCGTCCCGGACGGCGCCGGCGACGGCACCGGCGACCCGGTCGTTGAAGACCGACGGGATGATGTAGTTGGCGTTCAGCTCGTTCTCGGCGACGACATCGGCGAGGGCGCCCGCGGCGGCGAGCATCATCTCCGTGTTGACCGTCCGGGACTGGGCGTCCAGCAGGCCGCGGAAGACACCCGGGAAGACCAGCACGTTGTTGATCTGGTTCGGGAAGTCGGAGCGGCCGGTGGCGACAACTGCGGCCGTCTCGCGGGCGATTGCCGGGTCCACCTCGGGGTCCGGGTTCGCGAGCGCGAACACGATGGCACCCTCGGCCATGGCGGCGACGTCCGCGCCGTCCAGCACGTTCGGCGCGGAGACGCCGATGAAGACATCGGCGTCGACCACGGCCTGCTTGAGCGTGCCGGTGACCGACTCCGGGTTGGTGTTGTCGGCGATCCAGCGCAGCGGCGAGTCGGGCGCGGCGGAGACCAGGTCCTCGCGACCGGCGTGCACCACGCCGTGGATGTCGGCGACGACGGCGTGCTTGACGCCCGCGGCCAGCAGGAGCTTCAGGATGGCCGTACCGGCGGCTCCGGCGCCGGACATGACGACCCGCACGTCCCCGATGCCCTTGCCGACCACGCGCAGCGCGTTGGTCAGCGCGGCCAGGACGACGATCGCGGTGCCGTGCTGGTCGTCGTGGAAGACCGGGATGTCCAGGGCCTCGCGCAGCCGCGCCTCGATCTCGAAGCAGCGGGGGGCGGAGATGTCCTCCAGGTTGATGCCCGCGAAGCCGGGGGCGATCGCCTTGACGATCTCGACGATGGCGTCGGTGTCCTGGGTGTCCAGGCAGATCGGCCAGGCGTCGATGTCGGCGAAGCGCTTGAAGAGGGCCGCCTTGCCCTCCATCACCGGCATGGCGGCCATCGGGCCGATGTTGCCGAGGCCGAGGACGGCGGAGCCGTCCGTCACGACCGCAACCGTGTTGCGCTTGATGGTCAGGCGCCGGGCGTCCTCGGGGTTCTCGGCGATCGCCATGCAGACCCGGGCCACACCGGGGGTGTAGATCATCGAGAGGTCGTCACGGTTGCGGATGGGGTGCTTGGACGCCATCTCGATCTTGCCGCCGAGATGCATCAGGAACGTACGGTCGGAGACCTTGCCCAGGACGACGCCGTCGATGCCGCGCAGCCCCTCGACGATCTCGTCGGCGTGTGCGGTGGAGGTGGCCGCGATGGTGACGTCGATCCGCAGCTTCTCGTGGCCGGAGGCGGTCACGTCGAGACCGGTGACCGACCCGCCGGAGGACTCCACGGCCGTGGTGAGCTGGGAGACCGCGGTACCGCTCGCGGGCACCTCCAGCCTGACCGTCATCGAGTACGAGACGCTGGGCGCCGTTGCCATGGCCGAGACCTTCGCTTTCCTTAGCTTCATTGCTGCGCGGCCGGGGCGCTCACCTCGGACACGCTTTCCGATCGTCGCACCTACTGGCGGGTAGCCGGTAATCGCCTGCCGCACTTCGGAAATCTTTTTCCACCATACGAGAAGTCATGGCTTCAGTGGAAGCCCCGACCGGAAACGGACCCGCGAGAACAGGCCCACCCCCGGACCCGCCGACGCGCCCCGCGCGCCCGCCCCGGGTGCGTCCCGCAAACGAGAACAGACCCGCGCCACCGGAAGGTGACGCGGGTCTGTCGTCGAGCTGTACGACACCGGCCCGCCATGCTCGCCTCGCGGCAAGTGGTCGCTCGAAGCGACGAAGGTTGGGCCCGGGGGCTTGGATCGAGCCGGTGCCGACACCAGGCTAACAAAGACCGCGCAGAAGCGATTCCCCACGGCGCGGGCCGACCGGCGGAACGATCCGTCCGCCCGGGGACGCTCCCCGGGCGGACCGGCCGGCGCTCAGTCCCTCAGCAGGTCCGGGACCCCGTCCCCGTCGGGCAGGTCCCGCGCCCCCGACACCACCGTGAGCTGCTGCGTTGCCCGCGTCAGCGCCACGTACAGCACCCGCAGACCGGCCGGGGACTCGTCAGCGATCTCGGCGGGCGAGACCACCACCGTGGCGTCGTACTCCAGGCCCTTGGCCTCCAGGCTGCCCAGCGCGACCACCCGTTCGCCCAGCTCGGCGAGCCACTCCCGGGCCTGCGCGCGCCGGTTCATCGCGACGACCACGCCCACCGTGCCGTCGACCTCGGCGAGCAGCCGCCGCGCCTCCTCGCGCACCGCCGCCGCCAGGTCGCCGTCGCCCACGGCCGCGAAGCGGGGGCGTACGCCGGTGGAGCGGACCGCGGCGGGCGACTCCATCCCGGGCATCGCCAGCGCCAGCACCTTGGCGGCCAGCTCGGCGATCTCGGCGGGGTTGCGGTAGTTCACCGTGAGGGTGAAGCGGCGGCGCGGCCGGTTGCCGAGCGCCTCGTCACGGGCGCGGGCCGCCTCGTCCGGGTCCGACCAGGACGACTGGGCCGGGTCGCCGACGATCGTCCAGGTGGCGTGGCGGCCCCGGCGGCCGACCATCCGCCACTGCATGGGCGTGAGGTCCTGCGCCTCGTCGACGATGACGTGCGCGTACTCGGTGCGCTCGGCGGCCAGCCGCTCGGCCCGCTCGCGCTGGGTCTCCTCGCGCTGCGGCATCAGCTCCTCCAGACCGGTGAGCTGGTCCAGCGGGTCGGCCTCGCGCTTCCTCTTCGGCCGGGGCGGGGCGCCGAGCAGGGTCTGGAGCTCGTCGAGGAGCGCCACGTCGTGGACGGAGAGGGGGCCCTTGCCGTCGGGGCCGAGCCGCTTCAGGGAGCGGGCGAGGCGGCGCGTCTCGCCCTGGTTGAGGACCCGGCGGGCCCAGCGGCCGAGCCGCTTCTCGTCGGCCATCGCGGCGAGCACCCCGCGCGGGGTCAGTTCGGGCCACCAGGCGTTCAGGAAGTCGAGGAAGTCCGTCTCGGTGGAGACGTCCTCGTCGAACGAGGAGCGCAGCTCGGCGGCGAGTTCGGGGTCGGTGTAGCGGCCCCGGCCGGAGGACTTGTTCCACAGGGCGTCCAGCAGCATCCGGCGGGCGCGCGGGCGCAGCAGGTTGACCGGGGCGGTGCCGCCGAGCACGGACTGCCGGATGCGGCGCAGCTCGTCGGCCTCCAGCTCGATCCGGGCGCCGAACGCGACGACCCGCAGCCGGGCCGGGGTGGCCGGGGCGGTGGTCCGCGCCGGCTCCTCCTCGCCGAGGGCGAGCTGGCCGCCGGTGTCGTGGCGCGGGCGCGGGGTGCCGGGCTGTTCCAGGGCGCCGCGGGCGGCCTTGCGCAGGACGGCGAGCATTCGCGAGGAGCCCTTGATCCGGGCGACGGCGGGCTCGTCGTAGGTGGTGGCGCCCTCGACGCCGGCCGCGTCGTCGGAGAGCGAGCCGACCGCGCGGATCGCGACCTGCCCCTCCTCGCCGAGCGAGGGCAGCACGCCCTCGGTGTAGGCGACCAGGAGCGGGGTCGGCGAGACGATGAGGATGCCGCCCGCGTACCGCCGTCGGTCCTGGTAGAGGAGGTAGGCGGCCCGGTGCAGCGCCACGGCGGTCTTGCCGGTGCCGGGGCCGCCGGAGACCTCGGTGACGGAGGCGGCGGGGGCCCGGATCACCAGGTCCTGCTCGGCCTGGATGGAGGAGACGATGTCCCGCATGGTGTGGCTGCGGGCCTGGCCGAGCGCCGCCATCAGGGCGCCGTCGCCGATGACCGGCAGCTTTCCGCCGTCGAGGTACGCGGTGAGTTCGGGGCGCATCAGGTCGTCCTCGACGCCGAGGACCTTGCGGCCCTTGGAGCGGATGACCCGGCGGCGTACGACCCGGCCGGGGTCCTTCGGCGTCGAACGGTAGAACGGGGCGGCGGCCGGGGCGCGCCAGTCGATGACCAGCGGGGCGTAGTCGGCGTCGAGGACCCCGATCCGGCCGATGTGCAGCGTCTCCGCGATGTCGGCCGTGGCGTCGTCGCGCACCGCGTCGTCGGCGGGCTCGACGGAGGTGTACGCGCCGTCGGGGCCGCGTTCGCCGTCCTTGCCGAGCAGCAGATCGATCCGGCCGAAGAGGAAGTCCTCGAACTCGCTGTTCAGCCGGTTGAGGTGGATCCCGGCGCGGAACACCTGGGCGTCGCGCTCGGCGAGCGCCCCGGGCGTTCCGACCTGGCCGCGCTTGACGGCGTCGTCCATGAGAAATTCCGCCTCGTGGATCTTCTCCTCGAGGCGGTGGTACACCCGGTCGAGGTGTTTCTGCTCGACCCCGATCTCCCGGTCCCGCAACGAATCGACAGCGGCATCCTGCGCGGCCACCGAGGCCCCTTTCTGATGTGCATTTGGGCAGCCGTCAACCTTAGGCGAAGGGATGCCCGCCGCGCACCTGCCGCGCATGCCGAAAATGGTGCGCAGCGGGTCCGGACCCCGGGGACGGGACGGCACCCGCGCCGGCCCACCTCGCATCCGGTCCGGAACCCCGGTTCAGGACACGCCCGCGCCCGCGGCCCGGGCCGCCGCCCGGCGCCGGTGCCTGGCCACCCGTTCGCGGTTGCCGCACACCTCGCTGGAGCACCAGCGCCTGCGGCGGCCCCGCGAGGTGTCGAGATAGAAGCGTCGGCAGCCCACGGCCTCGCAGCGGCGCAGCCCGGCCCGCGCCACCGGGTCGGTGAGGAGGTCCACCACGTCGCGGGCGACGGCGGTCAGCAGCTCCCCGCACTCGGGATCGCCGCTGAGCGTGCGGACCAGCTTGCCGCCCCGGCCGCGTACCGCCCGTACCCCCGGCGGTGCCCCGGCGGCGAGCGCGTTGACCCGCTCCAGGGCGTACCGGTCGCCCCGGCCGCCCAGCTCCGCCGTCAGCAGCCGGTCGACACCGGCCCGTAACTGCCGGAAGCGGACCACCCAGCTCTCGTCCACGGCGTCCAGCCGGGTGCCGTCCGGTACGAGCCCGGTGGCGACCAGCCAGTCGGCGAGCCGCTCGGCGCCGTCCAGCAGCTCGCACGAACCGGTGGTGCCGATGCCCGTCGCCACCAGGTCGAGACAGGGCCGGCCCGCGTCGAACCGCCACTCGTACGCGCTCTTGCCGGTCATCATGGGCATGCCACCGCCTCGGGTCACCGGTCGGGTCTCCCCCAGGGTGCCCCGCCGACGGCCCGCCCGGAACCCCTGCCGCCCGCGCCGGGGATGCGGACGCGCCGGGACGGTTCAGTCGCGCGGCGGGCCGTCGTGCAGGATCCGCTGGAAGACGCGGTGGTCGCGCCAGTCCCCGTTGATGTGGAGGAAGCGGGGCGCCAACCCGTACTGCTCGAAGCCGCACTTGGCGAGCACCCGCTGCGAGGCGACGTTGTCCACCATCGTCCCCGCCTCGATCCGGTGCAGCCCCAGCCCGTCCCTGGCCAGCTCGCAGATCCGGCGCACGGCGGCCGTGGCCAGCCCGCGCCCCGCGCACTCGACGTCCACCCAGTAGCCGAGCGCGCCGCTGCGCAGCGGGCCGAGCACGATGCCGTTCAGGTTGAACCCGCCGACCGCGCGGTCCTCCGCGTCGGCCAGCACCCAGCCCTTCGCCCGGCCGGCCTCGCACTCCACGAGCAGCCCGGTCAGCCGCTCGCGCTGCCCCTGCTCGGTGTAGAAGTGGTCGGGCCGGATGGGCTCCCACGGCTGCATGTAGGCCCGGCTACGGGTCAGCGAGTCGGCGAGGGAGGCCGCGTCCCGCAGCTCGACGGGGCGCAGCCGTATCTCCGCGTCGAGCTGGTAGATGTCGTTGTCGTCCATCCCCGCAAGGTATCCCGGCAGGCCACGGCAGCCCCGTCCTTTCCCGGGCGCGGCCCGGTCAGTGCGCCCGTTCCGCGAGGGCGGCCAGCCGGTCGAAGGTGCGGATCAGCTCGGCCCGTCTCTCCTCCTTGTACTCGGGGGTGGGCTCCAGATCGTCGATGGTCCCCTCCCACACGGGCATGAACGTCTCCCGCCAGCCCGCGACCACCGCCGGCTCCGGCACACCCGCGCCGGCGTACCCCTGCTCCGCGATCAGGCAGAGCAGCTCGATGTCGCACGGCACGGTGACGCCCTCGTACTCGTCGGGCTCCAGACAGACCGGATCACCGGCCATCGCCTCCGCGATCCGCTCGACGAGCCGCCCGGTGATGCCCGAGAGATGGTCCGCCGCCGCGTCGCTGTCGAAGTTGCCACTGCCCCAGGTGCCCATGGAGTCCCCCTGCCCGCTCGCCCGTTGCCTCTGGGTCCGTTGTAGCAGCGGGCACTGACAACGCGGCCCCGTCAGCTCCTCAGCGCGGGTCCAGCGCCAGCCGGTAGCCGCGTTTGACCACCGTACGGATGAGAGCGGGGTCGCCCAGTGCCGTGCGCAGCCGGGCGACGGCCGTCTCCACCGCGTGCTCGTCGAGACCGCCGCCGGGCAGCGCGCGCAGCAGTTCGGCGCGGGACACCACCCGGCCGGGGTGCCGGGCCAGGGCGTGCAGCAGCGCCATTCCGGCGGGTGTCACCCGGCGCGGCCCGCCGTCCACGAGCACCGCCCGCCCACGGACCGCCACCCGGTGCCCGGCGATCTCCCACTCCGTTTCGCGGGCGGGCAGTTCGGCGCAGAGGAGCTGGACGAGCGGGGCGAGCCGGAAGCGTTCCGGCTGCACGGTGCCGATCCCGCGCTCCTCCAACGGCCGGGCGGTGACCGGTCCGACGCAGGCCACGAGCACGTCCTCGCGCAGCGCGCCCAGCAGTTCCGGGAGCAGCCCGCGGCGCTCGGCCCGCCCGAGCAGCGCCGTGGCGGCCGGGGCGCTGGTGAAGGTGAGGGCGTCCAGGCCGCGGGCGACGGTGAGGTCGAGCAGCCGGTCGAGCGGGGCGATGTCCTCGGGCTCCGTCCAGCGGTAGACGGGGACGGGGCGGACCTCGGCGCCCGCCGCGCGCAACGGCCCGATGAACTCGGCGAGCGAGTCGCCGTGCAGCTGGACGGCGATGCGACGGCCCGCGACGCCCTCGGCCAGGAGCCGTTCCAGCACCTCGGCCATGGCTTCGGAGGCGGCCGACCACGTCTCGGTGAGCCCGGCTCCCCGGACGGCGCCCTTGGCCTTGGGGCCGCGGGCCAGCAGTTCGGCCCCGTCCAGCGCCGTCAGCAGCGCGTCGGCGAGGCCCCACTCCGCGGCGGCACCGATCCAGCCCTGGAAGCCGACCGCGGTGGTGGCGACGACCACGTCCGGCGGGGAGGCGATGATCTCCCGGGTGGCGGCCCGCAGTTGGCCGTCGTCGGCGAGCGGCACGGTCCGCAGGGCGGGGGCGTGCACGACCGAGGCGCCCCGCCGTTCCAGCAGCGCCCCGAACTCCTCCGCGCGGCGCGCGGCGGTGACCCCGACGGTGAAGCCCGTGAGGGGTCCGTACTCCTCGTCGTCCTGGTGCATGTGGTCGGCCGACTCCCGTTCCGCTCCCGTTGGCGTTCCCGCGGCCGCCCATGATGCGCGGGGCACATGACGGGGCCGGTTCACCCGTGTTTCCCGCCGGTTACGCCGTGGGTTCATCTCGCGGCCGTGTCCGGCGACGGTATACGTACTGGTTCCCGCCCACCGAGCATCACGGCCGCGTCACCGCCCCCCGAGCGTCACGGCCGCGTCACCGCCCGCCGAGCATCAGGGTCGCGTCGGGTTCGGGCAGCCAGCTGCCGGGCGGGCGCACCAGCCACCCCTCCTCGGCCCCGAGCAGCGCGGCGGCCTCGCACAGCGCGTCGAGCCCGGGATGGCGCAGCCCCTTGCGCCAGACCAGCAGCAGCGGCGAGAGCGGTACGGGGTCGACCAGCGGGCGCACCACGGTGCCCGGCATCGGCGGGAACTCGTCGACCACCAGCACCGGGTTCCGGGACTTCGCCATGACCCGCTGGAACTCGGCGACACCGATCGCGAGCGGGACGGGCGGCGCCAGCTCGATGCCCCATGCGGTGAAGAGCAGCCGGGCGAACTCCGTCCACTCCACCGTGCGCGGATTTCCGGCGCCCGCGTAGACGGTCTCCCCGGCCAGATCGCCGAGGGGGACGGTCTCGCGCGCGGCGAGCCGGTGGTCGTCGGGGAGCAGCACGGCCATCGGCTCGTACCGCACCGGCCGCATGCCCAGCCGGGCCCGTACCGCCGGGCCGAGTCCGGCCGCGCGGCCGAAGGAGACGTCGAGCCGGCCGGCCAGGATCTCGTCGGCCGCCCAGGTCAGCCCGCTCTCGAAGCGCGCCATCAGCTCGCACCGGGGGGCCAGTTCGCGGGCGCGGGCGAGGACCCGGGCGGCCGTCATGCCGTCGGTGTTGAGGTCGACGAAGAGAGGCAGGTCCGCCCGGTCGGTGAAGGCGGCGGCCAGCTCTGCGTGGGCCTCCAGCACCCGTCGCGCGTACGGCAGGAGCCGTTCCCCGTCCGCGGTGAGGGCGACCTGCCGGGTGGTCCGCACGAACAGCTCCACGCCCAGCTCGCGTTCCAGGCGGCGGACGTCGCGGCTGAGCGCCTGCTGGGCGACGTAGAGGCGGGCGGCGGCGCGGGTGAAGTGCAGCTCCTCGGCGACCGCGACGAAGACGCGGAGGAGGCGCGGGTCGGTGTGGGGGCGGGGGTGCTGCGTCGGGGCGCCGGATCCGGCGGCGGAGGAGACCACACCGGAACCTACAACACAGGTGCGTCAATATTCACATCACAGATGCGTGAATCGGTGCGGAGAAGGTGTTGGACCCCGGGGGCCGCCCGCCCGGAGGCTTGCTCCATGCCGTACGAGACCGCTCCAGCCCCTTCCTCGTCCCCGTCCTCGTCCTCCCCCCTGCTCGCCGTCTCCGGCGGCCAGCTGGTCATCGCCCCGCGCACCGCCCCCGTCCGGCGGGCGTCCAGCAATCCGTACGTCCGGCTGCTCGCCACCCCGGGCGCCCGCGCCTTCACCGCGGGCAACCTCATCGCACGGCTGCCCAGCGGGATGTTCAGCGTCAGCGCGGTCATCATGATCGCCGGGACGCGCGGCTCGTACGCCCTGGCCGGGGCCGTCACCGCGACCGGGCTCGCCGCCACGGCGGTGGTCGCCCCCTGGACGGCCCGGCTCGTCGACCGGTACGGGCAGGCCCGGATCGCGGTGCCCGCCACCGCGATCGCCGTGCTCGGTTCGCTGGCGCTGCTGCTCTGCGTGCACTACGACGCCCCGGCCTGGACCCTCTTCGCCGCCTACGCCGCGACCGCCACCACGCCCAACACCGGCGGGATGTCCCGGGCCCGCTGGGCCCATCTGCACCGGGGCGACCCCGCCGCGCTGCACACCGCGAACTCCTTCGAGCAGGCCGCCGACGAGCTCTGCTTCATGCTCGGCCCGGCACTGGCCGCGCTGTTGTGCGGGGCGCTCTTCCCGGAGGCGGGGACCCTGGTCTCCGCCGTCCTGCTGATGACCGGCGTACTGGTCTTCGCCGCCCAGCGCGCCACCGAACCCCCCGTCGCCCCCCGCACCCGCACCGGCTCCCCGCTCCGCACCCGGGGCATGCCGCCGCTGCTCGCCGCGTTCCTGGCCACCGGGGCGGTCTTCGGTTCGATGGAGGTCGTCACGATCGCCCACGCGGGCGGTGCGGTCCTGGCGCTCCAGGCGGCCGGTTCCTGCGTCGCGGGGCTGCTCTACGGCTCGCTCCGCCCGGCCGCGAGCATCCGGCGGCGCCTGCTGGTCTGCCTGACCGGGATGACGGCCCTGATGTCCCTGCCCCTGATCGCCGCCGCCTCGACCCCTTCCGTGCTCGTCCTGGCGGCCGCGCTGCTGCTGGCCGGCGCGGCGACGGCACCGACCATGGTCACCGGGATGACCCTGATCCAGCGCCTCACCCCCGAGGGCCGGCTGAACGAGGGGATGACCCTGGCCGTGACCGCGCTGCTGGGCGGCATCGCGGCCGGTTCGGCGACCGGCGGCTGGTTCGTGGAGCATGTCGGGGGCGTCCAGGGCTACGCCGTACCGATCTGCGCGGCGGCCCTGGCCCTGGTCCTCGCCCTGACGGGCGTCCGGGTCCCCCGGGAGCGCTGAGCCGCGCGGCCGCCCGCCACGGTCAGCCGGTGAGGACGAGGCTGACGTTGTGGCCGCCGAAGCCGAACGAGTTGGCCAGGGCGGCGGTCCACCGGCCGGTGCGGGGTTCGCCGCGTACCAGGTCCAGCTCCACGCGCGGATCGGGTTCGTCGAGGTTGCGGATGGCCGGGAGCGTGCCGTGCCGGAGGGCGAGGAGGGCGACCATGGCGCCGACCGTGCCGGAGGCGCCCAGCATGTGGCCGGTCATCGACTTCGTCGCCGTCACCGCGGCGTGGTCGCCGATCGTACGGGCGACCGCCTCGGCCTCCGCCAGGTCGCCGGACTCGGTCGAGGTGGCGTGGGCGTGGACGACGCCGATGTCCGCCGGGGCCAGGCCGGCGTCGCGCAGCGCCAGCTCGATCGCGCGGACCTGGCCCGCCGTGTCGGAGGCCGTGATGTGGTCCGCGCTCGATCCGACGGAGCCGCCCGCCAGCGCCCCGTAGCCGCGTACGGAACGGGCGCGGGCGAACTCCTCGCGTTCCAGCACCATCATTCCCGCGCCCTCGCCCATCACGAAGCCGGACCGCCCGACGTCGAACGGCCGGGACACCGCCTCCGGGTCCTCGGACCGCGTCGACAACGCCTTCATCTGGGCGAACGCCGCGAGGGTGAAGGGGTGCAGGCAGGCTTCCACGCCACCGGCGACGACCACGTCCACCCGCCCGCTGCGGATCAGGTCCTGCCCCAGGGCGAGGGCCTCCGCCCCGGAGGCGCAGGCGCTCACCACCGTCCGTGCGCCGCCCTTCGCGCCCAGGTCCATGCTCACCCAGGCGGCGGGCCCGTTGGGCATCAGCATGGGCACCGCGAACGGCGAGAGCCGGCGGGCCCCGGCGCGCTCGAAGACGTCGTCCTGCCCCAGCGTGGTGAGGACGCCCCCGGTCCCCGTACCAAGGACGACGGCGAGCCGCTCCGGCTCCACCTGCGGCGCCCCGGCGTCCCGCCATGCCTCCCGGGCGGTGAGCAGGGCCATCTGCTCGCCCCGGTCCAGCTTCCTCGCCTCGGTCCTGGGGAGCAGCGAGGCGGGGTCCGTGGGGAGCGCGGCCGCGACGTGCACGGGCAGGTCCTCCGCCCACTCCTCCGTCAGGGACCGCACCCCCGATCTGCCGTCCAGCAGGCCCGCCCACAGCGCCGCGGCATCGTCCCCCAACGGTGTCATCGCACCGATGCCGGTCACCAGCACACGTCCGTCGCGGGTCATACGGGCCTCCTCGGATTATGTGGATGCCCAACAGCACCCGAATCGCTCCACAACGATCATTTCAGCGAGGGAAAAGGGGAATCAGGAGCGCGAGCCACCGATTCGGAGGCGGGACTTTATGAGACTTCCACAAACCTGGACGCCATGGAGAGAGGCGCGTCAGGGCAGTCTCAGACCACCGGCCGCCAGGCCCAGCTCGGCCTCCGCGAGTCTGCGCGCGAGGTCGGCGAGGGGCTCCGTACGCCGGTCCGCGCTGGTGTTGATGTACGCGCTGGCGCCGTCGACGACGGCGAGGATGCGCACGGCCGACGCCCACGGGTCCTCGCAGCGGAACTCCCCCTCCCGCACCCCGCGCGCGATGATCTGCTCGATGCGGTGGCACCAGCGCAGCTCCTGGCTGACGACCTGGCCGTGGAGCGCGGGGCGGTAGCGGGACAGGTGCCGCGCGTTGAGCCAGAGCTTGCTGACGTTGTCGAACTCGGCGCCCGATATCAGGGTGAAGAAGCGCCGGAAGGCGTCCAGGGGTCCTCCCTCCACCCCGTCCACTCCGTCCGCCGCTTCGGCCCCGGCCGCCGCCTCGGGCAGCAGGCCGTCCAGTTCCGCCGTGGTGGCCCGGGCGAACGCCTCCGCCACCAGCTCCTCGACCACCGGGAAGTAGTGGTGGATGAGTCCGGACTGGACCCCGAGGCCGTCGGCGATCCGCTGCCGGGTGACGCACTCCAGGCCCTCCTCCAGCCCGACCAGCGCGGCCGCGGCCACGATCTCGCGGCGCCGCTCCGCCGCCGATTTGCGCACTTGTTTCCCGGTACCCCTTGACGCCATGGCGAAGATGCTATTGGCTGTGCAGCCAAATAACAATTGGCTCTACAGCCAATACATGGTCGCCCCTCGAACGACCACCGTGGCACCGGCCTCGTAGCCGGTGGGAACGGCAGGCCGGCGACCGACCTCCACCTGTGGGCGCCGCCGGACGCGGGCCCTAGCAATGCCAGGAGTACAACGTGGACCACAACCGCGCCGATGCCGGCGACCTGGCTGAGTACGGCTACCAGCAAGAGCTGAAGCGCACCCTCTCCCCCTGGGCCGTATTCGCTCTCGGCTTCGCGACGATCTCCCCGGTGGTCGGCATCTACGCCGTCGTCCAGCTCGGGTTCGTCTTCGCCGGACCCACCTGGATCTGGGCGGTCGTCGTCGCCTTCCTCGGACAGCTGCTGGTCGCCACGGTCTACGCCGAGCTCTCCTCGCAGTTCCCGATCACCGGCGGCGTCTACCAATGGGTCCGCCGGCTGGGCGGGCCCCGGCTGGGCTGGCTGGTGGGCTGGATCTACCTCGCCTCGGCCATCGCGTCGCTGACGACCGTGGCGTACCTCGGTTCCAGCTGGCTGCACATGCTCTTCAGCGACGCGGAGCTCTCCCCCGCGACCCACGTCCTGCTCGGCGTGGTCTTCATCGTCGTGGCCCTGGGCATCAACCTGCTCGGCGTCAACCCGGTCAAGCACTTCCTCAACGCGGGCATCGTCGCGGAGGGCGTCGCCTCCATCGCCATCAGCGTGTTCCTGCTGGTCTTCGCCCGCAACAACGGCTTCGGCATCCTCTTCGACACCCTGGGCGCGGAATCCGCCTCGGGCGGATCCGCCGTGGCCGGGTTCGTGACGTGTCTGGCCGTGGCCGGCTGGGCCTTCCTGGGATTCGACGCGACCACGCAGGTCGCCGAGGAGACCGAGCAGCCGCGACGCAGCGTGCCCCGGGCGCTGCTGCGCAGCTACGTGTTCGTGGCGTTCACGGTGCTGCTGACCTCGGTCGCGGTGACGTTCTCGCTGCGCCGCCCCGAGGACGCCGTCTCCGGCAAGACCGTGGACCCGGTCTTCGACGCGGTGACGCAGAGCCTGGGCGGCTGGAGCGAGAAGCCGTTCGTCGTCGTGGTCCTGGTCGCGTTCTTCGCCTGCGCCATCTCGATCCAGACGTACATCGGGCGGGCCGTCTTCGCTTTCGCCCGCGACCGGCAGCTTCCCTGCTCCACCCAGCTCGCCAAGGTCGGGGAGCGCCAGATCCCCTGGGTCTCGCTCACCGTCACGGCCGTCCTGGCCGGTCTCGGCCTGCTGCTCGGGCTCAACGGAAACGCGGCGGCCACGCTGATCTCCTTCGGCTCCGGCGGCTTCTACCTCATCTTCCTGACCGTCGCCCTCGTCGCGCTCTACGCACGGCTGCGCGGCCGGTGGAACCCGGCCGACGGCGAGTTCCGCCTGGGCCGGGCCGGCCTGGTGGTGAACGTCCTGGCCGTGGTGTGGCTGCTCTTCGAGGCGGTCAACATCGCCTGGCCCCGCGCCGAGCTCGCCCCTCCGTCGGGCAGCTGGGTCCAGGTCTGGGCCGTGATCGTGGTCTTCTCCGCGCTGCTGGTCGTCGGCCTGGTCTACATCGCCGTCGCCAAGCCCCACACCCGCCTCGCGTCCCCCACCAACCCGTCCGGGAACGCCCCCACCTCCGGGAACACCCCGTCGTCGAACACCTCGCCGTCCGAAGAAATCAAGGCTCTCTGATGTCCGCGAACCTCTCCCCCGCCATCGCCTACGACCCCGTCGCGGGCCTGCACACCCGCCAGGTCTCCCACCGGCCCGCCGGACCGGGCGAGGTGGAGATCGACGTCCGCGCCGCCGGGGTCTGCCACTCCGACCTGCACATCCTGACGGGCGACTGGCCCAGCGACCGCCCCCTCGTCCTGGGCCACGAGGCCGCCGGTGTGGTCACGAACGTCGGCGGCGGCGTCAGCTCGGTGAAGCCGGGCGACCACGTCGTCCTCTCCTGGTTCGCGCCCTGCCGCCGCTGCCGCAAGTGCCTGGCCGGGATGGCCTGGCTCTGCACCGGCACCCAGGCCGTGGCGAACACCCTGCCCGACGGCACGACCCCCATCACCGACGCCGACGGCGAGGAGGTCTGGCCCTACCTCGGCCTCGGCGCGTTCACCAGCCGGGTCGTCGTACCCGAGTCGGCCGCCGTCAAGGTCCCCGACGAGCTGCCGTTCGGCATCGGCGCCCTCCTGGGCTGCTCCATCTCCACCGGGATCGGCGCCGCCATGAACACCGCGGGCGTCCGCCCCGGCGAGTCCGCGGTCGTCATCGGCGCCGGCGGGGTGGGCCTGTCCGTGGTGATGGGGCTGCGGCTGGTCGGGGCCGACCCGATCGTCGCCGTCGACCTCTCGCCCGAGCGCCTGGCCGCAGCCGAACGCTTCGGGGCGACGCACACCCTCGACGCCGCCACCACCGACGTGGCCGCCTGGTGCCAGGAGGAGCTGGGCGGCGCCGACTACGCCTTCGAGGCCATCGGCAGCCCCAAGGTCATCGAGACCCTTCCGGCGATGCTCACCTCCGGCGGGGCGGCCGTCCTCGTCGGCATGGCCCCCGTCGAGGCGACGGGCGCGTTCAACCTCTTCGACCTCGCCGACCAGGGCAAGCGTATCCTCGGCTGCAACTACGGCTCCAGCGTCGGCGCGATCGACATCCCCAAGCTGGCCCGCCTGTACCTGGCCGGCAGGCTGCCGCTGGACGAGCTGATCGGCAACGTCCGTCCGCTCGACGAGGCGGCCGCCGCGTTCGAGGACCTGAAGTCCGCCGTCGGCGCCCGGACCATACTCGAACCGTAGGACTTCGCCGTACCGGCCCCGCGCCCCACCCGGACGCGGGACCGGCCACGGCACCGGCACCACTCCCCCGCACTTCCTGGAGACCCGATGTACGCCGTCACCGACCCCTCCACCGGCACGACCGCCCACGCCTACCCGACCGCCACGGACGCCGAGGTGACCGCGGCCGTCGACGCCGCCCACGCCGCCACCGCCTGGGGGCGCTCCACCACCGTCGCCGAGCGGGCCGCGCTCCTGCGCCGGCTCGGTGACCTGCACGCCGAGCACCGCGCCGAGCTGGCGGCGGGCATCGTGCGCGAGATGGGGAAGCCGCTCGAAGAGGCGGAGGGCGAGATCGACTTCTGCGTCGACATCTACCACTACTACGCCGACCACGCCGAGGGCTTCCTCGCCGACGAGGAGCTTCCCGTCACCTCCGGCCCCGGCCGCGCCGTCGTGCGCCGCGGCCCGGTGGGCGTCCTGCTCGGCATCATGCCGTGGAACTTCCCCGCCTACCAGGTCGCCCGGTTCGCCGCGCCGAACCTCGCCCTGGGCAACACCATCGTCCTCAAGCACGCCCCGCAGTGCCCGGCCACCGCGGCCCTGCTGGAGCGGCTCGTCGCCGAGGCCGGCTTCCCCGTCGGCGCGTACGTCAACGTGTACGCCACCAACGAGCAGATCGCCGAGGTGATCGCCGACCCGCGCGTCCACGGCGTCTCCCTGACCGGCTCGGAGCGCGCCGGTGCCGCCGTCGCCGAGATCGCCGGGCGGCACCTGAAGAAGGTCGTCCTCGAACTCGGCGGCTCCGACCCGTTCATCCTGCTCTCCACCGACGACCTCGACGCCGTCGTGGACTCCGCCGTCGCCGCCCGCCTCGACAACACCGGCCAGGCGTGCAACGCCGCCAAGCGGTTCGTCGTCGTGTCCGACCTCTACGACACGTTCGTGGAGAAGTTCACCGCCGCGCTCCTCGCCCGCCAGTCCGGCGCCCCGCTCTCCTCGGTCGCCGCGGCCGACACCCTGGAGCGCCAGGTGGCCGCCGCCGTCGCGGAGGGCGCCACCCTCCACACCGAGGGCGAGCGCAAGGGCGCCCACTTCCCGGCCGGAGTCCTCACCGGCCTCACCACCGAGCACGCCACGGCCCGCCAGGAACTCTTCGGCCCGGTCGCCATGGTCTTCCGGGCGGCCGACGAGCAGGACGCCCTGCGGATCGCCAACGACACCCCGTACGGCCTCGGCTCGTACGTCTTCACCACCGACCCCGAGCAGGCCGCCCGCGTCGCCGACGGCATCGAGGCTGGCATGGTCTTCGTCAACGGCGTCGGCGCCGAGGGCGCCGAACTGCCCTTCGGCGGCATCAAGCGCTCCGGCTTCGGCCGCGAGCTGGGCCGCCCCGGCATCGAGGAGTTCGTCAACAAGAAGCTCATCCGCACGGTCGCGTAACACGACCGGGCCCGAAAGCCTCCGCCCCGCGAACGGTCTCGCGGGGCGGAGGCTTTCGTACGTCGTACGCGAGGAACCCGCGGGCGTCGTACGCGAGCAACGCGCGGGCGTCGTACGCGAGGAACGCGCGGGTCAGTCCCGGGCCGGGGCGTAGTAGTCGCCGAGCATGTCGCTGACCCACCGGGGCTGCCGGACCTCGCCCCGGGGCCCCATCTCCTCGAACCACGGCTTCACCTCGATCACCGGGGTGCCGTCCACCGCGTCGAGATCCTCCACATGAAGGTCCAGCCCGTCCACCCCGACCAGTCGGCAGCGCGAGACGCCCAGCCAGTTGAGGCGACGCATGTTGCGATGCCCCACGAACCCGACCTCGGGCCAGTCGGGATTGTCCCGGGGCCGCCGGGCCCGGAGCGGAAGATCGGCCGGGTCGGTCAGATGGAACCGGAAGACCACATCGAGGTGCGAGAACTCCTCCAGCCCCTTCGTCGCCTCCACCGGGAAGGCCCCGTCCAACCGGATGATCGCGCGCGTACCGCCCCAGTAGTCGTCGGTCGGCTCCGCCCGCCCCCCGACGACGTATCCCAGAGCCTCGACCTCGAACTTCTCTGCCATCAGGTTCCTTTCGCTGTCAGGCGGTAGCGGTCAGGCACGGATGTCGGCGACACCCTCCGCAGTGATCTCATGCGCGATCACGGCCCCGGGCTCGGGCACCACGGGAAGCTTCGTGTCCTCGAAATGAGCCTTGGCGTACCCGATCGCCTCGCCCTGCCGGGTGGCGCTGCCGAAGTACAACAGGAGCGGGTGAGCCCGGCAGCGCGCCCCAAGGGCCGGATCACACTCCTGCGGTCACCCCGGCCCCACGACGGCGGCACCTTCCCCGCTCGCCCCTCTTCCCCCACTCGCCCCTCTTCGACAGCAACCCGGGAAAGGCAACCCCCGATTCCGCACGGCCGACGACGGCGCGGCAGGGGCCACGTCAGCCACCTCCGGGCATCCCTCGGTGAATCGGGAGCGTCGCACCCGGACCCGGCCCGCAGGCCCTTCGGGGCCGAGGACACGGAAGCCGGGTTCGACCGCGTGACAGGTCAACAACGTTGGGGCACAAGGTGGTTGACCGGAACAGGCCCGCAGACACGGACCGCAGGAATCGCGAGGCCGAGAGAGTCCGAACCGCGCGATCCACCCCGTCGACGGCGCGCGAAGCCGCATCCCCCGCCGCATGCCGACGGGTACCGTCCCAGTACGCGACTACGAGGACGGAGCACAGTATGTCCACGCCCACCGGCGTCGGGACAGGGGCACGGATCGCCGCGTACCGGCGCCTGCACCGCCTGACGCAGAAGCAACTCGCCACCAAAGCAACCGTCTCCTACTCGCTCCTGGTCAAGGTCGAACAGGGTCGCCGCCCCGCCAGCGGCTCGTTCATCGCGGCCGTCGCACGGGCCATGGGTGTGCCCGTCACCACCTTCACCGGCCAGCCCTACGCGGCCGACCACGCGCACGACCGGCTCGACGGCCCCCTGACCGACCTGCGTGCCGCACTCGACAACTACGACTTCCCGCTCGACGAACTCCCCGTAAGGCCCCTGCCGGACATCGACGCCGACGTTCACGCGGTGCTCCTCGCCCGCAGGAAGGCGAACTTCGGGCGGATCGTCGCCATGGCACCCCCGCTCATCGACGAACTGGTCCAGGTCTCCCAGACCGCGCAGGGCCGACCGGCCGAGGAGGCGCACCGGCTGCTCGCGCACGTGTACCGGTCCGCCTACGACGTGGCTTACGGGCTCGGCCTGTCGGACCTGGTGGCGCTACTGCTGTCGCGCATGGACTACTCCGCCCAGCGCGCGGGCGACCCGTACCTGATGAGCCTGTACGGCTACATGCGCGCCTACTCGACCTTCGCCACCGGGCGGCACGAGGTCGGACAGAAGATCACCGCAAGGGCGCGCGAGACCGTGGAACCCGGCGTACGTGCCGGTGAACTCCCCGCTCTCTGCTCCGCCGGGAACCTGCACCTGCGCGCGGCGATGCTGGCCACCCGGCAGGGCGACGCCGACTCGGCCCGCAACGAACTGGCCGAAGCGCGGCGCCTGGCCGAACAGTTGGGGCGCGAGGTGGTCGGCGGCGCCCGGGACGGAGCACACGTCCAGTCGTTCGGTCCGACCAACGTGGCCATCCACGCGGCGGCGGCGGAGATGGAGTTGGGCAACCACGGAAAGTCCCTCCAGCTCGCCAAGCTGGTACACCCCCCGGCGGACTACTTCCCGGACCGGCTCGGCCACTTCTGGATCGACACCGCCCGCTCCCAGCTCTGGACCGGCAGGACCGACGCGGCACTCGCCTCCCTGCTCAAGGCCCGCAAAGCAGCGCCGCAGCAGGCCAAGTACCACCCGTCCGTACGCGAAACCACCGCCGGCCTGGTACGCGCGGCCCGCCGCACCCCGGAAGCCCTCATCGGCTACGCCTCCTGGTGCGGCGCCCAACTCTAGAGGCGTTACGCCGGAACGCCTGCGAGAGGACTGCCGCACGACGCCCCGGACTGTCACAACGTGTGCCAGTTCCGGGGCGTCGTCGCGCGTTCACTGAGTGTCAGTATCAGGCATCGCCCTCCGACCCCGCCGAAAACGGTCGGAGGAGCCCGCAGAACACGGAGATCGGCATGGAACCCCAGTCCGCCCGTTCAGAGCCCCCGCTCCCGGTCCACACCCCCGACTCGAACCTGCCCGGCAGCCACCCGTCCGCCGAACTGCTCGCCCGGGCCCAGCACGGCTGGGACACCTTCCTCGCCCGCACCGGGCCGCTGCCGGGCGAGGACATCGAGCACGGCCGGTACGACCACGAGAGCGCCGAGCGGTGAGTGCCGCGCCCGACACGCTCCCGACCGCGACCGACATGGCCCGGGACGTGGACCTGGCCCTCGCACTCGCCCGGAGCCGGCCGACGGGACCGGTGGCCGGCGAGGTCCGCAAGCGGCTCCGCTCCCACCTCGGGCTCCTCACCGACCCGGCCGAGGAGTACGCGAAGGGCCTGGCCGACTCCCGGGCCCGGGACATCGCCGTCGCCACCGTGGCCCACGCCCGCGGCCTGCTCCGCGACCGGGACGGCGACCCCGCCGCCATGCTCCGACTGCTCGCCAAGGCCGTCGACCACCTGATGCGGTACGCCTCCCACACCCGGCGACACGGGCAGCGGGCGTGATCGGCTCCTCCGCCGACGCCTCACGGCAGCGACGGACTCCGTCCGATCACCTTCCCCGGAAGCCGGAAGAGGGAAAGACCGCCGCCTCGTCCTGGAAAGAGGTGGCACGGAGGAGGATGTCGCCAACGAATCGACGCAGGCATGCACCCCCGCCATCACGATCGGAGGCCCCCATCACCAGCCCTGACCCGATCCTCTGGATCAGCACCGACAGCTGCGCCCTCGGCCCCTACCGGTCCGATCTCGTCGAGACCTACTGGCGGTGGGAACAGGACCCCGCGCTCCTGGTCGGTTACGGGCGGCAGGGGCCCGAATCGCTGGAGGCCCGGACCGAGGGCATGGGGCACCAGCTGCGTGGCGGGAACATCCGCTTCACGGTGTAGGACCTGACGGGCGACAGCGCGGTACCGGTCGGCGTGAGCACCCTGCTCCCGGACCACGGCGTGAGGACGGCCGAGTTCGTGATCATGCTCGCTCCCGAGGCACGCGGACACGGGCTGGGCCGTGCGGCCACCCGGCTCACGCTCGACTACGCCTTCCACGTGACGAACCTGCGCATGGTGTGGCTCAAGGTCCTCGCGCCGAACGTCGCGGCGGTCCGGGCCTACACCGGGGCGGGCTTCCGCGAGGTCGGGACGCTGCGTCGGGCCGGGTACTGGCTCGGGGAGGTCTGCGACGAGATCGTCATGGACGCGATCGCACCGGAATTCGACGGCCCGTCCGCCGTGAAGAAGCTCTTCGCTCCATGAGCCCGGCGCACGGCCCTCCCCACCGGTACGGGAAAAGCCTCCGCCCCGCGAATCATCTCGCGGGGCGGAGGCGGAACGGCTCAGATCCGCGAGTTCCGCAGCGACTGCCACACCGCGCCGGTCAGCGCCCGGGTCGCCCGGGGCACCGACAGACCCTCGTGCTCGCGGTACAGCGCCCAGTTGTACTGGACGAGTGACAGCTTGTTGGAGGACAGCGAACCCGCCTGGTGGGCCCGGTACACCGCCAGCGGCTCGGTCAGCCCCCGGGCGTCGGCGCCGTCGCGCATGATCGACAGCCACAGGGCGTAGTCCTGGCGCTTCCGCATCTCCGGCATCAGCCGCGTGCCGAGGACGTTGCGGTCGTACATCGCGGTCAGGGCGCCGATGTAGTCCCGGACCAGCATCGCCCGGTAGTCCACATGTCCTCGTGCCCGAATGATGCGCCCGTTCGGGACGAAATCGACGCTTTCTCCCGCGTAATCGGCGTCCATCTTGTAGTACGAGGTGAACGTCAGCGGCGCATCGCCCTCCGCGGCGAACGCGAGCTGTCGTTCGGCCTTCTCCGGAAGCCACATGTCGTCGCTGTCGAGGAAGGCGATGTAGTCGCCCCGGGCCCGCTCGATGGCGAGATTGCGCGCCCGACCGGCACCGCCCTGCTCGGGCGCCGACTCCGGCCGTACGCGCTCGTCCTGCCGGGCGAACTCCATGAGCATGTCCATGGAGTCGTCGGTCGACTTGTCGTCGGTGATCAGCAACTCCAGGTCGCTGTGGGTCTGCGTGAGCACCGACCGCACCGCCGCACCGAGAGTGGCCGCCGAGTTGTACACGGGCATCACGACGGATACCAGGGGCACTGCGCTTCTCCTTGCTCGCCAGGAACGTCAACCCATTCAAGCACTGCAATCGAACAGGGGCGGACCACGCGGGCCGCCGCCCCCCGTCCGCCGTCCGGTGCGAGCCGCCCCCGCCCTGCGGGCAGGCATGAAAAAGCCTCCGCCCCGCGAAAAATCTCGCGGGGCGGAGGCTCACATGGGAATTGTGGAGATGGCGGGAATCGAACCCGCGTCCAACGGTGCAGAACCAGGGCTTCTCCGTGTGCAGTCCGCTGCGATTTTCTCGGCCCCGGAGATCACGCGGACAAGTCTCCGACGGGCTCAGTCACTGTTTGATTTCCTTCTAGGCCCCGTGACCGGGTCTAGAAGTTTAGATCCCTTGATGATGCCAGGATCCGGGTCGGGATCACCCCCGGGCTGACACTTCGCAAGTCGCTACTTAGGCAGCGAGGGCGAAGGAATCGCGCTTGGAGTTGGCGATTATTGGTTGCGACATATGGTTTACGAGATCATTGCCGCTTCCTCGACACGCTTCCCCTGCTTCGACATCCGCTGTCGAAACCGATCATCCCCATGTTGTTTTTTCAAATGCGCGCACCCGCTGTGGAGTGCGTTGCCATCGTACGTGACCAACGTGCGACGATGCCAGCCTATTCCTGACGGACGGCCGACTGGCCGACCGGAGGCGGACCGCGAGCGCGGGTCTCAGGCGCTGCGCTGGCGACGGCGGGCGGCGGAGATCGCGCGGTTGGTCTCGCGGAGGTCCTGCTTCTCGCGCAGGGTCTGCCGCTTGTCGTACTCCTTCTTGCCCTTGGCGAGGGCGATCTCGACCTTGACCCGGCCGTCCTTGAAGTACAGCGCGAGCGGGACGATCGTGTGGCCCGTCTCGCCGGACTTCGACTCCAGCTTGTCGATCTCGGCCCGGTGCATCAGCAGCTTGCGCTTCCGCTTCGCCGAGTGGTTGGTCCAGGTGCCCTGCACGTACTCGGGCACGTGGATGTTGTGCAGCCAGGCCTCGCCGCCGTCGATCTGGACGAAGCCGTCCACCAGGGAGGCCCGGCCGAGCCGGAGCGACTTGACCTCGGTGCCCATGAGGACGAGACCGCACTCGTAGGTGTCGAGAATGTGGTAATCGTGCCGCGCCTTCTTGTTCTGCGCGATCATCTTGCGACCGGTGTCTTTTTCCTTAGCCATAGTGCGGCCATTTTCGCACTACGAACCGCCCCCGAGGCCACTCAATACTGTCTCCGCCCGCTGCTCGGCCCGGGAGCCGACCGCGAGGTCCGGGGTGATGCCCCGGCCGTCGACGCCGCGCCCCGCCGGGGTGCGGTAGTGGCCGACGGTCAGCTCGGCCACCCCGCCGCCCGGGAGCCTGCTGGGCATCTGGATCGAGCCCTTGCCGAAGGTCCGTGAGCCCACGGTGACGGCACGGCCCCGGTCCTGGAGCGCGCCGGTGAGCAGCTCGGCGGCGCTCATCGTGCCGCCGTCGACGAGGACGACGAGCGGGCGGGAGGTGTCGCCGCCGGGCTGCGCGTAGAGGGCGCGCTGCTCGCCGTGCACGTCGTACGTGGCGACCAGGCCGCCGTCCAGGAAGGCGGAGGCGGCGGTGACGGCCTCGGTGACCAGCCCGCCGGAGTTGCCCCGGAGGTCGAGGAGGACCCCGGCGTCGGCGGGGGCTGTCCGGACCGCGTCGCGGACCTTGGTGCCCGAGCCCTTGGTGAAGGAGTCGACCTCGATCAGTACGGCCTCGGGCCCGGGGCGACCGGCGCCGATCCGCCGTATGGTCACGGCCTCGGTGGCCAGCCTGGCCCGGCGCAGCGTCTCGGTCCGGGCGCCGCCGGCCCCTTCGACGCCCAGGGTCACCGTGCTGCCCTCGGCGGCCTCCGCACCGTCGCCGCGCAGCAGGGCGACGACCTCGGCGACGGGGCGGCGGTCGACCCGGTGGCCGTCCACGGAGCGCAGCAGGTCGCCCGGCTCGATGCCCGCCCGGGCGGCGGGGCTGCCGGGCTGCACCCGGGCCACCTCGACCCGCCCGTCCTCGGTGCGCCGTGCGGAGATCCCGACGCCGGTGTACGTACCGTCCAGCGCCTGCTCGAACTCCGCGTACTGGCGCTCGTCGTACACCGCGCCCCAGCGGTCCCCGCTGCGGCTGACGACCTCTTCGGCCGCCTCCTTGCCGGACTTGCCGTCGGCGATGGCGCGCGCGGCGGCGGCGGTCACGTCCTCGCCCTTGACGGTGGAGGCGACGGAGCGGGTGGCGAGCGCGGCGGGGGTGTGAGCGTCCCGGGGCAGTACGCCGGTGGCCGCACCGGCCGTCAGTACACCCGCGAACACCAAGGTCAGGGCAGCCCCGCGGCGCATGCCGCGGGGCCCGAGACACTGTGTGGGGCCCGACATGTCGCCGAGTCTAGGACAACGCCCCCGGGGCGCACGGCTTGTTGGCCGCGCGCCCCCGGGGGCGCATGTCACACCTTGAGGTACTTGCGGAGCGCGAAGAGCGCGGCGACGGCGGGCATCAGCAGGCCGATCGCCAGGACCAGGGGCAGCTTGGTGAAGACCGCGTCCCAGCCGATGAACTCGATCAGGTTCAGCTTGCTCTGGAGGGCCAGGCCGCCGTCGATCAGGAAGTACCGGCCGGCCAGCAGCATCACGCAGGCCAGCACGCCGCCGATGAGTCCGGCGAACGCGGCCTCCATGATGAACGGCATCTGGATGTAGAAGCCGGAGGCCCCGACGAGCCGCATGATCCCGGTCTCGCGCCGTCGGCTGAACGCGGACACCCGGACGGTGTTCACGATCAGCATCAACGCGATGACGAGCATCAGCGCCATCACGAAGAGGGCGGCCACGTTCATGCCGTTCATCAGACCGAAGAGATTGTCCAGGATGCTTCTCTGGTCCTGTACGGACTGCACCCCGTCACGGCCCGCGAAGGCGGTGGCGACGACCTTGTACTTCTTCGGGTCGTGGAGCTTGACCCGGTACGACTCCTGCATCTGGTCGGGCGTGATGTTGCTCGCCATGGGCGAGTCGCCGAACTGGTCCTGGTAGCGCTTGTACGCCTGGTCGGCGGACTCGTAGCTGACCGTGTCGACGACGTCCATCTTCTCGAGGTCACTCTTGATCTGCTGCTTCTGCTCGGTGGTGACCGCACCCTTGGCGCACTTCGGCGTCGAGGTCACATCGGCCTTGCTGCAGAGGAAGATCGAGACGTTGACCTTGTCGTACCAGTAGTCCTTCATCGTGCTGACCTGCTCGCGCATGAGCAGCGCGCCGCCGAACAGGGCGAGCGAGAGGGCGACGGAGACGACGACGGCGAAGGTCATCGTGAGGTTGCGACGGAGGCCGACGCCGATCTCCGACAGGACGAACTGGGCGCGCATGGCGTCCTTTCAGTGCTCGGTGCTCAGTGCTGGTAGCCGTAGACGCCGCGCGCCTGGTCGCGTACGAGACGGCCCTTCTCCAGCTCGATGACGCGCTTGCGCATCTGATCGACGATGTTCTGGTCGTGGGTCGCCATGATCACGGTGGTGCCGGTCCGGTTGATCCGGTCCAGCAGCTTCATGATGCCGACGGAGGTCTGCGGGTCGAGGTTGCCGGTCGGCTCGTCCGCGATCAGCAGCATGGGACGGTTGACGAAGGCCCGCGCGATCGCCACGCGCTGCTGCTCACCACCGGAGAGCTCGCCGGGCATCCGGTCCTCCTTGCCACCGAGGCCGACCAGGTCGAGGACCTGGGGCACCGCCTTGCGGATCTCGCCGCGCGGCTTGCCGATGACCTCCTGCGCGAACGCCACGTTCTCCGCGACGGTCTTGTTGGGCAGGAGCCTGAAGTCCTGGAACACCGTGCCCAACTGGCGGCGCATGTGCGGCACCTTCCAGTTGGACAGGCGGGAGAGGTCCTTGCCCAGGACATGGACCGCGCCCTGGCTGGCGCGTTCCTCACGGAGGATGAGTCGCATGAAGGTGGACTTGCCGGAGCCGGAGGAGCCCACCAGGAAGACGAACTCGCCCTTCTCGATATCGAGGGACACATCCCGCAGAGCGGGGCGGCTCTGCTTCGGGTATGTCTTGGAGACGTTGTCGAATCGGATCACGGATGCACCACGGTCGGCCGGGAGTAGGTGTGCGTGACCATACGCGAACCGGACTCAGGCGTGCAGGCGCACGTCCGGGGATGGGCGATTTGTGTCGGAACGGGGCCGCCCGGACGCAGGACGTAAGTATGACGGAACAGGTGATCTCCGGCGGGCCGCGCCGAAACCCGCGCGAGCTGGCACAGTGGGAGGGGAACGGTTGCGTTTCCACGAGCGTTGTGCGGAGCGTCCAGCGGGTCGCGGCTCCGCCGCGCGGGAGGAGGAAGGCGCATGACCTACGACCGACTGGTGTGCGCGAACTGCGCGGCGCCCGTCAGCGAGGGCCGGTGTCCCGTGTGCCGGGCGAGCCGTGAGCGGCTTCAGCGGGAGCAGGGGCAGGGGATGTTCGCCGGGCTGAGTCCGGTGATGCTGGTGGCCCTGCTGGTGGTGCTGGTGGGCGCCCTGGCACTGCTGGCGCACCAGGGCGCGTAGGCCCTCACCCCTTCCGGGCACGGTACGTACGTCGAGGGGCCCGGGATGCCGAATGGCGTCCCGGGCCCCTCTGTGCCTGTGCGCCGGGCACTGCCCGGCGCGGACGGCGATCCTTAGACGGCCGCGCGGCCGCTCATCAGGCGCGGCAGGATGCGGAAGCCGATGCCTCCGGCGATCATCGTCGCGGCACCGACCACCAGGAAGGTGGTCTCGGCGGCGCCGGTCTCGGCGAGCTCGTCCTTGCCCTTGCCCTGCTCGACCGGCTGGTTGCCGGCCGAGTCGGGGGTGGTGTTGTCCGCGCACTTGGCGCCGTCGAGGTCGACGGTGCAGGAGTCGTCGCCCCCGCCGGTCACGGAGCCGCCGGTGGCGCCGCCGTTGCCGGTGGAGCCGCCCTCGGTGCCACCGTTGCCGCCGGTGGAGGAGCTGCCACCGTTGGAGGAGCTACCGCCGTTGCCGGAGGTGCCGCCGTGGTTGCCGGAGCCGCCGGTGGAGGAGTTGCCACCCTGGTTGCCGTTGCCACCGTTGGACGAGTTGCCGCCCTGGTTGCCGTTGCCACCCTGGTTGCCGTTGCCGCCGGTCTCGTTGCCGCCGGTCTCGTTGCCACCGGTCTCGTTACCGCCGGTCTCGTTACCGCCGGTCTCATTGCCACCGGTCTCGTTACCGCCGGTCTCGTTGCCACCGGTCTCGTTACCGCCGGTCTCGTTACCGCCGGTCTCGTTGCCACCGGTCTCGTTGCCACCGGTCTCGTTACCGCCGGTCTCGTTACCGCCGGTCTCGTTGCAGCGCGGGTCGATCGGGCTGCACTCGCCGTCGCCGTCCTCGCCGCCGCCGGTGACCTCGGCCTTGGCCGACAGTCCGGCGACGTTGACATCGACGCCGACCGCCGAGGCGACGCCGGCGGCGGTGAGCGAGGCACCCGCTGCGATGACCGCACCCGCGGCGATCCGCGCGACGCGAACGCGCGTCTTCTTCGTCATGTGCTGCTACCCCCAGTAGCTGATCTCGTCAGTGGAGCAGCCATATGCGGGCCCCGGTTCTCCGGAGTTCGCTCCGAACGGCGCCCCACAGAGTCATGGTCATGCCGCCCGCCCCCGTTCACACCTGTCCCAGACATACGCATGCTGCCCTAGCACCTTGGCCACGGTTAAGGACTACGTCAAGGCCGTTCCGTGCGCTATGCGCCGGTTTGGTCG
This sequence comes from Streptomyces sp. NPDC015144, assembly GCF_043079735.1. Lineage (NCBI taxonomy): Bacteria > Bacillati > Actinomycetota > Actinomycetes > Kitasatosporales > Streptomycetaceae > Streptomyces > Streptomyces sp. NPDC015144. The sequence goes on along the minus strand of NZ_JBIBUU010000007.1, from coordinate 49,620 downwards.
CAGTTGGTCACCAGACAGAGGCAGGACTGTGACGCACTCCCCACGGCGCCCGCACGAGCGGTGGCACCAACTCCCCCACAGGCAACGGAAAACGGCGGTGCCGGAGACCGCTCGGGTCTCCGGCACCGCCGGGAAGGCTGTGCGCCGACTACTTCTCGCGCTGCTTGCGCCAGCGGATACCGGCTTCCAGGAAGCCGTCGATCTCGCCGTTGAAGACCGCTTCCGGGTTGCCCATCTCGAACTCCGTACGCAGGTCCTTGACCATCTGGTACGGGTGCAGGACGTACGACCGCATCTGGTTGCCCCAGGAGTTGCCGCCGTCGCCCTTGAGGGCGTCCATCTTGGCCTGCTCCTCCTGGCGGCGGCGTTCGAGCAGCTTCGCCTGGAGGACGTTCATCGCGGACGCCTTGTTCTGGATCTGCGAGCGCTCGTTCTGGCAGGAGACCACGATGCCGGTCGGCAGGTGGGTCAGCCGGACCGCGGAGTCCGTGGTGTTGACGCCCTGGCCGCCGGGGCCCGAGGAGCGGTACACGTCCACGCGCAGCTCGGACTCGTCGATCTCGATGTGGTCGGTCTGCTCGACCACCGGCAGCACCTCGACGCCCGCGAAGGACGTCTGGCGGCGGCCCTGGTTGTCGAAGGGGGAGATCCGGACGAGCCGGTGGGTGCCCTGCTCGACGGAGAGCGTGCCGTAGGCGTACGGCACCTGGACGGCGAAGGTGGTCGACTTGATGCCGGCCTCCTCCGCGTACGACGTCTCGTAGACCTCGGTCTTGTAGCCGTGCCGCTCGGCCCAGCGGATGTACATGCGCTGGAGCTTCTCGGCGAAGTCGGCCGCGTCCACGCCACCGGCCTCGGCGCGGATGTTGACCAGGGCCTCGCGGGCGTCGTACTCGCCGGACAGGAGGGTACGGACCTCCATCTCGTCCAGCGCCTTGCGGACCGCCTCCAGCTCCGCCTCGGCCTCGGCCAGCGCGTCGGCGTCGCCCTCGTCCTCGGCGAGCTCGAAGAGGACTCCGAGGTCGTCGATCCGGCCGCGGAGCGCCTCCGTCTTGCGGACCTCGGCCTGGAGGTGGGAAAGCTTGCTGGTGATCTTCTGCGCCGCCTCGGGATCGTCCCAGAGGGAGGGCGCGGCCGCCTGCTCCTCAAGCACGGCGATGTCCGCCCTCAGCGCATCCAGGTCCAGGACGGCCTCGATCGACCCCATGGTCGAGGAGAGGGACTTCAGCTCTTCGGAAATATCGACGACTGCCACGGGTCCAGCGTAACGGCTGTCGGCGCGGACATTCCTCGGGCCGTCCGTTTCCTCCCGCAATCAGCCGCGCCGGACGCCCCGAGGCCCGCCCGGGAACCGGGTCAGGGCGCCTCCGGCGCCGAGGTTCCCGGCTTCCCGTCGGGGGCGTCCGCGTCGTCGCCGCCCAGCGCCAGCGCGCCGCCCAGACCGAGCGCGGCCAGCAGCACCAGGGCCGCGGCGCCCAGCACGATGCGGCGCTTGCGGACCGCGGCGGACTTGTTCCGGGCCGAGCCGGGGCGGGGGGCGCCCGGGGAGCGGGGGGCCCGCGCGGTGCCCCGGGGGCCGCCGGAGAGCTCGTCGGGGGCCGGAACGCGCATGCTCGTGTGGGTGTCCCGGTTGGAGTCGGCGGACGAACCGGGGACCAGCGGCACCGCGCCGCGACGGCGGGGCTCCTCGGCGGCGGGGGCGTACTCCCGCTCGTCGTAGGCACCGGCCTCCGGCTCGGCGTCCGGCTCGTCCACGTCGAGCGGCGGGATGCCGGCCAGCTGCGGGAGCTGCTCGCGCAGCCGGGCCGCGAGCTCGGAGGCGCGCAGCCGGGACGCGGGGGCCTTGGCCAGGCACTGGACCAGGAGCTGCCAGAGTTCCTCGGGGATGCCGGGGAGCGGGACGACCGTCTCCGTCACGTGCCGCCGCAGGACCGCGCCGGGGTGTCCGCCGCCGAAGGGCGTGAAACCGGCGAGCAGTTCGTACAGGACCGTGGCGAGGGCGTAGATGTCGACGGCGGCGCGCGGCGGCAGCCCCTCGACTATCTCGGGCGCCAGGTAGTCCGGCGTACCGATGATCTTGCTGGACTTGGTGCGTCTCGGAGTGTCGATCAGCTTGGCCACGCCGAAGTCGGTGAGCAGCGCCGGGTGCGCGCCGCCGGGGCCGAGCGGGCCCTCCATGTCGAGCAGGATGTTCTCCGGCTTGACGTCGCGGTGAACCACCCCGGCGGCGTGCGCGGCGGCGAGGCCGTCCGCGACGTCCGCGATGATCGCCACGGCCGCCTCGGGGGCCAGCCGTCGTTCGCGGTCCAGGCGGGTGCGCAGGTCGGTGCCGCGCACCAGGTCCATGACCAGGGCCAGGTCGTTGCCGTCGACCACGAGGTCGCGGACGGCGACGACGTGCGGGTGGTCGAGACCGAGCAGGGCGGTGCGCTCCTGGACGAAGCGGCCGACGAGCTCCTGGTCGGACGCGAGGTCCTCGCGGAGCAGCTTGATGGCCACCGGGCCGTCGGGCCCCTCGCCGAGCCAGACCGTGCCCGCGCTGCCGCGCCCCAGGATCTGGTGTGCGGTGTACCGGCTGCCGATATTCCGTGCCAAGACTGCTCCCTCAGCGGCTGGCGATGAACCGTCGCTCATGACCCCCGGTCGACAAAGTTACGCGTCGGCCGGGGGGTTGAGTGCCCGGGATGGCGCCAGACCTCACTTCCGCGGGCGATATGCGATGGAAACTGGCCCACGGAAGTCGACATAGCTACAGAGTTGATGGGGTCGCGGCCGCATCGGCCGCCGGTGCGGCGGCCGTTCGGGGCCGCCGCGTGCGGTGGTCGCTCAGGGGTTTCCGTCGCCGCCCAGCTTGGAGATCCAGTCGCCGATGGTGGAGACCGTGTCGCTGATCGCCTTCCAGTAGCTCTTGCCCTGGCCGATCCAGTCCTGGAGCGGGGTCAGTTCCCAGATGAGCCAGCCGGCGACGAAGAGCAGGACCAGCGTGAACAGGCAGCCCTTGAGGCAGCCCAGACCGGGGATGCGCATCGGGTTGGCGCTGCGCTGCCTCGGTTCGCGGGGCGGACGCGGGGCAGGCGGCTGCGGCTGCTGGGGCGCCGGCTGCTGCGGGGGCGCGTACTGCTGGCGCTGCTGCTGCGGCTGGTACTGCTGCTGGGGCTGGGGCTGCGGTTGGTACTGCTGCTGGGGGTAGTGCTGTTGCTGCTGGTACTGCTGCTGCGGCGGCGGCTGGCGCCTCTGCTGGGGCTGCTGCTGCGGCTGGGGGCGCTGGGGGCGGCGACGGAGCGGGTCCTCGCTCGGGTCGAGGTACTGGAGCTGGGTCTGCTCGTTGCGGTCGCGGGCGGCCCGGAGCTGGGACTGCCAGGGGTGCGGCTCCTCGGGCTGCGGAGGTCCGTCCGGGCGCGGGGGCACGGGGGGCAGCACCGAGGTCGGGTCGGCGTGTCCGCCCGCGCCCGGCCCGGTCTGCGGCAGGACGCTGGTGGCGGCGGCCGGGTCGTACGAGCCCGCGTTGCTCGGCAGCACCTGGGTCGGGTCCGCCGCGCCCGGGGTCCCCGGGACGGCCGCGGGGGCCGGGTCGGGGGCGAGCAGGGCGCCCACGCCGTCGGCCGCGGCGATCTGGGCGGAGGTGGCGTGCACGCCGATGCCCTCGGCGACGACGCGCAGGGCGCGGGCGAGGTTCTCGGCGCTGGGCCGCCGGTCGGGGTCCTTGCTCAGGCAGCGGTCTATCACCGTCCACAGCGGGGCGGGGACGTTGCCGGGGCGGACCGGGTCCTCGCTGAGGTGCCGCTGCAGGACTTCGAGGGCGGTGCCGCCGGCGAACGGCGGGCGGCCGGTGACCAGCTCGTACAGCAGGATGCCCGCGCCGTAGATGTCGACGGCGGAGGTCTGCGGGCGGCCCTCGGCGGACTCGGGCGCCACGTAGGCGGGGGTGCCGACGAACTCGTGGGTGCGGGTGAGCCCCGGGGAGTCGGCGAGCCGGGCGATGCCGAAGTCGGTGAGCATCGGGCGCATCCCGCCGCCGCTCTCGTCCAGCAGGACGTTGGCGGGCTTCAGGTCGCGGTGGACGACGCCGTCGGCGTGGCTGGCGGCGAGCGCGTCGGCGATCTGCGCGGTGAGCAGGGCGGCGGCGACCGGGGTGAGCGGGCCGTTCTCGCGCAGGTAGCGGTGCAGATCGGGGCCGTCGATCAGGTCCATGACCAGGGCGAGGAGATCACCCTCGACGACCAGGTCGCGGGTGCGCACGATGTTCTCGTGGGTGAGCCGGAGCAGCACGGAGCGCTCACGGAGGAAGCGCATCACGACATCGGCGTCGTTGGCCAGCTCCTCCTTCAGGACCTTGATCGCCACGGTCTCGCCGGGCTCACCGGCGACGGCCGCCTCGGCGCCCGCGGTCTCCCGCTGGCGGGCCCGCCAGACGGTGCCCGTGGCGCCGCGTCCCAGCGGCTCCTCCAGGAGGTACTTGCTGCCTACCGGCCGCACGTCATGCGCTCCCTGCAGATCGTGGTGCTTACGGTGTTCCCGGCTTCCGCCCGGGAGTTCCGGCTAACTCTAAGGGGTGCCCGGTGGACACCCTTTGGCCTCTCGTCAAACTGTCACCGTCGGTCATGGGACGACGGTTTCCGGACAGATCCCCGGGACGGCCCCGGGGCCTCCCATCAGCCCGTACGCCCTGGCGGCCCCTCTCGGGAGGACAGGGACGTTCCCGGAACAAGACGCCCTTTCCGGGCCGATGGTTGCCGCACTCGCGTTCGAGATGTCGCTCCGCAGACACTTCCGGAACGGCTCCGTCCCCGCAAGCGCCGCTCCAAGCAGGCACTTATGGGCGCACAGCCGACGTTTCAAGATCGTTAAGCGGTGACCCGCGGGCACGATGTCAGTGGCAAGTGCGAGGATGCCTCCAGCACGGACTGTGGGGTCGGGCCCCTCGGTGCGTGACGAACCCGTACCGGACGACGCGTCCGCGGCGGGCGGGGGGAGTCACAGGGCGTTTCCCCTGCTCGGCGCGGCGCGCAGAAGGGACCGCTGAACGGCGATGCAGATCCGGCTGACCGTCCTCGCGCCGCGCAGCGGCCAGACCCCGGCGCGCGCGTGCGACGTGCTGGTCACCGCCCCGCCCGGGACGGCCCTGGCCACCGTGGCCTCCCAGCTCGCGACGGCCGTCCTCGGTCCCGAGGGCCAGCTCGGCGGCGGCGCGGTGGTGCTGTACGCCGGGCGCGAGCGGCTCGACGGGCAGCGCTCCGCGCTGGGCGAGCCGCCGCTGGTGGACGGCGCGGTGCTCTCGCTCCAGGTCCCCAGCGAGGACGAGGCGGTGGACGACGCCGTCCCGGCGCGGCTGCACGTGGTCGCGGGGCCGGACGCGGGCGGGGTCCATCTGCTGCACGGCGGCCGGATCCGCATCGGCCGCTCCGCCGACGCCGACGTACCGCTCGACGACCCCGACGTGTCCCGGCTGCACTGCGCGGTGACGGTCCTGGGCGACGGCACGGTCTCGGTGGCCGATCTCGGCTCCACCAACGGCACCCTGCTCGACGGCGCGGCGGTCCACGACCGCCCGGTCCGGCTGAAGCCCGGCGCGCTGCTGCGGCTCGGCGAGTCCACGCTCCGGCTGACGTCCGGCGCGCCGACCCCCGCCCTGCCCACCGCCCCCGACGGCGAGGGCCACCTCCGGGTCTCCGGCACCGCCGACCGCACCGGCCCGGACCATGTCGCGCCCACCGACGACCCCTCCCTCAGAGCCCCCGGCTCCCCCGACCCGGGTCCGGCGTACGACGACGTGGCACAGGCCGGTGCGGCCGGACCGGCCGCGCCGGACGGCGGGGCGCCCCGCCGGGGCGGGATCGGCGCCTGGGCCCGCCGCCTCGCGGGCGGCCGGGGCGAGGCCGCCCAGTCCGCCGAGGGCCAGGGAGGTCCGGGCCCCGCCGCGTCCGGCCCCGCCCCGGTCCCGCCGGGCGGCGCGGAGCGGAGCGCCTGGCCCGATCCGGCGGAGGTGCTGCTGACCGCGCTCGGCCCGGGGCCCCGGCTCTGGGAGCGCGCCGCCGGCCACCCCGAGGCGCTCGTGGTGCGGCTCGGCACGACCGACCGGGCGGAGCTGCCCTCGGTGCCGGTGACGGTGGGGCTGCGGGAGGCCGGTTCGCTCGGGCTGGCCGGGCCGCGGACGAGGCTGGCCGGGCTCGCCCGGTCCGTGGTGGCGCAGCTCGCCGCGCTGCACTCCCCGGCCGACCTGGAGATCGTGCTGATCAGCGTGGACCGGGCGCGCGGCGCGGAGGAGCGCAGACGCGAGTGGGCCTGGCTCGGCTGGCTGCCCCATCTGCGCCCGGCGCACGGCCAGGACTGCCGCCTGCTCCTCGCCCACGACCGCGACCAGGCCACCGCCCGGGTCGCCGAGCTGGCCCGCCGGCTGGACGACGGCCCGCTCGGGCCCGGCTGGGCCAGCCAGGACCGGGCCACGGTCGCCGAGGCCGCGGCGCGGTACGCGGGTCCGTACACGGTGGTGGTCCTCGACGGCGACCCGGGCTCGGCCGCGCTGCGGGAGAACGCCGCCCGGCTGGCCGCCGCCGGTGCCGCGGCGGGCATCCACCTGATCTGTCTGGCCGAGACCCCGGCCGCCACCCCCACCTCACCGGTCGCGGCGACGTACGAGGCCGCCTGCCACGCCTCGATCCCCTTCCGCGAGTGCGGAGCGGTGGCGATGCTCAGTGGCGACGTGGCGACGGCGCTGCGGCTGCTGCGGACGGCGGACGGGCAGGCCGCCGGGCGCGGCACGGTCGCCGCGGTGGACGCGGTGTCGGCGCACTGGGCGGAGCGGTTCGGCCGGGCCCTGGCGCCGCTGCGCGCGGAGGGGGCGGCCCCGGCGCACGGCCGGCCGGCGGCCGCGCTGCCGACGACCGCCCGGCTCCTGGACGAGCTGGGGCTGGCGCGCGCCACCCCGGCGTCCCTGATGGCCCGCTGGGCCTCCACCGCCGACGAGCAGCCCGGCGCCCCGGTGCGCGGTGCGGGCCGCCGGCCGGACGGCGGCCCCGCCCCGGAGGGCCGCGACCCGGACCGTACGGAGCACCCGCGCGCGGCGGGACCCCGCGTGGGGGCGCAGCGGGTGGGCGGTGCCCCGTTCCCGGGCAGCGAGCACGCCACCCATGTCGGCGCCCCCGGTCATGTACTGCTTCCCGGGGACGGGCTGGACGCGCCCGGCTCCGGGCGTACCGTCGCCGGGTCCGGTGGTCCGCGTGCCGCCGCTTCCGGGCCCGGGTCCTCGCGCCGGGTGAGCGGGGAGCGCGGCATGGACGCCCCCCGGATCTCCACGGCGCCCGCGGCCGCCGCCCCGGCCTCCGTCGACGGCTCCGCCGGGTCCGAGGGGTCCGTGACGGTCGGGCGGCCCATGGTGGTGCTCGGGGCCGGGCCCCGGGGCCCGGTCGGCGTCGACCTGTCCGAGGAGGGCCCGCACCTGCTGATCGAGGGGCCGGCCGGCAGTGGGCGTACGGAGCTGCTGCGGGCCGTCGCGGCCTCGCTCGCCGCGGCCGCCCGCCCCGACCAACTGGGTCTGATGCTGGTCGACGGCGCGGGCGGGGACCGGGGCGAGGGCCTCGGCCCCTGCATGGAGCTGCCGCACGCCTTCTCCCATCTGGTGGCCTCCGACCCGGTGCGGATGCGGGAGTTCGCCCAGGAGCTGAGCGGCGAGCTGAAGCGCCGGGCCGAGCTGATCGGCCCGTACGACTTCGCCGAGTGGCACCACCGGCAGGAGGTGGCGCGGCGGCTGGTCGGCCAGCGTCCGGCGTCGGCCGCGGAGCAGCGCGGTGATGTGGACGCCCCGGCGAGCGGGACGCTCCGGCTCCGTTCCACGCCCCGGCCCGCCGCGCCCGGTCCCTCCCCGCTGCCCCGGCTCGTGGTGCTTGCGGACGACTTCGACGCGCTGGTCGCCCCGGCGCTCGGCAGCCCGGGGCGCCCCGCCGCCGGTTCGGTGGTGCGGGCCCTGGAGGCGGTGGCCCGGGAGGGCGGGCGGCTGGGCGTCCACCTGGTCGCGGCGTCCGCCCGGCCCGACCGCACGGAGGACACGGACCTGGCCCACGGGGCCCGGCTGCGGATCGTGCTGGACGCCCCGGCGGTGCCGCGCGCGCCGGAGGACCCGGCGCCCGGGCGGGGCCGGCTCGGCCATCCGGACGGGCGGGTCACCCCCTTCCAGGGCGGCCGGGTGACGGGCCGCATCCCGCGCACGGCCACGCTGCGCCCCACCGTCGTACCGCTGGAGTGGGAGCGGATGGGCGATCCGCCGACCCGGCGCCCGGTCCGCGAGCTGGGCAACGGGCCGACCGATCTGGCCCTGCTGGCCAGTGCGCTGGAGTGGGCGGCCCGCTCGGTCGACGCCGATCCGATAGCGCCGCTCGGTCCCGTCCCCTCCTGACCGCGTCGCACCCGGCACCCCGCCGGACGCGTCCGTCCGGGCCGGGTCCGGACATGCCCCGACAATGCTCTGACCTCACGTCACGAGCCCATCACGATAAGGGAGTTGAGTCGGAGGTCGGTATTGCGGGCCCCCGGCGCCCGGCGTAGGACTGTGCGCACACGACGATGTGAGAGACGGGGAAGCAATGCGCACAACCCTTCGGATCAGCAGGGCCGTCGCGGTGGTCACCGCCGCCGGCGCCCTCGCCCTCACCGGGTGCAGCAACGAGGAGAAGCCCAGCACACCGAGAACGGACAGCGGCAAGGGCGGCTCGTCGAGCGTCTCGCTGCCCAAGCTGAACGGCCAGAAGCTCTCGGTCGCGGCGGTCTGGACCGGCACCGAGCAGGCCAACTTCGTCAAGGTGCTCAAGGAGTTCGAGAGCCGCACGGGCGCGGAGGTCACCTTCGTCCCGGCGCAGGACCCGATCGTCAACTTCCTCGGTACGAAGATCGCGGGCGGTCAGCCGCCGGACGTCGCGATGATCCCGCAGGTCGGCGCGGTCCAGCAGGCCGCGCAGAAGAAGTGGGCGAAGCCGGTCGGCCCCGAGGCCAAGGCCCAGCTGGCCAAGAACTACTCCCAGGTCTGGCAGGACCTCGGCACGGTGGACGGCACCCAGTACGGCGTCTACTTCAAGGCCGCCAACAAGTCCCTGATCTGGTACAACGCCAAGGCGTTCGAGAACGCGGGCGCGAGCGAGCCGAAGACCTGGAAGGACTTCCTGAAGACCGCCGAGACGGTCTCCGCCTCCGGCGTCACCCCGGTCTCGGTCGGCGGCGCGGACGGCTGGACGCTCACCGACTGGTTCGAGAACGTCTACCTCTCCCAGGCCGGTCCGGAGAAGTACGACCAGCTGGCCCAGCACAAGATCAAGTGGACGGACCCGTCCGTCAAGGACGCGCTGACCACGCTGGCCGAGCTCTTCGGCAAGCCGTCGCTGATCGCGGGCGGTGCCGACGGTGCGCTCCAGACGGAGTTCCCGGCCTCGGTCACCCAGACCTTCACCGGGGGCGACCAGCCCAAGGCCGCCATGGTCTACGAGGGCGACTTCGTGGCCGTCAACATCGCGCAGACGAAGGCGAAGATCGGGACCGACGCCAAGGTGTTCCCGTTCCCGTCGGTCGGTGCCGAGGCGCCGGTGGTGACCGGGGGCGACGCGGCGGTGGCCCTGAAGGACGGCAAGGGCGCCCAGGCGCTGCTGACCTGGCTGGCCTCGGCGGACGCCGCGAAGATCATGGCCGAGCAGGGCGGGTTCATCTCGCCGAACAAGGGCCTGGACGACGCCGCGTACCCGAACGAGGTGCAGCGCACGATGGCGAAGGCGCTGATCGGCGCCGGTGACGCGGTCCGGTTCGACATGTCCGACCAGGCCCCGCAGTCGTTCGGCGGGACGCCCGGCAAGGGCGAGTGGAAGATCCTCCAGGACTTCCTGAAGAACCCGAAGGACGTCGCGGGGACCCAGGCCGCGCTGGAGTCCGCCGCGGCCAAGGCGTACAAGAGCTGACGCGATGACGACAGCCGCAGCGGGGGGCGCCGGAGCGGTGCCCCCCGCCGACACGCACATGTCCGAAGATCCGACGCCCGACGACCGGTCCTCCGGCCGCCGGCCGCGCGGCCGGAGCGTGACCGGGACCCGTCGGCTGGTCGCGGCGCTCTTCCTGGCGCCCGCGCTGGTGCTGCTGGGCGCGCTGGTGGTCTATCCGATCGTGTACTCCGTCTACCGGTCGTTCCTCGACCAGGCGGGTACGGGCTTCGCCGGACTCGACAACTACAAGGCGCTGTTCACGGACGACACCATCCGTACGGCGATCAAGAACAACGCGATCTGGGTGGTAATGGCACCCACGGTCTCCACCGCCCTCGGGCTGATCTTCGCGGTGCTCACCGAGCGCATCCGCTGGGGCACCGCGTTCAAGCTCGTCGTGTTCATGCCGATGGCGATCTCCATGCTCGCCGCGGGGATCATCTTCCGGCTGGTGTACGACGCCGCCCCGGAGCGCGGGGTGGCCAACGCCGTCTGGGTGGGGGTGCACGACACGTTCAACGAGTCGTCGAGCTTCCCGAAGGCGCACCCGCTGCCCGTCCACCCGGTCAAGGCGGGCGGGGGCGGTTCCTTCGTCACCAAGGAGCCGGTACGGGCCGGGCGGCCGGTCCATCTGCCGCTGGTGGGTGTGGCCCCGGCGGACATGCCGAAGGACGCGAAGCCCGCGAAGGAGGCCGCGGCGGGCGGCGGCGCGGTCTCCGGCACCGCCTGGCTGGACTTCACCCGGGGCGGTGGCGGGCGGCCCGACGTCATCGACGCCAAGGAGCTGGGCCTCAAGGGGCTGAAGGTCGAGGCGGTGAAGGACGGGAAGGTCGTCGCCTCGGCGACGGCGGCCGCGGACGGCACGTTCGCCCTCCCCGCGGCGGCGGACGGCGCCCTGCTCCGGCTGCCCGCCTCGAACTTCGCGGAGCCGTACAACGGGGTGGAGTGGCTGGGCCCGGCGCTCGTCACGCCCGGGATCATCGGCTCGTACGTCTGGATGTGGGCCGGGTTCGCGATGGTGCTGATCGCGGCGGGGCTCGCCGGGCTGCCGCGTGAACTCCTCGAAGCGGCCCGGGTCGACGGGGCGAACGAGTGGCAGGTGTTCCGCCGGATCACCGTGCCGATGCTGGCACCGGTGCTGACGGTGGTGCTGGTCACGCTGATGATCAACGTCCTGAAGGTCTTCGACCTGGTCTTCATCATCGCGCCGGGCTCCTCGCAGGCCGACGCGAACGTGCTGGCGCTCCAGCTCTACCGCTCGTCGTTCGGCACGGACGCGGATCTGGGGATCGGCAGCGCCATCGCCGTACTCCTGCTGCTGCTGGTACTCCCGGTGATGTACGTGAACATCCGCCGGATCCGGAAGGAGGGGCGCCGATGACGACACCGTCGACCACGGCAGCGTCCACGGCCACCCGCACGACCGCCGGGGACGCCCCGACGAAGGCCGGGCGGTCGCTCGGCGCCCGGCTCGCCGCCCGGGTGGGCGGCGGCGCGGTGCGGGTCTTCCTGGTCCTGGTGGCCCTGTTCTGGCTGATGCCGACGGTGGGGCTGCTGCTGTCCTCGCTGCGCGGCGCGGACGACATCGCGTCGAGCGGCTGGTGGAAGGTCTTCACGGCCCCCACCCAGCTCACCTTCGACAACTACGCCCGGCTGCTGGAGAACTCCACCATCACCGGCTCGCTCCTCAACACGATCATGATCACGGTGCCGGCGACGGTGCTGGTGGTGGTGATCGGCTCGCTGGCCGGATACGCCTTCGCCTGGCTGGACTTCCCCGGCCGCGACTGGTGGTTCCTGCTGGTCGTGGGGTTGCTGGTGGTGCCGGTGCAGGTCGCGCTGGTCCCGGTCTCCAAGCTGTTCGGGGCGGTCGGGATCTTCGAGACGACGTTCGGCGTGGTCCTCTTCCACACGGCCTTCGGCCTGCCGTTCGCGACGTTCCTGCTGCGGAACTTCTTCGCGGAGATCCCCCGGGAGCTGCTGGAGGCGGCCCGGCTGGACGGGGCGGGCGAGATCCGGCTCTTCACCCGGGTCGTGATGCCGCTCGGCGGTCCGGCGATCGCCTCGCTCGGGATCTTCCAGTTCCTCTGGGTGTGGAACGACATGCTGGTCGCGCTGATCTTCGCGGACTCGGGCTCACCGCCGATCACGGTCGCCCTCCAGCAGCAGGTACGGCAGTTCGGCAACAACATCGACGTGCTGGCGCCGGGCGCCTTCGTGTCGATGGTGATCCCGCTTGCGGTCTTCTTCGCCTTCCAGCGCCACTTCGTCTCCGGAGTGATGGCGGGCGCGGTCAAGTAGCGGGACCGGCCGAGCGGTCGGCGCGGCGGGGGCCGTACGGGTCCGGGGACGTCCCGGGCCCGTACGGCCCTCGTCCGGCCTGATCCAAACGGAAGACCCTGGCCGTCAGCGCTGCTGTCCGGCCATCACCGTGATCAGGCCGACGATCACCAGCAGCGAGCCGCCCCAGGTCCACATCGAGGTCCGCTCGTGCAGCACGGTCGCCCCGGCCAGCACGATCAGCAGATAGCCGAGGGCGTTGAACGGATAGGCGATGGAGAGCGGCACCTTCGCCAAGGTCGCCATCCAGGCCAGCGCGGACACCCCGAAGACCAGCAGCCCGAGGACGACCCAGGGGCTGGTCGCCGCCCGCATCGCGACGGAACCGCCGCCGTGGTCCGCGGCGGCCGCGGCGGTCTTCATCCCGTGCTTGAGCATGATCTGGCCGCCCGCCGAGGAGAACACGGCGAACAGCAGCAGCGTCAGACTGGGAAGGGTCAAGGTCCTGCTCCTGACTGCGGGGCCCGGCGGCCGCCGCTCCGGCTCCGGCGCCCGGGGCGCGGGGGTGGGACGGGGTACGGCGGGCTCAGACACCGACCCGGTCGGCGGCCGGGACGTACTGTCGGTTGAGGATGTCCTGAACATCGACGTGCTCTCCAGCGATGATCGTCTCGGCCGCGTGCGGGGTGAGCAGTGCGACGTGCTGATAGCCGAACAGCGTCGGCCTGATCCGGGTGAGCAGCTTGGACGCGCCGCCCAGCGCCCCGGCGAGCGGACCGCCGCCGAGCAGTGACCAGAAGGGCGCCCCGGTCGAGGTGAGTTCGAGGACGTCGTAGCCCGCGTCCCGGACCGTGCGGCGCAGGCTGGCCCGGGTGAAGAAGCGCAGATGCGTTTCGTCGAGGATGCCGCGCCGGTCGTAGCCGAAGGCGCCGAGGGCGACCCGCATCCGGGAGTACCAGTGGCTGAAGTTCGGCACGGAGAGCAGGACCCGGCCGCCGGGCCGCAGCACGTCGGCGATCCCGGTGAGCACCCGGTCGGGCCGGGAGAGGTGCTCGATGACGTCTCCGGCGACCACGTAGTCGTAGTCGGTGCCGAGTCCGGCCGGCAGCCCCTCCTCCAGGTCGGCGAGGTGGAAGTGGGTGCAGTTCTCGCGCACGCCGGGGACCTCGACGTAGTCGACGCCGGTCACCTCGTGGCCGAGGGCTTCCAGGCGCCGGGCGAACAGGCCGCCGGAGCAGCCGAGGTCGAGGACCCGGCCGGGCGGCAGCGAGCGCATCCGCTCCAGGATGACGGCGTGCGAGGAGCCGTCGCCCTCCTTGAAGGCGTACTCGACGGGCTTGGGGATCCAGCCGCAGGTGCCGAACCCCTTGACGGCGAGCCGGTATTCGAGGACGTCCTTGACGACGTCCCTCGCGTACTTCATGCCGTTGACGTAGCAGATCTCGTCGCCGTAGTAGGTGGGGACGGGGATCTCCTTGATCCGCATCCCGGCGTCGAGCAGTTGGACGATGATCTGGGTGTCGAAGTCGAAGGCGTCGGTGTTGCGGTGGATCGGCAGTTTCCTGAGCGCGGCGACGCTGTAGGCGCGGTAGCCGGAGTGGAATTCGGTGAGCCGGGAGCCGAGCAGGGTGTTCTCCACCCGGGTGAGAATGCGGTTCCCGAGCCATTTGTACATCGGCATGCCGCCCTTGAGGGCGGACCCGGATTTCATCATCCGTGAACCGAAGACGGCCTCGCATTCGCCGCGTTCGATCGGCGCGACCATGTCGGGGAGGAATTCCGGGGCGTACTGTCCGTCGCCGTGGAGCAGGACGACGATGTCGAGCCCGTGCTCGGCGGCCAGGGCGTATCCGGCTTTCTGGTTGCCGCCGTATCCGAGGTTCTTGGTGTGCCGCATGACGTAGGTCCGCGGCATTCCCTCGGTCTGCGACCAGCGGCAGCCCGCGGTGAAGGTCGCGTCGTGGCTCGCGTCGTCGAGGATGAGGATCTCGGCGATTTTGGACCGGAAATCCGCCGGAATGCGGTCGAGGGTCCGCTCCAGTGTCGTCTCGGCGTTGTACGCGACCACCAGGATGCCGATCCTGGGGCTCGGGCTTTCCGTCACGGGGCGTTCTCCAGTCGCTCGGGGTGCGTGGGGGGATGCGTGGGGGAGGTTCAGTTGACGGTGGAGCCGGTGGGGTGGGAGGTGCGCGGGGCGGCGAGGCGGCTCTTCCCGGCGGGCGGTTCGCCGGGCCGGTCCGGGCGGGCGGCGAGGACCGTGCGTACGCCGACGGCCAGGGCGGCGGCCAGCACCAGCCAGCCGAACTCGGCGAAGTGCAGCACCGTTTCGTTCCAGCGCACGGCGGAGCGGCCCCGGTAGCCGAGGACGGCGGTCACCCCGAGCGCGCAGCTGTACGCGGCGCCCGGCCAGAAGCCGACGACGAACAGCCCGGCGGCCGGCCAGGTCAGGTACTGGAGCGCGGAGGCGGTGGAGAGCAGGAGCAGCAGGCCCATGACGACGCCGACGACGACGGGCGCCTGGGCGGGGCGCAGCCAGGCCAGCCAGACCCCGGCCGCCATGCAGGCCAGGACGAAGAGGAAGTGGCCGTCGCCCTCGATGAAGGTGATGAAGGAGTCCGGCAGCCCGAAGAGGTCGGCGAACCGCACCAGCCCCCAGAGCCGGAAGCCGCCGCCGGCGTACTCCAGCACGTTCTCCTTGAGGTTCTCCGGCACGGTCGCCAGGACCGGCCCCCAGACCAGGGCGAACAGCGCGGTGAAGCCCGCGGTGAAGCGGAGGAGCGCCGGCCGGCCCGCCCGCAGCGCGACGACGAACAGCGCCGGGACCACCACCACGGGGACGAACTTGACGCTGATCGCGAGCGCCGCGGCCACCCCGGCGAGCAGCGGCGCCTTCCGGTCCACCAGCAGATGGCCGGCGAGCAGGGCGAAGGTGATGGCGACCTCGTCGGTGTTGCCGTGGTAGCCGGAGGTGGCGATCAGCAGGGGGCTGGCGGCCACGCCGATCCCGCAGGCGACGGCGGTGCCGAGGGAGGCGCGGCGGCGCACGATCTCGAACACGACGAGTACGCAGAAGAAGTCGGCGATCGAGGCGGGGGCCCTGATCAACGTTCCGAAGGGGATGCCCCTTTCGGAGAGTTCATTGAGGCCGAGCAGCATCCATCCGGCCAGCGGCGGGTGGTTGTAGACGGGCAGTCCGGGAAGCGGCTGTTCGTAGATCCGAAGGGGACCGTACTGGACGATGGCCCGCGCGAATCCGCGGAAGATGTGCACATCGGCCGGCCCGCGCATATTCGCCGCGATCAGCATGCGGATGAGGAGACCGGCGGCAGCGGCGACGAGTACCGCCGCTCTCGCGCGGGGCACGTTCCAGGTCTCGTACCGCGTTCGGATACCCATGAAAGCAGAACGTAGCAACCCGAGGACGCTGAGCGACGTATCGAAGGCCGCACTTGTGCGGACCATTACGTGAATGCACCGGACATCCGCATTTCGCGCGGTGGAGTGTCACCCGAATGGTTCAGCGCGGCACGGAAAGCCGTCCCGGGTCCGTCCCTCGTAAATCCCTTGGGGCGTCCTTATGAATTCCTTACGGTGCCTTCGTGGCGCGGGAATCGGGCGGCCCGTGGAATCCGGCTCGGTGCGGCCGTGCCGCGTGGTCGTCGATCAGCAGATCGCCCCGGTCCCCGGCGGCCAGGCCGAGGGCGCGCGGCCCGTCGTCGTCCCCCGCCAGCGGGTAGTCGCCGGGGAGGACCGGTCCGGGGACGTCGAGCGGGGTGCGGCGGCCGTCCGGCCCGACGAGCCTCAGCCGGTACCGGATCCGGGCGCGGTCGGTCCCGGGCGCGGGGGCGGGCCGGGCGGCGGCGAGGGCGGCGAGCGGGAGGTCCGTGGTGAAGCGCCGCCAGCCCGCCGCCGAGGGGACGGCTCCGTCGTGCACCGTCACGGGGCGGTCGAGGACGGTGCCGGAGGGGTGGTGGGTGAGGGTGAGGCGAAGGGGGCCGGGGCCGACGCCGTCGCGGACCATTCCGTCGATGACCACGGTGGCGGTGGAGTCGGCAGCGGTGCCCGCGCGGTGCGTCTCGAAGCGGGCGCCGATCCGCTCGGCGTGCAGCACCAGCGCGCCGTCGTCGTCGAAGGCGGGCACGATCCGGTGGTCGCCGTCGGGGCGGTGGACGGGCGGCGGTGGCGTCGGGCGGTCCGCCGTGAGGGCGGCGCGGCGCAGCAGCCCGGGGCCGGCGAGGCCGATCTCCGGGTACCAGGAGGTCCGTTCGCGGCCGCCGGGGCGGGGGCGGATCCGGGCGGGGTCGACGACGGCCTCGAAGGCCGCGCGGTCCCGGCCGTACGGGTTCCGGCCGGGCGTCCGGTCCGTGCGCAGCCGCAGCGGCACCGGTGCGTGGTGGGCGGCGCGGAGCCAGCCGGTCCGGACGCCGCCGGGCCCCGGTCCGCCGGGCCCCGGTCCGCCGGGGAGGTGGGTGTCCCCCGTGAGGTGGAGCCGGCCGTCCCGCCAGTGGGCCGCGCGCAGCCGGGCGGTGAACGGCAGGTCCCGCGCGCCGAGCCGCAGCAGGGGGCCGGGGACCGGCCGGACGAGGGCCGGGTAGTGGGCGGTGCGGCGGACCGTGCCCCGGACGGTGAACGCGCCCGGCTCGGCCCGCTCGTCGGCGATCAGGGCCAGCAGCTCGCCGGTCCGCCGTTCGCGCACCAGGTGCCACAGCAGCCGGGCGGGCAGCGGCAGGGCGCCGAGGACGGCCGGGTCGACCTGGTCGGTGAACTCGTTGGCGTAGGTGAGGAAGGCGCGCCGGTATGCCTCGTCGCCCTCGGGGAGCGCCGCCATGAAGGGGGCCAGCTCGTGGCTGAGCGCATGGGTCTCGTAGCGCCGTTTGTCGTCGGGGCCGCGGTGCTCGTCGAGGAAGGCGGAGACGGCCAGGAGCTGGGTGATCCGGTCCTGGAGGCCGCGTACGTCGGCGGGCGGGCCGGTGGTGCCGGCGGCGGTGTCCCGCTCGCGCCAGTGGTGGACGGGTTCGCCCCGTACGTCGACGGCGCGGGCCAGGAAGTGGGCGGGCAGCACGACGGGGAGGTCCTCGGAGCGGGTGCCGGACGGGAAGGCGAAGGCGTGCTCGTCCCAGAAGGAGCGGCGGAAGACCTTGTTGCAGACGGTCCGGTCGGCGGCCAGCTCCCAGTGGCGGGAGATGTGGGTGCGCAGCCGGGTGGTGGCCGGGGCGCGGCGGGGGCCGGGTGCGGGGCCGAGCGTGCCGTCGGCCGTCAGCCGCAGGACCTGGCCGGTGGCGAGGTCGGAGCCGGTCCGGTCCAGGGTGGCGGTGAGGAGTTCGTACGCGTGGGGCGGCAGGACGTCGTCGCCGTCGGCGAAGGCGAGGTGGCGGGCGCCGGGGTCGCAGTGGCGCACGCCGGTGTTGCGGGCGTGTCCGGGGCCGCCGTTGCCCTGGCCGACCAGCCGGAACCGGCCGTCCCGGGCGGCGAAGGCGGCGGCCAGGGCGGCGCTGTCGTCGGTGGATCCGTCATCGACGACGACCACCTCCAGATCGGCCAGGGTCTGCTCCGCGAGGGACCGCAGACACTCCGTCAGCCAGGGCGCGACGTTGTGGACGGGTACGACGACACTGAGCCGTGGCGGCATGGCGGGCACGTCCGTTCCTCGGGGCCTGGGGTCCGTACCTCTCAACCTCGCGGCGGCCCGGGGGTCACCACCGAGGGGTGGCGGTCTTTCCCGAACGGGTGAACCGGTGGCGCCCCGGTTGCCGTCCCGGACCGGCTCCGTGCGCCCCCACCACCGCCATGGCGCACGGGTGACGTGGCCCTCGACGCATCGGGGCGCATCGGCCGGGCGCGGTCGCGCGGCAACCTCGCGCCTTTCGCGCCGTCACCCGTTCGGGTCAGTGCCGGTGACCCGGGGCGTTCGCCCGTGTTGTCCGTACATGAAACCGCGCCTCAGTGTCGTCGTCCCGGTCCACCACCACGCGGACCATCTGGAGGACTGCCTGCGTTCGGTGGCCGAGCAGTCGGTCACGGACATCGAGGTGGTCGTGGTGGACGACGGCGCGACGGAGCGCGGCACGGCGGTCGCCGAGGGGTTCGCCGCCCGTGACCGGCGCTTCCGCCGGATCTGCCATCCCGGCGGCGGTCCGGGCGCGGCCCGCAACACGGGGGTGCGGTTCACCACTCCGGGCGTGCCGTACCTGGCGTTCGCCGGGGGCGACGGGATCGTGGTGCACGACGCCTACGCGCGGATGCTGGCCTCGCTGGAGTCGACCGGCTCCGACCTGGCGACCGGCAACGTGTGGTGGCTGACCGAGCAGGGGCGCCGGCAGGCCCGCCCGTACCGCTGGATGACCGACAGCCGGGCCCGGACCCACATCGGGCGGGAGCCGCGGCTGCTCGCCGACCGCCCGTCCTGGAACAAGGTGTTCCGCCGCTCGTTCTGGGACCGGCACGGCTTCGCCTTCCCGGAGGGCCGGACCCACGAGGACCCCCCGGTGATCATTCCGGCGCACTATCTGGCCGGTGCGGTGGACGTGCTGCACGAGCACGTCCACTACTGGCGGCTCCGGGAGGGCCGGACGGTGCGGCGGCGCACCGACGCGCCCGACGTACGGGACAGGATCGCGGCGTGCGAGCAGGTCAGCGCGTTCCTGGCGGGCCGGGGCGGGGTGGCGAACGCGGCGGCCCGGCGCCGCTACGACCTCTCGTGCCTGCGCGACGACTTCGCCTGTCTCCTGGAGGAGCTGCCGCTGGGCGGGGCGGGGTACCGGCAGGCGTTCATGGCGGGGGCCGGGGCGTTCCTGGACCGGATGGAGCGGATGGACGGGGCGGGCCGCGCGGACCGGAGCGTGGCGCACGAGCTCCCGGTGGAGCTGAGGGTCAAGTGGCAGCTCGTGAAGGAGCGGCGGCTGCCGGATCTGCTGGAGCTGCTCGCCTTCGAACGGGGCAACGGGGCCGGGACGTTCACGGTCGGCGGGGTGCCGGGCCGGCGGCAGGCCGTCTTCCCGGCCGTCCCGGACACCGCCCGGCTGACCCGGGCCGACCTCCCGGCGGTGGCGCGGCTGTCGGAGGCGCGGTGGAGCGAGGACGGGAAGCTGCGGCTGCGCGGCTACGCGTACATCCGCAACCTGCCGGCCGCCTCGCCGCGCCAGTCGATGCGGGTGGGGATGGTGCGGGCGACCCGGGGGCAGCAGCTGCGGACGGTGCCGGTGCGCGGGGTGCCCGCCCCGGAGGCGACCGTCGACTCGGGCCAGCAGGTGCACGGCTACCAGCACGCGGGCTTCGAGATGACGGTCGATCCGCGCCGGCTGCGGCCGGGTGGCTGGCTGGTGGGGATGATGGTGGCCGCGCAGGGCACGGCCCGCCGGGTGGCGGTGCGCGCGGCCGGGCCGGCGACGGGCCTGCCGCTCGTCCACGACCTGGGCGACGGGCGGCGGGCGGTCCTCGACCACCCGGACGGGCGCCTCCGGCTGACCCTGGCCCAGCTGCCCGCCCGGTGCGAGTACCACCGCTTCGGCCGCGACCTGGAGCTGACCGGCCGGCTGTACGGGGACAACCGGCCCACGGCCCTGGTGCTGAGCTGCGAGGGGGTGGAGGACCAGGAGTTCGGCCACCCGGTGGAGTGCCGCCCGGACGGCCGTTTCACGGTGCGCGTCCCGCTCGCCGATCTGGCCGGGATGGCGGCCGTGCCCCCGGCCCCGCACCGGGCGCCGCGCGAGGTGGAGCCGGAGCCCTTCGGGCGGTGGCGGGCCCGGCTGGTGCTGGCCGACGGGGCGCGGGTGCCGCTCGCGGCGGCCCCGGAGTCGGCGCCGCCGGTGGTGGCGGACGCGGTGGGCGAGCTGGTGCTGGACCTGAGCGGGCAGCCGTTCGTGGACGCCGCGGTGTGGACGCCGGACGGGGCGCTGCGGGTGGAGGGCGTGACCGGTGCCGGGACCGGATTACGTCAGGAGGAGGGGCCGGACCGGCTGGTCCTGCGGCACGCGGTGCTGCGGGAGACGGTGTCGGTGCCGGTCACCCACGGCGAGGCGCGGGACGGGGGCGGTGGCGGGCGCCGGTTCACCGCGTTCCTCGCGCCCTCGGTCGCGGCCGGGCTGCGCGAGGGGCACTGGGAGGCGGCGCTGGGCGGGCGGCCGGTGCGGGTGCTGACCTCGCTCGCCGCCCGGCTGCCGCTGCGCCGGAGCGGGCCGGTGGCGGGGGCGCTGGTGCCGGGGCGGGAGTTCGCCCTGGACCGGTGTGCGGGCGACCGGCTCGCGGTGCGGGCCGGGCCGGTGCTGGCACCGGGCGACCGGGGCGCGTACCGGGGGGCGGAGCTGCGCGGGCGCCACTACCCGTCGCGGCGCGCGATGCCGATGCGGGACGCGGTGCTGTACACGGGCGGTGACTCCCCGCGCGCCGTCCACGCCGAGCTGCTGCGCCGGGGCGTGGCCTCGGAACAGCTCTGGGTCACCGACGGCGTGCACAGAAACGTCCCGCCGACCGCCGTCCCCGTCGTCGAGCACAGCACCGCCTGGTACGAGGCGCTGGCGCGGTGCCGCCGCATCGTCACCGCCGACCAGCTGCCCGAGTGGTTCGAGCGGCGGCCGGGCCAGACCGTGGTGCAGACCTGGCACGGCGCCCCGCTCGGCCGCTTCGGCACGGATCTGGCCGGCACCCCGTACGCCGACCATCTGGAGCTCGCCACCCTGGCGCACCGCTCGGCCCAGTGGTCGGTCCTGGTCTCCCCCAGCAGCCATGCCACCGGGCTGCTGCGGCACGCGCTCGGCTACCGGGGCGAGGTGCTGGAGGCCGGTTCCCCCGCCAACGACCTGCTCTTCTCGGCCGACCGCGACCGGATCGCGAAGCGGGTGCGGCGCAGGCTGGGCATCCCGGACGGCCGCCGGGTGGTGCTGTACGCGCCGACCTACCGCGACCATCTGATCCACCCCGGTCCGGGGCCGGGCGGGCGGCCCCACTACCGCTGGGCCCCGGCGCTGGACCCGGCCGTGCTGGCGCGCCACGTCGGCGGCGTCCACACGGTGCTGGTGCGCCGCCACCCCCGGGTGGTCGGGAGCGTGCCCGAGCGGCCGGACGTCCTCGACGTGTCGGCGCACCCGGACACCGCGGAGCTGCTGCTGATCGCCGACGTGCTGATCACGGACTACTCGGGCCTGGTCTTCGACTTCGCGCTCACCGGCCGCCCGATGGTCTTCCACACCAGCGATCTGGCGCACTACCGCGACACGGTGCGCGGTTTCTGCCTGGACTTCGAGGAGCGGGCGCCGGGCCCGCTGCTCGCCGGTGCGGCGGAGATCGCCGCGCTGCTGCGGGACCGGGGCGCGCTGGAGGCGTCGGCGGCGCGCCACGCGGCGGCGTATGGGAGTTTCCGCCGGGACTTCTGCGATCTGGACGACGGTTCGGCGGCGGCCCGGGTGGCGGACCGGCTGCTGGCCGAGTAGACGGCGGTCCGACGGCCCGGGAGGCGGGCGCCTCCCGGGCCGGACCGGGGTCACTTGCAGCTCTTGCCCTCACAGGGTTCGGGCCGGGTGTTGGTGACGGTGGTGGCGAGCTCGGGGTGGGTCGCGGTCAGCTCCAGGGGGCCGGTGACGGGGTTCCGGGGCAGCTCGTACCCCTCGGGGACGGCGGTCTCCTGCAGGTAGAACGTCCCCGGTTCCAGGTCGCCGAAGGTGCACCGGCCCTGTGCGTCGGTGGCGCAGGCGCCGCCGGTCCGGGTGTCGGGGTCGGGGCCCGTGGTCTGGAGCCCGTCGATGCCGTTGGTCTCCCGCCACAGCTGGAAGACCGCGCCCGGCAGCCGCTTCCCGGTCTCCTCGTCGGTCTTCGTGACGGTCAGCCGGCCGGGCGGGACGGGGCAGGGCTGCCACTGGAGGACGGCCTCGCCGTCGCCCCGGCGGGCCCCGGTGACGAAGGTGGCGTTCGCGGGCCCGGTGCTGGACCCTCCGCCGCCGCCGGCCCCGCTGTTGTGGTCGGTCGGGGACGCGGCTCCGCCGCCCCCTCCGGTCGCCCCGCCGCCGCCTCCGCCGCCGACGCCGCCGTGCGGGTCGCCGGTGTTGTCGCCGCCGCGTCCGCCGACCGGCCCCACGGCCGGCGAGCCGTTCTGGCCGTTCGGGTCGGGCGTCGGGACGTTGATGCCGCCCTGGCCGCCCTCGCCGCCGGACCGGCCGGGCTTGCCCTCGTCGTCCCCGGGCAGTCCGGTGCCGGGCTGACCGGTCCTGCCGCCGCTTCCGCCGCCGATGGCCGAGGAGAAGAAGGACCCGCCTCCACCGCCTCCGCCGCCCGCCACGATCAGCGGGACCGCCCCGCTGCTGATGACCGTGCGGCCGCCCCCGCCACCGGCGGCGATCCCTCTGATCTCGCCGTCCACCCGGTAGGCGCCACCCGTGCCGCCACCGCCATAGCCCCCCAGGGTGGGTGCCAGGGGGTCGTCCCCGCCGTGGCCCGCGCCCCCGACGTCGACGGTGAGCACCTGCCCCGGCGTCACGTCCAGGGTGGCGGCCACCTCGGCACCGCCGCCGCCCGGCACGTTGTACTGGCCGGTCCCGCCGGCCGCTCCGTACGCGGTGACGGACAGCGAGCAGACGTCCGCGGGGACGGTGAACGACTCCGGGGCTCCGGTGAAGACGAAGGTCCGCGACCCGGCCTGTCGTGCGGTCGCCGGGTCGGTCGCGAAGGCAGGGGCCGAGGGCGTGAGGAACAGCGCGGCGGAGACCGCCAGCGCCGCGCCCGCGAGGCGTGTACGGGGAAGTGTCATGATCGCAACGTAGGCACGGCGCGCCCGCATCCGGGCGAGGCGGCGGTGACGGCACGGCGGCACGACCTGAACGGCCGCGTTCCTTCACCGGTCTGCCTCACCGAAGGCCCGGTGGAGCGGGGCGGTCAGCTCCGCAGGGCGGCGACGGCGGCGGTGGCCAGTTCGTCGAGGTAGCCCGCGGGGAGCGGGGTGCGGACGACGGCGAGCCGCCAGTAGAGCGGGCCGACGATCAGGTCCAGCGCCCGGTCGGGGTCGCTGCCCTCGGGCAGCTCGCCCCGGGCCACGGCGTCCCGGACGACCACGGCGGCGATGCCCTGCTGCGGGTCGAGCAGGGCGGCCTTGATGGTGTCGGCGATCTCCGGATTGCGGGCCGCCTCGACCAGCAGGTCCGGGATGACCTGCGAGGCGACCGGGTGGCGCAGGGCGTACGCGGCGAGTTCGAGCACGGCCCGGACGTCCCCGTGGAGCGAGCCGGTCGCCGGGGCGGGCATGCCCTGGACGGCGACGGCCGAGACCAGGTCGAGGACGAGCGCCAGCTTGGACTTCCAGCGGCGGTACACGGCGGTCTTGCCGACGCCCGCGCGCCGGGCGATCCCCTCCATCGACATCCGGGCGAACCCCACCGCGGCCAGCTCCTCGAAGACGGCTCGGCGGATCGCGTCGGTGACGTCCTCGCGCAGGACGGCGGCTCCGGCGGGGGCGCGGCGGCGGGGGCGCGGGTCGGTGGTCATGCCGGAAATCATAGTCCGTGACGACGGAACGGTTGCGTTGCGACGTAACCACGTCCTACCCTCGGCGTTACGACGATACGGTCCCGTCCCGTCGAAGCGCCTCCCTCCCCCACCCCACCCCTTTCCTCGGAAGCGATCGTGGTGAGCCAGACAGCAGCCCCGGCGGCCCCGCCCGCCGACAGCCCCGTACCGACCCCGCCTCCGGTGTACGCGCCCGGCGAGCTGGCCGCGCTCGCCGCCCGGCACGGCCTCACGACGAGCGGCGCCCGCCCCTCACTGCCCGTGTACGTACGGCAGTTGTGGGGGCGCCGGCACTTCATCACGGCGTTCGCCACCGCCAAGCTGACCGCCCAGTACAGCCAGGCGAAGCTCGGCCAGATCTGGCAGATCATGACCCCGCTGCTCAACGCGACGGTCTACTACTTCATCTTCGGCGTGCTGATGAACACCAAGCGCGACGTCGAGGACTTCGTGCCGTTCCTGGTCACCGGCGTCTTCATCTGGACCTTCACCAGCAGCTCCATCACCGCGGGCACCCGGGCGATCAGCGGCAACCTGGGCCTCGTACGGGCGCTGCACTTCCCGCGCGCCTCGCTGCCGATCGCGCTGGCCCTGCAACAGCTCCAGCAACTGCTGTTCTCGCTCGCCGCGCTGGTGGCGATCCTGATCGGCTTCGGGCAGTTCCCCCGGCCGTCCTGGCTGCTCGCCGTTCCGGCGCTGTTCCTCCAGGCGCTGTTCAACACCGGGGTCTCCATGGTGGTGGCGCGGCTGGCCGCCCGGACCCCGGACATCGCGCAGCTCATGCCGTTCGTCCTGCGGACCTGGATGTACGCCTCGGGCGTCATGTGGAGCGTGGACGGGATGCTCCGGGGGGACCGCGTCCCGCACGCCGTGGTGATGGCCCTGGAGTGCAATCCGGCCGCCGTCTTCATCGACCTGATGCGGTTCGCGCTCATCGACAGCTTCGACGCGAGCCATCTCCCGCCGCACGTCTGGGCGGTCGCCACCGGCTGGGCGCTGGTCTGCGGCATCGGCGGATTCGTGTACTTCTGGCAGGCGGAGGAGCGGTACGGACGTGGCTGAGACGACGAACGACCCCCGGATCCCCACCGTCGTGGTGGACGACGTCCACATCACGTACCGGGTCAACGGCGCCCGGACCGGGCGGGGCAGCGCGACCTCCGCGCTCAGCCGGATCGTCTCGCGCCGCCAGGTCCCGGGGGTGCGCGAGGTGCACGCCGTGAAGGGCGTCAGCTTCGCCGCGTACCGGGGCGAGGCCATCGGGCTGATCGGCTCCAACGGCTCGGGCAAGTCGACCCTGCTCAAGGCCATCGCCGGACTGCTGCCCGCGACCCGGGGCCGGGTCCACACCCAGGGCCAGCCCTCGCTGCTCGGGGTCAACGCGGCGCTGATGAGCGACCTGACCGGCGAACGCAACGTGGTGCTCGGCGGCCTCGCGATGGGCATGACCAGGGCCCAGGTCCAGGAGCGCTACCAGGGCATCGTCGAGTTCTCCGGCATCAACGAGAAGGGCGACTTCATCACCCTGCCGATGCGCACGTACTCCTCCGGCATGGGCGCCCGGCTGCGGTTCTCCATCGCCGCCGCCAAGAGCCACGACGTCCTGCTGATCGACGAGGCGCTCTCCACCGGCGACGCCCGCTTCCAGCGGCGCAGCAAGGAACGGATCGCCGAACTCCGCGAGGAGGCCGGCACGGTCTTCCTCGTCAGCCACAGCAACAAGTCGATCACCGAGACCTGCGACCGGGCGATCTGGCTGGAGGCGGGCACCCTGCGGATGGACGGCCCGGCGGACGAGGTCGTCGCGGCGTACGAGCGGTTCACCTCGGGCACGAAGAAGAGCCGGGCCAAACGGTAGACTCCGCTGCCGCGCAACGGCCCCGCACACAAGCCGAGTTCGGCGGCGGAACCCGGCGCCGGACGGACGGGGCCGCGCGGCCGAGGAGTTCGGGGGAAGAGATGCAGGACGGGATACCCGGGCCGCTGCGGGCGGACGACCCCCGGGAGGTCGCGGGCTACGTCCTGCGGGGCCGGGTGGGCGAGGGCGGCATGGGAACCGTCTACCTCTCGCACACCCGGGGCGGCCACCCCGTCGCCCTGAAGGTGATCCGGCGGGACCACGCGCGCCAAACGGACTTCCGGACCCGGTTCGCCCGCGAGGTGGCCGCCTCCCGCCGGGTCTCCGGCCACCACCTGGTGGCGGTGGTCGACCACGACGCGGACGGCGAACGCCCCTGGCTGGCCACCCACTACGTCCCCGGCCTCCCGCTCAACGCGGTGCTGGCCGCGCACGGCCCGCTGCCCACGGCCGCGGTCCTGAGACTGACCGGCTGCCTCGCCACCGCGCTGGACGCCGTCCACGCCGCCGGGGTCATCCACCGGGACGTCAAGCCCGGCAACCTGCTGCTCGCCGCGAGCGGCCCCTGGCTCCTCGACTTCGGGATCGCGCGGGCGACCGACAACCCGACCCTCACCACGGCGGGACGGCTGGTCGGCAGCCCCTCCCACATGTCGCCCGAACACGCCCTGGGGCAGTCGCTCACGCCCGCGTCCGACGTGTTCGCCCTCGGGCTGCTGGCCGCCGAGGCCGCCACCGGGCTCCATCCGTACGGGCGGGGCCAGGGCCTCGCCCTCGCCATCCGGATCGCGGGCACCGACCTCGAGCCCCCGGAGCTGGGCCACCACCCCTCGCCGTTGCGGGAGCTGCTGGTGGGCTGCCTGGCCGCCCGGCCCGAGGACCGCCCGTCCGCCCGGGAGGTGGCGGAGGTGTGCCGGGAGGGGCTCGGCGGGCCCGGCCTGCGGGAGTTCACCGGGTGGCTGCCGGATCCGGTGGCGGCCGCCGTGGGCCGGATCGAGGCGGCGACCCGGCCGCACGCGTCCGGGTACACCCCGACGTACCGCCGGGCATGAGGAGATCCCTCTCCACGGAGCTGATCCGACGGCCGGGCTCGCACCGTTCGCGCCGGCCCCGCCCGGGAACGCCGGAGGGGCGGCCACCGGAGACCGGTGACCGCCCCTCCGCACGGGATCAGGCGTGCGTACGGAGCAGCGTGCGCATCGTCCGCATCGCGACCGACAGGTTCGCCAGGTCGAACGCGTCCGAGCTGCGGATCTCCTCCAGGGTGGAGCGCGACCGGGTCAGGATCGCCGCGTTCTTCTCCTCCCAGTCCTCGAACCGCTCCTCGGGCGTCGAGGTGCCGTTGCCGACCGACAGCACGTCCGCGGTGAGCGCGGCGTGCGCGGCGTACAGGTCCTCACGGATGGAGGCGCGGGCCATGGACTGCCAGCGGTCGGACCGCGGCAGCTCGATGATCCGGTCCATCAGCTGGGTGATGCCCAGCCGGTCCGCGAGGTCGTAGTACACCTCGGCGACGGCCAGCGGGTCCTTCCCCGTACGGTCCGCGATCGCCACGACGTCCAGCGCCGGGAAGGCGGAGGAGAATCCGGCGACCCGCTGGGCCAGCTCGTCCGGGACGCCCGCCTCGCCGAGCTCCTCCAGGATCGACTGGTACCAGTCCAGGTCGGCGCCCTTCAGCATCTTGGGCAGCTCGCCCCAGACCTGTTCGACGCCCGCCCGGAAGAAGTCGACCGTCTCGGCGATCTCCAGCGGCTGCGGCCGGTTGCCGAGCAGCCAGCGCGTACCGCGCTCGACGAGCCGGCGGGAGTGCAGCCGGATGCGGGTCTGGACGTCGGCGGCGACCTTGTTGTCGAGCGCCTCGACGGCGTCCCAGACCCGGCCGAGGCCGAAGATCTCGCGGGCCGCGAACTGCGCCCGGACGATCTCCTCGATCGAGGCGCCGGTCTCCTCCCGCAGCCGGTGCAGGAAGGTCGAACCGCCGCTGTTCACCGTGTCGTTGACCAGGACGGTGGTGATGATCTCGCGGCGCAGCGCGTGCCCGTCGACCGCCTCGGGGAACTGCTCGCGCAGTTGTGCCGGGAAGTAGGCGTGCAGCAGCTGCTGGAGGCGCGGGTCGTCCGGCAGGCTGGTCCGGATCAGGTCGCGGGCCACGGTGATCTTCGTGTAGGCGAGGAGCACGGCCAGCTCGGGCTGGCTGAGCCCCTTGCCGCCGTTGAGCAGCTCGCGGATCTGCCGGTCGTTGGGCAGGAACTCCAGGCCGCGGTCGAGGTCGCCGTCCCGGCCCAGGCGGCGCATGAAGCGCTGGTGGGCGTGGAGCAGCGAGGAGGACTCGAAGGTGCCGTTGGCGAGCGCCACGTTCTGCGCGTAGTTGTTGCGCAGCACCAGGCGGCCGATCTCGTCGGTCATGTCGGCGAGCAGCTTGTTGCGCTGCTTGACGGTCATGTCGCCGTCCCGGACCAGGCCGTTGAGCAGGATCTTGATGTTCACCTCGTGGTCGGAGGTGTCCACGCCGGCGCTGTTGTCGATCGCGTCGGTGTTGATCCGGCCGCCGCCGCGGGCGAACTCGATCCGGCCGAGCTGGGTGGCGCCGAGGTTGCCGCCCTCGCCGACGACCTTGGCCCGCAGGTCCTCGCCGTTGACGCGGATCGCGTCGTTGCCCTTGTCGCCGACGTCGGCGTTGGACTCGGCGGAGGACTTGATGTACGTACCGATGCCACCGTTCCACAGCAGGTCCACGGGGGCCTTGAGGATGGTCTGCATCAGGTCGGCGGGGGTCATCTTGGTGACTCCCGGCTCGATGCCGAGCGCCTCGCGGATGTGGGCGTTGACCGGGATCGACTTGGCGGTACGCGGGTGGATGCCGCCGCCCGCGGAGAGCAGGTCCTTGTCGTAGTCGGCCCAGGAGCTGCGGGGCAGCTCGAAGAGGCGGCGCCGTTCGGCGTAGGAGGTGGCGGCGTCCGGGGTGGGGTCGAGGAAGATGTGCCGGTGGTCGAAGGCGGCGACCAGGCGGATGTGCTCGGAGAGCAGCATGCCGTTGCCGAACACGTCACCGGACATGTCGCCGACGCCGACGACGGTGAAGTCCTCGGTCTGGGTGTCGTGGCCCAGCTCGCGGAAGTGCCGCTTGACGGACTCCCAGGCGCCCCGGGCGGTGATGCCCATGCCCTTGTGGTCGTAGCCGGCGGAGCCGCCGGAGGCGAAGGCGTCGCCGAGCCAGAAGCCGTAGCCGACGGCGACCTCGTTGGCGATGTCGGAGAACTTCGCGGTGCCCTTGTCGGCGGCGACGACCAGGTAGGTGTCGTCCTCGTCGTGCCGGACGACGTCCTTGGGCGGGACGACCTCGCCGGCCACCATGTTGTCGGTGATGTCGAGGAGCGCCGAGATGAAGGTGCGGTACGAGGCGATGCCCTCGGCCATCCAGGCGTCGCGGTCGACGGCCGGGTCCGGGAGCTGCTTGGCGACGAAGCCGCCCTTGGCGCCGACCGGCACGATGACGGTGTTCTTCACCATCTGCGCCTTGACCAGGCCGAGGATCTCGGTACGGAAGTCCTCGCGCCGGTCGGACCAGCGCAGACCGCCTCGGGCGACCTTGCCGAAGCGCAGGTGGACGCCCTCGACGCGCGGCGAGTAGACCCAGATCTCGAAGGCCGGGCGGGGCGCCGGGAGGTCCGGGATGGACTGCGGGTCGAACTTCATCGAGACGTAGCCGTGCGGCGTGCCGTCCTCGCCCAGCTGGAAGAAGTTGGTGCGCAGGGTGGCCTTGATGACGGTGAGGAAGGAGCGCAGGATGCGGTCCTCGTCGAGCGAGGCGACCTGGTCCAGCGCGCCGTCCAGCTCCTCCAGGAGGCCGTCGGTCAGCTCGGTGCCGGCGCTCTGCCGTTCCGGGGACATCCGGGCCTCGAAGAGCGAGACCAGCAGCCGGGTGGTGTGCACGTTGTTGCGGAGCGTGCTCTCCATGTAGTCCTGGCTGAACGTGGAGCCGGCCTGGCGCAGGTACTTCGCGTAGGCGCGCAGCACCATCGCCTGGCGCCAGGTCAGCCCGGCGCCGAGCACCAGCGTGTTGAAGCCGTCGTTCTCGGCCTCGCCGGTCCATACGGCGGCGAAGGCGTCCTGGAAGCGGTCGCGGGCGTCGTCGGCCAGGTAGCTGCCGTTGCCGACGGCCTGCGGCATCCGCAGCCCGAAGTCGTAGATCCAGGCGTGCGTGCGGTCCGCGCAGCGCAGCTCGTACGGGCGCTCGTCGACGACCTCGACGCCGAGCCGCTGGAGGGCCGGGAGCACGGCGGAGAGGGAGACCTGCTCGCCGGTCCGGTAGATCTTGAAGCGGCGCTCGCCGGGGCCCGCGCCGACCGGCTCGTACAGGCTGAGGGCGAAGTCCTTCCCGTCCTTCTTGAGCGCTTCGAGGTGGACCAGGTCGGCGACGGCTGCGCGCGGGGAGTGGTCGGCCTTGTAGCCCTCGGAGAAGGAGTGGCCGTACTGGCGGAGCAGCTCGGCGGCGCGCTCCTCGCCGCACTCGGCGCCCAGCGCCTCCTGGAAGCCGTCGGCCCAGGAGCGGGCGGCCTCGACGAGCCGGGCCTCGATGCGGTCGGCCTCGGCGTCGGTGAGGTCGGGCAGCTCGGTGCCGGGGGCGACCCGGACGACGAAGTGCAGCCGGGAGAGAATCGATTCGGTGTTCCAGGCGGTGAAGTCGACGCTGGTGCCGCCGAGCTCCTCCTTCAGGATGTCGATCAGGCGCAGGCGCACGCCGGTGGTGTACCGGTCGCGCGGCAGGTAGACGATCGCGGAGTAGTAGCGGCCGTACTCGTCCTGGCGCAGGTAGAGCCGCAGCCGGCGGCGCTCCTGGAGGTAGAGCACCGAGGTGACGACGGAGCGCAGCTGGTCGACGGGGGTCTGGAAGAGCTCGTCGCGGGGGTAGGTCTCCAGGATCTGGAGCAGGTCGCGGCCGTCGTGGCTGTTGGGCGAGAAGCCCGCGCCCTCCAGCACCTCGGCGACCTTGCGGCGGATGACGGGCACCCGGCGCACGGACTCGGTGTAGGCGGCGGAGGAGAACAGCCCGAGGAAGCGGCGCTCGCCGACGACGTTGCCCTCGGCGTCGAACTTCTTCACCCCGACGTAGTCGAGGTAGCTGGGGCGGTGGACGGTGGAGCGGCTGTTGGCCTTGGTGAGGACGAGCAGCTTGCGCTCGCGGGCCTTGGCGCGGGCGTCGGCGGGCAGCCGGTCGAAGGAGGGGCTGACCGGGTGGGCCTCGTCGACGCTGTGGTGCGGGTCGGAGCGCAGGATGCCGAGACCGGTGCCGGGGACGGCGGCCAGCGCGTCGGTGTCCTTCAGCTCGTACTCGCGGTAGCCGAGGAAGGTGAAGTGGTCGGCGGCGAGCCAGCGCAGCAGCTCGCGGGCCTCGTTGACCTCGTCGTCGCCGAGACCGTCGAGCGGCTCGCCGGGCAGGTCGTCGGCGATGCGCAGCGCGGCCTCGCGCATCTTCTCCCAGTCCTCGACGGTCTCCCGTACGTCGGACAGGACGCGGAGCAGGTCGGCGGCGATCTGCTGGAGGTCGGCGCGGTCGGTCTCGCGGTCGATCTCGACGTGGATCCAGGACTCGACGAGCGCGTCGTGCGGCAGCCGGGCCTTCGCGTCCTTGGCGCCCATACGGCTCGCGGTGACGCCCTCGCCCTCGGTGAGGACCTCGATGAGCTTGCCGGTGACGTCACGGCGGACGACGACCTGCGGGTGGATCACGACGTGGATGCCGCGCCCCTGCCGGGACAGCTCGTTGGTGACGGAGTCGACCAGGAACGGCATGTCGTCGGTGACGACCTCGACGACCGTGTGGCTGCACGTCCAGCCGTTCTCCTCCACCGTCGGGGTGTGGGCCCGGACGTTCGCCGTGCCCTGCGGGCGCGTCTCGGCGAGGCGGTAGTGGGACGAGGCGGCACCGAAGACGTCCACCGGGTCACGGCCCGTGATGTCCTCGGGAGCGGTGTGCAGGTAGTAGCGCTGGAGGTAGGAGAGGAGCACGTCCCGCCCGGGGCGGTCCTGCGCGTCCCCGGTGCCCGCGACACGGACCGGGGAACTTCCGCCCGGCCCGCCGACACCACCACCCGGACTGTTGTCAGCTACCTTGGCGGCCCGTTCGAGCAGCTCGGCCTTGGCTTCGTCCAGCTTGGTCTGCATGTCCTCTGACTCCTGTCGCGCGCCGTTGCGTGACGTAGGTGAGAAAAGCGACGTACCGCCACGACACGGGGTATCCGTTCGGGATCGACGCTATGTCGCTATGAGAGACGCCCGGGACCATATTGGCCATTTTTGACAGTCGGTCCGTGTGGCGGGAATCAGCGACGGCCCGGGTGCGGTGGCACTCCGGGCGCAGGCCGGGGGCTTCGATGCCCCCGAGGCATATCGCGCTGATCACGGGTCCAGGCTATATCGCCTGCCCCGGTGACCGTCACGAGCCGTTTGTGTAAAAAGATGCGGCGGAACTTTGACACTCTGGACAGCGCGCGGAGGCGCGGTACCGCACTCTGGGTACACGTAGGTACCTCTGCGGGTACGCATGGGTACGCGCACCAGGCCGACGAACCGCAGGAGCCCCGTCATGGCACCGAAGATCCTGATCGTCACCGGCGACGCCGCCGAGTCGCTGGAAGTCCTCTACCCCTACCAGCGGCTGCGCGAGGAGGGGTACGACGTCCACATCGCCGCCCCGGCCCGCAAGACCCTCCGGTTCGTGGTCCACGACTTCGAGCCCGGGTTCGACACGTACACCGAGAAGCCCGGCTACACCTGGCCCGCCGACCTGGCCTTCTCCGAGGTGGACCCCGGGGAGTACGTGGCGCTGGTCGTGCCGGGCGGCCGGGCGCCGGAGTACCTGCGCAACGACGGGGAGCTCCGCAAGATCGTCAAGGCGTTCTTCGACTCGGACCGGCCGGTGGCCCAGATCTGCCACGGCCCGCTGATGACGGCCGCGGTCGGCGCGCTGGCCGGGCGGCGGGTCACCGCCTATCCGGCGCTGGAACCCGACATGCAGACGGCGGGCGCCGCCTTCGAGGACCACGAGGCGGTCGTCGACGGCACGCTGGTCTCCTCCCGGGCCTGGCCTGACCACTCGGCGTGGATGCGCGAGTTCCTGAAGGTGCTGCGCACCAAGGCCCCGGTCACCGACTGAGTCCCCCGGCGTCCGGGCGGGTCGGGCCCCGCCCGGCCCTACCCGGCCAGCTCCTGGGCCAGCCGCGCGGCCTCGGCCAGACTGTCCACCACCGGCACCCCGGCCGCCTCCAGGCTGGCCCTGCTGTGCGACCCGCCCGTGTACAGGACGGCCCTGGCCCCGACGTGGGCGGCAGCCACGGCGTCGTCCACGGCGTCGCCGATGACCACCGTGCGCTCGGGGGATATCCCGTCCAGCGCGGCGATGTGCCGCTCCATGTGGCGGGCCTTGCTGCCGCCGGACGGGCCGGTGCGCCCGTCGACCCGCAGGAAGTGGCTCTCGATGCCGTACCCCCGCACCACGGGAACCAGGTCATCGTGCGTGTACATGCTCAGGAGGGACTGGCTGCGCCCGGCCAGCCGCCACTGCGCGAGCAGCTCCTCGGCCCCCTCGGTCAGCCCGCAGGCGCCCCGCTGCTCGGTGTAGTACCGGTGGAAGATCACGTCCATCCGCTCCCACTCGGCGTCCGTGGGCATCCGGCCCATCAGCCGCTCGTAGAAGCGCGGGATCGGTATGCAGTACATCTCGCGGTACTGCTCCAGCGTGATCGGCTCCAGCCCGACCTCACCGAACGCGGCGTTCGTCGCGCCGACGACCGCGACGTTGTCGTCGAACAGCGTGCCGTTCCAGTCCCAGACCAGATGCGTGCGGTGATTCCCGTGCGTCCCCATAGGGAGAAAAATACCCGTCGGGTACGACATCCGTTCGAGGGTCGGCCGAACCACCGCCCCACGGGCGTGCGACGGGGACGGGGCCGGGGCATAGGGCCGCGCCCCCGGGGCGGTCCCGCCGCTCCTCGGGCACTCCGGACCCGTCGGCCCGGCCGGATGCTCAGCCGATCAGGTTCGGGATCTCCTGGATGCCGAACCACAGCAGCTCGTGGTCCTCGGCGCCGTCCACGACGAACTGCGCGTCGTCGTCCCCGAGGTCCGCCGCGCCCAGCGCCGCGGCTGCCGCCGTGACGTCCTTCGTCGCGTCGTCCGCGTCGACGTGCACCGCGGCGGCCCGGGCGAGCGCCACGGGCGCGGCGATCCGCACCTCGCCGAGCGAGGACGGGTCGAAGGCGTGGTCCGGGTCGGCGACGGCCGAGCCGTCCGGCACCTCGACGGCCACGACGACGCGCCTGCGGACCGCGTCCGGGTGCTGCGCGATCATGCGCAGCGAGGCGGAGGCGGCCCGGTTGAGCGCCGCGTATTCCAGTTCCTCGATGTCGTCCGAGACGTACCACTCGCGCAGTGCGGGGGTCACCGCGTAGGCGGTGAGCGGGCCGGGGCCGATCTCGCCCGCCCCGTGCGCCGCTGCGAGACCGGACAGGGTCAGGGGGACGTACACGCGCATGGCCGGGCCGCTTTCGTAGTCGGAAACGCCCTCAGGATACGTGCGACGTCCCCCTTCGGAGTCACCCGCACCACGGTCGCCCCGTCCACCCGGCGACCGCCCCTCACCCTTCCCGCACCCGCCCCGCGCTCCGCCCGGCCCGAGCGCATCACCCGGATAGGTGATCCCTCCCGGGCGGCCCCGGTACGCCGACGCGGCTTGTGACCGGCCCGCCGTCGCCATACAAGGTCCCCAGCAGAAGTTACCGCCCGGTATCGATCCGGGCTCCGAAGCACGGGGGCGATCATCATGAGCACGAACAGGACCCGGCCCGGCGGCCGCCACGACCAGCGCAGGCCCGTCGTACCGCCGCAGCGGACCCGGCCGACCCGGCGTTTACGCCCGCACGACTGGTTCGCCGAGCGCCTTCTGGCGGTCCTCAGCGGCCGGCGCCCGGTGCACTGGATGCTCGGGCACACCATCGGCGAGGCGTACGACCAGCTGGCCGAGCTGGCCCCGCACACCCCGCTCCGCGCCCGCGGGGCGCGCCCCGTCGTCCGCATGTGCCACGGCGCCCAGCCGGCCCCCGGGGTGGTGGAGGCGTGCGCCAGCATCGCCGCGGGCGAGCAGGTACGGGCCATGGCCTTCCGCCTGGAGCAGGGCAGCGATCTCCGCTGGCGCTGCGCGGCGGTGGAACTGGGCGGCGAACGCCTCCCGGCCCCCGCACCACCCCGCTGACCGCCTGCCGGGGTTGTACGGCCGTCTCCGGGCCCAGGGAGGCGTACGCGGGGCCTGAGCGGCTCTCTCCCGGGGTTCAGGACCCCGGGAGAGGCAGGAGGTCACCATGGAACCCACCTCCGGCCCGGGGCCCTGAGGACCCGCCCCGGGCCCCGGATGCATCGCCGTACCTCAAGAGCCGACCGGCGGGCGCTCGGTCCCTCGGGTCCGCACCCGGGTCCTCAGGGCCCGCGCCCGCCCCTTGAGCCCCCTGAGGCCCCTCAGGCCCCGGCGACCGGGACACCCTTCCGGGGCCCACCCCGGCCCCCGGCCCCGCCGGGGCGGAGTCCCTTCCGGCTCCGCCCCGGGAACGCGACGAAGCCGGGGCCGGACGCGTTCCGCACGCGTCCGGCCCCGGCCCCGATCCGGTCGCCCGCCACCACCGCCTCCTCGGCGCGGGGCGGGCGACCGTTCACCGCATCACTTCTTGCGGCGCCGTCCGCCGCTCTTCTGCGCCTTGCGCCGCTCCGCCCGGGTCAGTCCGTCGGACTCGGACCCGGCCGCACCGCCGCCGTTGGAGAAGTCGCCCTCGACGACCCCGCCCTCCCCGTCCACCGTGGGGGCGGAGAAGTGCAGCCGGTCGGGGCGCTGCGGGGCGTCGAGCCCCTTGGCGCGGATCTCCGGACGCGCCGCCGGAACGGCGTCCTCCTTGGCCAGCGAGGTCGGCTCGGCCGCGTCCTCCACCGGCACTTCCTCGACCTGCTGCTCGACCTGGACCTCCAGGTTGAACAGGTAGCCGACGGACTCCTCCTTGATGCCCTCCATCATGGCGTTGAACATGTCGAAGCCCTCGCGCTGGTACTCGACCAGCGGGTCCTTCTGCGCCATGGCACGGAGGCCGATGCCCTCCTGGAGGTAGTCCATCTCGTAGAGGTGCTCACGCCACTTGCGGTCCAGGACGGAGAGCACCACGCGTCGCTCCAGCTCGCGCATGATCTCCGAGCCGAGCTGCTTCTCCCGGGCGTCGTACTGCTCGTGGATGTCGTCCTTGACGGACTCACCGATGAACTCGGCCGTGATCCCGGCACGGTCACCGGCCGCTTCCTCCAGCTCCTCGACGGTGACCTTCACCGGGTAGAGCTGCTTGAACGCGCCCCACAGCCGGTCGAGGTCCCACTCCTCCGCGAAGCCCTCGGCGGTCTCCTGACGGATGTAGTCGTCGATCGTGTCGTCCATGAAGTGGCGGATCTGGTCCTGCAGATCCTCGCCCTCCAGGACCCGGCGGCGCTCCCCGTAGATGACCTCGCGCTGCCGGTTGAGCACCTCGTCGTACTTCAGGACGTTCTTACGCGTCTCGAAGTTCTGCTGCTCGACCTGCGACTGCGCCGAGGCGATCGCCCGGGTCACCATCTTGTTCTCGATCGGCACGTCGTCGGGCACATTGGCCATCGACATGACGCGCTCGACCATCTGCGCCTTGAAGAGCCGCATCAGGTCGTCGCCGAGCGACAGGTAGAAGCGGGACTCGCCCGGGTCGCCCTGGCGGCCGGAACGACCGCGCAGCTGGTTGTCGATCCGGCGGGACTCGTGGCGCTCGGTGCCCAGGACGTACAGGCCGCCGAGCGCCTTGACCTCCTCGAACTCCGCCTTCACGGCCTGCTCGGCCTTCTCCAGCGCGGCGGGCAGCGCCGCCGCCCACTCCTCGACGTGCTCGACCGGGTCGAGACCGCGCTGGCGCAGCTCCGCCTCGGCGAGGTCGTCGGGGTTGCCGCCGAGCTTGATGTCGGTGCCTCGGCCGGCCATGTTCGTCGCGACCGTGACCGCGCCCTTGCGGCCGGCCTGGGCGACGATGGTCGCCTCGCGGTCGTGCTGCTTGGCGTTGAGGACCTCATGCTGGACGCCGCGCTTGGAGAGCTGCTGCGAGAGGTACTCGGACTTCTCGACCGAGGTGGTGCCGACCAGGATCGGCTGGCCCTTCTCGTGCTTCTCGGCGATGTCGTCGACGACGGCGGCGAACTTCGCGACCTCGGTGCGGTAGATCAGGTCCGACTGGTCGGCGCGGACCAGCGGCCGGTTGGTCGGGATCGGCACCACGCCGAGCTTGTAGATCTGGTGGAACTCGGCGGCCTCGGTCATCGCCGTACCGGTCATGCCGGAGAGCTTGTCGTAGAGGCGGAAGAAGTTCTGCAGGGTGATCGTGGCGAGCGTCTGGTTCTCGTCCTTGATGTCCACCCCTTCCTTCGCCTCGATCGCCTGGTGCATGCCCTCGTTGTAGCGGCGGCCGGCGAGGATACGGCCGGTGTGCTCGTCGACGATCATGACTTCGCCGTCGATGACGACGTAGTCCTTGTCCTTCTTGAAGAGTTCCTTGGCCTTGATGGCGTTGTTGAGGTACCCGACGAGCGGGGTGTTCACCGACTCGTAGAGGTTCTCGATGCCGAGCCAGTCCTCGACCTTGGAGACACCGGGCTCGTGGATGGCGACGGTGCGCTTCTTCTCGTCGACCTCGTAGTCGCCGGTCTCCTCGATGCCCTTGAGCGGGTTGCCGGCCTCGCCCTTGGTCAGCCGCGTGACGAGCTTGGCGAAGTCGCCGTACCACTTGGTCGCCTGGTCGGCCGGGCCGGAGATGATCAGCGGCGTACGGGCCTCGTCGACGAGGATGGAGTCGACCTCGTCGACCACCGCGAAGTTGTGGCCCCGCTGGACGAGTTCGTCCGCGGACCACGCCATGTTGTCGCGGAGGTAGTCGAAGCCGAACTCGTTGTTCGTGCCGTACGTGATGTCGCAGGCGTACTGCTCGCGGCGCTGGGCCGGGGTCATGTTGGCGAGGATGCAGCCGACCGTCAGACCGAGGAACTTGTGGACCCGGCCCGTCAGCTCCGAGTCGCGTTCGGCCAGGTAGTCGTTGACCGTGATCAGGTGCACGCCCTTGCCGGAGAGCGCGTTGAGGTACGCCGGCAGGGTGCCGACCAGGGTCTTGCCCTCGCCGGTCTTCATCTCGGCCACGTAGCCGAGGTGGAGGGCGGCACCACCCATCATCTGTACGTCGTAGTGGCGCTGTCCGAGGACCCGCTTGGCCGCCTCACGGACGGTCGCGAACGCCTCGGGAAGCAGGTCGTCCAGGCTCTCGCCGTCCGCGTACCGTTCCTTGTACTCGTCGGTGAGCGCCCGCAGCTCGGCGTCGGAGAGGTTGACGAAGTCCTCTTCGATGGAGCTGACCTGGTCCGCGATGCGGTGCAGTTTGCGCAGGATCTTGCCTTCGCCTGCACGCATGAGCTTGTTGAAGACGGACACTGAGGCTGGTCTCCTTGCCGGTCGGGCCTGGCACTGGGTCGTTGGATGGACTCTGGCGCGGGCACGGCAGGTGGACCCCACCGCAACGGCCATCGTAAGCGAGGACCCCGCCGCGCCGGGAGGGCCGCCGCCGCGTTGGCCCCGCCGTCCCCCCGGATCAACGGCCGGGACGCTCCGAAGGTGCCGGGAAGTCCCGAAAAGTGTTCGCCCCGCCGCATCGCTGTCCGGCGGACTCCGCCGCCCCCGGGACGGTTGTCAGTGGCTGCCTCTAGGGTGCGGGGCATGACGTCCGTGCCGCCGCCCGCCCTTGAACTCTCCGCCGACCAGGTCCGCCGGATCGCGCTGCGCGCCCAGGGCTTCCTCGGCGCCCCGGACCGCCGCTCCGGGGTCCCGGGCGTGCTGCGGCACCTCGGCGCCGTGCAGCTCGACACGATCTCGGTGCTCGCCCGGTCGCACGAGCTGATCCCGTACGCGCGCCTCGGCGCGGTCGGCCGGCGCGCCGTGGAGAAGGCGTACTGGTCGGGCGGGCGGGCCTTCGAGTACTGGTCGCACGCGGCGTGCGTACTGCCGGTCGAGGAGTGGCCGCATTTCGCCTTCCGCCGCCGCGCCTACCGCGCCCGCCCGCACTGGGGCCACGAGCTGCCCGACGGCGCGTACGGCAAGGTGATCGAGCAACTGCGCGCCGAGGGGCCGCTGACGGCGACGGAGCTGGGCGGCGCGAAGAACGGCGGGGAGTGGTGGGACTGGTCGGCCTCGAAGGTCGCCGTCGAGCGCGCCCTGATGTACGGCGAGGTGGTGTGCACCGAGCGCCGTGGCTGGAAGCGGGTGTACGACCTCGCCGAGCGCGCCCTGCCCGACGCCGTGCTGCACGACGATCTGGACGACGCGGAGTGCCTGCGGCGGCTGGTCGCGCTCGCCGGGCAGTCCCTGGGCGTCGGCACCCGGGCGGACATCGCGGACTACCACCGGCTGAAGGCCGAGCAGTTCGACGCGGTGGTGGCCGACTCCGGGCTGGTGCCGGTGACGGTCCAGGGCTGGGCGAAGCCCGCCTGGGCGGACCCCGCGGCGCTGGCCTCGGAGCCGCGCGGGCGGCACCGTACGACCCTGCTGTCGCCGTTCGACTCGCTGGTCTGGGAGCGGGCGCGCACCGAGCGGATCTTCGGCTTCACCCACCGGCTGGAGGCCTACGTCCCCAAACAGAAGCGGGTCCACGGATACTTCGCGATGCCCCTGCTGGCGGGCGGGAAGCTGCTCGGCCGGGTCGACCCGGCGCGCGAGGGCACCACCCTGGTCGCCCGGCAGGTGTCGCTGGCCGGCCGCAAGGCCGTGGCGCCGATGGCGGAGGCGCTGGTGGAGGCCGCCTCCTGGGTCGGCTGCACCGGCGTCCGGCTGGAGCGGGTCGACGCGCCGGAGCTGCGCGGCCCGCTCGACCAGGAGATCGCCCGCGCCCTGGCCTGACCGGCCGCTCCCCGCCGCCGGGCGGGGGTCACCTGATTTCCAGGATCTTCTCCCTCATGGCATAGACCACCGCCTCCATCCTGGAGTGCAGCTGCAACTTCTCCAGAATGTTGCGGACGTGATTCTTCACGGTGTTCTCGGAGATGAACAGTTCCTTCGCGATATCGCGATTGTTCATGCCCGTGGCGACGAGCTTGAGGACTTCGAGTTCCCGGTCGGTGAGGCGCGGCGCGGGAACCAGTCTGCGTTCGTCGGTCCGCTGGATCATCGATTTGAACTCGGTGAGCAGTTTGGACGCCATGGAGGGGCTGATCTGGGACTGCCCGTCGGCGACCGCGCGAATGGCCGTCGCCACCTCGTCCGTGGAGATCTCCTTGAGGAGATATCCGGTGGCCCCGGCCTTGATGGCGTCGTAGAGATCGGCCTCCTCGTCGCTGATCGTCAACATGATGATCTTCGCGCTGGGAGCCACCTCCTTGATGGCCGTACAGGCTTCGATGCCGCCGCGCTTGGGCATCCGTACGTCCATCAGCACGATGTCGGGGAGCAGGTCGGCCGCCTGGTCGACCGCCTCCGAACCGTCCCCCGCCTCACCGACGACCTGGATGTCCTCCTCCTGGGCGAGAACGATCTCCAGCCCTCTACGGAAGAGCGCGTGGTCGTCCACCACGAGAACTCTGATCGGCTCCCTGCGGAAACCGCCGTTCGCGCCGGCACCGGCGATCTCGTCGGCGTCATTCGCGTCACGCACGGGCCCGAAGGTGTCCGCCATCGTTCCTCCCCCTGAAGGCCATGGCCTGAAGTCCACACACTGTCCGCCAACGTCAGTTCACAGAACCCCGGTTGGCCTGGGGCGCCATGATTCCATGCCTGGACGCCGGAACGGTGTTCCCGTGGTCGCACGCGGATGCCCCCGGGGGCGCACAGGCACACCAGGGGCACCCGCGGAAGGACGATGTCAGCCGCCGAGCGCGCCGCCCGCGCCGCCCGCCTCGTCGGCGGCCAGCGGGTCGGTCCTCAGGTGGATGACGCCGTAGTCGTAGGCATGCCGCCGGTAGACGACACTGGGTTCCTTGCTCTCGGAGTCGACGAACAGATAGAAGTCGTGCCCGACCAACTCCATCTCGTAGAGCGCCTGATCGAGCGACATCGGCGCGGCGACGTGCGTCTTCTCGCGCATCACCAGCGGACCCTCGCCCTGGACCTCCAGCGAGCCGATCCTGGTGGTGGGCACGGAATCGGCCGCCTCGTCGGAGACCAGCTCGCCGTCACCGTTGAACGACGCCGCCCCCGGCACGATCTCGGCGACCTCGGCAGCGGGAATCCGGCCACTCCCCCGGCGGCTGTAGCGCTTGTCGTGCTGCTTGCGCAGCCGCGCCTCCAGCTTGCCGGTGGCCAGGTCCAGCGCCGCGTACGGGTCACCCGCGGCCGCCTCCGCCCGAATGACCGGGCCGCGCGAGCGGAGCGTGATCTCCACCCGGTCGGAACGGTCGGCCTGA
Source organism: Streptomyces sp. NPDC015144 (assembly GCF_043079735.1). NCBI lineage: Bacteria > Bacillati > Actinomycetota > Actinomycetes > Kitasatosporales > Streptomycetaceae > Streptomyces > Streptomyces sp. NPDC015144. The sequence goes on along the minus strand of NZ_JBIBUU010000007.1, from coordinate 8,562 downwards.
CGGGGATTCGGCTCCTTGGACACCTCGACGTCGAGGCTGATCACCTTGCCGTCGAACTTCTGGATCTTGTCCAGCTTCAGTTTCTCGGCCACGTGCTTGCGGAACCGCTCGGGCACCTCGGTCTTGCGGCCCTTGACGACGATGTCCACGCAGAACTCCGTTCCCGGATCGCTCCGCTCAGCGGCGGAGCATCTCCCTCTTGCACCAGGCTCCGGTGATGACCGGAGCCACGGACTCGGTGACCTCCACCTCCTCCCCCATCGGCGGAGCCTCGGCCCCACCGAATTCCAGCGTCTGGACTACCGGTGTGTCGCCTGCCCGAAACCTGGCGGTGCATTCAGCGAGGTTTGGCGTTCACCATTCCTCACAACCGAACATAGCCTGCCTGGCCGGATATCGGCACCCGCTACTCGCACGTACCTCCGATCGGGCTGTTTTTCCTACTCATTACCTGCAACGCAGGGAGTTCACCGAGAGTTCCGGTTTATTTCGAAGGCCGCGGGAGATACTGCGACAACGGCCGCCTGCCCGACGCCGCCCCGAGCGGATCCGGTGTGCCCGTGCGCCGTCCGTACGCCCTGCGCCTCCCTGAGCGCCCGTGCCGATTCGGCCAGCGACGCCCCGGTCGTCAGAACGTCGTCCACCAGCACCACCCGGCCCGCCGCGAGCAGCCGCTCGCCCCCGGCCACGACCGCCAGCGCCCCGGCCAGATTCGCGTGCCGGCTCCGGGCGTCCAGCCCCGCCTGGTCGGCCACCGCCCGCCGCTGCCGCAGTACGGGCACCACCTGGGCCGGGAGACCGCCGCGCCGCAATTCCCGCGCCGCCGCCCGCGCGATCCGCCGCATCGGATCGTGGCCCCGCGCCGCCACCGCGCGCCGCGCCGACGGCACCGGCACCAGGAGCAGCGGACCGCCCGCCGCCTCCGCGGACACCGCGCCGGCACGCACCGCACCCGCCAGCGCCGTACCGAGCGGACCGGCCAGCCCCAGCTCACCGCGCTCCTTGTGCCCCAGAAGCACCTCCCGCACCGCGTCCTCGTACGCCGCGGCCGCATGGACCACCGGTAGTCCGGGCGGCTCCGGGGCGGGCCTCACCCGGCGCGGAGCCCCGCCGTACAGCTCCGCGCGGCACTCCGTGCACAGCTCCACGCGCGGCTCGCCGCAACCGCCGCAGGACACCGGCAGCACCAGACCGGAGATCTCCCGCCACCACCCCCGCATGAACCCACTGTGCGCCTCCCGCGGCAAACCGGCCACCCCTGTGGAAAACGGGGAACGGACGCGGTGGCGCCCCGGGACCGCCCTCAGCCCGGGTGGACCAGGCCTCAGCCCGGGTAGACCAGCGAGAAACCGCCCTTGACCACGGTCTGCCAGTTGTCACCGGGCGACAGCTTGACGATCCCGTCACCGGACGTGGCCGCCATCAGCGGAAGCTGTTCGTCGTCCGCCGCCGCCACCGACAGCGCCTGGTTCACCCCCGGCAGCACCCCCGACGCCGACGTCGAGCCGTCCACCTGCACGTAGCGCACCTGCTGCACGCCGTCCTGCTCCTTGCCGACCACCACCAGCCGGCTCCGGCCCGACCAGGACATCGCCGTCACGTCCGTGAGCTGGGGCGCCGCCTGGCGCAGGTCCACCACCGAGATCTTCTGCGCCGACGCCGGTCCGCGCCGCTCGATCCGGCCGATCTTCAGCGTGTTGCGCTTGTCCTCGTTCACCAGCAGCGCGACCCGCACCCCGTCGGCGGACATCCGTACCGCCTCTATCCGGCCGGTGCCCAGCTCGGGCACCTCGACCTCCTGCGGCTCACCGGTCCCTCCGGGCAGCCGCAGCAGCCTCGGGTTGCCGGGGTCCCGGTCGGCCACCCACAGATCACCGCGGGCGTCCCAGCTCGGAGCCGAGAGCCGGTCCTTGGCCCTGCGGGCGTGGCTGATCACCGACGCCTCGGGGAGGCCGTCGTCCGAGACGATGGACGACACGTAGAGAGACGTTCCGTCGTGCGAGACCGCCGCCGCGGACTGCTCGTCCCGGGCCACGCCGACCGCGCTCATCCGCACCGGCCCGTCACCGAACGGGCCGGACACCGGTTCCGGTGTCCCGCTGCCCCTGGTGCTGCCGGGTATTCGCTCCACGTGCCCCTTCTCGTCGACGAAGTACTGGCTGTCCGGCCCGCTCGACGATCCGTCGGGGGCGAACTCCTCGGCCTGGTCGGTACCGAGCACGCAGAGCGGGGAACCGTCGGAGCGCTGGAGCTCGACCTGCTCGACCCGGGCGGACGTCAGGTCCTTCAGCGTGTAGAGGACCTGCGAGGCCATCATGCGGCAGGAGCGCTGCCCGACGCCGTCCGCCTTCTTGTCGAGCGGCACCTTCAGCACGTTGCGGTCGTCGGGCGCCAGCGACGTCACACCCTTCCGCAGCGCCGTACCGGCCGGGAACCGGGACGTCACCGCGGGCCGCAGCCAGTCGGTCGGCCCGGCGAGCAGGCTGCGGACGGACTGCGTCACGGTGTCCATCCCGGTGACCGGGTCCACCCGGCTGCGGAGGTACACGGGATCGGCGACCAGCGTCGGCTGCCCCTCGGGCTGCCCCGCCGCGAAGTAGTACTTGTTCACGGACCGGTACAGGCGCCGGAAGTCCGACTGCCCGAGCAGCAGGCCGTCCGGCACGTGGTCGATCCGCCACTCCTTGCCGTCCGGCCCGGCCTCCTTGACCAGGTGCAGGGTCTGTTCGTACTCGGTGGGCGCCAGCGGCTGGTAGGCGTTCTGGTCGTCGACCGTCGCCACCTTCTCGCCGGTCAGCGTGTAGGCGATCTCGGTGACGTTGCGGGCGCCGTCGCGCAGCGGGCGGTCCTTCCTGGTCGGTGCCTTGGTGAGCACCGTGGTGAGGGCGTTCGGCCGCCAGGAGGCCGCGGCCTCCTTCGTCAGGTACTGGCGGGTCGTCCGGAAGCGCGGGTCGTCGCTGGTCATGGATTCCAGGAAGCCGTCGACGATCTCGTTGGGCATGGCGTTGGCACGCGGGGCGACGGCGTACACCTGCACCTGGGAGTCGCCGGGCTGGGAGGCGTCGACCGCCTTCACGTCCCCGGTGACCGGCATCGAGCCGCAGGCGGACAGCAGCACCGCACCGCACCCGATCAGGGCGGACAGCCCCAGCACCCGCCCCCGGCCGCCCTCGCGAAGGTCAGCGCCCACGATTCGTCCCTCCCCGCTCCGGATCCCGCTCCACCGTGTCCGACTCGTCGCCCGGCCGGTCCTCCGCGGGCCGTGCGACCACCCGGGCCCCGCTCCCGGGCAGGGCCGCCGGATGCACCGAGGCGGGCGCCGTCCGGGGCGGCACGGGCAGGGCGGACCTGTCCTGGCCGCCGGGCTGGCTCGGCACCGACGCCAGCCGGTGCTCGCTCCCGGTCCTCGGCAGGGCGGGCCGCTCGCGGCGATCCCGGTTGCCCCGCGAGTCCTCGGGCTCCAGCGGTATCGGCGAACCGCGCAGCGGCTCGTCCGCCGTACGCGGCAGGGTCAGGCGGAACTGCGAACCGCCGCCGGGCTCGCCCCAGGCCTGCAGCCACCCGCCGTGCAGCCGGGCGTCCTCCACGGCGATGGAGAGCCCGAGGCCGGTGCCCCCGGTCGTCCGGGCGCGGGCCGGGTCCGCCCGCCAGAAGCGGTTGAACACCCGCGTGGCCTCGCCCGGCTTGAGCCCCACGCCGTAGTCCCGGACGGCCACGGCGACCGCGCCGCCGGCCGCCCCCATCCGCACCACGACATCGCGGCCCTCGCCGTGCTCGACCGCGTTGACCACGAGGTTGCGCAGGACACGCTCGACGCGCCGGGCGTCGGCCTCGGCTATCACCGGCTGCTCGTCGCCGACCACCCGGATCCGGGTGCCCTTGCGCTCGGCCAGCGGCTCGGCCCCGCCGATGACCCGCCGTACGACCTGCCGCAGATCTATCGGCTCCGCCTCCAGCGCCGCGGCGCCCGCGTCGAACCGGCTGATCTCCAGCAGGTCGGCGAGGAGCGACTCGAACCGGTCCAGCTGGTCCCCGAGCAGCTCGGCGGAGCGCGCCGTCACGGGGTCGAAGTCGCCGCGCGCCTCGTGGATGACGTCGGCGGCCATCCGTACGGTCGTCAGCGGCGTCCGCAGCTCGTGCGAGACGTCGGAGACGAAACGCCGCTGCATCCGGGAGAGCTCCTCCAGCTGCTGGATCTTCAGCTGGAGGTTCTGCGCCATCTTGTTGAACGCCTCGCCGAGGCGGGCGATGTCGTCCTCGCCGGTGACCTTCATCCGCTCCTGGAGCCGGCCGGCGGAGAGCCGCTCGGCGATGCCCGCCGCCATCCGCACGGGCGTGACGACTTGCCGCACCACGAACCAGGCGATGGCCCCGAGGAGCACGACCAGGAAGAGCCCCGCCGTCGCCAGCGTGGTCCTGACCAGAGTCAGCGACTTCTCCTCCTGCGTCAGCGGGAAGAGGTAGTAGAGCTGGTACGGATTGTGGTCGATGTCGTAGAGCCGCTTGCCGACCACCAGTCCGGGCTGCGGCGGCTGCCCGTTGGCGTACTGGATCTCGGAGTACGTCTGGTACGCCCCCGGCCCCTTGTTGACCGCGTCCCGCAGGCTCTGCGGGATGCTCACCGCCTCCACGCTGCCCGAGCCGCGCGGTGCGCGCGTGCCCTCGTCGGCGCTGAGCGCCACCACGTTGAAGGCGTTCTTCCCGCCACTGGCGAGCTGGTCGACCAGCTCGGTACGCCAGGAGTTGTTGGCGGTGGCGCCGTCCGCCGGGTCACCGCGCTGCCCGCCGGGGGTGAGCGGGGCGTTCGCCTTCTCCTGGGCGGCGGCGAAACCGCCCGCCGCCTGGGTCTGGGCGGCCTTGCCCTTGGCGTCGAGCAGGCCGTTGCGTACCTGCCCGATCACGACCAGTCCGAGGAGCAGCACCACCCCGAGCGACATGAGCAGCGTGCCCGCGACGACCCGGAGCTGGAGGTTGCGCCGCCAGAGCCGTACGGCGGGCAGCAGCGGCCGCCGCACCCAGCGCATCAGCAGGCGCGGCACGGGGCCGCCGGGCGCCCGGTCGTGGAACAACCGGCCGCCCTGCAGAAGGCGCCCGATCCTGGGCGCCCTGCCTCCTGGGCCGGCAGCCCGCTCCGCACGGGCTCCCGGCTCCCCGGGCTGCGGAGCAGCGCTACTCGGGGGCATGTCAGCTCGGTCCGGCCTTGTAACCGACGCCTCGGACGGTCACCACGATCTCCGGACGCTCCGGGTCCTTCTCGACCTTGGAGCGCAGCCGCTGGACATGCACGTTCACCAGCCGGGTGTCGGCAGCATGCCGATAACCCCACACCTGTTCGAGCAGTACCTCCCGGGTGAACACCTGCCACGGCTTACGGGCGAGCGCGACCAGCAGGTCGAACTCCAGCGGGGTGAGGGCGATCGACTGCCCCTCCCGCTTCACCGAGTGCCCGGCCACGTCGATGACCAGGTCACCGATGGTCAGCTGCTCGGGCGCCGGCTCCTCGGACCTGCGCAGGCGAGCCCGGATGCGGGCGACCAGTTCCTTCGGCTTGAACGGCTTGACGATGTAGTCGTCGGCCCCGGATTCCAGGCCCACCACCACATCGACCGTGTCGCTCTTGGCGGTGAGCATGACGATCGGCACACCCGACTCGGCCCTGATCAGCCTGCAGACCTCGATTCCGTCCCTTCCGGGCAGCATGAGATCAAGCAGAACCAGGTCCGGCTTGGCCTCACGAAATGCAGCTAGTGCCTTGTCGCCGTCCGCAACGAACGACGGCTCGAACCCTTCACCACGCAGCACAATCCCGAGCATCTCGGCCAGTGCGGTGTCGTCGTCGACGACAAGGACGCGTCCCTTCATAATCGACATCATCCCATTAGCTAATCGTTACCTGCGATGACCTGGCACACAGTGCTGCCAGTCCGGCCCCCGTGACCGGTGAAACCGCCCCTTCCTCCGTGACGATCGCCGTGACCAGCTCCGGCGGTGTGACGTCGAACGCGGGGTTGTACGCGGCCGTCCCTTCCGGCGCCACGGGCAGTCCCCCGCCTTCCTGACCCACCGCCCCGGCCCCCGGCGACATGAACTCCGTCACCTCGGCGGCCGGTCGCTGTTCCACAACGATCGACGCCCCGTCCAAAGTGCCCGGGTCCACGGTCGTGGTCGGCGCGACCACGATGAACGGTACGTGGTGGTACTTCGCGAGCACCGCCAGCGGGTAGCTCCCCACCTTGTTCGCCACCGATCCGTCGGCGGCGATGCGGTCCGCCCCGATGAGCACGGCATCCACCTCCCCCGCCGCGAACAGCGAGCCGGCCGCGTTGTCCGTGAGCAGGCTGTACGGCATCCCGTTGCGCGTCGCCTCGTACGCCGTCAGCCGGGCGCCCTGAAGCAGCGGACGGGTCTCGTCCACCCACAGCCGTCGCAGCCGCCCCTCCCGGTGCGCCCCCAGCGCCACGGCGAAGGCGGTGCCCTCGCCGCCGGAGACGAGCGCCCCCGTGTTGCAGTGGGTCAGCAGCCGGTGGCCGTCCCCGCCGGGCAGCAGCTCCTCCAGCAGGGCGAGGCCGTGGCGCGCCATCCGCCCGCTGGCCTCGGCGTCCTCCCGGTGCAGGGCCCTGGCCTCGGCCAGCACCGCCGCCGCTGCCGGCCCCGCGTCCGCTCCCTTCCCGACGGCCTCCTGGTACGCCCGTACGGCGCGCCGTACCCCGTACCCCAGGTTCACCGCAGTGGGCCGCGCCCGGTCCAGCAGCTCCGCGGCCATTGCCACGTCGTCGCCCCGGGCGGCCGCGAGGGCGACCCCGTAGGCCCCGGCGATGCCCAGCAGCGGAGCGCCCCGCACCGCCAGCGTCCGGATCGCCCGGACGAGGGCGGGCACATCGGCACACACCAGTTCGACCTCCTCGGCGGGCAGCCGCGTCTGGTCGAGGAGTACCACCGCGGGCCCCTCCGGAGGTTCGGCCCAGCGGAGCACGGAAAGCGCGGGAGGTACTCCACCCGCCGACGGTCGCACGTTCTGATCAGCCATCCGCCCAGTCTGCCCGCTGAGCCGCCCGCATCTGAAGGAATGGAGAGACAAACAAGCGCCCCGACCTCGCCGAAACCCCGCATGACACCATGGCTGCCACCTTGCCGCCCCGATCTACGGGCGGGACCGTGAAGGAGCGAGCATGAACGACACTCCGGGCCGGGCCTCGCCCGGATCCGCCCCCTCCGAGGGCCAGGGCGCCGACGTCCCCCGCCCCTCGGAACCCGTCGACGGCAACGTCCCGACGAGCAACGGACCCTCCGCGCAGCCACCCGCCGGACAGTGGTTCCCCCCGACCGCGCCCCCGCCTTCCGCGGGGTGGGGCGGGCAGCAGGGACCTGGCTGGGGGCAACCGCCCGCCGCGGCCAAACCGGGCACGATCCCGCTGCGCCCGCTCGGCGTCGGTGAGATCCTCGGCGGGGCGTTCGCCGCGATGCGTACGCGGTGGCGCACCGTTGTCGGCATCGGCCTCACGGTGGCCGTGCCCGCCCAGGTCGCGACGATCCTGGTCGAACGCTTTCTGCTGCCGGCCCCCGAGCCGATCGACCCGGACGCCTCCGGGATGGAGATCCTGCGGCAGGCCGCCGACTCCGCCCAGGCGCAGGCCTTCGGCTACCTGCCGTCCCTGGCCATCAGCCTGGTCGCCGTCCTGATCAGCACCGCCATGCTGGCCGTGGTGGTCAGCCGCTCGGTCCTGGGCCGTCCCGTGACGCTCTCCGAAGCGTGGGCCGAGGCCCGGGGCAGGCTTCCCCGGCTGCTGGGTTTGGCCCTGCTGCTGCTCCTGCTCAGCACCGCCGCTCTGGCCGTGGGTCTGCTGCCGGGCCTGCTCGTCGGGAACGCCGCCGGTGCGGGGCTGGCCCTCCTCGGCGTCCTGGCCGGGTACGCCGCCTCCATCTGGCTGCTGGTCCGCTTCTCGCTCGCCTTCCCGGCCCTGATCCTGGAGCGGCAGTCGATCGCCGCCGCGATGCGCCGGTCCGCGAAGCTCGTCAAGGACGCCTGGTGGCGGACGTTCGGCGCCCTGGCGCTGACCGTGCTGGTGACGCTCCTCGTGGCCCTGGTCGTGGCGCTGTTCATCAGCGTTCCGCTCGGTGTCATCACCGTCATCTCGGAGGGCGGCGCCACCGACCCCGCCCTCACGAGCGGCGCCTCGGACCTCGGTTGGCCCTTCCTGATCGTCTCCGGCATCGGCGGCGTGATCATCTCGACGGTCACATACGCCCTCCTCGCCGGCGTCGTGGTCCTGCTCTACGTCGATCAGCGCATCCGCCGCGAAGCGCTCGACCTCGAACTCGGCCGGGCCGCGGGCCTCCCCGGATACGGCACCGACGACTGATCGCCAGCCGATTCTCTTCGTCCGCTGCCGCTGTTCCCAGCGGCAGCGGACGAAGGCTCCGTGAACCACCCGGGGGAAAATGGGGGTAAACGCAGAAAAGCCCCGTATCCACAAAGGACACGGGGCTTTCCCGTAAAAGAAGTTCGGCGGCGTCCTACTCTCCCACAGGGTCCCCCCTGCAGTACCATCGGCGCTGAAAGGC
>NZ_JBIBUU010000006.1:0-376026 GCF_043079735.1 Streptomyces sp. NPDC015144 | reverse complement strand
ATACGCACCGAGAACATCGAGAAGAACACCCACGACAACCCCTTCGGCGCCGTCCTCTCCTTCCGCGGCACCGTCACCGACACCACCCTCAGCCACACCCTGGGCGCGGCGATGCCGGACCTGTCGGACCTCTTCGAGGTCGGTGACTCCTCGAAGTTCGCCGTCGGCCAGTGGTGGGCGGTGGAGATCAACGCCCTGGCGGGGAAGTACGAGAAGGAGATCCAGCGGCTCGTCCAGGTCACCGACGTCGTCGACGGACAGCGCATCCGGGTCAACTACCAGATCGGCTGGGACCTGGCCGCGGGCCGCACCCTGACCTGGACCCGCGTCGAGCCCGTCGACCGCGCCCACGTCCGCAACATGGTCTTCGAGGGCTGGGGCGACGACGAGATGACCGGCTCGCACCCGGTCGCCTACGAGTACGCGGTGCGCTGCGACGTCTCCGGCATCGAGGCGATCGGCACCTTCTGGCCGGTCGTGATGCGCCGCTGGTGCACCTACTACCGCACCGAGCAGTGCTCGCTGACCAACCCCAAGTCGGTCACCTACGGCGGTGCGGGCTACCTCACCCAGCAGATCTACTGCCTGTACGGGCACGTCGAGGACTGCCACACCTCCAACGCCCGCCACCTCAACGACTTCACGGCGTCGGCCTACTGCTACGTCACCAACTGCCACGGTGACGGCGACGACGAGGGCCCGTTCGTGACGCACGGCCAGTTCGAGCACGACCTGGTCTACACCGGCAACTCCGGTCTGATGACCTTCGCCAACTCCGGTGCCGCCTGGGGCGGCCGGGCGAAGCGGATCACCGTACGCCGGCACGCCTGCTCCTGGTTCGTGGCCCGGGTCAAGATCACCGATCTGACCCTGGAGGACGTGCTGGTCATCGGCAAGAAGTCGCTCTCCGGCTCAGGGATGCTCTGGGTCAACGCCGACGGTGTCCAGATGCGCGGCTGCACCGCCACCGGTCCGCTGATCGTCTCCCGGGCCTCGGACCTGTCGGCCCGGCCCAATGTGATCGCGGACTCCTCGTTCGCCTTCGCGGCCGGCGCGGAGATCACCCAGGCCAACGTCACCGCCCCGCTGACCGTCCAGCGCTCCACGCTGAAGGGCGTCGACGGCGCGGTGTTCAACGGCACCGGGCCGCTCGTCCTGGACCAGTGCGTGCTCACCGGCTCCAAGGACACCGCCCCCGTCACCGTCAAGCACACCGACGTCACCGTGCTGGGCGGCGAACTCCGCGACACCGGGATCAAGCTGGCCTCCGACAAGGACCAGCGGCTGCGCGTCGACGGCACCCTGCTCAAGGGCACCAACAAGGACGGCGCCCTGCTCGCGCGCACCGGCGGCGGACGCACCGTCGACTGGCAGCTGTCCGGTCTCGACTCGACCGCCCCCAAGGGCACCGCCCACGTCCTGGTCACCGAGGGCACCAACCGCTACCGGGCCACCGGCTCCACCTTCACCGGCGGCCGGCTCGAACTGCGGCCCGCGGCCTTCACCGGAGGCGGCCACCTGCTGCACACCGGCTGTGTCGAGGACGGCACCGAGCGGACCGCGATGCCGGACGAGGGCGAGCGCGTCGCCCACAGCGCGGCCACGCTGCGCATCTGACTCACCCCATCGAGCACCAGGGATTCCCCGTGTCCACGCATACCCCGATCACCGGCCGGCCCGTACGGGTCGCGCTCGTCGGCGCCGGCAACCGCGGACTGACGTACGCCGAGTGGATCAAGGCGCACCCCGAGCGCGCCGAACTGGTCGCCGTCGCCGACCCCCGCCCCGCGGCGCGGGCCGCCGCCGGCGCCCCCGTCGAGTTCGACGACTGGCGCCCGCTGGTCGAGAACCGGATCGCCGACGCCGTCGTCGTCGCCACCCAGGACCGCTTCCACCTGGAACCGGTACTGGCCCTGGCCGAGGCCGGATACGCGATCCTCACCGAGAAGCCCCTCGCCCCGACCGAGGAGGAGACCCGGCGGATCGTCGAGGGGGTCGAGCGGGCCGGGGTCCTCTTCGCGGTGTGCCACGTCATGCGGTACACCCCGTACACCGACCTGGTGAAGGAGGTCGTGGACTCCGGTGTGCTCGGGCAGCTGGTCTCCCTCGACCACCTGGAGCCGGTCGGCTGGTGGCACTACGCGCACAGCTATGTGCGCGGACCGTGGCGCAGCGAGAAGGACTCCTCCCCGATGCTGCTCGCCAAGTCCTGCCACGACCTCGACTGGATCACCTACGTCATGGGCGGCCGGATCGAGCAGGTGTCCAGCTTCGGCGGGCTGAAGCACTTCCGCCCGGAGAACGCCCCGGCCGGATCCGCCGAACGCTGCCTCGACTGTGCGGTCGAGGACGGCTGCCCGTACAGCGCGCTGAAGCTGTACATGCCGACGCTGCGCGAGAAGGGCGCGGTCTGGCCGGTCACCCATGTCACCGGGGCGAAGGACGAGGCCGGTCTCGTCCAGGCGCTGCGCGAGGGCCCGTACGGGGTCTGCGCGTACCGGAGCGACAACGACGTGGTCGACCACCAGGTCCTGGCCATGACGCTGACCGGCGGGGTGACCGCGACCTTCCAGATGGTGGCGTTCACCGAGCAGACCCATCGCCAGACCCGGATCTTCGGCTCGCACGGCTGGCTGATCGGCGACGGCGAGCGGGTCACGGTGCAGGACTTCCGGACCGGCGCCACCACCGTCCATGAACTCGGCGCGTCCGGTTCGAACGCGGCGGACGGGCACGGTGGCGGGGACGCCGCGCTCGTCGAGGCGTTCGTCACCGCCGTCGCCACCGGTGACGCCGGGGCGGTCCGCTCCGGTCCGGCCACCTCGCTCGGCAGCCATCTCGCGGCCTTCGCCGCCGAACGCGCCCGGCACACCGGCACCGTCCAGACGGTTCCGGCGCAGTGACTCCCCCTCTTCCCCGCCCCACCCTCACGTCCTCGGAGGACCACCTCATGTCCCGTCTCCTCACCCGCCGTTCCAGAGTCCGCGCCGTCGCCGCCCCCGTGGTGGCCACCGCGCTCGCCGCCGGGGTGCTGGCCGGCTGTTCCAGCAGCGACGGCGACGGCAACACCGTCACCATGTGGACCTACCCGGTCATCTTCGACGAGGCCAAGAACAAGGCCTACTGGGACGGTCTGATCAAGGCGTTCGAGAAGGACCACGAGGGCGTCGAGGTGAAGGTGGAGACCTTCCCCTGGGCCAACCGAGACACCGCCCTGGCCACCGCGATCGCCTCCGGCAAGGGCCCGGACGCGGTCTACCTCATCCCCGACCAGCTGCCGAAGTACGCCAAGAGCATCGTCCCGGCCGACGAGTACATGCCGGCCGACGCCAAGTCGGACTACACCGACTTCGCGCTGACCTCCGTCACCGCCGACGGCAAGGCGCTCGGCGTCCCGGTGCTGACCAGCGCCAACCCGCTGATCTGCGACAAGCGGGTGTTCACCGCGATCGGCGAGAAGAACTACCCGACGAGCTGGTCGGACCTGGAGGCGCTCGCCCCCAAGCTGAAGGCGAAGGGCTACTACGCCACCAGCTACAGCGGCGACACCCAGCAGACCCTGAACTCGACGTTCTACCCGCTGCTGTGGCAGGCGGGCGGCGACGTCTTCTCCGAGGACGGCAAGACCGTCACCTTCAACGACGCGGCCGGCGTCAAGGCCCTGACGTACCTGAAGAAGCTCGTCGACGGCGGCTACACCGACAAGGACCTGGTCACCACCACGCCCAAGCTGGAGCAGACCCCGACCGCCAAGGGCAAGGTGGCCTGCACCTGGCAGAACACCCCGACCGACGTGGAACCGTTCTGGGGCAAGGAGAACATCGTCGTCCAGCCGCCGCTGAAGGACGTCGAGTCGGTCGGCTACGGCACGGTCGGCGCGCTCTCGATGCTCAAGGGCGCCGACAAGAAGAACACCGGCGACTGGCTGAACTTCGTCGCCGAGGCGAAGAACGCGGCCGGCCTGGAGAAGGAGGCGGGCTACTTCCCGGCCCGCAAGTCCGCCGGCGACCTCTACCCCGGCAACGCCCTCCAGGCGGCCGTCGGCGCCACCCTGCCGAGCATGACCGTGGGCCCGCTGCACGACAAGGCGCGCGAGGTCCAGGGCGTCCTCGCCCCGGAGATCCAGGCGGCGCTGCTGGGCAAAAAGAGCCCGCAGGAGGCGCTGAACGCCGCGCAGAAGGCCGCCCAGGCGATGCTCGGCCGCTAAAGGCCGGTGCGGGGGCCGGTCCGGCCGCACCCGGACCGGCCCCCGCACCCACCCCGGGGCACCCCACCCCGACCCCCCGCAATTCCCCCGTACCGCAAGGAGATCCCCGTGGCAGTCGTCGCGGAACCCACCCGCCGGGGCCGTCGCAGCGGGCCGCAGGCGCGCCGCGAGGCCCGGATCGGCCTGCTCTTCGTCCTCCCCTGCTTCCTGCTCTTCCTGGCGTTCCGGTTCGGTCCGGGCATCGCCGGGGTGCTGATGAGCTTCACCGACTACACCCTCACCGGGGGCGGCAGCTTCATCGGGCTGGACAACTTCACCCGGCTCTGGGACGACCCGCTGTTCTGGCAGGCGCTGAAGGTCACCGTGCTCTACACGGTCCTCGCGGTGCCGGGCACGCTGATCGCCTCGGTGTCGCTGGCCCTGATCACCCGCCGCGCGTTCCGCGGCGCCAAGTTCTTCCGCTCGGTGTTCTTCCTGCCGGTGGTCACCTCGCTGGTGCTCGCCGCCACCGTCTTCGTCTGGATCTTCTCGACCGGCGGCCCCTGGTCCACCCTGATGGGCTGGTTCGGGATGTCCGAGGGCTCCTGGCTCTCCGACGACGTGCTGGTGCTGCCCGCGCTCGCGGTGGTGGGCGTCTGGTCCCGGTTCGGCTACGGGATGCTGATCCTGCTGGCCCGGATGCAGGACATCCCCCGGGAGCTGGAGGAGGCGGCCCTCACCGACGGGGCGGGGGCCTGGCAGCGGTTCCGGTACATCGTGCTGCCGCAGCTCAAGCCCGCGCTGTTCTTCCTCGCCGTGATCGAGACGACGGCCTCCTTCCAGGTCTTCGACGCGGTCTACACGATGACCGGCGGCGGCCCCGCCAACGCCAGCTACACGCTCGTCTTCCAGCTCTACGACGCGGGCTTCAAGTACTTCGACCTGGGTTACGCCTCCGCCATCGGCGTCGCGCTCTTCGCGCTGACCGTGGTGGTCGCGGTGATCCAGCGGCTCGTGATCGGGAAGGACCAGTGACCATGACCGCAGCACCCGCCACCCCGGAGGCCCCGCCCGCCGCGCCGGCCCCGAAGACCCCGGACCGGGCCGCCCGCCGCGCCGAACGCAGGCTGCGCAAGCTCGCCGACCGGGAGACCGTCCCGCACGGCATGCGGCCCACCCGGGCCGGCCGGATCGGGCGCGCCGTCCTGCTGACGGTGGCCGCGCTCGTCACGATCTTCCCGTTCTACGCGATGGTCGTGCTCTCCCTGAAGCCGTCCGCCGCCGTCGAGTTCCCCGGCAGCCTGGTGCCGTGGCCGCTCAGCGGCGAGGCGTACGACACCGTCATGAACGCCCAGGACGTGCCGCGCTGGCTGGTCAACACGCTGCTCTACTCGGTCGTCTCGGTCATCGGCGTGCTGCTGCTCGCCTCGCTCGCCGGATACGCCTTCGCCAAGAAGCGCTTCCCGGGCCGGGAGACGATGTTCTGGTCGTTCCTGTCGATGGTGATGGTGCCGTACCACGTCACGATGATCCCGACCTTCGCGATGATCGCGAAGCTGGGCGGCGTGGACACGTACTGGGGTCTGATCGTGCCGACCCTGGCCAACGCCCAGGCGGTGTTCCTGATGCGGCAGTTCATCCAGGGGCTGCCGGACGAGCTGTTCGAGGCGGCCCGGCTCGACGGCTGCAACGAGTGGCAGATCTTCTACCGGATCGTGCTGCCGCTGCTGAAGCCGATCCTCGCCACGCTCGGCGTCTTCGTCTTCCTGTGGCACTGGAACGACTTCCTGTGGCCGCTGGTCATCGGCCAGTCCACCGACATGCGCACCCTGACGGTCGGCATCGCCTCGCTCCAGCAGCAGAACGTGCCGCTCAACGTGGTGCTCTCCGGCTCCGTCATCGCGTTCGTGCCCATCTTCGCCGCGTACATGGTGGGCCAGCGCTACTTCACCGAGGGCGTCACCGCGTCCGGAATCAAGGGATAGTCACTCATGTTCACCGATGAGGCCGCGCTCGAAGAGCGGCTCGCCACCCCCTCCCCCGCGCTCGTCGCCGACCTCGGCCGCCTCGAAGGCGATCTGCTGGTGCTCGGCGCGGGCGGCAAGATGGGCCCCAGCCTCTGCCGGCTCGCCCGGCGCGCGCTGGACGCCGCGGGCCGCGCGGACGTGACCGTGTACGCGGTCTCCCGCTGGTCGGACCGGACCGCCGCCGAGGAGCTGGAGGCCGCCGGGGTACGCACCGTCGCCTTCGACCTGATGGACCCGGCCGCCGACCTGGCGGCGCTGCCCGACGCCGGGAACGTCGTCTTCATGGTCGGCGCCAAGTTCGGCTCCGCCGGCGCCCCCTCGCACGCCTGGGCGGTCAACGCCGCCATGCCGGACCGGGTGGCACGCCGCTGGTCGGACGCGCGGATCGCCGCGTTCTCCACCGGGAACGTCTACCCGCTGGTGCCGGTCGCCTCCGGCGGCTGCACCGAGTCCGACCCGGTCGGCCCGGTCGGCGAGTACGCCATGTCGTGCCTGGGCCGGGAGCGGATCTTCGGCCACGCGGCACTGACCCGGGGCACCCGGGTCGCCAACATCCGGCTCAACTACGCGGTCGACCTGCGCTACGGCGTCCTCGCCGACATCGCGCACCGGGTGCACACCGGCGAGCCCGTCGACGTGACGACCGGTCACGCCAACGTGGTGTGGCAGGGATACGCCAACGAGGTCGCCCTGCGCTCGCTGCTGCACGCCACCGACGGCGAGGCGTTCACCCTCAACCTCACCGGCCCCGAGACCGCGTCCGTACGCCGCCTCGCCCAGTGGTTCGGCGAGGAGTTCGGCACCGAGCCGGTCCTCGCCGGCCAGGAGGCGCCGACCGCGCTGCTCTCCGACGCGAGCCGCTGCCACGCCCTGTTCGGCTACCCGGACGTGACGCTGCGCACCCTCGTCGAGTGGCAGGCCGACTGGCTGCGCCGCGGGCTGCCGCTCTCCGGCAAGCCCACCAAGTTCCAGGTCCGCGACGGAAGGTTCTGATCCACCCCATGTCCACTCCCTCCCCCGTGCGGACCCCCGCCCTCGACGCCCTCGCCCAGGGTGCGGTGATCCCCGCCCACCCGCTCGCCCTGCACGACGACGGCTCCTTCGACGAGCGCCGCCAGCGCGCGCTGACCCGCTACTACCTGGCCTCCGGCGCGGGCGGCGCCGCCGTCGCCGTCCACACCACCCAGTTCGAGATCCGCGAGCCCTCGGTCGGCCTGTTCCGGCCGGTGCTGGAACTGGCCGCCGAGACGATCGACGCCGAGGCCGGCCGCCCGTTCGTCAAGGTCGCCGGGGCCTGCGGCTACACCGCGCAGGCGGTGGCGGAGGCGGAGACCGCGGCCGAGCTGGGGTACGACGCGGTGCTGCTCAGCCCGGCCGTGCCCGGCGCCGACGAGAAGGGCCTGCTGGAGCGGGCGCGGGCGGTCGGCGAGGTCCTGCCGGTGATCGGCTTCTACCTCCAGGAGGCCGTCGGCGGCCGGTACCTGTCGCCGCGCTTCTGGTCCTCGTTCACCGATCTGCCGAACACGGTCGCCGTGAAGATCGCCCCGTTCGACCGGTACCGCACCGCCGACGTGATCCGGGCCGTCGCCACCGCCGACCGCGCCGCCGAGGTGGCGCTGTACACCGGCAACGACGACGACATCATCGGCGACCTGCTCACCCCGTACGAGACGGCCGGCGGCGCGCCGCGCTGGTTCGCGGGCGGGCTGCTGGGCCAGTGGGCGGTGTGGACGGGCTCCGCGGTCACGCTCCTGGAGGACGTCCGCCGGGCGCGCGGCGGGGACCACGCGGCGATGGTCCGCTGCCTGGCCCGGCGCCCCGAGCTGACCGACGCCAACAGCGCGGTCTTCGACGTGCGCGGCGCGTTCCGCGGCTGCATCGCCGGGGTCCACGAGGTGCTGCGCCGCCAGGGCCTGCTGGCGAACATCCGCTGTCTGGACCCGGCCGAGACGCTCTCCCCCGGGCAGGCCGAGGAGATCGACCGGGTGGCCGCCGCCTACCCCTGGCTGACCGACGACGCCTTCGTCGCGGAGCACCTCGATGACTGGCTCTCCTGATCCCTCCGGCCGCCCCCGAGTGGTCGTCGCCGTACCGCCGGGGCTGCGGGCGCAGCTCTTCACCGCCGAGGTGTGGGCGGAGCTGGGGCGGGCGGCGGAGCTGGTGGTCCCGGACGACCACCGCGACCGGGCGGCGGTCGCGGCCGCGCTGCCCGGGGCCCGGGCGCTGATCACCGCCTGGGGGGCGCCGAAGGTGGACGCCGGGCTCCTGGCGTCGGCCGGCCGGCTGGAGCTGGTGGCGCACACCGGTTCGGCGGTCGCCCCCTACGTCGCCGAGGAGGTGTTCGAGCGGGGCGTCCTGGTCACCCAGGCGGGGGACGCGATGGCCCGCCCGGTCGCCGAGGTGGCCCTGGCGTTCACCCTCGCGCTGCTCCACCGCGTCCACCGCTTCGACCACGCCCTGCGCGGCGGGGCCGACTGGGCGGCCGCGAGCGAGGCCCCGCCGCGCCACGAGATCCACGGCAGCGACATCGGGGTGATCGGCGCCTCCCGCACCGGCCGCGCCTACATCGCCCTGGCGCGGGCCATGGGGGCGCGGGTGTCCGTCACCGACCCGTACCTCTCCGCGGCGGACGCCCGGGAGCTCGGGGTGGAGCCGGTGCCCCTGGAGACCCTGCTGCGGCGCAGCCGGATCGTGGCCGTGCACGCCCCGGTGACCGAGGCGACGCACCGGATGCTCGGCGCGGACCGACTGGCGCTGATGCCGGACGGGGCCGGGCTGGTGAACACCGCCCGGTCGTGGCTGGTCGACGAGGACGCGCTCCTGGCCGAGCTGGCCACGGGCCGGCTGGACGCGGCCATCGACGTCTTCGACGCGGAGCCGCTGCCGGCGGACCACCCCTTCCGTGCCCTGCCCAACGTCCTGCTCACCCCGCACCAGGCGGCGGGCACCGTCGAGTGCCGCCAGCGGCTCGGGGCGAGCGCCGCCGACGAGGTGCTGCGGCTGCTCGCCGGGCGGCCGCCGCTCCACGCGGTCACCGCCGAGGCCCTCGCCCGCCTGCACTGACCCCGCCCCCGACCTCCCCCGTACCCGTCAGGAGAACCCCGCACATGCGACTGATGCGCATCGGCGAGCCCGGCCACGAACGCCCGGTCCTCGTCGGCCCCGAAGGCCGCCACTACGACCTGTCCGGCATCACCGGCGACATCGACGGCGCGTTCCTCGCCGCCCTCGCGGACGACCCGGGCCTGGTGCCCGACGTGTCGGCGCTCCCGGAGACCGACATCACCGGCGAGCGGATCGGCGCCCCGGTGGCCCGCCCCTCCGCACTGCTCTGCATCGGCCAGAACTACGCGGCGCACGCCGCCGAGTCCGGGGCCGAACCGCCCGAGCAGCCGATCCTCTTCTACAAGTCGCCGAACACCGTGGTCGGCCCGTACGACGACGTGCTGATCCCGCGCGGCTCGAAGAAGACGGACTGGGAGGTGGAGCTGGCCGTCGTCATCGGGCGGCGCGCCTCCTACCTGGACTCCCCCGCCGACGCGGCCGCGCACATCGCGGGCTACGCCGTCAGCAACGACGTCTCCGAACGGGCCTTCCAGCTGGAGGAGTCGGGCGGCCAGTGGTCCAAGGGGAAGAGCTGCGCCACGTTCAACCCGCTGGGTCCGGTGCTGGTGACCGCCGACGAGGCCGGCGACCCGCAGGACCTGCGGCTGCGCAGCCATGTCAACGGCGAGCCCCGGCAGGACTCCCGCACCGCGGACATGATCTTCGGCGTGGCGCATCTGGTGCACCACCTGTCGCAGTACCTGGTGCTGGAGCCCGGTGACGTCATCAACACCGGTACCCCGCAGGGCGTGGCGCTCTCCGGCCGCTTCCCCTACCTGGGCCCGGACGACGTGATGGAGGTCGAGATCTCCGGCCTGGGCCGGCAGCGCAGCGTCTGCCGGCCCGCGTAGGGCTCAGTCCTCCGGGAGCTCGACCGGGGCGATGTCGTCGAAGACGTCGCCGGGGCCGGGGTTGGTGGGGTCGGTCGCGCCGCCGAACTGGGCCATCACGCCCCAGACGGCGTTGAGCGCGGTCTGCACGGCGCCCTCGGCCCAGCCGGCCGTCCAGGAGATGTCGTCGCCGGCGAGGAACAGGCCCCGCCGGTCGGCGGGCAGCCGGTCCTGCATGAAGTGGGTGAACAGCCGCCGCTGGTAGCGGTAGTGGCCGGGCAGGTTGGCCTTGAACGCGCCCATGAACCAGGGCTCGTTCTCCCAGGAGACCGTCACCGGGTCGCCGATGACGTGCCCCCGGATGTCGACGCCCGGGTAGATCTCGCCGAGCGACTTGAGCATGACCTCCATGCGCTCGTGCGGGGAGAGCGGCAGCCACTTCAGGCTGTCGTCGCACCAGGTGTAGGAGAGGCAGATGACGGCGGGCCGGTCGGGTCCGTCGTCCAGCAGGTACGTGCCCCGGGTCATCCGGTCGGTGAGCGTCATGGACATGGTGTCGCGGCCGGTGGCCGGGTCCTTGTCCAGCCAGAACGGGCGGTCGACCGGGACGAAGAGCTTGGACGACTCCATGTAGTGGGTGCGCTCCATCGCTGTCCAGTGGTCGATCGGGAAGAGCGCGTCGTCGCAGTCGATCTTCGACAGCAGCAGCCAGGACTGGCCGGTGAAGATCGCGGCCGGGTAGGTGCGGATGGAGCCGGTGGCGTCGGTGACGGTGATCCGGTTGCCCGCGGTGCGGTGCAGCCGGGTCACCGCGCCCCGCGGCTCGCCGTCGTGCAGCGAGGAGAGCGACGTACCGGCGGGCCAGTGGACGATCTTCCGCGGTTCGCGTTCCCAGAGCCGCAGCGGGAGCTGCTGGCTGCCGCCGACGATGCCCCGGTGGTGGTCGTCGGCCTCGGTGTAGACGACGCGGAGGATCTCCAGGATGGAGTTGGGGAAGTCGGTGTCCCAGCCTCCGGTGCCGAAGCCGACCTGGCCGAAGATCTCCCGGTGCCGGAACGACGCGAAGGCGTCGGAGTCGCAGAGGAAGCCGTAGAAGGTCTGGTTGTCGAGCCTGCGGACCAGCTCGGACCAGATCTCCCGGATGCGCGGCACGTCGCGTTCGCGCATCGCCCGGTTCATGTCGGAGAAGTCGGCGCCCTCCTCCAGGCAGCGGTTCCAGGCGTCCATCACATCGCGGTAGACCTGCGGCAGGTCGTCGATGGTCCGCGCGTAGTGCGACTCCCCCTTGAGGTCGACGACGGTCGACGGGGTGGCCTCGGCGAGCGGGTTGGGGAACGGCCTGGTCGTGAGGCCGACCAGGTCGATGTAGTGCTGGAGCGCGGTGGAGGACGGCGGGAAGCGCATCGCGCCCATCTCCGCGGTGAGGGCCCCTTCTTCGCCTGCGGCGGAGCAGCCCGCGAAGCCGACGGTGCGCAGCCGTCCGCCGATCCGGTCCGCCTCGTAGACGACGGGCTTGAGGCCCATCTTCATCAGCTCGTAGGCGGCGACGATCCCGGAGAGTCCGCCGCCGATGACGGCGACCTCGGTGCCGTGCGCGGTGGCGGGTATCTGGCCGATGCCCGCGGGGTGGGCCAGGAAGTCGTCGTAGGCGTAGGGGAAGTCCGGTCCGAACATGGTGATCGGCTCGGTGGCGTCGGTGTGCTGGACGGCGTTGGGCACCGTGGACGTCATGGGGTACGGACTCCTTGCGCGGGTGAGGGGTGGAACGGTCGCGGGGCGGGCTCAGACCAGCGGGCGGTAGAGGCCCGGACGGCGGTCCCGCAGATACGGGTTGGCGGCGCGCGAGGCGCGCAGGAACGCCGGGTCCACCTCGCCGACGACGAGTTCCTCGCCGCGCCCGGCCCGGGTGCGGACGGTGCCGTCGGGGCCCGCCAGGCAGCTCAGCCCGACGAACTCGTACCCGCCCTCCTGGCCGGTCCGGTTGGTGTACGCCACGTAGATCTGGCTCTCGAAGGCGCGGACCGGCACCAGGGATTCGGCGACGAACGGGAAGGGGTGCATCAGCGCGGTCGGCACCAGCAGCAGATCGGTGCCGGCCAGGGCGTGGGCGCGGACGTTCTCCGGGAACTCGACGTCGTAGCAGATCAGGATGCCGATCCGGACGCCGTCCAGTTCGGCCTGGACGACGGGCTGCCGGCCCGGGGTGAACCACTTCTGCTCGAAGTCGCCGAAGAGGTGGGTCTTGCGGTAGTTCGCGAGCGGGGCGCCGTCCGGGCCGATCAGCCGGGCGGCGTTGTAGATCTTCTCGTCCGCGAGCTCCGGGTAGCCGTAGAGGACGGCGAGCCCGTGCCGGGCGGCGATCTCGCCGACCCGCCGGGCGGACGGCCCGTCGGCGGGCTCGGCCAGCAGCGGCACGTCGGCGCCGATCGCGTATCCGGTCAGGAAGAGTTCGGGGCAGACCAGCAGCCGGGCACCGGCCCCGGCCGCCCGCCGCGCGGCCGCGTCGAGGGCGTCGATGTTCCGGTCGACCCGCCCGGGACATCCGGAGCTCTGGAGCAGGGCGGTGCGCAACGGCGGCATGTGTGACCTCGGGCGATACGGGCGGGCGGGGACGTATCGACGGTACGGGCCGCCGCTCGCACCGGACAAGGCGCGAGTGTTGCGCGTCCACCGTCGATCCATTGCGCGCCGAAGCCCCTGGGCGGCGATTCGTTGCACATGGCGTCCTCGCAGGTCACCGAGGTGATCCGGCTCTCACGCCGGGCCCGTGCTCCGGGCCTGTTCGGGGGCGCCGGCGGAGTAGCGGCGCAGCAGCGGCGAGAGCACCAGGACGGACTTGGTCCGCTCCACGTACGGCTCGCCCGCGATCCGTTCCAGGACCTGCTCGAAGTGGCGCATGTCCGCGGCGAAGACCTGCACGATCGCGTCGGCCTCGCCGGTCACCGTGGACGCCGAGGCGATCTCCGGGTAGCGCTCCAGGCCCTGTCTGATCGCCTCCGGCGAGGTGTTGCGGCTGCAGTAGATCTCGATGAAGCCCTCGGTCTCCCAGCCCAGCGCCGCCGGGTCCACCCGGACCGTGAAGCCGGTGATGGCGCCCTCGGCGCGCAGCCGGTCCACGCGGCGTTTCACCGCGGGGGCGGACAGGCCGATCTTGGCGCCGATGTCGGCGTAGGAGCGCCGGGCGTCTTCGGCGAGGGCGTGGACGATGCGTTCGTCGAGGTCGTTCAGGCGCACGTCGGGCGGTTCACTTCTCTGCGATGGCCGGTTCCGGGGGCGGCGCGGGCCGCCCCCGAAGTAGACCACGGCCGCGCCCCGGCCGGGCGCGGCCGGGGCCGCCGGTCAGAAGGGGAAGCCGGAGCGGCCGTGCTGCACCGAGATCCACTTCTGCGTGGTGAACGCCTCGACCATGGCGTCGCCGTTGAGCCGGCCGAGGCCGGAGCTCTTCTCGCCGCCGAAGGGGACGATCGGCTCGTCGTGGACCGTGCCGTCGTTGATGTGGATCATGCCGGTGTGGATGCGCCGGCCGACCCGGACGCCGCGCTCGACGTCCCCGGTGTGCACCGCGCCGCTCAGGCCGTACGGGGTGTCGTTGGCGATCCGGACGGCCTCGTCCTCGCCGTCGAAGGGGATGAGCAGGGCGACCGGGCCGAAGATCTCCTGGGAGAGGACGGGCGCGTCGGCGGCCAGTCCGGTCAGCACGGACGGGCTCACCAGGTTGCCCTCGGTCGGGCCGTGCAGCAGCGCCGTCGCACCGGCGGCCACGGCCTGCTCGACGACCGCGGAGACGGCCTCGGCCTGCGAGGAGTTGATCAGCGGGCCGATGACGGTGGCCGGGTCGGCCGGGTCGCCGACCGGCAGCGAGGCCACCTTGGCGACGAACTTCTCGGTGAACTCCTTCTCCACCGCCCGGTCGACCAGGATGCGGTTGGCAGCCATGCAGACCTGGCCCTGGTGGACGAACCGGCTGAAGACGGCCGCGTCCACGGCGTAGTCCAGATCGGCGTCGTCCAGGACGATCAGCGCGCTGTTGCCGCCGAGCTCCAGCACGGCGCTCTTGAGCTGGGCCGCGCAGACCGTGGCGACGTGCCGCCCCACCTTGTCGGAGCCGGTGAAGGAGATGACCTGCGGCACGGGGTGCTCCAGCAGGGCGTCGCCGATCTCGGCGATGTCGGTGACCACGACGTTCAGCAGCCCGGCCGGCAGCCCGGCGTCCTCGAACACCTTCGCCACCAGCGTGCCGCCGCAGACCGGGGTGTTCTGGTGCGGCTTGAGCACCACGGCGTTGCCGAGCGCCAGGGCCGGGGCGACCGACTTCAGCGAGAGCAGGAAGGGGAAGTTGAAGGGGCTGATGACGCCGACGACGCCGACCGGCACCCGGTAGACGCGGTTCTCCTTGCCCTCGGTCGGCGAGGGCAGGATCTGCCCGGTGGGCCGCAGCGCCAGCTGGACCGACTCGCGCAGGAACTCCTTGGCGAGGTGCAGTTCGAAGGCGGCCTTCAGCCGGGTGCCGCCCAGCTCCGCGACGATCGCGTCGCTGATCTCCGCCTCGCGCTCCTCGACGATGCGCAGCGCCCGCTCCAGCACCGTGCGCCGGGCGTACGGGTTGGTCTCGCCCCAGGCCCGCTGGGCCTCCTGCGCACCGCGGTACGCCTGGTCGACCTCCTCGGCCGTGGCGACGGTGATCGAGGCGAGCTTCTCACCGTCGTACGGGTTGAAGTCGATGATGTCCCAGGAGCCCTTGCCCTGCCTCCATTCCCCGTCGATGTACTGCTGGGCCAGATCGGAGAAGAAGGACATGGGATCCCTTACCACAGAGGAACGGGCAACTGATTGGTGTTCATGTTACTTACATTCCACCGCGGTTGACGGTGCTAGGACCTGTCTTCAAACTGCCGTCGTCCGGCCGGAGGCCGGGCCGTGCGGTGTCCGGTGCGTGCGATCGCAAGGCGGAGGGTCGCTCCGATACTGGATGTATCGGGGTGACCCCGACAACGCGGCGAGCGTGCGTGCCGGGCGCCGCACGGCAGGCGGCAGTTTGAAGACAGGTCCTAGGCCGGTTGCCGCCGCGATCCGGACAGCCGCCGTCCGGACCCCGAAAACGCCGGTGCCCCGCCGGGCGCGAACGGCCCGGCGGGGCACCGGTGTGGAAGGACGGGGAGGATCAACTCCAGCTGGCGTGCAGCGGCTTGCCCTCGGCGTATCCGGCGGCGCTCTGCACCCCGACGACCGCCTTCTCGGCGAACTCGGCGAGGGAGGCCGCCCCGGCGTAGGTGCAGGAGGAGCGGACGCCCGCGATGATCGAGTCGATCAGGTCCTCGACGCCGGGCCGGGCCGGGTCGAGGAACATCCGCGAGGTGGAGATGCCCTCCTCGAAGAGCGCCTTGCGGGCCCGGTCGTAGGCGGACTCGTCCGAGGTGCGGTTCTTCACGGCGCGCGCCGACGCCATGCCGAAGGACTCCTTGTAGAAGCGGCCGTCGGCGGCCTGCTGGAGGTCGCCGGGCGACTCGTACGTACCGGCGAACCAGGAGCCGATCATCACGTTGGACGCGCCCGCGGCGAGCGCCATGGCGACATCGCGGGGGTGGCGGACGCCGCCGTCGGCCCAGACGTGCTTGCCGTACTTCTTCGCCTCGGCGGCGCACTCCAGGACGGCCGAGAACTGCGGCCGTCCCACGCCGGTCATCATCCGGGTGGTGCACATGGCGCCGGGGCCCACGCCCACCTTGATGATGTCGGCGCCCGCCTCGATGAGGTCGCGCACACCCTCGGCGGCGACGATGTTGCCCGCCACGATCGGGACCGAGGGGTCGAGCGCGCGGACCGCCCGGACCGCGTTGATCATGGACTCCTGGTGGCCGTGGGCGGTGTCCACGACGAGCGTGTCGACGCCCGCGTCCAGCAGCTGCTTGGCCTTGCCCGCGACGTCCCCGTTGATCCCTACGGCGGCGGCGATCCGCAGCCGGCCCTCGGCGTCGGTGGCCGGGGTGTACAGGGTGGCGCGCAGCGCGGCCTTGCGGGTGAGGAGGCCGACGAGCCGGCCCTCCGCGTCGACGGCGGGGGCGAGCTTGCGGTTGGCGCCGTCCAGCCTGTTGAACGCGTCCCGCGGGTCGATGTCCGCGTCGAGCAGCACCAGGTCCTTGGACATGACCTCGGTGAGCTGGGTGAAGCGGTCCACACCGGCCAGGTCGTGCTCGGTGACGACACCGACCGGCCGGCGCTCGTCGTCGACGACGACGCCCGCGCCGTGCGCGCGCTTCGGCAGCAGCGACAGGGCGTCGGCGACCGTCTGGCCGGGGGCGAGCACGATCGGGGTGTCGAGGACCAGGTGCCGCGACTTCACCCAGGTGATGACGTCGGTGACGACCTCGATCGGGATGTCCTGCGGGATGACGACGAGCCCGCCGCGCCGGGCGACCGTTTCGGCCATCCGGCGGCCCGCGATGGCCGTCATGTTCGCCACGACGAGCGGGATGGTGGTGCCGGTGCCGTCGGGCGAGGAGAGGTCGACGCCCTGGCGGGAACCGACTGCCGAACGGCCCGGGACCATGAAGACGTCGTCGTACGTGAGGTCGTAGGGGACCGCGGGGGACTCTGTGTAACGACCAGTACCGGGCTCAAGAAAACGCATAACGCTCATTTTTTCACACGAATCGCCGCAGGTCGCGTCCACAATGGCACAACAAAGAGCACCCGCGTTGGTACGTTCCTCCGAAAGAGGTCCGGCGGGAGTCCCGGACGGACGGAATCCGTCCGTCTTGCCCGCGGACCTTACCCGAAGTCGCCCGGATCAATCCCCGATCGTCTGCCCTGGACCTGGTGACAAGGGGTCCGGTAGCTTCAAATCCGCAGGTCCCGTGGGTCTCACCAACGCCCCGGAGGAACAGCCGGAAGAGCCACAACTTCCGTCATACGTACGACCGGAGAGGATCACGACCCACTCGTGGAGAGCGAACTGCCGGACATCTACTGCCCGTTCCCCCAGCTCACCAACCCGAACGTGCCGCACACCAGAGTCCATCTGGAGGAGTGGACCCGCGACACCGGTCTGGTGCACCGCGATTCGGCCAGGGCCCGCTTCGTCCAGGCGGACTTCGGCGCGTTCGTCGGGATGGTGTACCCGACCGCCGACAGCAAGAACCTCGACCTGGTGGCCGACTGGTTCGTCTGGCTCTTCCTCGTCGACGACCAGCTCGACGACGGACACCTCGGCCGCAGCCCGGAACGGGTGCGGGACGTGGTCGAGATGATGCGGGACGTCATCCGCAGCGACACCCCCGGCACCCTGCCCGAGGGCGAGCTCCCGGCGGCCGTGACCGCCCTGGCCGATCTGTGGGAACGCACGACGCCGATGGCCGCCCCGCACTGGCGCGCCCGCTTCGGCTGGCACCTCACCACCTACCTCACGACCACCACCACCTGGGAGGCGGGGAACCGCGCCTCGGGCACGGTGCCGTCCGAGGAGACCTATATCGCCAAGCGGCGCCACACCGGTGCGATACATGTCTGCATGGACCTGATAGAGATCGTGGCCGGCATCGAGGCGCCCGAGTCGATCCACAACGACCCCCGGTTCATCACCGCGCTGGAAGCCTCGTGCAACGTCGTGTGCTGGGCCAACGACGTGTACTCGTACGAGAAGGAACAGGTGCTCGGCGAGATCCACAACCTCGTCCACCTGGTCCGGCACCACCGCGGCCACGACGAGCGGCAGGCCCTGGAGCACGTCTGCGCGGAGATCACGGCCGAGACGGAGCGCTTCCTCACCGCCGAGGCCGAGCTGCTGTCCGCCTATCCGCAGCTGTCCTGGATGCTCCGGCCGTATCTCGACGGCATGCGCAGCTGGATGCGCGGCAACCTCGACTGGTCGCGGCAGACCCCGCGCTACAACCCGGCCGACGTGAGCCAGTACAAGGAGCCGCAGGAGTACCTGGAGGCACGGGTGCTGGGCATGGCCCAGGACTGAACCGCCCGGACACGGTTCCGCCCGGACGGCAGGCGCGCCGTCCGGGCGGAACCGTGTCCGGGGCCGGTCAGTCGCCGTCCGGGTCGGCGCGCTCCAGCGCCGGGCGCAGCGGGGCCGCCGACTCGGTCAGCAGATAGTCCGCCGCGGCCGTGTCCGTCACCAGGCTGGTGACCAGTCCGGAGCGCAGCACCGCCCCGATCGCCGCGGCCTTGCGCTGACCGCCCGCGATCGCCACCACCTCGGGGATCCGGCGCAGCCGGTCGGCCTCGACCGTGATGCACCGCTCCCCCAGGTCCCGGCCGACCCGCCGTCCCTCGGTGTCGAAGAGGTGCGCCGACATCTCCGCCGCGACACCGAGCGAGGCGTAGTGCGCCCGCTCCTGGTCGGAGAGCATGTCGTGGACGGTCGAGATACCCGGCTCCCAGGAACCGATGGAGACCGCCGCGACGGTCACCTTGTCGAAGTACTCGAAGGCGCGGGCGATGCCCGTCTGGTGGCGCAGGGCCGCGGCCGTGGCCGGGTCCGGCAGCAGCATCGGCGCATAGATGGGGTGGGCCTCGCCGCCGGCGACCTGGGCGGCCCGCCGGACCGCCTCGACGGAGCCGCGCTCCGCCGTCCCCGCGTCGTACACCCCGGTGAGCTGCACGACCGTGCACGGCGGCAGCCGGTCGAGCGCCGCTGCCATGTGGATGGTGGAGCGGCCCCAGGCCAGCCCCAGCACATCGCCCTCGTTCACCAGTTCGCCGAGCAGATCGGCCGCGACCTCGCCCAGGTTCTCCGGATCCGGTGCGTCGTCCTGCTCCTCGGCCGGCGATTCGACGACGACCGCGTGGCGCAGCCCGTAGCGGGCCCGGAGCGCGTCGGAGCGCTCGGCGTCCAGCTCGGCGGGGACGCGGATCTCGATGCGTACGAGATCGCGCTCCAGCGCCGTCTCCAGGACCCGGGCCACCTTGAAGCGGCTGACGCCGAACTCCTCGGCGATCTGGATCTTCGACTTTCCCTCGAGGTAGAAGCGGCGGGCCATGGCCGCCGCCTGCACCAGCTCCGCGGGCCCCATCCGCAGGGCGGACCGGCCCGCCGACATTGCAGACACCGCGCTCTCCTCACTGCTGTTCACACTCTCGATACGCCGTTCATCCTGTCAGATCCGGCGCCCCCTGATCGGCCCCGTGGGACCGCGTTCATCTGCTCTTGGCCCGCCCGCCCCCGGGCCGGTGGCCGCGCTCCCGCGCAGGTGTCAGTGGCCGCACGCCCAGGCCGCCGAGGCCGTGGCCCGCTCCGCCCGGGCGCGCAGCGCGCGCACCGCCTCGTCCGGGTCCTCGGCCCCGTACACCGCCGAACCCGCGACGAAGACGTCGGCACCGGCCTCGGCGCACCGTTCGATGGTGGACGCGGAGACCCCGCCGTCGACCTGGAGCCAGAGTTCGAGCCCGTGCTTGGAGATCAGCTCCCGGGTGCGGCGGATCTTCGGCAGCATGATGTCCAGGAACGCCTGGCCGCCGAAGCCCGGCTCCACCGTCATGATCAGCAGCATGTCCAGCTCGGGGAGCAGGTCCTCGTACGGCTCGATCGGCGTCGCGGGCTTGAGCGCCATGGACGCCCGGGCCCCCTTGGCGCGGATCTCCCGCGCGAGGCGCACCGGGGCCGCCGCGGCCTCGGCGTGGAAGGTGACGGAACCGGCGCCCGCCTCGACGTAGGCCGGGGCCCAGCGGTCCGGGGCCTCGATCATCAGATGGCAGTCCAGCGGGGTGTCCGTGGCCCGGGCGAGCGATTCGACGATCGGCACACCGAGGGTCAGATTGGGCACGAAGTGGTTGTCCATCACATCGACGTGGAGCCAGTCCGCGCTCCTGACGGCCTCGGCCTCCTCGGCGAGACGGGCGAAGTCGGCGGACAGGATGCTGGGGTTGATCTGGGCCATGCCCCAAGCCTGCCATGTTCCGCGCCACTTCCCCGCCTCGGTGCGGGCCAAAGCCTCACGGGATCATTACAGTTCGCGTGATCATGGGGTTCCGGCCGCCCGGTGGGGGCGTTTCGGGCGGGCTCGTACGGATCGGGCCGGTCAGTCCCACCAGAAGTCCCACCGGTCGGCCCCGACGATCCGCCCGGCGTACGCGGCCAGGGTGTACGGCCGCCGGCCCTGCCAGACGGTGTCCGGGCAGAACGCGAAGTGCTCGACCGCCACCGCGAGTGCCTCCTCGGGGGTCGTCGGCGGAGCGGCGACCGAGAGGTGCAGGGTGGCGAAGCCGACCCCGACGACGCGGACCCCGAACCGGCGCTCCCAGTCGAGGACGACCGCGGAGAACTTCCCGGTGTCGTCGTCCTGGTTGAGCGGACCGGACCAGCCCGCGGCGGCGAGGGCCCCGGCCCCGGAGGCGGCGGTGACCAGCCCCAGCCGGGCCGACGGGCACTCGGCCAGGAACGCCTCCGCGAACCCGGCCGCCGACCGGTCGGCCCCCGCCGCCTCCCGGCCCGGCGCGAGGCCCGGCCACTCCTCGAAGGGAGCCGTGACGGCGGCCCGCTCCGCCGCCGGGAGCGGGTCGTCCGCGTCGACGGCCGTGTGCGCCGCCCACCACGCCGCGAGCAGCCCGGCCGGGTCGTGGCCGGCCGGGTCGGACATGTCCTCCGGGTAGACCTCGCCCGATCCCCAGGGGCGGAACAGCCCGTCGTCGTCCGGCTCCAGCGGGGCGAGCAGCAGCGGCCAGAGCCCGGTGCGCGGGTGCTCGGCGTGCACCCGCGCCCACAGGCCGGCGGTGGCCGGTACGTCGGCGAGCCAGAGCGGCCGCTCGTCCCCGTCCCCCTCGTCGGACGTGATCGTCCGTCCGGCCGGGAGCGGGATGCCGAGGACCGACAGTGCTTCGGGGTTCACCGGGGTGCCCATGGCCTCTCGTCGGTCAGGCGGTGCGTCGCAGCAGGGCCAGGTACATCGCGTCCGTGCCGTGCAGGTGCGGCCAGAGCTGGACGTCGGGGCCGTCGCCCAGCGCGGGGACGTCCGGCATCAGCGGGCGGGCGTCGATCCACTCGGCCTCCACGGCCCCGGCGCCGCCGCGGCCCCTGAGCACGTCCTCGACCACCGTCCGGGTCTCCGCGAGATGCGGCGAGCAGGTCGCGTAGCCGACCACGCCGCCGACCCGGACCGCCTTCAACGCCTCGCGGAGCAGGCCGCGTTGCAGCGGGGCGAACTGCTCCAGGTCCTCCTTGCGGCGGCGCCAGCGCGCCTCCGGGCGGCGGCGCAGGGCACCGAGCCCCGAGCACGGCACGTCCATCAGCACCCGGTCGAAGCTGCCGGGGCGCCACGGCGGCCGGGTGCCGTCGGCGGTGATCACCTGGTACGGGCCGGGGTTCCCGGCCAGGGCGCGCTCGACGAGCCGGGCCCGGTGCGGCTGCTTCTCGGCGGCGAGCAGGGTGGCGCCCCGGTCCGCGGCCAGCGCGGCGAGCAGGGCGGCCTTGCCGCCGGGGCCCGCGCAGCCGTCGAGCCAGCGGCTGTCGCCGCCCTCCAGCGGTGCGGCGGCCAGCGCGGCGGCCACCAGCTGGCTGCCCTCGTCCTGGACCCCGGCCCGGCCCTCGCGCACCGCCTCCAGCGCGCCGGGTTCGCCGCCCTCGGCCATCCGCACGGCATACGGCGACCAGCGGCCGGGCAGACCGTTCTCCTCGCCGAGCGCGTCGAGCAGCTCCCCGGTGGTGGCACGGCCGGGGCGGGCGACCAGGGTGACCTCGGGGCGCTCGTTGTCCGCCTCCAGGAGGTCCTCGATACCGGCCCGGCCGCCGCCCAGCGCGTCCCAGAGCGCCGAGACGATCCAGCGCGGGTGCGAGTGCACGACCGCGAGGTGGTCCTCGGCGTCCTCCTCGTAGGGCGGGGCGACCTTGGCCACCCAGCCGTCGAGATCGTCCGCGGCGACCTTGCGCAGCACCGCGTTGACGAACTTGGCGCGCCCCTCGCCGAGCACCACCCGGGCCAGCTCCACACTGGCGGAGACCGCCGCGTGGGTGGGGATGCGGGTGCCGAGGAGCTGGTGCACGCCCATGTTCAGCACGTCCAGGACCGGCGGGTCGACCTCGCGCAGCGGCCGGTCGATGCAGGCCGCGACGATCGCGTCGTACGTTCCCTGGCGGCGCAGCGTGCCGTAGACCAGCTCGGTCGCCAGGGCCGCGTCCCGGTGGTCGAAGTCGCCCTTGGCGCGGGCCTTCTTCAGCAGCGGGGGCAGGACGAGGTTGGCGTACGCGTCGCGTTCGTCGACCGCCCGCAGGGCCTCGAAGGCGAGGAAGCGGACCGGATCCTTCTTGGGTCGGCGATGGGGCTTGGCGGGACGGCGACGCTGCTGGTCGTTCACGTGAAAGGTGCTCCGCTGAAGGTGAGGGGACGAACCCTCCCAGCCTAAGGGCTGTCCCGACATCCCTGGTGGATCGGTGTGCGGCGTCGGACGCGGTGCATAGCGGGGCGGAGGGACGCCCGCATACGGGACGTATGCGGGCGTTCCGACAACGCGGCGAGGCGCCGTGACGGTCGTCGCACGCCCGCCAGGGGTTACGGGCCAGCCCTTACACCGCCGCCCCGGGACGGGATCCGCCTCAGCTCCCCAGCAGCTCGCCGTGGACGATCCGCACCCCGCGCGCCCAGTCCGCGGCGCGCATCGGCTTCTTGCCCTGCGGCTGGACCCAGAGCAGTTCGACGGCGTGCGATCCGGTGCCCACGTACACGTTGTTCTTGGCGGCGGAGATCTCGCCGGGGGCGAGGTCGGTGCGGTCGAGGACGGGGACGGCCTGGATCAGCTTGAGCCGCTCGCCGCGGAACAGGGTCCACGCGCCGGGGGCGGGCGTGCAGCCGCGTACCACCCGGTCGACCCGGAGCGCGGGCGCCGACCACTGGATCCGGGCGTCCTCCACGGTGATCTTCGGGGCGAGGGTGACGCCGTCGGCCGGCTGCTCCACGGCGTGCAGGGTGCCGTCCTCGATGCCGTCCATCGTCGCCGCGAGCAGCCCCGCGCCGGCGAACGCCAGCCGGGTGAGCAGGTCGCCGCTGGTGTCGGTGGGGCGCACCTCCTCGGTGAGGACGCCGTAGACCGGTCCGGAGTCGAGCCCCTCCTCGATCAGGAAGGTCGACGCGCCGGTCAGCTCGTCCCCGGCCATCACCGCGTGCTGCACCGGGGCCGCGCCGCGCCAGGCGGGCAGCAGCGAGAAATGCAGGTTGACCCAGCCGCGGGCGGGCACGGCGAGCGCCTCCTTGGGCAGCAGCGCCCCGTAGGCGACGACCGGGCAGCAGTCCGGGGCGATCTCCCGCAGCCGGGCCAGGAAGTCCTCGTCGCGCGGGCGGGCGGGCTTGAGCACCTCGATGCCCGCCTCCTCGGCCCGCTCGGCGACCGGGCTGGCGACCAGACGGCGGCCCCGCCCGGCGGGTGCGTCGGGCCTGGTCACGACGGCGGCCACCTCGTGCCGGTCGGAGGCGATCAGGGCGTCCAGGGCGGGTACGGCGACCTCGGGGGTGCCTGCGAAGACGAGCTTCATGGGTGGCTGACTGCCTCTCGGGCCGAAGTGCGGTGACGAGCAGCGCACAAGTCTATGGGGCGGGGCGCCAGGGGGCGTACGCATGCCCGCGCGCCCCTTTGAAGGGCGTACGCGCCCCTGAAGCGTGACCAGAACCACAGCTCGGGCGTTGGTCAAGAGAGATTGACCGAAGCGAGCCGCCCTGGTGCGGCCCGATCCCTTTCAACGCCGGTTCGAGAGGCTTCTTCATGGCCGACCACGCAACCCACGACGCCCAAGCGAGGGCCAGTCTGCATCTGTTGGTGCGGGACATCGAGCGGGTCCGGCGGCAGGTGGACGCGCTGCGTACGCTCACCGCCCAACTGGGCAACGTCTACCGTCCGCGCCGCTCCGGCCCGTCCACGGGCTTCGTCGTCTACGGCAGGGCCCCGGCCCCCACCGTCAGGCTGGCGCAGGAACTGCGCGACAGCGTCGAGACGCTGGTCACCGCCGCGGTCGACTTCGACCGCTCGCTGGGCTTCTCCTGGGACGCGGTGGGCTCCGCGCTCGGGGTCACCAAGCAGGCGGTGCACCGCCGCTACGGAGCGCGCCGCAACGCCCGGCAGCCGGGGGCGGCCGAGACCGCCGGGGAGACCGCCGTGCCGCGCGGGCTGCCCGTCCCGGGCTCCGGTGGTCCGTCGGCGCTGCCCGCCGTGCCCGCGGCCCGGTCCATGCCGCCGCAGCCGTCGACGGACCGCCCGTCACTGCGCGAGGACCTGCGCCCGGGCGCCTTCCCCGGCCCACGCAACGGCTGACCGCCACCCCCGTCCGTCCGCTGCCCCGCCGCGCGAGTCCCGCGTGGCGGGGCAGCCCCATGCCCGGGGGCTTCCCGTGCCCCGGCCGTCAGCCGATGTCCGGCGGGTCGACCCTGATCCGGACCCGGTCGCCGCCCCGGGACAGCCGTGCCGCCTGAGCGGCCTTCAGGGCGTGCGCCAGCGCCGCGCCGCTGCCCGGCGGCACACGGAGCAGGACCCGCTCCCAGGACTCCCCCGGCGGCGCCTGACCGGGTCTGCGGGGCCGGCCGGGCGCGGCGGTGGCCACCGGGACCGGGCCCAGCGTCTCGGCCTCCGGCGGCAGCTCGGCCGCCGCGAGGAATCCGGCCAGCGCCTCCGGCGTACCGGTCACCGAGGCCATCCGGGACACCGGCGGAAAGCCCAGCTCGGCCCGGTCCGCCAGCTCGCGGCGGGCGTGCCCCACCGGGTCCCAGCGCACCAGCGCCTGCACCGGCCGTAGCGTCGGCTCGGCGACGACCACCACCGTGCCGCCCTCCGGCTGCCCGCGTACCAGCGCGGCGGCCGCCGTCCACCGCCGCAGCGCCTCCTCGCCGGCCCGCAGATCGGGGCGGCCGGCCATCGCCCATCCGTCCAGCAGCAGCGCCGCCGCGTAACCGCCCTCGGCCACCGGCTCGGCGCCCGGGGTGCTGACGACCAGCGCGGGCGCGTCCGGCACCGCGTCGAGGACGTGGTCGCGGCCGGAGGTCCGCACCGGCACGGCGGGGAAGGCCCGGCCCAGCTCCTCGGCGGTCCGCCGGGCACCGACGATCCGGGCGCGCAGCCGGCCGGAGCCGCAGGCCGGGCAGTGCCAGGCGGTCTCG
The DNA here is from genome assembly GCF_043079735.1 of Streptomyces sp. NPDC015144. Classification (NCBI taxonomy): domain Bacteria; kingdom Bacillati; phylum Actinomycetota; class Actinomycetes; order Kitasatosporales; family Streptomycetaceae; genus Streptomyces; species Streptomyces sp. NPDC015144. The sequence goes on along the minus strand of NZ_JBIBUU010000006.1, from coordinate 350,801 downwards.
GGCCGCCCGCACCAGGCGCAGTCGAGGTCCCGCTCGTCCGGGGCCTGGAGCGGCCCGGCGCAGTGACGGCACCGGGCGGGCTCGCGGCAGCGCTCGCAGGCCAGCCGGGGCGCGTAGCCGCGCCGGGGCACCTGGACCAGGACCGGGCCCCGGCGCAGCCCGTCCCGGACCGTCTGCCAGGCCAGGCTGGGCAGTCGGGCCGCCCGGGCCGCCCCGTCCCGGGCCAGCTCCCCGTCGTCGACCGTACGGACCAGGGGGGCGGCGGCCCGGAGCTGCTCGCGGTCGGCGCGCAGGGGCAGGGCCCAGCCGCTCTCCACGAGCTGCGCGGCCTCCACCGTGCAGCTCATGGAGCCGAGGAGGAAGGCGCACCGGCTGTGCGCGGCGCGCAGTTCCAGCACTTCGCGCACGTGGGGGAAGGGGGCGTTGTCGTCGCTGTGGCTGGCGTCCCCGTCGTCCCAGACGGCGACCAGGCCGAGGTCGGCGACCGGGGCGAACATCGCCGCCCGGGTGCCGACGACCGCCCGTACCGAGCCGCGCCGGACGGCGAGCCACTCGCGGTACCGCTTCTCCGGTCCGGAATCGGCGGTGAGCAGGGCGTGGTGGCCCGCGCCGAGCAGCCCGGTGAGCGCGGCGTCCACCCGGGCGGCGGCCCGGCCGTCGGGCACGACGAGCAGGGCGCCACGCCCGGACGCGAGGGTGGCGGCCATGGCGCGGGCGATCTCCTCGGGCCAGTGGGGCCCCGGCAGCGCCGTCCAGACGGCCCGGGGCGCACCGCCCTCCGCCAGCGCCCGCAGGAACGCCGGGCCCTGCGCGTACCGCTGCCAGCTCCCCGCCGACGGCGCGGGCGGCGGCGGCAGCGGCGCGGGCGAGGGCTTCGACTCGGCCCGCCCGTTGCGCGGCGGCACGGCGAGCTGGAGGACATCGGCGAGGCTGCCCGCGTACCGGTCGGCGACGGCGCGGGCGAGGGCCAGCAGCTCCGGCCCCAGCACCGGCTCGGGCGACACGACATAGGCGAGCGCGGCGAGCGCGCCCTGGTAGTCCGACTCGGCACGCCGCTCGATCAGGAAGCCGTCGACCAGCCCGCCGCCCTCGCGCCGCCCGCCCCGGACCTGACGTCCCCCGGCCCCGAACCGGACCCGCACCCGCACCCCGGGCCTCGCCTGGGCGTCCAGTTCCTCGGGCACCGCGTAGTCGAAGTACTGGTCGAGATGGAGGGCGCCCTTGTTGACCACCACCCGGGCGACCGGCAGTTCCTTGGCGAGCGGGGCGCCGCGCCAGGTGCGCGGCTTGGCACGGGGCACCTCGGCCCTGCGCACCGTCTCCCGGATCAGCGCAAGCTGCTCCGGGGCCCCGGCACCGGGGTCCTTCGGCCGCTCGTTCTCGCTGCTCACAGCCAAATTCCTACCAGAGGGCACCGACAGCGGCCCCATCGGAGGAGTCCGGGGCCGAACACGCCGGGGCCCGGACACCTCGTGCGGTGTCCGGGCCCCGGCGTACGGACGGGACGGCGGCTGGCTACAGCCCGGCCGCCGCGCGCAGCGCGTCCACGCGGTCGGTGCGCTCCCAGGTGAAGTCGGGCAGCTCCCGGCCGAAGTGGCCGTAGGCCGCGGTCTGGGCGTAGATCGGGCGGAGCAGGTCGAGGTCGCGGATGATCGCGGCCGGGCGGAGGTCGAAGACCTCGCCGATGGCGTGCTCGATCTTCTCGGTGTCGACGGCGGCGGTGCCGAAGGTCTCGACGAAGAGGCCGACCGGCTCGGCCTTGCCGATCGCGTAGGCGACCTGGACCTCGCAGCGGGCGGCGAGGCCCGCGGCGACGACGTTCTTGGCGACCCAGCGCATGGCGTACGCGGCCGAGCGGTCCACCTTCGACGGGTCCTTGCCCGAGAAGGCACCGCCGCCGTGCCGGGCCATGCCGCCGTACGTGTCGATGATGATCTTGCGGCCGGTCAGTCCGGCGTCGCCCATCGGGCCGCCGATCTCGAAGCGCCCGGTCGGGTTGACCAGGAGCCGGTAGCCGTCGGTGTCCAGCTTGATGCCGTCCTCGATGAGCTGCCCGAGCACGTGCTCGACGACGAACTCACGGATGTCGGGCGCGAGCAGCGAGTCGAGGTCGATGTCGCTGGCGTGCTGCGAGGAGACCACGACCGTGTCGAGGCGGACGGCCTTGTCACCGTCGTACTCGATGGTGACCTGGGTCTTGCCGTCCGGGCGCAGGTACGGGATGGTCCCGTTCTTGCGGACCTCGGAGAGCCGGCGGGAGAGCCGGTGCGCCAGGTGGATCGGAAGCGGCATCAGCTCGGGCGTCTCGTCGCAGGCGTAGCCGAACATCAGGCCCTGGTCGCCGGCGCCCTGCTTGTCGAGCTCGTCCTCGTCGCCCTCGACCCGCTGCTCGTACGCCGTGTCGACGCCCTGCGCGATGTCGGGCGACTGCGCCCCGATGGAGACCGAGACGCCGCAGGAGGCCCCGTCGAAGCCCTTCTTCGAGGAGTCGTAGCCGATCTCCAGGACCTTGTTGCGGACAAGCGTCGGGATGTCGGCGTAGGCCTTGGTGGTGACCTCACCCGCCACATGGACCAGACCCGTGGTGATCAAGGTCTCGACGGCGACGCGGGACCGCGGGTCCTCGCGGAGCAGCGCGTCGAGAATGGTGTCGCTGATCTGGTCGGCGATCTTGTCGGGGTGGCCCTCGGTGACGGACTCCGAGGTGAAGAGACGGCGGGACACATCGCTCCCTGGGGTTGCAGCGGCTGCTGGCTGAATCATTGGGCGGACCGCCGGGAGCTGCGCCCGGCACAATCCGGAGCCAGTTTATCGGTCGTATTCGTCCGGCGGACAGTACGTCTCGCTCTTTGAGCCATCTGTGACCCGCCACACTCCCCTCCGACGTGGGAGGAATCCCTTTGGGGAACGGGCTTTTACCCCCATTTTCCAAGGCATTCGCGCGCTCTCGCACGAAATAAAAAAATTTCATCCGAGTCGCGGCGACACGAGGTCCCAGACCGTGTCGGCAAGCGCTTCCTTGGGTCCGTGCGGCACCTGGGTCTCGCCACCGTCGGCCGCGAGCACCACCGCCTCGTTCTCCTCGGAGCCGAAGGTCCGGCGCTCCCCCACCTCGTTGACGACCAGGAGGTCGCAGCCCTTGCGGCGGAGCTTCTCCCGGCCGTTGGCGAGGACGTCGTCGGTCTCGGCGGCGAAGCCCACGACGATCTGCCCCGGCCGGGCGCGCTCGGCGGACACCTCGGCGAGGATGTCGGGGTTGCGGACCAGGGCGACGGGGGCGGGCTCCTGCCCGTCCTTCTTCTTGATCTTCCCCTGGGCGTACTCGGCGGGGCGGAAGTCGGCGACCGCCGCGGCCATCACGACCACGTCGGCGTCGGCGGCGGCCTTCAGCACGGCCTCGCGCAGCTGGACGGCGGTCCCCACACGCAGCACGTCGGCGCCGGCCGGGTCGGGCAGCCCGGTGTTGGCCTCGATCAGCGTCACCCGGGCGCCACGGGCCAGGGCGGTGCGGGCCAGGGCGTAGCCCTGCTTGCCGGAGGAGCGGTTGCCGAGGTAGCGGACCGGGTCGAGGGGCTCGCGCGTACCGCCCGCGCTGATCACCACGTGGCGGCCGGCCAGGTCGGGCCCGACCGGGCCCCGGGCCAGGACCCGGCGGCAGACCTCGAAGATCTCCCCGGGGTCGGGCAGCCGGCCCTTGCCGGTGTCGACGCCGGTGAGCCGGCCGACGGCGGGCTCGATGACGACGGCGCCCCGGCGCCGCAGGGTGGCGACGTTCTCCCGGGTGGCGGGGTGCTCCCACATCTCGGTGTGCATGGCGGGCGCGAAGACGACCGGACAGCGGGCGGTGAGGAGCGTGTTGGTGAGCAGGTCGTCGGCGAGGCCGTGGGCCGCCCGGGCGAGCGTGTCCGCGGTGGCGGGGGCGACGACCACCAGGTCGGCCTCCTGCCCGATCCGGACGTGCGGCACCTGGTGGACGTCGTCCCAGACCTCGGTGGAGACCGGGTGGCCGGAGAGCGCCGACCAGGTGGCGGCCCCCACGAAGTGCAGCGCCGAAGCGGTCGGCACCACCCGGACGTCGTGACCGGATTCGGTCAGCCGGCGCAGCAGCTCGCACGCCTTGTACGCGGCGATGCCCCCGCTGACCCCCAGAACGACCTTCGGCTTGTCCACTGCGTCTCCCCGCACTCGGATACGAACACCCCCATGCTGCCTCACCCCGGCCGTCCGGCCGAGAGCGCCCCGGACACACCTCGGGCCCGGCAGCCAGTGGCTGCCGGGCCCGGAGTGAGGACGTGGTACCTGCTTACTGCGCGGGGCCCTCGATGGCCTCGGAGGTGAGCAGGCCCGCGTTGATCTCGCGGAGCGCGATCGAGAGCGGCTTCTCGTGCACATGGGTGTCGACGAGCGGACCGACGTACTCCAGGAGGCCCTCGCCGAGCTGCGAGTAGTACGCGTTGATCTGGCGCGCGCGCTTGGCGGCGTAGATCACGAGGCTGTACTTCGAGTCGGTGGCCTCAAGGAGCTCATCAATCGGCGGGTTGATGATGCCCTCGGGCGTGGTGATGGAAGAGGACACTCTCTGCCTTCCGAAGGGGGGTGAGAATCAAAGAAACCTTTGACGGTGCGGAGATCCGCGTCAGTGTGTGCCAGCGTCTGTTCGGGTTTGTTTCAGTGCTCGTTCAGTCGCTGTCGGCACTGCGGCCGGAAACCTCCAGCATCAAGGCTAGCAGCTCGCGCGCCACGTCCTCGACGGAGGTGTTGACCAGCGTCGTGTCGAACTCGGCCTCGGCGGCCAGCTCGACCCGGGCGGCGGCGAGCCGGCGCTCGATCACCTCGGGTGCCTCCGTCCCCCGGCCGGTGAGCCGGCGGACCAGCTCCTCCCAGCTCGGCGGTGCCAGGAAGACCAGCTGGGCGTCCGGCATCGACTGCCGGACCAGCCGGGCGCCCTGGAGGTCGATCTCCAGCAGCACCGGCTCGCCCGCCTCCAGGCGGTCGAGCACGGCGCGGCGGGGCGTGCCGTAGCGGTTGCCCGCGAACTCGGCCCACTCCAGCAGCTCGCCGTTGGCGATCAGCTTGTCGAACTCCTCGTCGTCCACGAAGAAGTAGTGGACGCCGTTGCGCTCGCCGGGGCGCGGCTTGCGGGTCGTCGCCGACACCGAGAGCCAGACCTCGGGGTGGACCTTGCGCATATGGGCGACGACCGTGCTCTTGCCGACCCCGGAGGGGCCGGAGAGCACGGTCAGCCGCGGACGTACGTCCGGGGGTACGGGGGACGTCCCCCGGGATGTTGCAGCCATGGAGCGATTATCCAGGTTCTCAGGGGTGCCTGAGAACGTCAGGCGGGGCTGCCGCCGAACTCCCGCTCCAGGGACGCGATCTGGTTGGAGCCGAGACCACGGACCCGGCGGCTCTCGGAGATGCCGAGCCGCTCCATGATCTGCTTGGCGCGGACCTTGCCCACGCCCGGCAGGGACTCCAGGAGGGCCGAGACCTTCATCTTGCCGATGACGTCGTTCTCCTGGCCCTGCTTGATGACCTCGTGGAGGGAGGCGCCGGAGTGCTTCAGTCGATTCTTGACCTCGGCCCGCTCCCGGCGAGCCGCGGCGGCCTTTTCGAGCGCGGCTGCGCGCTGTTCAGGGGTAAGGGGCGGAAGAGCCACGCCTACGTCACCTCGGATGTCGATCTGTCGGATACGGACCGGTGAGGAAGCTGGATGCCCCACACCAGGTGAGCGACGGACCACTCGTGTACGTCGGCTCTCGACGGAGACTAGCGGCCAGGGCCGCCCGAGTCAGCGAGAACCAACGAAAAGTCCTGGTCAGCCTTGCCCGACCAGGACAATCCAGGCATAACAACCGAGTTTTTTGGTCAGGAGTTGGTCAACAGCCTGTTACAGGGTGCCGTCAACGGCCCGCCAGGGCCGTTCGGATCTCGTCCGTCAGCCGTTCGGCGGCCCCGCGCAGCCCCGCCGCGTCCGGTCCCGCGCGCAGTACGCCCCGGCTCACACTGGGCACGACGTTGCCCACCGCGTCGCCGAAGACCCCGGGCAGGTCCGCGGGGGTCGCGCCCTGCGCCCCGATCCCGGGGGCGAGCAGCGGGCCGTTGATCGCCAGGTCCACCCCGGCGTCCCCGAGGGTGGCGCCGACCACCGCGCCGACCGAGCCGAGCGGCCGCGCCCCGGCGTTCTCCTCGGCCATCCGGTCGAGCATCAGCTGGGCCAGCGGGCGGCCGTCGGCGGCGGTGGCCCGCTGCACCTCGGCGCCCTCCGGGTTGGAGGTGAGGGCGAGCACGAAGACCCCGGCGCCGGAGGCGGCGGCCGCGTCGAGCGCCGGGCGCAGCGAACCGAAGCCGAGGTACGGCGAGACGGTGACGGCGTCCGAGAAGAGCGGCGAGGCCGGGTCCAGGTAGGTCGCCGCGTAGGCGCCCATCGTGGAGCCGATGTCGCCCCGCTTGGCGTCCATCAGCACCAGCGCGCCGGCCGCCCGCGCCTCCGCGACCGCCTTCTCCAGGACGGCGATGCCGCGCGACCCGAAGCGCTCGAAGAACGCGGACTGCGGCTTGAGCACCGCCACCCGGTCGGCCAGGGCCTCGACGACCGTACGGGTGAAGCGCTCCAGCCCGGCGACGTCGTCGGCCAGGCCCCAGCCGGTGAGCAGCGAGGCGTGCGGGTCGATGCCGACGCAGAGCGGGCCACGGGTGTCCATGGCGCGGCGCAGGCGCGCGCCGAACGGTTCGGGGCTCATGCGGTGGCCTTCCTGGTTGCTGCGCCGACGGCCTCGGCGAGGGTGGCGTACGGGGAGGCGGCCAGCCGTGCGGCCAGGCCCTTGTGGATCGACCGGGCGTAGAACGGGCCCTCGTAGATGAAGGCGCTGTAGCCCTGGACGAGGGTGGCGCCGGCGAGGATGCGCTGCCAGGCGTCCTCGGCGTTCTCGACGCCGCCGACGCCGATCAGGGTGGTCCGGTCGCCGACACGGGCGTGGAGGCGGCCGAGGACCTCCAGGGAGCGGGCCTTGAGGGGCGCTCCGGAGAGCCCGCCGGTCTCGCCGGTCAGGGCGGGCGGGGACGTCAGGCCGAGGCCCTCGCGGGCGATGGTGGTGTTGGTGGCGATGATGCCGTCCAGGCCCAGCTCGACCGCGAGGTCGGCGACCGCGTCGACGTCCTCGTCGGCGAGGTCCGGGGCGATCTTGACGAGGAGCGGGACGCGCCGGTGGGTGACGGTGCGGTCGGCGGCCTCGCGCACGGCGGCGAGCAGCGGCCGCAGTGCCTCGGTGGCCTGGAGGTTGCGCAGGCCGGGCGTGTTGGGCGAGGAGACGTTGACGACGAGGTAGTCGGCGTGGGCGGCGAGCCGCTCGGTCGACTTCACGTAGTCGGCGGCGGCCTCGGCCTCCGGCACGACCTTGGTCTTGCCGATGTTGACGCCGACCGTGGTCCGGAAGACCGGCCTGCGGGCCGCCAGCCGCGCCGCGACGGCGGCGGAGCCCTCGTTGTTGAAGCCCATGCGGTTGATCAGCGCGCGGTCCGCGACGAGGCGGAAGAGGCGCTTCCTGGGGTTGCCGGGCTGCGGTTCGCCGGTGACGGTGCCGATCTCGACGTGGTCGAAGCCGAGCATCGCCATGCCGTCGATCGCGACGGCGTTCTTGTCGAAGCCGGCGGCGAGGCCGAAGGGGCCGTGCATCCGCAGGCCGAGCGCCTCGGTACGCAGCTCCTTGTAGCGGGGCGCGAGCGCGGCGGCGACGAAGGTGCGCAGCACCGGGACGCGGACGGCCAGGCGGATCCATCGGAAGGCCAGGTGGTGGGCCTGCTCGGCGTCCATCCGCTTGAAGAACAGCCGGAAGAAGAGCTTGTACATCGCAAGTGTCCTCGTGGAGAGGGGGGACACCGTTGCCGATGTCCCCCCGTCTGCCGGTGTGCTAGTCGCGGGCCGCGGTCAGGTGTCGGGCGTGTTCCTGGAGCGAACCGACGCCGACGCCTCCGTGGGTGAGCGCGTCGATGCCCTGGACGGCGGCGGCGAGCGCCTGGACCGTCGTCAGGCAGGGCACGGACCGGGCCACGGCCGCGGTGCGGATCTCGTAGCCGTCGAGGCGGCCGCCGGTGCCGTACGGCGTGTTGACGATGAGGTCGACCTCGCCGTCGTGGATGAGCTGGACGATGGTCTTCTCGCCCTGCGGGCCGGGGCCCTCGGACTGCTTGCGTACGACGGTGGCGTTGATGCCGTTGCGCTTGAGGACCTCGGCGGTGCCGGAGGTGGCGAGCAGCTCGAAGCCGTGGGCGACGAGCTCGCGCGCCGGGAAGATCATCGAGCGCTTGTCCCGGTTGGCCACCGAGATGAAGGCGCGGCCCTTGGTCGGCAGCGGCCCGTAGGCGCCCGCCTGCGACTTGGCGTACGCCGTGCCGAAGACGGAGTCGATGCCCATGACCTCGCCGGTGGAGCGCATCTCCGGGCCGAGGACGGTGTCGACACCGCGGCCGTGGATGTCGCGGAAGCGCGACCACGGCATGACGGCCTCCTTGACGGAGATCGGCGCGTCCATCGGCAGGGTGCCGCCGTCGCCGTTGGCCGGGAGCAGGCCCTCGGCGCGCAGCTCGGCGATGGTGGCGCCGAGCGAGATGCGGGCGGCGGCCTTGGCCAGCGGCACCGCGGTCGCCTTCGAGGTGAAGGGGACGGTGCGCGAGGCGCGCGGGTTGGCCTCCAGCACGTAGAGGATGTCGCCGGAGAGCGCGAACTGGATGTTGATCAGCCCGCGGACGCCGACGCCCTTGGCGATGGCCTCGGTGGAGACCCGCAGCCGCTTGATGTCGTGGCCGCCGAGCGTGATCGGGGGCAGCGCGCAGGCGGAGTCGCCGGAGTGGATACCGGCCTCCTCGATGTGCTCCATGACGCCGCCGAGGTACAGGTCGGTGCCGTCGTAGAGCGCGTCGACGTCGATCTCGATCGCGTCGTCGAGGAAGCGGTCGACCAGGACCGGCCGGGTGGGGCTGATCTCGGTGGACTCGGCGATGTACGAGGAGAGCCGCGCCTCGTCGTACACGATCTCCATGCCCCGGCCGCCGAGCACGTAGCTGGGGCGGACGAGAACGGGGTAGCCGATCTCGTCGGCGATGGCCTTGGCCCCGTCGAAGGTGGTGGCGGTGCCGTGCTTCGGGGCCGGGAGTCCGGCCTCGGCGAGGACCCGGCCGAAGGCGCCGCGGTCCTCGGCGGCGTGGATCGCCTCCGGGGACGTGCCGACGACCGGCACGCCGTTGTCCTTGAGCGCCTGGGAGAGGCCGAGCGGGGTCTGGCCGCCGAGCTGGACGACGACGCCCGCGACCGGGCCGGCGAGGGTCTCCGCGTGGACGATCTCCAGCACGTCCTCCAGCGTCAGCGGCTCGAAGTACAGGCGGTCGGAGGTGTCGTAGTCGGTGGAGACGGTCTCCGGGTTGCAGTTGACCATCACGGTCTCGTAGCCCGCGTCGCTCAGCGCGAAGGAGGCGTGGACGCAGGAGTAGTCGAACTCGATGCCCTGGCCGATGCGGTTGGGGCCGGAGCCGAGGATGATCACCGCGGGCCTGGTGCGCGGCGCGACCTCGGTCTCCTCGTCGTAGCTGGAGTAGAAGTACGGCGTCTTCGCGGCGAACTCGGCGGCGCAGGTGTCGACCGTCTTGTAGACCGGGCGGATGCCCAGCGCGTGCCGCACCTCGCGCACGACGTCCTCGCGCAGGCTGCGGATGTCGGCGATCTGGGCGTCGGAGAAGCCGTGCCGCTTGGCCTCGGCGAGCAGTTCGGCGCCCAGCTCGTCGGCGGTGGCGATCTCGTCGGCGATCTCCTTGATCAGGAAGAGCTGGTCGACGAACCAGGGGTCGATCTTCGTCGCTTCGAAGACCTCCTCCTGGGTGGCTCCGGCCCGGATCGCCTGCATGACGGTGTTGATCCGGCCGTCGGTCGGACGGACGGCCTCGGCCAGCAGCTCGGTCTTGTCGCCCGGCTCGCCGGTGAAGGCGAACTGCGAGCCCTTCTTCTCCAGCGAGCGGAGCGCCTTCTGGAGCGCCTCGGTGAAGTTCCGGCCGATCGCCATGGCCTCGCCCACCGACTTCATGGTGGTGGTGAGGGTGGAGTCGGCGGACGGGAACTTCTCGAAGGCGAACCGCGGGGCCTTGACGACCACGTAGTCGAGGGTGGGCTCGAAGGAGGCCGGGGTCTTCTCGGTGATGTCGTTGGGGATCTCGTCGAGCGTGTAGCCGACGGCCAGCTTGGCGGCGATCTTGGCGATCGGGAAGCCGGTGGCCTTGGAGGCCAGCGCCGAGGAGCGGGAGACGCGCGGGTTCATCTCGATGACGATGACCCGGCCGTCCTTCGGGTCGATCGCGAACTGGATGTTGCAGCCGCCGGTGTCGACGCCGACCTCGCGGATGATCGCGATGCCGACGTCGCGCAGCCGCTGGTACTCGCGGTCGGTGAGCGTCATCGCCGGGGCGACGGTGATCGAGTCGCCGGTGTGGACGCCCATCGGGTCGAAGTTCTCGATGGAGCAGACGACCACGACGTTGTCGTTCCTGTCGCGCATCAGCTCCAGCTCGTACTCCTTCCAGCCGAGGATGGACTCCTCCAGGAGCACCTCGGTGGTCGGGGAGAGCGTGAGGCCCTGGCCGGCGATGCGGCGCAGCTCCGCCTCGTCGTGGGCGAAGCCGGAGCCGGCGCCGCCCATGGTGAAGGAGGGGCGGACCACGACGGGGTAGCCGCCGAGCATCTCGACACCGGCGAGGACGTCGTCCATGGAGTGGCAGATGACCGAGCGGGCGGACTCGCCGTACCCGATCTTCTCCTTGACGGCCTCGACGACGCCCTTGAAGAGGTCGCGGTCCTCGCCCTTGTTGATGGCCTCGACGTTGGCGCCGATCAGCTCGACGCCGTACTTCTCCAGGACACCGTTCTCGTGCATGGAGATCGCGGTGTTGAGCGCGGTCTGGCCGCCCAGGGTGGGGAGCAGCGCGTCGGGGCGCTCCTTGGCGATGATCTTCTCGACGAACTCGGGGGTGATCGGCTCGACGTACGTGGCGTCGGCGATCTCCGGGTCGGTCATGATCGTCGCCGGGTTGGAGTTGACCAGGATGACGCGCAGGCCCTCGGCCTTGAGGACGCGGCAGGCCTGGGTGCCGGAGTAGTCGAACTCGGCGGCCTGGCCGATGACGATCGGGCCGGAGCCGATGACCAGGACGGACTGGATATCGGAGCGCTTAGGCACGCTGGCCCTCCATCAGGGATACGAAGCGGTCGAAGAGGTACGCGGCGTCGTGCGGGCCCGCTGCCGCCTCGGGGTGGTACTGGACGCTGAAGGCCGGCTGGTCGAGCAGCTGGAGTCCTTCGACGACCTGGTCGTTCAGGCAGACGTGGGAGACCTCGGCGCGGCCGAAGTCGGTGTCGGACACCTTGTCGAGCGGGGCGTCGACGGCGAAGCCGTGGTTGTGCGCGGTGACCTCGACCTTGCCGGTCGTGCGGTCCTGCACGGGCTGGTTGATGCCGCGGTGGCCGTACTTCAGCTTGTAGGTGCCGAAGCCGAGGGCGCGGCCCAGGATCTGGTTGCCGAAGCAGATGCCGAAGAGCGGGGTCTTCCGCTCCAGGACGCCGCGCATGACGGAGACCGGGTGGTCGGCGGTGGCCGGGTCGCCGGGGCCGTTGGAGAAGAACACGCCGTCGGGCCCGACCGCGTAGACGTCCTCCAGGGTGGCGGTGGCGGGCAGCACGTGCACCTCGATGCCGCGCTCGGCCATCCGGTGCGGGGTCATGCCCTTGATGCCGAGGTCGATCGCGGCGACGGTGAACTTCTTGGTGCCGATCGCGGGGACGACGTACGCCTCCTTGGTGGCGACCTCGGCGGAGAGGTCGGCGCCCACCATCTCGGGGGCCTCCTGGACCCGGGCCAGCAGCGTGGCCTCGTCGGCGACGGCGTCGCCGGAGAAGATGCCGACGCGCATGGCGCCGCGCTCGCGCAGGTGGCGGGTGAGGGCGCGGGTGTCGATGCCGCTGATGCCGACGACGCCCTGGCGCTCCAGCTCCTCGTCGAGGGAGCGGCGCGAGCGCCAGTTGGAGGGGGTCCGGGCGGGGTCGCGGACGACGTAGCCGGAGACCCAGATGCGGCCGGACTCGGGGTCCTCGTCGTTGACCCCGGTGTTCCCGACGTGCGGGGCGGTCATCACGACGACCTGGCGGTGGTAGGAGGGGTCGGTCAGCGTCTCCTGGTAGCCGGTCATGCCGGTGGAGAAAACCGCCTCGCCGAAGGTCTCCCCCACGGCCCCGTAGGCACGGCCGCGGAATGTGCGGCCGTCCTCCAGGACGAGTACGGCGGGGGCCTTGGCGGCCCCCCGGGTGGAGATCGTCATCGTGCGGCGCCTTCCGTTGCGGTGATGGTGAGTTGGTTGACGGCCTCGACCCAGGCCCGGTGCTCGGCCGAGTGGTCGGAGCGGAAGCCGGAGTCGATCAGCTTGTCGCCGTGGGCCCAGGTGATGATCAGCAGGCCGCCCTCGGGGAGGACCTTGCCCGCGATGCCCTTGTCGAGCCGGGCCTCGCGCAGGGCTTCGGCCGGTACGAAGAAGTCGGCGGCACCGGGGCGGACCACGTCCAGGCCCCGCCGGGTCAGGGTGAGCTCCACCCGGCTGCGGGTGCCCAGCCCGTGGGCGACGATCCGGTCGAGCCACTGCCCCGCGGTGGTGGAGGCGTGGTAGCGGCCGGTCAGGGTGAGCAGCGGCTGGTCGTCCGCGAACCCTCCCGGGGTGGTGCGCAGTTCCGGCAGGTCCGACTGGAGGCTGCCCCGCCACTTCCATCCCTGGCGCATCAGCCAGTAGACGAAGGCGATCAGGACGGCCAGTGCGATGACCCAGCTGATCCGGGCGGACCAGTCGGTGACCTCGGCGGACTTCCGTTCGGCAGCGAGCTGGTAGAGAGAGGTGAGTGATGTCACGCGAGCTTCCCGTCGACGACCGTTGCACGGCCCCGCAGGAAGGTGTGGGTGACTCGGCCCGGCAGCTCGCGCCCCTCGTACGGAGTGTTGCGGCTGCGGGAGGCGAAGCCCGCGGGGTCCACGACACCACGGTAAGCCGGATCGACCAGGGTGAGGTTGGCGGGTTCCCCCGCCGCGACGGGCCGGCCGTGTCCGTCGAGCCGTCCGATGACGGCCGGACGGAACGACATCCGGTCGGCGACCCCCGCCCAGTCGAGCAGCCCGGTGTCGACCATCGTCTGCTGGACGACGGAGAGCGCGGTCTCCAGGCCCACCATGCCCATGGCGGCGGCGGCCCACTCGCAGTCCTTGTCCTCGTGCGGGTGCGGGGCGTGGTCGGTGGCGACGCAGTCGATGGTGCCGTCGGCGAGCGCCTCGCGCAGCGCCATGACGTCGGCCTCGGTGCGCAGCGGCGGGTTCACCTTGTAGACCGGGTCGTAGGTCCGCACGAGCTCGTCGGTGAGGAGCAGGTGGTGCGGGGTGACCTCGGCGGTGACGTTCCAGCCCTTGGACTTGGCCCAGCGGACGATGTCCACGGAACCGGCGGTCGAGAGGTGGCAGATGTGCACCCGGGAGCCGACGTGGGCGGCGAGCAGCACGTCGCGGGCGATGATCGACTCCTCGGCGACGGCGGGCCAGCCGCCCAGTCCGAGCTCGGCGGAGACGACGCCCTCGTTCATCTGGGCGCCCTCGGTGAGGCGGGGCTCCTGGGCGTGCTGGGCGACGACGCCGTCGAACGCCTTCACGTACTCCAGGGCCCGGCGCATGATCACCGCGTCGTCGACGCACTTGCCGTCGTCGGAGAAGACCTTCACGCCGGCCGCCGAGTCGTGCATGGCGCCCAGCTCGGCGAGCTTCCTGCCCTCCAGGCCGACGGTGACGGCGCCGACCGGCTGGACGTCGCAGTAGCCGGACTCCCGGCCGAGCCGCCAGACCTGCTCGACCACACCGGCGGTGTCGGCGACGGGGAAGGTGTTGGCCATGGCGTGCACGGCGGTGAAGCCGCCGACCGCGGCCGCCTTCGTACCGGTCAGGACCGTCTCGGAGTCCTCGCGGCCCGGCTCGCGCAGATGGGTGTGGAGGTCGACCAGGCCGGGCAGCAGGATCTGCCCGGCGGCCTCGACGACGGTCGCGCCGGTGGCGTCGAGTCCGGTGCCGACGGCCGCGACGGTCTCGCCGTCGAGGAGGACGTCCTGGGGCTCGCCGCCGAGGATGCGCGCGCCGCGGATCAGGGTCTTGCTCATGGTTACTTGTTCTCCTCGGTACGGGACGGGGCAGCGGATTCGTACCCGCCGAGCAGCAGGTACAGGACGGCCATGCGGATGGATACGCCGTTGGCGACCTGCTCGACGGCCGTGCACCGGCCGGAGTCGGCGACCTCGGCGGTGATCTCCATGCCGCGCACCATCGGGCCGGGGTGCATGACGATGGCGTCCTCGGGCATCCGCGCCATCCGGTCGGCGTCCAGGCCGTAGCGGCGGGAGTACTCGCGCTCGGTGGGGAAGTACGCGGCGTTCATCCGTTCACGCTGCACACGCAGCATCATCACCGCGTCGGACTTCGGCAGCACCTCGTCGAGGCCGTAGCTGACCTCGCAGGGCCACTGCTCGACACCGACCGGGACCAGGGTCGGCGGGGCCACCAGGGTGACCCGGGCGCCCAGGGTGTTCAGCAGGTGGACGTTGGAGCGGGCCACCCGGCTGTGCAGGATGTCGCCGACGATGGTGATCCGGCGGCCTTCGAGGTCGCGGCCGAGGCCGCTGTCGGCCCCGACCAGCCGGCGGCGGATCGTGAAGGCGTCCAGGAGGGCCTGGGTGGGGTGCTCGTGGGTGCCGTCACCGGCGTTGACGACGGCACCGTCGATCCAGCCGGAGGTGGCGAGGCGGTACGGGGCCCCGGAGGCGCCGTGCCGGATGACGACGGCGTCGGCGCCCATCGCCTCCAGGGTCAGCGCGGTGTCCTTGAGCGATTCGCCCTTGGAGACGGACGAACCCTTCGCGGAGAAGTTGATGACGTCGGCCGACAGGCGCTTGGCCGCGGCCTCGAAGGAGATGCGGGTACGCGTCGAGTCCTCGAAGAAGAGGTTGACGACGGTACGGCCGCGGAGGGTGGGGAGCTTCTTGATCGGCCGGTCGGCGACCCGGGCCATCTCCTCGGCGGTGTCGAGGATCAGGACGGCGTCGTCGCGGGTGAGGTCGGCGGCCGAGATGAGGTGGCGCTTCATCTGGGTGTTCTCCGAACGGATGGAGGGTTCAGGCATGCGGGCGTGCGTGAGCAGCCGTACGGACCTGCGACGGGCCGTACGGGGGTGGCGGGAGCTACTGCTCGCCCGTGGGGGCGATCCGGCCGTCACCGAGCAGCACGGCGTCCCGGCCGTCCTCCTCGGCGAGCAGGACCTTGACCGTCTCCCGCAGCGACGTGGGGAGGTTCTTGCCGACGTAGTCGGCGCGGATCGGGAGTTCGCGGTGGCCCCGGTCGACCAGGACGGCGAGCTGCACCGCGCGCGGGCGGCCGATGTCGCCCAGGGCGTCGAGCGCGGCGCGGATCGTGCGACCCGAGAAGAGGACGTCGTCGACCAGGACGACCAGGCGGCCCTCGATGCCCTCAGCGGGGATGTCGGTGCGGGCCAGGGCGCGCGCCGGGCGCAGCCGCAGGTCGTCGCGGTACATCGTGATGTCGAGGGAGCCGACCGGCATCTTTCCGCCGGTGATCTCTTCGAGCTTCTCGGCGAGCCGACGGGCGAGGAAGACGCCGCGCGTCGGAATGCCGAGGAGCACCACGTCGTCGGCGCCCTTGGCGCGTTCGACGATCTCGTGGGCGATACGGGTCAGAACCCGGGCGATGTCCGGGGCCTCCAAAACGGGGCGTGCCGCGTTGCCGGTGGCTTCGTACTGTGCGTCCATAAGAAACGGACCTCCTTCTCCGCCTCACGGGACGGACCTTAAAGGACGTCGAAATTGCGTCATCCACGTTACCAGGGCTTGCGTCGGCCCCTGTCGGCACCCCCGGGATGCCCGTCCGCACCCTTTCAGCTTGACGCAACCAAGTAACGCTGCGTAACCTCACAGTGAGTTACCAGCAACGCGGCGGAGCCGCGCAACGTCCCAGCGTCCGGGGAGCTTTATGTCCAGCGAATACGCAAAACAGCTCGGGGCCAAACTCCGTGCCATCCGCACCCAGCAGGGTCTCTCCCTCCATGGCGTGGAGGAGAAGTCCCAGGGCCGCTGGAAGGCCGTCGTGGTCGGTTCGTACGAGCGCGGCGACCGTGCCGTGACCGTGCAGCGCCTCGCTGAGCTCGCGGACTTCTACGGGGTCCCGGTGCAGGAGCTGCTGCCCGGTACGACGCCCGGCGGTGCCGCCGAGCCGCCGCCGAAGCTGGTCCTGGACCTGGAGCGGCTGGCCCACGTGCCGCCGGAGAAGGCCGGTCCGCTCCAGCGCTACGCCGCGACGATCCAGAGCCAGCGCGGCGACTACAACGGCAAGGTGCTGTCGATCCGCCAGGACGACCTGCGCACCCTGGCCGTGATCTACGACCAGTCGCCCTCCGTGCTCACGGAGCAGTTGATCAGCTGGGGCGTGCTGGACGCGGACGCGCGCCGCGCCGTGTCCCACGAAGAGGGCTGAGGCCCGCAGAGAAGATCCACCGCCGTGCCGGCGCGGGTTCACCCCATCGGGTGCCCGTGCCGGCACGGTTTTTTCGCGCCCGCCGTTCCCGCCCGTCGCATGCCGAAGGGGCCCGCGGTCACGGAGACCGCGGGCCCCTTCGTCGGCTGAACGCCCCCGGGCTACTGCTCCCGGCGGAGGTTCGGCTTGAGGTCCTTGAAGCGGGCCAGCAGCCCGTTCACGAAGGACGGGGAGTCATCGGTGGAGAACTCCTTGGCGATCTGGACCGCCTCGTCGATCACCACCGCGTCCGGCGTACCGTCCTCCCAGATCAGCTCGTAGGCACCGAGGCGCACGATGTTCCGGTCGGCGACCGGCATGCGGTCGATCTCCCAGTCCACGGCGTACGTCACGATGAGGTCGTCGATCCGGTTCGCGTACTTCGCGTACCCCTCGACGAGCTCCATCGTGTACTCGGCGACCGGCGGCTGACGGGTGTCGGACCGCGAGTGCCGCACCCAGTCCGCGAGGACCGTCAGCACGGACTCACCGCGCTGGTCGGCCTCGAAGAGGATCTGGAAGGCGCGCTTGCGGGCCTTGTTCCGGGCGGCCACGGTTAGCTGTTCACCCGGCCGAGGTAGTCGCTGGTGCGGGTGTCGACCTTGATCTTCTCACCGGTGGTGATGAAGAGCGGGACCTGGATCTGGTGGCCGGTCTCCAGGGTGGCGGGCTTGGTGCCACCGGTGGAGCGGTCGCCCTGGACGCCCGGCTCGGTCTCCTGGATGACGAGCTCGACGGCGGCCGGAAGCTCGACGTAGAGCACCTCGCCCTCGTGCTGCGCCACGGAGGCGGTGAAGCCCTCGATCAGGAAGTTGGCGGTGTCGCCGACGGCCTTGCGGTCCACGTGGAGCTGGTCGTAGGTCTCCATGTCCATGAAGACGAAGTAGTCGCCGTCCATGTAGGAGAACTGCATGTCGCGACGGTCGATGGTGGCCGTTTCGACCTTCACACCGGCGTTGAACGTCTTGTCGACGACCTTGCCGGAGAGCACGTTCTTGAGCTTGGTGCGCACGAAGGCCGGGCCCTTGCCGGGCTTGACGTGCTGGAACTCGACGACGGACCAGAGCTGGCCTCCGTCGAGCTTGAGCACCATGCCGTTCTTGAGGTCGTTCGTGGAAGCCACGGTTGCGGAATCTCCTGGGCTGAAGCTGGTGGACGACCGAGGATCCGCGCTAGAGCGCGAGCAGCTCCTTGGTCGTGATGGTGAGTAGCTCGGGTCCGCCGTCCGCCTCGGGGCGCACGACGAGCGTGTCATCGATCCGGACTCCGCCCCGGCCCGGGAGGTGGACCCCCGGTTCGACGGTGACCGGCACACAAGCGTCCAGTTTACCCATGGCCGCAGGTGCCAACTGCGGGTCCTCGTCGATTTCGAGTCCCACCCCGTGCCCGGTCCAGGGCGCCAGGCTCCCGCCGTGCCCCGCGGAGTCCAGCAGATTCCGGGCCGCGTGGTCCACGTCCCGGTAGGCGGCGCCCGGCACGAGCGCCTCGCGGCCGGCCCTCTGAGCGGCGAAAACGAGGTCGTAGAGCTCGATCTGCCAGTCGGCCGGCGCCGTCCCGATGACGAAGGTGCGGCCGATCTCGCAACGGTAGCCGCGGTAGCTCGCGCCCAGACAGACGGAGAGGAAATCCCCTTCCTCGACCCGTCGGTCCGAGGGGTGGTGGCGGCCCCGGCCGGAATTCGGCCCGGTGGCCACCGAGGTGGCGAAGGCGGGGCCGTCGGCGCCGTGGTCCACCAGACGGCGCTCCAGCTCCAGGGCGAGATGCCGCTCGGTGCGGCCGACCAGGATGGACTCCAGGAGTTCGCCCAGGGCCTGGTCGGTGATCTCGGCGGCGATCCGCAGACAGGCGATCTCCTCCTCGTCCTTGACCACCCGCTGCTGCTCGACGGCGGTCCCGAGGTCGGCCAGCCGCAGTCTCGGCGCGACGGAGCCCATGGCGCGGTGGCGGGCGACCGTCAGATGGTGCTCCTCCACGGCGAGGGACTCCGCTCCGGAGGAACCGGCCAGATCGGCGGCCGCCACCGCCGGGTCCCCGCCCGCGACGGGCAGCACCGACACCCGCAGCCGGTCGTCGGTCCGCCCCTCGGTGTGCTCGCCGCCCGGTTCGCGCGGCGAGAACAGCACGTCCTCGCCGGGGCCGAGCAGCAGCACGGCTCCCGGTGGCGCACCGCCCGCGAGATAGCGGACGTTGGCGGGGCGGGAGACCAGGGCGGCCGCGGCACCCGCGGCGGCGCACCGGTCGCGGAGCGCTCCGCGGCGGACGGCGTACACCTCTGACATGCCACGAGCCTACGAGCGGGGGCGCGCGCCCGCGCGGTCAGCGCAGCCGACCGGGGGGTGGGAATTCACCAGCTCGGCGGGGAGGCTATGGACCGGGCGAGGATGTCGTCCAGGACCCGGGCGGTGGTCTCGACGTCGTAGGTCGAGTTGTCGATGATCGGGAGCCCGGAGCCGTACCAGCCGGCCATCCTGCCGTGGATCCTGGCGACCTCCTCGTCCGAGAGGCGGCGGTTGCCGCTGCGCTCGGCGTTGCGCTCCAGGACGATCTCCAGGCCGGGCAGCAGGACGACCGGCAGGAGCCCGGGGCCGACATGGCGCTTCCAGCCCCCGAGGCCGACGACCGGCCGGTCGGGGAAGACCGCGTCGTCGAGGATGCAGGAGATGCCGTTGGCGAGGAAGTTGCGGGCGGCGAAGCCGCAGGTGCGGCGGGCCAGGCGGTACTGCGCCTCGGAGTGGTCGTTCCACCCGGCCTGCGGGTCGGCGAAGCCGGAGCAGACCCACTCGCGGACGTCGTCGAGGCTCACATGGGCGGTGGGGACCCGGCGACGGCTGGCCCAGAGCTTGGCGACCGTGGTCTTGCCGGCGCCGGCGGGGCCGATCAGCAGGACGGCGAGGGTCGCGCTGCCGGTGCCGGGCTCGGCGGGCGGCGCGGGCAGCGGCACCGGGCCGCCCGGCGGCAGCTGGACATGCCCGGTGGTCTCCCTGGGGGGCGGCCCGGGGGCGTGCTGCGGGGCCGGGCCGCTCCACCCGCCGGGGGCGGGCGGGGCGGCTGGCGGCGGGCCCGCCGGCAGGGGCGGGCCGGGGTGCTGGGCCTGGTGCGACCAGCCGCCAGGTCCGCCCGCGGGGCCCTGATGGGGCGGCGGCAGCGGGGCCCCCACTGCGTGCTGCATCCGGTGCCACTCCGTCTCGTACAGTCAACTGGCGCTGGTGGGACGGCAACCGTACCGTTCCCGGCCGCCACAGGGACAACGGGCGGGAAGCCGCCGCAGTGCCCGAACGGCCGGGAATCCTCCGGTCCGTCAGTCGGCGGGCCCGTCCGCCAGGGCGCGCAGGGCGAGGCGGTAGGAGTCGATGCCGAACCCGGCGACGGTTCCCGTGGCCACCGGTGCGACCACGGAGTGGTGGCGGAACTCCTCCCGCGCGTACGGGTTGGAGATGTGCACCTCGATCAGCGGCGCGGTGCGCTGGGCCGCCGCGTCCCGCATCCCGTACGAGTAGTGCGTGAAGGCCCCCGGGTTGAGAACGACCGGAATCGAACCGTCGGCGGCCTCGTGGAGCCAGCGGATCAGCTCGCCCTCGTCGTTGGTCTCCCGGACCTCGACGTCGAAGCCCAGCTCCTTGCCGAGGCTCCGGCAGGCGTCGACGAGTCCGGCGTAGGAGGTGGCTCCGTAGACGTCCGGCTCGCGGGAGCCGAGGCGGCCGAGGTTCGGCCCGTTGAGGACGAGCACCCGGCGCGTCACGCCGACACCTCCCCGTACGCGGCGAGCAGTACGGCCGGGTCGGGGCCCTCCAGGACGGTGGGCTTGCCGAGGCCGTCGAGGACGATGAAGCGCAGCAGGTCGCCGCGGGACTTCTTGTCGACCTTCATGGTCTCCAGCAGCCGGGGCCACTGGTCGCCCCGGTAGGTGAGCGGGAGCCCGACGGAGGCCAGGACGGCGCGGTGCCGGTCGGCGGTGGCGTCGTCGAGGCGTCCGGCCAGCCGGCCCAGTTCGGCGGCGAAGACCATGCCGACCGAGACGGCCGCGCCGTGCCGCCACTTGTAGCGCTCGTTCTTCTCGATGGCGTGGGCCAGGGTGTGGCCGTAGTTGAGGACCTCGCGCGGCCCGGACTCCTTGAGGTCGCCGGAGACGACCTCGGCCTTGACCCTGATGGCCCGTTCGATCAGCTCGGCGGTGTGCGGTCCGGTGGGCGTACGGGCGCCCTCCGGGTCCGCCTCGACCAGGTCGAGGATGACGGGGTCGGCGATGAATCCGGCCTTGATGACCTCGGCCATGCCGCTGACGTAGTCGTGGACGGGCAGCGAGTCCAGCGCGGCGAGGTCGCACAGGACCCCGGCCGGCGGGTGGAAGGCGCCGACGAGGTTCTTGCCCTCGGCGGTGTTGATGCCGGTCTTGCCGCCGACGGCCGCGTCGACCATGCCGAGCACGGTGGTGGGCACGGCGATCCAGCGCACCCCGCGCAGCCAGGTCGCCGCGACGAATCCGGCGACGTCGGTGGTGGCGCCGCCGCCGACGCCGACGATCACGTCGGTGCGGGTGAAGCCGGTCTGGCCCAGCGCCTTCCAGCAGTACGCCGCGACCTCGGCGGTCTTGGCCTCCTCGGCGTTCGGCAGCTGGATCGCGATGGCCTCGTAGCCCTGGTCGGCGAGGTCCTGGCGGACCGCCCCGCCGGTCTCGGCGAGCGCCTCGGGGTGGAGGACCGCGACACGCTTGGCGCGGTCGCCGATGAGCGTGGGCAGGTCGCCCAGCAGCTGCCGGCCGACCAGCACCTCGTACGGGTCGGTGCCCGCGCTGCCGGCGATCGCGATACGGGTGGGGGCCTGCTCGGTCATGTCTTCTCCTGGCCGGGGGCGGCGGGGCCGTCCCCGCGTTCCTGCGGTTCCAGTGCGTCGAGGACCGCGCGGGCGACCTCGTCGGGGGTGCGTCCGTCGGTGGCGACGGTCGCCCGCGCCACCTCGGTGTACAGAGGGCGGCGGGCCTCCATCAGCTCGCGCCACTGCCGGCGCGGGTTGACGGCGAGCAGCGGGCGGGCGGTGTTCAGCCCGACGCGCTTCACGGCCTCCTCGACGTCCATCGAGAGGTAGACGACGGGGTGTCCGGCGAGCAGCGCGCGGGTGGTGTCGTCGAGCACCGCGCCGCCGCCGAGGGAGAGGACGCCGGTGTGCTCGGCGAGGGCGGTGCGCACCGCCTGCCGCTCCAGCGCGCGGAAGTGCTCCTCGCCCTCGTCGAAGAAGATCTCCGGGATCGGCTTCCCGGCGACGGCGACCACGTCCGCGTCGGTGTCCCGGTAACCGGTGGAGAGCAGCCCGGCGAGCAGCTCCCCGACCGTGGACTTGCCGACGCCCATGGGGCCGACGAGGACGACCAGCGGGCCGCTCATCGGATGTGGAGGTGGTCGAGGTACGACTCCACGTTGCGCCGGGTCTCGGCGACGCTGTCGCCGCCGAACTTCTCCGCGACGGCGTCGGCGAGGACCAGCGCGACCATCGCCTCGGCGACGATGCCCGCGGCCGGAACGGCACAGACATCGGAGCGCTGGTGGTGGGCCTTGGCCGGTTCGCCGGTGACGACGTCGACGGTGGCGAGCGCGCGGGGGACGGTCGCGATCGGCTTCATCGCCGCGCGGACCCGCAGCAGCTCACCGGTGGTGAGACCGCCCTCGGTGCCGCCGGAACGGCCGGAGGCGCGCTTGATGCCGTCCTCGGTGACCAGGATCTCGTCGTGCGCCTGGGAGCCGGGCACCCGGGCCAGGTCGAAGCCGTCGCCGACCTCGACGCCCTTGATGGCCTGGATGCCCATCAGCGCGGCGGCGAGCCGGGCGTCGAGCCGCCGGTCCCAGTGCACGTGCGAGCCGAGGCCGACGGGCACGCCGTACGCCAGGACCTCGACGACGCCGCCGAGGGTGTCGCCGTCCTTGTGGGCCTGGTCGATCTCCGCGACCATCGCCTCGCTCGTGTCGGCGTCCAGGCAGCGCACCGGGTCGGCGTCGAGCCGCTCGACGTCGGCGGGCGTCGGGTAGACGCCGTAGGGCGCCTTGGCCGCGGCCAGCTCGACGACATGGCTGACGATCTCGATGCCCGTGGTCTCCTTGAGGTACGAGCGCGCCACGGTGCCGAGCGCGACGCGGGCCGCCGTCTCCCGGGCGCTGGCGCGCTCCAGGATCGGCCGGGCCTCGTCGAAGCCGTACTTCTGCATGCCCGCGAGGTCGGCGTGGCCGGGCCTCGGGCGGGTCAGCGGGGCGTTGCGGGCCAGCTCGGCCAGGGTGGCGGGGTCGACCGGGTCGGCCGCCATGACCTGCTCCCACTTGGGCCACTCGGTGTTGCCCACCATCACGGCGACCGGGGAGCCCATGGTCAGTCCGTGGCGCACCCCGCCGAGGAAGGTGACCTCGTCCTTCTCGAACTTCATCCGCGCACCGCGGCCATAACCGAGTCGTCGCCGGGCGAGTGCGTCCGCCACCATCTCCGTGGTGATCGGGACACCGGCGGGAAGACCCTCCAGCGTCGCCACGAGTGCGGGGCCGTGCGACTCCCCCGCGGTCAGCCAGCGCAACCTGCTCAACGGTGCTCCTCATGCTCGCGCCTGGAACTGCGACGGCGCGACCGGGTGCGCGGCCCTGGCCCGCCGCCCCGATCCTCCCACGACCGGGGCCCCGGCCCGCCCGCCGGTCCAGCAGACGGACGGCCCGCGCCGGGCTCCGCCCCTGCCTCAGCGCCCCGCGAGAGCCGCTTCGCCGGCCAGCCGCATGGCCGGGAGCGGCGCGGGCGCACGGCCGGTCATCTGCTCGACCTGGAGCACGGCCTGATGCACCAAGAGGTCGAGACCTCCGACCACTGCGCCGCCCCGCGCCGCCCAGTCGGCGGCGAGCCGGGTCGGCCACGGGTCGTACAGCACGTCGAAGAGGGTGCCGGGCCGCTCCGGCACGGCGGCGGCCAGGGAGTCCGTGGTTCCGGCGGGGGTGGTGGCGACGACCAGCGGGGCGCTCAGCGCCCGCCCGGCCTCCGCCCAGTCGGCGGTCCGGACGTCGACGCCGAGGCGCTCGCCCCAGCCGCGCATCTCCCGGGCCCGTTCCGGGCTGCGGACGTATGCCGTGACCGGTCCCGCGCAGATCTTGGACAGCGCGGCGAGTGCCGAGGAGGCGGTGGCCCCGGCGCCGAGCACGGCGGCGGACTCGACCTTCTCCACACCCCGTTCGCGCAGTGCGGCGACCATGCCGGGGATATCGGTGTTGTCGCCGGTCCGGCGGCCGTCCTCGGTGAGGACGACCGTGTTGACGGCCTCCACCGAGGCCGCGGTCGCGCTGACGGAGTCCAGCAGCGGAATGACCGCCCGCTTCAGCGGCATGGTCAGCGAGAGCCCGGCCCAGGTCGGGTCGAGCCCCGCCATGAATGCGGCCAGACCGTCCTCGACCATCTCGAACCGGTCGTACGTCCAGTGGGTGAGGCCGAGTTCCGCATAGGCGGCCCGGTGCAGGACCGGGGAGAGCGAGTGCGCGATGGGCGATCCGAGAACGGCGGCACGGCACCGCCGGTCAGCCGAGGCCATGCTGTTCCTTGAACTTCTCGTTGAGCTTGTCGTGCTCGGCGGCCGTCTTGGTGAACTGGGTCTTCTTGCCGTCGAGCGAGATGAAGAACATCCACCCGTCGCCGGTGGGGTTGAGCGTGGCGCGCAGGGCCTCGTCGCCGGGGTTGCTGATGGGCCCGGGCGGCAGACCGGCGTGGTAATAGGTGTTGTACGGGTCCGGGTTGGTGTGGACCTCGTTCGACCCGATCTTGATCTTGCTCTGCTTCTTCAGGTAGTTGAACGAGGAGTCGAACTGGAGCTTGCGATTGGTGACGATGTTGTCGGGCTCGAGGCGGTTGTAGACAACCTCGGCCATCTTGCGGAAGTCGTCGTGCGTGAGCCCCTCCGCCTGAACCAGGCTGGCGACGGTGAGAACCTGCCAGGGGCCGTCCAGCTTGTACTTCTTGGCCGTTTTTTCGAGGTCGAGCTTCTTGTACTCCTCGTTGGAGCGGGAGACCATCTGCTTGAGGACGGCCTCCGGCTTGGTCTCCTTGGTGACCGAATACGCGGCCGGGAAGAGGAAGCCCTCCAGCGGGTCCTTGATGTCCTTGTTCTTACCCGCCCAGCCCGGCAGGCCCAGTTTCGACGCGTCGGACTTGGCGATGTCCTCGGTCGTCCCCTTCTTGAGGCCGAGCCTCTTGTCGATGAGCTCGTAGACGGCGGCGTTGCGCCATCCCTCGGGAATCACCAGAAGGTTCTGGCTCTTCGGGTCGACCAGCATCTTCACGGCCTCGGCCGCGGACATTTCCTTGCGGAGCAGGTAGACGCCCGCCTGGATGGAGTTGCCCTTGGGGTTCTCGTTCTGCGCCGCGACGAACGCGTCGACGCTCTTGACGACGCCCTTCTTCTTCAGGATGTTGCCGATGTCGGCCCCGTAAGCGCCCTTCTCGATCTCGACCTCGACCTGGCCGGTGCCCGCGCCGGAGTAGTCGGGCGCCGAGCCGTACCGGTCCTTGAAGAAGCCGTAGCCGAGGTAGACGATCCCGCCGAGGCCGCCGGCCAGGACCAGCGAGACGACCAGACAGGCGCAGCCGTTGCGGCTCTTCTTCTTGCCCTTGCCGCGGCGCTCGCCGCCGCGTCCGCCACGGCGGGACACGCGCGAGTCGTCCTCGTCGCCGTCCTCGTCGTAGCCGTCGTCGTCCTGGTCACGGGTGCGCCTGCGGGAACCCCGGTCGTCCCCGTCGGCGTCGCGCTCGTCCGTGCCCGTGAAGAAGGGGTGGGTCTCCTCCGGCTGGACCTCGGGGTCCCAGTCCGGGTTCGGCGCCGGTTCCTGCTGCGGGGCGGCCTCGCGGCGGCCCGGGGGCTGCGGCGGCGGGTAGGCCTCCGGGGTGCCGTAGTAGTCGTGCGCCTCCGGGTAGCCGCCCTGCCCCCCGCCGTACGGGTCGGCCGGCTGGGGGGCGTAGGGCATCGCACCCTGCTGCTGCCCGGTCTGCCAGCCGCCGTCGCCGTAGCCCGGCTGAGCGGGCTGCTGGGGCTGGGGCTGCTGGTGTCCCTGCTGGGCGTACGGGTCCTGCGGGACTCCGTAACCGGGCTGCTGTTCGTACTGCTGCTGGGCGTACGGGTCGTGCGCCTGCGGCTGCTGCTGCGCGTACGGGTCGTGCGGCTGCTGGGCGTACGGATCGTGCGGGTAGGACTGCTGCTGGCCGCCGTACTGGTTCTGGCCGTGGGCGGGCTGCTGTCCTCCCCATCCCTGGTCCCCGTACAAGGGGTCCTCGGGATGCCACGGTTCGGAGCCGGGGCCCCGGCCATACTCAGTCATCGATCCCCTAGAGCCGCGAGACGACGTTCCGTCTCTTGCTGTGCGGTATTTGTTCGACACACCGCCGCATCGCGCGGAACGTTACCGTATCGCGATCAGCCAACCACCTCGACGGCTTCCCCGGGCGGACGGCCCGAGGCCCGCTCGGACTCCAGAGCGTTCTGAAGGATCACCACAGCGGCAGCCTGGTCGATGACGGATCGCCCTTTCTTGGACTTCACGCCCGAAGCGCGGAGCCCTTGGCTCGCCGTCACTGTGGTCATCCTCTCGTCCACCAATCGCACCGGAACGGGTGCGGCCGAGCGGGCGACCTCCTGGGCGAAGACCCTGATCTTGGCGGCGGCGGGCCCCTCGCCGCCGCCGAGGGACCTCGGCAGGCCGATGATGATCTCGATCGGCTCGTACTCCTCGACGATCTGCCCGAGCCGCCGGTGGGCCGCCGGGACGTCGCGTCCCGGAACGGTCTCCACCGGCGTCGCGAGGATCCCGTCGGGGTCGCAGGAAGCGACCCCGATCCGGGCGTCCCCGACGTCGATCGCGAGGCGACGGCCCCGGCGCATCTGCGTCATGCCCGGCGTCACGCCGTTTCGGTGACGAGGCGCTCGACGGCGGACACGGCGGCGCCGATCGCCTCCGGGTCCTGGCCACCGCCCTGGGCGACGTCCGGCTTGCCGCCGCCACCGCCGCCGAGGGTCTTGGCCGCGGCACGGACCAGGTCACCGGCCTTGAGACCGCGCTCACGGGCCGCCTCGTTGGTCGCGATGACGGTCAGCGGACGGCCGTTGGCCGTGGTGAACAGGGCGACGACGGCCGGCCGGCCGCCCTGGATGCGGCCGCGGACGTCGAGGACGAGCCGGCGCAGGTCGTCGGCCGAGGTGCCGTCGGGCACCTGTCCGGTGACCAGGGCGACGCCCCGTACGTCCTTGGCGGACTCGGCCAGTCCGGCGGCGGCCTGGAGGACCTTCTCCGCGCGGAACTTCTCGATCTCCTTCTCGGCGTCCTTCAGCTTGCCGAGCATGCCGGCGATCTTCTCGGGCAGCTCCTCCGGGCGTCCCTTGACCAGCTCCTGGAGCTGGGCGACGACGGTGTGCTCCTTGGCGAGGAAGTTGTACGCGTCGACGCCGACCAGGGCCTCGATGCGGCGCACGCCGGAACCGATGGACGACTCCCCGAGCAGCTTCACCAGACCCAGCTGGGCGGTGTTGTGGACGTGCGTACCGCCGCACAGCTCCTTGGAGAAGTCGCCGATGGTGACGACCCGGACCCGCTCGCCGTACTTCTCGCCAAACTCGGCGATGGCGCCCTGCTTCTTGGCCTCGTCGATCGACATGACCTCGGCCTGGACGTCGAGTTCGCGCGCGAGCACGTCGTTGATCTTCTGCTCGACGTCGGTCATGACCGTGCCGGGGACGGCGTTCGGCGAACCGAAGTCGAAGCGGAAGCGGCCGGGCTGGTTCTCGGAACCGGCCTGGGCGGCCGTCGGGCCGAGCGCGTCGCGCAGGGCCTGGTGGGTGAGGTGCGTGGCGGAGTGGGCGCGGGCGATGGCCCGGCGGCGCTTCACGTCGATCGAGGCGTACGCCGGAGCACCGACGGTGACCTCGCCGACCTGGACGACACCCTTGTGGACGTGGACGCCGGGGACCGGCTTCTGCACGTCGCGGACCTCGATGACGGCGCCGGTGTCGAGCCGGATGCGGCCCTGGTCGGCGATCTGGCCGCCGCCCTCGGCGTAGAACGGGGTGCGGTCGAGGACGACCTCGACCTCGTCGCCCTCGGAGGCGGCCGGGGAGGAGACACCGTCGACGAGCAGGCCGACGATGACCGACTCCCCCTCGGTGGTCGTGTAGCCGGTGAAGTCGGTGGCGCCGGAGCTGTCGGCGACCTCGCGGTACGCGGACAGGTCGGCGTGGCCGGTCTTCTTGGCGCGGGCGTCCGCCTTGGCGCGGTCCCGCTGCTCCTTCATCAGGCGGCGGAAGCCCTCCTCGTCCACGGCGAGGCCCTGTTCGGCGGCCATCTCCAGGGTGAGGTCGATCGGGAAGCCCCAGGTGTCGTGGAGCAGGAACGCCTTGTCACCGGCGAGGACGCTGCCACCGGCGGCCTTGGTCTCGGTGACGGCGGTGTCGAGGATGTTGGTGCCGCCCTTGAGGGCCTTGAGGAAGGCGGCCTCCTCGGCGAGGGCGACGGTCTCGATGCGCTTGCGGTCGGTGATCAGCTCGGAGTACTGCTGCCCCATCGTGTCGATCACGACGTCGACCAGGTCCTTGACGACCGGCCCGGTGGCGCCCAACAGGCGCATGTTGCGGACGGCGCGGCGCATGATGCGGCGCAGCACGTAGCCGCGGCCCTCGTTGCCCGGGGTGACGCCGTCACCGATGAGCATCACGGAGGTGCGGATGTGGTCGGCGACGACCCGGAGCGAGACGTCCGAGCCGTGCTCGGCGCCGTAGCGGACGCCGGTCAGCTCGGTGGCCTTGTCCATGACGACGCGCAGGGTGTCGGTCTCGTACATGTTCTGCACGCCCTGCAGGATCATCGCGAGGCGTTCCAGGCCGAGGCCGGTGTCGATGTTCTTCGACGGCAGGTCGCCGAGGATCGGGAAGTCCTCCTTGCCGTCGCCCGCGCCGCGCTCGTACTGCATGAAGACCAGGTTCCAGATCTCCACGTACCGCTCGTCGTTGACGGCCGGGCCGCCCTCGACGCCGAACTCGGGGCCGCGGTCGTAGTTGATCTCGGAGCAGGGGCCGCAGGGGCCGGGGACGCCCATGGACCAGAAGTTGTCCTTCTTGCCCAGGCGCTGGATGCGCTCGGCCGGGACGCCGACCTTCTCGCGCCAGATCCGCTCGGCCTCGTCGTCGTCGAGGTAGACGGTGATCCACAGCCGCTCGGGGTCGAGGCCGAAGCCGCCGTCCTCGACGGAGCTGGTGAGCAGCTCCCAGGAGAGCGTGATGGCGCCCTCCTTGAAGTAGTCGCCGAAGGAGAAGTTGCCGCACATCTGGAAGAACGTGCCGTGCCGGGTGGTCTTGCCGACCTCCTCGATGTCCGGCGTACGGACGCACTTCTGCACGCTGGTGACGCGCGGGGCCGGGGGCTTGACCTCGCCGAGGAAGTACGGCTTGAAGGGGACCATGCCCGCGGGGACCAGGAGCAGAGTCGGGTCGTCCGCGATGAGCGACGCCGAAGGGACGACGGTGTGACCGCGCTCCTCGAAGAAGCTCAGCCAGCGGCGACGAATTTCTGCCGACTCCATCAGTGGTCCTCATTCCGGTTGTACGACTTATAGGGGAGCTTGCGGTGTTCGGTGGTCACGACGAGGTGCGGCCGGACCGGAAGGTCCTGGTCGACCGGTGCCTCCAGCCCCAGCGCCTCGCCCAGTTCGGCCTCGCGCCGGACCATGGACTCCCGGACGTCCAGAGCGAAGTCCTTGAGCCGGTGTCCCGTCTCGATCGCCCGGTCGGCGGCCTGCGCCGCGAGGCTCTCGGGGGTGAGCTGCTTGAGCTTCTGATTCACCTTGGCCGTGGCCCAGACACCGGCGGCGGCACCTGCGGCGAACCAGAACGTACGGCGGAACATGCTGCGTCAGTCCTTCGGTCCGCGGGAACTTCTGCCGTTGCGCTTCCGGCCGCGCGCGGACGGCACCGCGCGGCCGACGATCACCTGCCGGCGGGGGGCCTCCGGTTCGGCTCCGGTCCTGCGGCCGATGGCCCGGCGCACCCCGTAACCGAACGCGGCGACCTTGACGAGCGGGCCGCCGAAGGTCGAGGCGACCGTGGTGGACAGCGCGGAGGCGTTCGACGTGACCTCCTGGACGTCCGTCGCGATCGCGTCGACCTTGTCGAGCTGGGTCTGCGCGGAACGCACGGTGGCGGAGGCGTCGGCGAGCAGCGGAACGGCCTGCTCGGTCACGTCCGCCACGAGCTTGGTCGTCGCCCTGAGCGTCTGGGCCAGCCTCACCAGCACGACGGCGAGGAACGAGACCAGGATCGCCCAGAAGACGGCCACCAGGATCCCGGCCACCTCTCCACCGGACACAGTGCACCGCTCTCTCGGTCGTCGCTGTCTTCGTACTGTCTCTTGTTCGGTCCGGCGACGGCCGTGGTCACGGCCGGTCGTCGTCCCTTGAGCCTATCGCGCCGGTGGTCGCACCCCGTACCGCATTACCCGGGGAAACGTCGAGGGGCACCCGGACGA
The DNA here is from genome assembly GCF_043079735.1 of Streptomyces sp. NPDC015144. Lineage (NCBI taxonomy): Bacteria > Bacillati > Actinomycetota > Actinomycetes > Kitasatosporales > Streptomycetaceae > Streptomyces > Streptomyces sp. NPDC015144. The sequence continues at coordinate 320,659 of NZ_JBIBUU010000006.1, read as the reverse complement.
GATTGTACGGAGAGCCTCCGCACCAGTACTCTGCGTGTTTCATGCGACGCCCCCAGCGCCCCGTTGCGTCCCCCCACGTTCCCCACGCCCGGACCGGCCCCGGGAACCTCCCGGCGGAGCTGAACAGATTCGTCGGACGGGAGAACGAACTCGTCCGCCTCGCCCAGCTCCTGGAGGAGTCCAGGCTGGTCACGGTGGTCGGCGTCGGCGGGGTGGGCAAGACCCGCTGCGCCGTCCGCGTCGCCGGTCTTCTGGAGAAACGGTACTGCGACGGCGTCTGGATGGCGGAGCTCACCACCCTCCACGACCCCGAGCTGCTGGAGCACGCCCTGGTCGACGCGCTCGGGCTCTCCGGCCATGTCGGCAGGGCGCCCCGCGCCACCCTCGCCGAGCATCTGGCCACGCGCCGGCTGCTGCTGGTGATCGACGGCTTCGAGCAGCTCGTGGACGCCTGCGCCTCGCTGGTGCGGGATCTGCTGCGCCGGGCCCCGGGGCTGCGGGTGCTGGCCGTCGGGCGGCTGCCGCTGGAGCTGGCCGGGGAGGTGGTCTTCCCGCTGCCGCCGATGTCGGACGCGGACGCGGTGCTGCTGTTCGAGGAGCGGGCCGCCGCGGTCCGCCCGGAGTCCCGGCCGGCCGACGACGAGCGCGAGGCCGCCCGGGAGCTCTGCCGCCGCCTGGACGGAATCCCGCTCGCCCTGGAGCTGGCCGCCGGACGGCTGCGCGCCCTGTCCACCGTCCAGCTGCTGCAGCGTCTGGACGACCGCTTCCGGCTGCTCACCGGTTCGAACCGCAGCGCGCCCGCCCGCCACCAGACCCTGCGTACCGCCATCGGCTGGAGCCACGAGCTGTGCGCGCCGGAGCAGCGGCTGCTCTGGGCACGGCTCTCGGTCTTCGCCGGACCGTTCGACCTGGAGGCCGTGGAGTACGTCTGCGGCGGGGCCGATCTGCCGGCCGACGCGATGCTCGACGTGCTCTCCGGGCTGCTGGCGCAGTCGGTCGTGGTGCGCGAGGACTCGGCGCACGGCACCCGCTACCGGATGCTGGACACGGTGCGGGAGTACGGCGCCGAGTGGCTGGCGGCCACCGAGGACACGGAGCGGCTGCGTCGGCGCCACCGGGACTGGTACCTGGGGCTCGCGACCTGGTGCGAGCTGGACTGGTTCGGCCCCCGGCAGGCCGAGGTGGCGGCGCGCGCCGGGAGCGAGCTGCCCAATCTGCGGCGGGCGCTGGAGTGCTCGCTGGAGAATCCGGGCGAGGCCCATCTCGCGCAGCATCTGGCCGGCACGCTGTGGTTCCTCTGGGTGTGCTGCGGGCGGCTCTCGGAGGGGCGGCACTGGCTGGACCACGTGCTGGAGGAGGAGACCCCGTACGACTCCTCGCGGCTGAAGGCGCTGTGGGTGCTGGGACACGTGGCGGTGCTCCAGGGCGACCCGGTCGGCGCGGTCGCCGCGCTGCAGGAGTGCCGGGAGGCGGCGGAACGGGGCGACGACGCCGTGGCGCTCGCCTACGCGGCGCACCGGCTCGGGAGCCTGGCGCTCGTCACCGGCGACCTGGGCCGGGCGCGGGAGCTGCTGGACGACGCGGCGCGCCGTTACGGGGAGCTCGGCGAGCTGAACAGCAATGTGCTGATGGCCCGGGTCGAGCTGGCGACCGCGGTCGGGTTCGACGGGGACCCGGACGGGGCGGCCGCGATCTGCGAGGAGATCACGGCGGAGTGCGAGGACCACGGGGAGCTGTGGGCCCGGTCGTACGCGTGGTACGTGCTGGCCTTCGCGGCCGCCCGGCAGGGCCGTCCGGCACGGGCCCGGGAACTGCTCGGGCAGTCACTGACGATCAGTGGCGCCTTCCACGACCTGATCGGTTCGGTGCTCGCCCTGGAGTTGCTGGCGCTGGTCACGGTGGTGGAGGGCGACGCGGCGGAGGCGGCGGTGCTCCAGGGGGCCGCCGACCGGCTCTGGCCCTCGGTGGGGCTGCCGCTGTTCGGTTCGGCGCACTTCGGGCAGGTCCGGGCGCGGTGCGAGGAGCTGGCCCGCCGGGAGCTGGGGGACACCCGCTACGAGTCCGGACTGCGCGAGGGCGGGCGGCTGGATCCGGACGCGGCGGTGGCCAGGGCGCTGGGGAACGGCCCCGCGGTCCGGCGGCAGCCCCCGGCGCCCCGGCCCGGAGCGGTGGCGCCCCCCGGAAAACCACTCCGGCCCGCCCCTTCCCGTGCATCGGGAGGAAGCGGGCCGGAGCGCCGTTGAAACGACTACGCCTGGATCAGCGGGCGTAGTACTCGACGACGAGCTGCTCGTCGCAGATCACGGGGATTTCCTTGCGGTTCGGGTCCCGGTCAAGGCGGAAGGCCAGGGCCTTCAGGTTCACCTGCAGGTAGCGCGGGGTCTCGCCGTCGGTGTCGTTGCCACCCTCACGGGCCACCTGGAAGGGGACCTTGGAACGGCTGCGCTCGCGGACCTGCACGACATCGTCGGGACGCACGCGGAAGGACGGCTTGTCGACCTTGCCACCGTTGACCTCGATGTGGCCGTGGACGACCATCTGACGGGCCTGGTAGATGGTCTTGGCGATGCCCGAACGCAGAACCAGGGCGTCGAGACGGCGCTCCAGCTCGACGACGAGCGCCTCGCCCGTCTTGCCCTCGGCCTTCTTGGCGCGGTCGTAGGCGCGCGCCATCTGGCGCTCGCTGATGTCGTACTGGGCGCGAAGACGCTGCTTCTCCAGCAGACGGACCTTGTAGTCCGAGTTCTGCTTGCGGCCGCGGCCGTGCTCGCCCGGCGGGTAGGGGCGGGCCTCGAAGTACTTGACGGCCTTCGGCGTCAGCGCAATGCCGAGCGCGCGGCTCTTCTTGACCTTGGGACGCGACTGGTTAGGCACGTTCTCCAGACCTCCATCGTAGGTTAGGTTAGGCTCACCTTAGTTGAGGAGATCGCATGTCTCGCCCGGGGAACACCAGTCACTTCACGGACAGCACTGACAGCGTCGACACCCCTCGGGGTGCCGATACGACGGAGGACCGATCAGATCGTGGTCAGCCGCGCCCCAGCGGGCTTGAAACCACTCGGATGCCGTCAGCAGCCGAGCGCACACGAACTCTCGTACAGAGTACCTGCTCCGCCGTACTGCTCGTCCCCGGGCTGCGCCGTCTGCCCCGGGAGCAGCTGACGCCCCTGGCCAGGACGGTGGGACCGGAGGGCGATGTCTTCCTCGAACTGCCCACCGGCTCCCCCGTCGTACGGGCCGCCACGCACGCCCGGGCCGGGGAACCGGAGGCCGTGCTGGAGATCACGGACGTCGCCCCGGTCTCCGTCCCGCACCGCGTCCGCGGCCGGGCATGGGTCTCCGGCCGGCTGACCGCCGTCCCCGGCCTCTCGGGCCCCGGCCGCACGACGCTCCGGCTGGAGACCGGGGAGGCGTACGTGGACGACCTGTGGGGCACGGGGGAGGTCCGGCCCGAGGAACTGCGCGACGCGTCCGCCGACCCGTTCCTGGACCACGAGGCGGAACTGCTCCAGCATCTGGCCACGGCCCACGGCGAGCAGCTGCGGAGTCTGCGCGGACTGCTGGGCGGGCGGACGGCGGGCCGTTGCCCGGCCCATCTGCCCTCGGTCGTTCCGCTGGCGATGGACCGGCACGGACTGCGCGTGCGGCTGTGCGAGCCGGCCGGCCCGTACTACGACGCGCGCTTCGAGTTCCCCGAGCCGGTGCGGGACGCCGCCGGACTGAGCCACGCCGTACGGACCCTCTTCGAGGCGGCGGCGCGCTGACCGTCGCACCACCTCACCCCGAGGCCGGACCGGCCTCCTTGCCCGGGCCCGTACGGCCGAGCCGCTCGCGGACCCGGTCGACCACGTCGGCGTAGCGGGCCTCCGCGCCGTAGCGCGTCGGGCGGTAGTAGTGCCGGTCCCGGACCGCGTCCGGCGCGTACTGCTGGGCGGCGATGCCGCCGGGGACGTCGTGCGGGTAGACATAGCCCTGGGCGTGGCCGAGCTTGGCGGCGCCCTTGTAGTGGCCGTCGCGCAGGTGGGCCGGGACGGGGCCGGCGAGGCCCTTGCGCACGTCCTCCTGGGCGGCGGATATCGCCAGCGTCGCCGCGTTGGACTTGGGGGCCAGGGCGAGGGCGATGGTGGCGTGGCTCAGGGTGAGCGCCGCTTCCGGGAAACCGATCATGGCGACCGCCTGCGCGGCGGCCACGGCGGTGGGCAGCGCCGTGGGGTCGGCCAGGCCGATGTCCTCGCTGGCCGAGATCATCAGCCGGCGCGCGATGAACCGGGGGTCCTCCCCCGCCTCGATCATCCGGGCCAGGTAGTGGAGCGCGGCGTCCACGTCGGAGCCGCGGATCGACTTGATGAGCGCGCTCGCCACGTCGTAGTGCTGGTCGCCGTCCCGGTCGTAGGTGACGGCCGCGCGGTCGACGGTCTCCTCCAGCGTCTGGAGGCTGATCTCCTCCTCCCGCTTGTCCAGCGCCGCACCGGCCGCGGCCTCCAGAGCCGTCAGCGCCCGGCGGGCGTCACCGCCCGCGATGCGCAGCAGATGCGATTCGGCGTCCTCCGGCAGCGTCACCGCACCGCCGAGCCCGCGCTCGTCGGCCAGCGCCCGGCCGAGCAGCCCGCGCAGGTCGTCGTCGGTGAGCGGCTCCAGGGTGAGCAGCAGGGAGCGGGAGAGGAGCGGCGAGATGACCGAGAAGTAGGGGTTCTCGGTGGTCGCCGCGATCAGGGTGACCCAGCGGTTCTCGACCGCGGGGAGCAGGGAGTCCTGCTGCGCCTTGGAGAAGCGGTGGATCTCGTCGAGGAAGAGGACGGTCTCCTTGCCGTACCCCCCGGTGGCGCGGCGGGCGCCCTCGATGACGGCCCGCACCTCCTTGACGCCCGCGGTGATCGCCGAGAGCTCGACGAAGCGCTTGTTGGTGGCCTTGCTGACCACGTACGCCAGGGTCGTCTTCCCGATGCCGGGCGGGCCCCAGAGGATCACGGACGACGGGCCGGCCGGGCCGCCGTTCCCCTCCCCCACGAGGCGGCGCAGCGGCGAGCCCGGCTTGAGCAGATGCTGCTGGCCGACGACCTCGTCGAGGGTGCGGGGACGCATCCGGACGGCCAGGGGGCTGCCGGTCGGGTCCTTCTCCTGGCGGTCTTCGGCTGCTGCGGTGAAAAGGTCGGGCTCCACGTCTTGAAGCCTATGTCACGGCACTGACATCCCCGCCGGACCTGGCGATCGGGGGAGGGCCCGCCGGTCAGCTGGTCCAGAAGTCCCACCAGCGGGTCAGGATGAGCATGCCGATGACCCCGATCCACAGGACCGGCACTACCCAGTGGAACTCCGTGAGGCCGTTGCGGAGCCAGTTCGGCGCGGGGATGATCCGGTGCTTGATGTTGTGCGTGGTGACGTAGCAGAACATGAAGATCGTGGCGACCCAGGCCAGGCAGCACCAGAGGCAGAGCGAGTTGATGTTGTAGAGCGACTGGTACTGGAGCCAGGTGCAGAAGCCGACGCCGAACAGGGTTCCGGCGTTCATGCCGAGCCAGTACCAGCTGCGGAACCGGGCACCGGCGAGCAGGGCCAGGCCGATGCCGATGATCACGGGGTAGGTGGCCATGCCGAGCATCGGGTTCGGGAAGCCGAAGGCCGCCGCCTGCTCGCTCTTCATGATGTTGCCGCAGGCGACCACGGGGTTCAGGCTGCACCCCGGCGTGAAGTTGGGGTCCTCCAGCAGCTTGAACTTGTCGATCGTGATGACCCAGGCGGCCAGGAGCCCGGCGGCACCGGTGATCACCAGGAGCAGTGCGAACGCGCGACCGCCGCCGATGGTCCGCCCGCCGCCGTCCTCGTCCTGCTCGGAGGAGGGATGGTCAACCGTTGCAGTCGTCATATCGCCGTTCCATCAGTGAGTGGCCTGCTGGGCACGGGTCATTGTGCCGCAACCCGGCACCGGTCTTCCGTTCGATGAACATAAAGGTGTGCCCAAAGCTGCCCGCACGGCCGGTACGGGCTGCGGGGGTTGGAGGCGCCCGCACCGGCGCCGGGCTCCTGGCGGGGACCGAGTGGGCTCCTGGCGGGGACCGAGTCGCGGCTCACCCTCCTCAACGCGGCTCTGGGAAACCACGGTTGGCGTTTCCCCGTCAATTCCACCCGCTGGAATGAATCCACTCCCGCCGAGTTGACGCCGGGTGGGGTGGCCGCACACGCCGAAGGGGGCGGCGACGGAACCCCGTCACCGCCCCTCCGGGACCTATCGGCCCAGGCGCCCGCGGATCTCCCCGGCCACCTCGGCCAGGGCCACGGGCGTCTGCTCGCCGGACTCCATGTCCTTGAGCTGGACGACGCCCTCGGCCAGGTCGCGCTCGCCCGCGACGACCGTGAAGCGGGCCCCGGACCGGTTCGCGCTCTTCATCGCGCCCTTGAGGCCCCGGTTCCCGTACGCGAAGTCCGCCGCGACACCGTCGCGGCGCAGCTGCGTGACCACGCCGAAGAGCACCCGCCGGGCCTCCTCGCCGAGCGGTACCGCGAAGACGCTGGTGGTCGCGGGGAGTTCGAGCTCGACGCCCTCGGCCTCCAGCGCGAGCACCGTACGGTCCACGCCGAGCGCCCAGCCCACCGAGGGGAGCGCCGGGCCGCCGATCATCTCGGAGAGGCCGTCGTAGCGGCCGCCGCCGCCCACCGCGGACTGCGAGCCGAGCCCGTCGTGGACGAACTCGAAGGTGGTGCGGGTGTAGTAGTCGAGACCGCGGACGAGCTTCTCGTCGTCCTCGTAGACCACACCGGCCGCCGAGAGCAGGTCGCGCACCTCCTCGTGGTACGCCTTGCAGGCGTCGCACAGGTAGTCGCGCAGCACCGGGGCGCCGGTCAGCTGCTTCTGCACCTCGGCCCGCTTGTCGTCGAGGACCCGGAGCGGGTTGATCTCGATGCGGCGGCGGGTCTCCTCGTCCAGGTCGAGCTCGCGCAGGAAGGTCTGGAGGGCGTCCCGGTAGACGGGGCGGCACTCCTTGTCGCCCAGCGAGTTGAGCAGGATGCGGAAGTTCCGCAGGCCCAGCGTGCGGTATGCCTGGTCGGCCAGGATGATCAGCTCGGCGTCCAGCGCCGGGTCCTCGGCCCCGATCGCCTCGGCGCCGACCTGCGAGAAGTGCCGGTAGCGGCCCTTCTGCGGGCGCTCGTAGCGGTAGTAGGAACCGGAGTACCAGAGCTTCACCGGCAGGTTGCCGAGCTTGTGGAGGTTGGCCTCCAGCGCGGCGCGGAGCACCGAGGCGGTGCCCTCGGGGCGCAGGGCCAGCTGCGAGCCGCCCTTGGTGGTGAGGGTGTACATCTCCTTGGTCACGATGTCGGTGGACTCACCGACACCGCGCGAGAAGAGGGCGACGTCCTCGAAGCCGGGCGTCTCGATGTAGCCGTAGCCGGAGTTCTTCAGGGGCGCGGCGATCGCCTCGCGCACCGCGAGGTACTTGGCGGAGTCCGGCGGGGTCAGGTCGTACGTGCCCTTGGGGGCCTTGAAGGTGCTCACGGGGTTTTTCTCGTCACATTCCTCGTCGGGGCGCGTCCAGTCCGTTCAGGAACGGATTGGAGACGCGCTCGCGGCCGATGGTCGTCTGGGGGCCGTGGCCGGACAGCACCACGGTCGAGTCGTCGAGCGGCAGGCACACGCGGGCCAGCGACTCGAGCAGCTCGGCGTGGTCGCCACCGGGCAGGTCGGTGCGTCCGACGGAGCCGGCGAAGAGCAGGTCGCCCGAGAAGAGGACCTGCGGAACATCCGCGGCCTCGGGCATCCTGAACGTCACCGACCCCTTGGTATGGCCTGGCGCGTGCGCGACGGAGAACTCCATCCCGGCCAACTCCAGACGGGCACCGTCACTCAGCTCCTTGACGTCGTCCGGCTCCCCGATCGTCAGCTCGCCCATGAGCGGCATCCCGATGGAGCGGCCGAGGGCCTTCTCCGGGTCGCTCATCATGAACCGGTCCTCGGGGTGGATCCAGGCGGGGACGTCGTGCGCGCCGCACACCGGGACCACCGAGGCGACGTGGTCGATGTGGCCGTGGGTCAGTACGACGGCGACCGGCTTCAGCCGATGCTTCTTCAGCGCCTCCTCGACTCCGGAGGCGGCCTGGTGGCCCGGGTCGATGATCACGCACTCCTCGCCCGCGGCCGGGGCGACCAGATAGCAATTGGTCCCCCAGGCCCCTGCGGGGAACCCGGCAATGAGCACGATCGTCCTTAATGGTCGTCCGACGGCGGAACGCGACGGAGGGGGTCGCGGCAGTTCAGAGCCTACCGGCGCTCCTCATTCCACAGCTAACCCATATACGGTACGGGGCAGCCAAGGCCCGAACCCACGACCCAGCAAGGAGATCACCCGGTGGTCAGCAGCGATCAGCGGCGACGGCAGCTCGCCAGGGACAAGTTCCAGCGGCAGCAGCAGCGCCGGGAGGAGGCCCGCAACCGCAGGAAGCGGCTGACGATCATCATCGCGTCCTCGGTCGTGGCGGTGGCGGTCATCGGCGGGGCCTCCTACCTCGCCCTCAGCGGCGACGACACCAAGAAGGACACCGCGGACGCCGCCGCGAGCGCGAGCCCGTCGCCGAGCGAGGAGAGCAAGGCTCCCGAGCCCGCGATGAAGATCGACAAGAAGGCCGCGTACACGATGGCGCTGGGAACGAGCCAGGGCGACATCTCGTTCTCCATGGAGGCGGCGAAGACGCCGCACACCACGAACTCCTTCAAGTCGCTGGCCGACAAGGGCTTCTTCGACGGCACCAAGTGCCACCGGCTCACCACGCAGGGCATCTTCGTCCTGCAGTGCGGCGATCCCAAGGGCGACGGCACGGGCGGCCCCGGATACACCATCCCCGACGAGAACCTGGACGGTCTGGGCAAGCCCGGCAAGGACGGCACGGTGACGTACCCGGCGGGTACGGTCGCGATGGCGAACGCCGGACCGCAGACCGGCGGCAGCCAGTTCTTCCTGGTCTACAAGGACAGCAAGCTGCCGCCCAACTACACCCCGTTCGGCACGATGGACGACGCCTCGCTGAAGACCCTGGAGAAGATCGGGGCGGCGGGCGCGGTGGGCGGTGCGCCCGACGCCGCGCCGAAGAAGGAAGTGAAGATCACGAAGGCCACTGTCGACAAGTCGTGACCGGCCGGACCGCCTCCGGCGCCGCCGGGTGCGGGACTGATTTTTTTCGGTCGCGCTGAGTGCGGACAGCCGGGCGGCCGGTCGCCTAGATTGACGTTGTGCAGGGCGGGCGCTGCCCGCCCCAGGAAACTGTGGACGATGCCAGGGGGGTGAAACCCCCTCGCGGGCATCAGGTGGAGGAGACGCTGTGAGCAGCGACCCGTGGGGCCGTGTCGATGAGACCGGCACCGTGTACGTGCGGACAGCCGACGGCGAGCAGGTCGTCGGATCGTGGCAGGCGGGTTCCCCCGAGGAGGCTCTGGCCTACTTCGAGCGCAAGTACGAGGGCATTGCGGTCGAGATCGGCCTCCTCGAACGGCGGGTGAAGACGACCGACCTGTCGGCGAAGGACGCGACGACCGCCATCGAGCATCTGCGTGTCCAGGTGGACGAGCACCACGCCGTGGGTGACCTCGACGCGCTGCGCAAGCGGCTCGACGCGCTCGTCGCGGCCGTCGAGGCGCGTCGTGAGGAGCGCAAGGTCCAGAAGGCGAAGCAGACCGACGAGGCGAAGCACGCCAAGGAGGCCCTGGTCGCCGAGGCCGAGGAGCTGGCGCAGAGCGAGCAGTGGCGCTCGGCCGGCGAACGGCTCCGCGCGCTCGTCGACACGTGGAAGGGCCTCCCCCGGCTCGACCGCAAGTCCGACGACGAGCTGTGGCACCGCTTCTCGCACGCCCGCTCGGCGTTCTCCAAGCGTCGCAAGGCCCACTTCGCCTCGCTGGACGCCCAGCGCGAGGACGCCCGCAAGGCCAAGGAGAAGCTGGTCGCCGAGGCGGAGTCGCTCTCCGGCTCCACCGACTGGGGGGCCACCGCCGCCCGCTACCGCGACCTGATGACGGCGTGGAAGGCGGCGGGCCGCGCCCAGCGCGAGGCCGAGGACGACCTGTGGAACCGCTTCCGCGGTGCGCAGGACGTCTTCTTCGCCGCCCGCAGCGAGGTCTTCGCCGAGCGGGACGCGGAGCAGGGCGACAACCTCAAGCTGAAGGAGGAGCTCGCGGTCGAGGCCGAGCGTCTGGTGCCGGTGAAGGACCTGAAGGCGGCCAGGGCCGCGTTCCGGGCCATCAACGAGCGCTGGGAGGCCATCGGTCACGTACCGCGCGACGCCCGCCCGAAGGTCGAGGGGCGGATGCACGCGGTGGAGCGGGCCCTCCAGGAGGCCGAGGAGGCGGAGTGGCGCCGGACGAACCCCGAGGCGCGTGCCCGCGCCGCGGGGCTGACCGGTCAGCTCCAGGCGGCCGTCGACAAGCTGCGTACGCAGATCGACGCCGCCCGCGCCTCGGGCAACAACGCCCGTGCCGACAAGCTGGCCAAGGAGCTCGAAGGCCGTCAGGCGCTGCTGGACCAGGCGCTCAAGGGCCTGGAGGAGTTCGGGGGCTGAGTCGGCGGAGCCGACGTACGCCCGAGGGGCCTTTCCGTGTTCGCGCGGGAAGGCCCCTTCCGCGTCCGGGCGGGTGCGGCGCGGCAACTGGCGGGATGCGGCAGTGCCGTGCCGTACGGCCGGTACGAGGCCGAGGCGGAGCCCCGTGCCCCGTGCCCCGTACCGGCCCGCCGCTACGGCCGGCGGGCCGAGGTCACCCGGTAGACGTCGTAGACGCCCTCCACGCCCCGGACCGCCTTCAGTACGTGGCCGAGGTGCTTGGGGTCGCCCATCTCGAAGGTGAAGCGGGAGGTGGCCACCCGGTCCCGGGAGGTCTGGACGGCCGCCGACAGGATGTTGACGTGCTGGTCGGACAGGACGCGCGTCACGTCCGAGAGCAGCCGGGACCGGTCGAGCGCCTCGACCTGGATGGCGACCAGGAAGACCGAGGACTGGGTCGGCGCCCACTCGACGTCCAGGATCCGCTCCGGCTGCTGCGACAGCGAGTCGACGTTGACGCAGTCGGCGCGGTGCACGGAGACGCCGCTGCCGCGGGTGACGAAGCCGATGATCGGGTCGCCGGGCACCGGCGTGCAGCAGCGGGCCAGCTTGACCCAGACGTCCTCCACGCCCTTGACGACCACGCCCGGGTCGGCGTTGGAGCGCCGCTTACTACGGCTGCGGGAGGGCGGCGAGCTCTCGGCGATGTCCTCGTTGGCCTCGTCCTCGCCGCCGAGCGCCTGGACCAGCTTCTGCACGACCCCGGCGGCCGCGACATGGCCCTCACCGATCGCCGCGTACAGCGAGGAGATGTCGGGGTAGCGCATCTCGTGGGCGAGGGTGACCAGGGAGTCGCCGGTCAGGATGCGCTGGATCGGCAGGTTCTGCTTGCGCATGGCCCGGGCGATGGCGTCCTTGCCCTGCTCGATCGCCTCGTCGCGGCGCTCCTTGGAGAACCAGGCACGGATCTTGTTGCGGGCGCGGGGCGACTTGACGAAGCCCAGCCAGTCCCGGGACGGTCCGGCTCCGGCCGCCTTGGAGGTGAAGACCTCCACCAGGTCGCCGTTGTCGAGCGTCGATTCGAGCGGGACGAGCCGGCCGTTGACCCGTGCTCCTATGGTCCGGTGGCCGACCTCCGTGTGCACCGCGTACGCGAAGTCGACCGGGGTCGCTCCGGCGGGCAGCGCTATCACGTCGCCCTTGGGCGTGAAGACGAAGACCTCGTTGCGCGAGAGGTCGAAGCGGAGCGACTCCAGGAACTCGCCGGGGTCCTCGGTCTCCTTCTGCCAGTCCAGGAGCTGGCGCAGCCAGGCCATGTCGTTGACGGTGTCCTGGCGGGCGCCCTTGCCGGGGCTCTTGGGCACGTCGGTGCGGACCTTGGAGGCGCCCGCGACGGCCTCCTGCTTGTACTTCCAGTGCGCGGCGATACCGTACTCGGCGCGGCGGTGCATGTCGAAGGTGCGGATCTGGAGTTCGACGGGCTTGCCGCTGGGCCCGATCACCGTGGTGTGCAGTGACTGGTACATGTTGAACTTGGGCATCGCGATGTAGTCCTTGAACCGGCCGGGGACCGGATTCCATCGCGCGTGGACGGTGCCGAGCGCCGCGTAGCAGTCGCGGACGGTGTCGACGAGGACCCGGATGCCCACCAGGTCGTAGATCTCGGCGAAGTCCCGGCCCCGCACGATCATCTTCTGGTAGACGCTGTAGTAGTGCTTCGGCCGGCCGGTGACGGTGGCCTTGATCCGGGCGGCGCGCAGATCGGCCTGGACCTCGTCGGTCACTATGGCGAGGTACTCGTCGCGCTTGGGGGCGCGCTCGGCCACCAGGCGCACGATCTCGTCGTACATCTTGGGGTAGAGGATCGCGAAGGCGAGGTCCTCCAGCTCCCACTTGATGGTGTTCATGCCCAGGCGGTGCGCCAGCGGGGCGTAGATCTCCAGCGTCTCGCGGGCCTTCTTCTCCTGCTTCTCCCGCTTGAGGTACCGCATGGTGCGCATGTTGTGCAGGCGGTCGGCGAGCTTGATGACCAGGACCCGGGGGTCCTTGGCCATGGCGACGACCATCTTGCGTACGGTCTCGGCCTGCGCGGCCTCGCCGAACTTGACCTTGTCCAGCTTGGTGACGCCGTCGACGAGCAGGGCGACCTGGTCGCCGAAGTCGCGGCGCAGGGTGTCGAGGCCGTACTCGGTGTCCTCGACGGTGTCGTGGAGCAGCCCGGCCATCAGGGTCGCCGGGTCCATGCCAAGCTCGGCGAGGATGGTCGTCACGGCGAGCGGGTGGGTGATGTACGGGTCGCCGCTCTTGCGCTTCTGGCCCCGGTGCCAGCGCTCGGCGACCTGGTAGGCGCGCTCGATCTGGCGGAGCGTGGCCGTCTCGATCTTGGGGTCGTTGCCGCGGACGATCCGCAGCAGCGGTTCGAGCACCGGGTTGTACGGGCTGGAGCGCTGCACGCCGAGCCGGGCCAGCCGGGCCCTCACCCGGTTGGACGAGCCGCCGGAGCGGGTGGCGGGAGCGGTGGGCTGCACGGGCCTGGCCGCGGGCTTCGACGGCGGCTTCGGGGCGGAGGCGGCGGGGGGCGCCGCGGCGGCCGGCTGCACGGGCGGGCCGGGGGCGACGGGACCTGCCTCGGGGCCCTTGCCGGGCATCGGCTTCGGCTTCTCCGCGGACTGCCTCTTCCCGGGCGCGGCTGGGGCCGCCGCGGGCTGGTCGGGCTGCGGGGCGGCGACTGGCTGGGCCTCGTCTGGCAAGAGTGCTCCTCGTGCGGATCCGGGTACCCGGAAAGGCCATCGTATCGAGCCTGCGCCCGCTCTTCCCCCGGGGACCGTGGAGACTCCCGACAACGCGGAACGGGCACCCGGTTGTTCCCGGGTGCCCGTTCCGTGCGTGGCCGTGTCGGTGCGTACGACTCAGACCGTGATCAGGACTTCCAGCGGCGCACCGCGCAGCCCCTGTTCCAGACGGGCACGCCCGTCCAGGAAGCCGAGCTCCATGAGGACCGCGACGCCCGCGACCTCGGCGCCGGCTCGCCGGATCAGCTCCAGTGAGGCCTCTGCCGTGCCGCCCGTGGCGAGGATGTCGTCGATGACCATGATCCGGTCGTCGGCGGACAGGTCCTCCGCGTGGATCTCGATCTCGGCGGTGCCGTACTCCAGCTCGTAGGACTGGCTGAGCGTCGCCCCGGGGAGCTTGCCCGCCTTCCGGACCGGTACGAAGCCGAGCCCGGCCCGGACGGCGACCGGGGCGGCCAGGATGAAGCCGCGCGCCTCCAGACCGACGACCTTCGTGGCGCCGTGCCGTACGCACAGCTCCGCGAGGGTGTCGGTGAGGGCGGTGAAGGCCGCCGGGTCCGCGAGCAGCGGGGTGATGTCCTTGAACAGCACGCCCGGCTTCGGGTAGTCGGGGACGTCACGGATCCGGCTGAGCAGGAGCTCGCGGGTGGTGTCGGTGGTGCTGGTCATCGGCGGTTCCCGGGGGTCCGGCCGTGGCCCCTGGGGGGCTGCTGGCGCTGACCGACGACCGCCGCGGCGGGGGCGGCGTCCTGCGGGAAGCCGTCGTCCTCCGGCTCGTCCTCGGCGGACTCGCCCTTGGCGGCGGCCGCCGCGCGCTTGGCGAGGATCCGCTTCTTCAGGGCCTTCATCTGCGGGTCGCGTTCCTTGAGGTCGGCGACGAGCGGCGTGGCGATGAAGATCGAGGAGTACGCACCGGCCGCGAGGCCGACGAAGAGCGACAGCGAGATGTCGTTCAGCATGCCCGCGCCGAGGACACCGCCACCGATGAAGAGCAGGCCGGCGACCGGCAGCAGCGCCACGACGGTGGTGTTGATCGAACGCACCAGCGTGCCGTTGATGGACCGGTTGGCGATCTCGCTGTAGGTCCAGCGGGTCTGCTTGGTGATCCCGACCGTGCTCTCCTTGAGGCTGTCGAAGACCACGACGGTGTCGTAGAGCGAGTAGCCGAGGATGGTCAGCAGACCGATCACGGTGCCCGGGGTGACCTCGAAGCCGACCAGGGCGTAGATCCCGACCGTGATGGTGATGTCGTGGATCAGCGCGACCAGGGCCGCGATGGCCATCCGCCATTCGAAGGCGATGGCCAGGTAGATCACGACCAGGACCATGAAGACGCCGAGCCCGGTCCACGCCTTGTTGGCGATCTGCTCGCCCCAGCTGGGGCCGACCAGGTCGGCGGCGATCTTCTCGGCCGGGACGTCGAGGTCCTTGGAGAGCGTGTCCTTGATCTGGTCGGACTTCGCGGTGTCGACCTCGGTGATCTGGATGCGCAGACCGCCGTTGCCGAGCTTCTGGACGATGGCCTGGTGCCCGGAGGCCTTGGTGGCCAGGTCCTCGGCCTCGGCGACGGTGGCGGAGGTCTTCGGGGTGGTGAAGACCGCGCCGCCCTTGAACTCGATGCCCATGTTCAGGCCGCTGACCGCCAGGCCGACGATGGCCGTGATGGTGATCAGGATCGAGATCCCGTACCAGATCTTGCGCTTGCCGATGAAGTCGTAGCCGACCTCGCCTCGGTAGAGACGGGCGCCGAGCGTGCCGAGTCGCGACATCTCACGCCTCCTTCGGGTCAGAAGTGGGGGCGGTGGCACGCCGCGAGCGGCGCAGCGGCGGCTTGGCGCCGAGCCGCTTCGGGTCCAGGCCGGACCACGGGTGACCGCTCGCGAAGAACTTCTTGCGGGCCATGATCGTCATGACGGGCTTGGTGAAGAAGAAGACCACGACCACGTCGAGCAGGGTGGTGAGACCCAGCGTGAAGGCGAAGCCCTGCACCTTTCCGACGGTGACGACGAAGAGGACGGCGGCGGCCAGGAACGACACGAAGTCGGAGACCAGGATGGTGCGTCGGGCGCGCGGCCAGGCCCGCTCGACCGCGGGGCGGAGCGTGCGGCCCTCGCGGATCTCGTCGCGGATCCTCTCGAAGTACACGATGAAGGAGTCCGCGGTGATACCGATGGCCACGATGGCACCACAGACGGCCGGGAGGTTCAGCGCGAAGCCGATGGCCGGGCCGAGCAGCGACATCAGCGTGTAGGTCAGGATGCCGGAGACCAGGAGGCTGAGGAGCGCGATGAACGCCAGGCCCCGGTAGTAGGCGACCAGGTAGATCACGACCAGGGCGAGGCCGATCGCACCGGCGATCAGACCGGCGCGGAGCTGCTCACCGCCGAGCGCGGCGGTGACCGTGGTGACGCTCTGCTCCTTGAACGAGAGCGGGAGCGCGCCGTAGGAGAGCACGTTGGCCAGGTCCTCGGCGGACTGCTGGGTGAAGCTGCCGGAGATCTCGGCGCTACCGCTGAGCGTGGTGTTCACCTGGGGGGCCGAGACAACTTCGCCGTCCAGGGCGATGGCGAACTGGTTCTGCGGGGACGGCTGCGAGGAGAGCTTCTTGGTGATCGCCTGGAACTGCTTGGAGCCCTGTTTGGTGAACTCCATGTTGACGATCCACATGCCGCGCTGCTGGTCGAAACCGGCCTTGGCGTTGTCGACCTCAGTGCCGGACACCTCGGCCGGGCCGAGAATGTACTTGGCGCTGCCCTCCTCCTTGGAGCCGCACGCGACGACCGGCTCGGTCGGCTTGGTGCCCTGGGTGGCCTTGGCGCGGGACGCCGCGCTGGAGCAGTCGAGCGCCTCGAACTTCTTCTGGAGCGCGGCCGCGGCCGCCTGGTCGGCGGTGGAGGCCGACGGGGAGGCGTCGCCCTTGGGCGTGGTGCTCGCCTTCGGGTCCGGGGTGGAGTCGGCCTTCAGGCCGCCGGTGACCGCGCGGCCCTGGGTGGTGGCACTCGGGTCCGGGCTCGCCGAGCCCTTCCCGTTCTCCGCCTTGGGGGCGGTGGGGCTGGTGGACGGGTCGGGCTTGCCGGAGGTCGACGCGCTGGGCGTCGGAGTGGGCGTGCCCTGGGCGACGGTCAGCACCGGCCGGAAGTAGAGCTTGGCGGTCGTACCGACCTGCTCACGGGCCTGGGCGGAGTTCGTGCCCTTGGGGATGTTGACGATGATGTTGCGATCGCCCTGGGTCTGGACCTCGGCCTCGGAGACACCCAGACCATTGACACGGCGCTCCATGATCTGGACGGCCGTGTCCATGTTGGTCTTGTTGATCGCCGATTCCTGGCCCGGCTCGCTCTTCGCCTCGAGCGTGATCGAGGTGCCGCCCGCCAGGTCGATGCCCAGCCTCGGGGTGGGCTGATCCGCCAGGAACATCCCGCCGGTGAGCGCGACCATGGCGATCAGGATCAGAGCCAGGGAACGCCCCGGCCTGCCCTGACCGCCGGCCGGTCCCCGGCTCTTCTTCGGTGCTGCCACCTTCTCGTTTCTCCCTGTCCAACCGCCCCGGGCCGGGTACGCACCCGAGCGGCCACGAAGTGTAGTGGGGACCCGCCCCCGCAGAAGATCGCACGGACCGGGGAGTGCCGGACGCCGGTGGGCTCACGGCATCCCCGGGCGTGGGTCACTTCGCGTCGGACTCGCCGTCGTCCTTGCCCTCGGACTTCTTGCCGGCCTCGGCGTCCTTCGGCTCGTCCTCGTCGGCCTTCTTGTCGAGGTCGATCCGGGTGTCGTCGTCACGCTCGGTCAGCGAGGAGGCGTCGTCCGGGACGACCGTGCCGTCGAGGCCGCTCTCGTCGTCACCGTGGACGATGCGGTTGTACTCCTCGTCGCTGAGGACGGCGCCGATGGCGTTCTTGGCGTAGACGGCGTGGACGCCGGGCGCGACCTCGAGGAGGACCGTGTCGTTGTGCAGCTCCTTGACGGTGGCGTACATACCCCCGATCGTCCGGACGCCGGTGCCGGGCTGCATCTCGTCGCGCATCTGGGCGGCGGCCGCCTGCTTCTTCTTGGCGGACCGCGTCATCAGGAACATGGCCCCGATGAGCACGATGAAGGGGAGGAGAGTCACGGGATTCACGGGACGAGTTTCCTTCGCACGACCGCGTCCGGGGAGCGGCCTGTATCTACGGGGGTGGGTACACCGACCTGATAAGGGCGGCATCGGCGGAGTCTAAGCGAGTCCGCATCGATGGAACAACGCCCGAACCCGGTCCGTGGTTCCGGCTCCGGCGAACCTGTGACGGATCACGCCCCGAACAGGCCCTGTTGTCCCTTTCCGCCGTGCTGCGGGGGTACGAGCCCGAGGTGGGCCCAGGCCGCGGGGGTCGCGACGCGCCCGCGCGGCGTCCTCGCCAGCAGTCCTTCCCGCACCAGGAAGGGCTCCGCGACCTCCTCGACGGTCTCACGCTCCTCCCCCACGGCGACCGCGAGGGTGGACAGCCCGACCGGTCCGCCGCCGAAGAGCTTCAGCAGGGCTTCGAGCACCGCGCGGTCGAGCCGGTCGAGCCCGCGGGCGTCGACCTCGTACACCCCGAGGGCCGCGGCGGCGATCGGGCGGTCGATCCGTCCGTCGGCCTTGACCTGGGCGTAGTCCCGGACGCGGCGGAGCAGCCGGTTGGCGATACGGGGGGTGCCCCGGGACCGGCCGGCGATCTCGGCGGCGCCGTCCGCGTCCGTCTCGACGTCGAGGAGGCGGGCGGAGCGGTGGATGACGCGCTCCAGCTCGGCGGGGGCGTAGAACTCCATGTGCCCGGTGAAGCCGAAGCGGTCGCGCAGCGGGGGCGGGAGCAGGCCCGCGCGCGTGGTGGCGCCGACCAGGGTGAACGGGGGAAGTTCCAGCGGGATGGCGGTGGCGCCGGGGCCCTTGCCGACGATGACGTCGACCCGGAAGTCCTCCATCGCCATGTAGAGCATCTCCTCGGCCGGCCGCGACATGCGGTGGATCTCGTCGAGGAAGAGGACTTCACCCTCCTGGAGGGAGGAGAGGATCGCGGCGAGGTCGCCCGCGTGCTGGATGGCGGGGCCGGAGGTGATCCGGATGGGGGCGCCCATCTCGGCCGCGATGATCATGGAGAGGGTGGTCTTGCCGAGGCCGGGGGCACCGGAGAGCAGGACGTGGTCGGCGGTGGCGCCACGGGCCCTGGCCGCCTTGAGGACCAGGTCGAGCTGCTCGCGGACCTTCTCCTGGCCGACGAACTCGTCCAGGTCCTTCGGGCGCAGGGCGGCCTCCACGGCGGTGTCCTCGCCGTCCGCGTCGGCCCGGACGAGGCGCTCGTCGAGCCGCTCGTCGGTGTCGGGTCCGGTCTCGTCCCAGTTCATTCGGTCTGTCCCGCCTCGGATGTCTCGGTGCCGTGCGGTGCCCGGCCCGGCGTCGGGGTGGCGCGCGCTGGGGTCAGCGCGCGCGGTTGAGGGTCTGGAGTGCGGCGCGGAGCAGTTGCGGCACAGGGGCCTGGCCGCCCTCGGCGATGGCCGCCTCGGCCTGTGGTGCGACGGCGGCGACCGCTTCGTCCGCCTCGCGGGTGGCGTATCCGAGGCCGATCAGGGCGGCCTGGAGCTGGTCGCGCCAGGAGGAGGTGACGGCGGTGCCGATGCCCTGGCGGCCGATGTGGGCGCCGACCGGCTCGCCGAGTCTGTCCTTCAGTTCGAGGAGGAGTTTCTGGGCGCCCTTCTTGCCGATGCCGGAGACGGCGGTGAGCGCCTTCTCGTCGCCGGTGGCGACCGCGGTGCGCAGCGCGTCCGGGCTGTGGGTGGCGAGCATCGCCTGGGCGAGCCGTGGCCCGACCCCGCTGGCGGTCTGGAGCAGCTCGAAGACCTGCCGCTCGTCGTCGTCGGCGAAGCCGTAGAGGGTGAGCGAGTCCTCCCGTACGACGAGCGAGGTGGCGAGCCGGGCGTCCTGGCCGATCCGGAGGGCTGCGAGGGTGTTCGGCGTGCACTGGACGGCCATGCCGATGCCGCCGACCTCGATCACGGCCGTGGTCGGGGCGAGGGCGGCCACCGGGCCGCTGACGAAAGCGATCATCGGGAGACCTTCCGGGCGGGAGCTGCGGCGGGGCGGGCCGCCGGGGTGCGGGGGGCGCGGGCCGCGGCGGCGGCCGCGTGCGCCTGCTGGAGGCGGTTGACGGCGGGGGCGCGCCAGATGTGGCAGATGGCGAGCGCGAGGGCGTCGGCCGCGTCGGCCGGTTTCGGCGGGGCGTCGAGCCGGAGCAGCCGGGTGACCATGGCGCCGACCTGTGCCTTGTCGGCGCGGCCGGTGCCGGTGACGGCGGCCTTCACCTCGCTGGGGGTGTGCAGCGCCACGGGAATGCCGCGGCGCGAGGCGCAGAGCATGGCGACCGCGCTGGCCTGGGCGGTGCCCATCACCGTGCGGACGTTGTGCTGGCTGAAGACCCGCTCCACGGCGACGTACTCGGGCCGGTGCTCGTCGAGCCATTCCTCTATGCCGCGCTCGATGGCGACCAGCCGGTGCCCGAGCTCCGCGTCGGGCGGGGTCCGTACGACGCCCACGCCGCGCATCGTCAGCGGGCGGCCGGCGACGCCCTCGACGACGCCGACACCGCACCGGGTCAGCCCCGGGTCCACGCCCAGCACCCTCATGGGGCACCCCCTCCGTACCGGTCGGTCAAGTGTTCCCGCAGGCTATCGGCCGGCACTGACAACGCGACGGGCCGACGGGGGTGTGTCCCCGTCGGCCCGCACGTGGAGGCTGTGCCGAGCTCGGCCTATGCCTCGACCTTCTCCATGACTTCGTCCGAGACGTCGAAGTTGGCGAAGACGTTCTGCACGTCGTCGCTGTCCTCCAGCGCGTCGATCAGCTTGAAGATCTTGCGCGCGCCTTCCTCGTCCAGCTCGACCTGCATGGTGGGCAGGAAGTTGGCCTCGGCGGAGTCGTAGTCGATGCCGGCCTCCTGGAGCGCGGTACGGACCGCGACCATGTCGGTGGCCTCGCTGACGACCTCGTACGTGTCACCGAGGTCGTTGACCTCCTCGGCGCCCGCGTCGAGGACCGCGCCGAGGACGTCGTCCTCGGACAGCTCGCCCTTGGGGACGATCACGACGCCCTTGCGGTTGAAGAGGTACGAGACCGACCCGGGGTCGGCCATCGAACCGCCGTTGCGGGTCATCGCCACACGTACGTCGGAAGCGGCGCGGTTGCGGTTGTCGGTGAGGCACTCGATGAGCACCGCGACACCGTTCGGGCCGTAACCCTCGTACATGATCGTCTGGTAGTCGACGCCGCCCGCTTCGAGACCGGCGCCGCGCTTGACCGCGGAGTCGATGTTCTTGTTCGGGACGGAGCTCTTCTTCGCCTTCTGGATCGCGTCCACAAGGGTCGGGTTTCCATCGGGGTCGGCGCCGCCGGTACGGGCCGCCACCTCGATGTTCTTGATCAGCTTCGCGAAGAGCTTGCCGCGCTTGGCGTCAATCACGGCCTTCTTGTGCTTCGTCGTAGCCCATTTAGAGTGGCCGGACATCTGCCTTCTCCTTCGCGTCACCCAAAACGATTCGAACCCGAGAGATCCTACCGGGATCGAGTCAGCCGACTGCGCGCACCATGTCCACGAACAGCGCGTGAACACGGTGGTCCCCGGTCAATTCCGGGTGGAAGGACGTCGCCAGGGCGTTTCCCTGACGTACCGCGACGATATGGCCGCCGTGCTCGGCGACCACCCGGGCGCGGGCGCCGACCGACTCCACCCAGGGGGCGCGGATGAAGACGCCCTCCACGGGGCCGCCCTCGATCCCGGCGACCTCGACGGCCGCCTCGAAGGACTCGTTCTGCCGTCCGAAGGCGTTGCGGCGCACGATCATGTCGATCCCGCCGACCGTCTCCTGGCCCGCGCGCGGGTCGAGAATCTTGTCGGCGAGCAGGATCATCCCGGCGCAGGTGCCGTAGACGGGCATGCCGTCCCGGACCCGGTCGCGCAGCGGTTCCAGCATGCCGAAGAGGGAGGCCAGCTTGGACATCGTGGTGGACTCGCCGCCGGGGATGACCAGGCCGTCCACCTCGGCGAGTTCCTCGGGACGCCGGACCGGCCTGGCCAGGGCGTCCGCCGAGGCCAGGGCGATCAGGTGTTCCCGTACGTCGCCCTGGAGTGCCAGGACGCCGATCACAGGGGTGTCGCTCATCGGTGCTTACCAGCCACGGTTCGCGTAGCGCTCGGCCTCGGGCAGGGTGTCGCAGTTGATGCCGACCATGGCCTCGCCCAGGTTCCGGGAGGCGTCCGCGATGACCTTCGGGTCGTCGTAGAAGGTGGTGGCCTTCACGATCGCGGCGGCGCGCTTGGCGGGGTCGCCGGACTTGAAGATGCCGGAGCCGACGAAGACGCCCTCGGCCCCGAGCTGACGCATCAGCGCGGCGTCGGCCGGGGTGGCGACACCGCCCGCGGAGAAGAGCACGACGGGCAGCTTGCCGAGCTCGGCCACCTCCTTGACCAGCTCGTACGGGGCGCGCAGCTCCTTGGCGGCGGCGTACAGCTCGTTGTTGTCGTAGCCGCGCAGGCGGGCGATCTCGTTCTTGATCTGCCGCAGGTGGCGGACGGCCTCGACGACGTTGCCGGTGCCGGCCTCGCCCTTCGAGCGGATCATGGCCGCACCCTCGGCGATCCGGCGCAGGGCCTCGCCCAGGTTGGTGGCGCCGCAGACGAACGGGGTGGTGAAGGCGAACTTGTCGCTGTGGTTGATCTCGTCGGCCGGGGTGAGGACCTCGGACTCGTCGATGTAGTCGACGCCGAGGGACTGGAGCACCTGGGCCTCGACGAAGTGGCCGATACGGGACTTCGCCATGACCGGGATGGAGACGGCCCCGATGATCTCCTCGATCATGTTCGGGTCCGACATCCGGGCCACGCCGCCGTCCTTGCGGATGTCGGCCGGCACCCGCTCCAGGGCCATGACGGCCACCGCGCCCGCGTCCTCGGCGATCTTCGCCTGCTCGGCGTCGACGACGTCCATGATCACGCCGCCCTTGAGCTGCTCGGCCATGCCGCGCTTGACGCGCGCGGTGCCGGTGGCCGGGGAGTCGGCGGACTGCGGGGTGGCGGGAAGCGTGGACATGGGTCGACCTCACTGGGAGAAAAGTTGCCGAAACGCACGGGTTGGTGCGGTCCTGAGCAAACTCTCCGGGAACAGTCCACTGCAAGGGCCAATAGTGGGCCGGTGGATCGTTTTGGCCGGGCATGGACGGCGATGTGGCCCCCGTCACGCGGGAAGTGGCCGTCCGGTCAGCTGCCGGGTCGGTCCGCCAGGGCCGTCGGGGGTTCGTCGTCCATCTCGAAGGCCAGGGGGAAGGGCGCGTGGCCGGCCAGCCGGAACCACCGCACCTTGCGGTGGCGGCGCAGGGCGCGGGCCGCGCGCACCGCGTCGTTGTGGAACCGCCGGGCCATCGGGACGCGGCGGGCGGCGGCGGCCAGTTCGAGCGCCGTCTCCTCGCCGCCGGGGATCTCCTTGACGGCCTCCACCTGCTCCGGTTCACCGAAGACCGCCCGCAGCGCGGCGCTCAGTTCGCTCTCGGCCACCTCGCGCTGCTCCCCCTCCGCCTGGCGGGCCGCGTGCGCGGCCTCGTACAGGACGATGGAGGCGGCGGGGTCGAGGACGCCGGACGTGGCGAGTTCCTGCGTCACCGAGGCGCGGCGCAGGAGCTGCGCGTCGAGGGCGGCCCGGGCGGCGTCGATCCGGGTGTGCAGGCGGTCCAGTCGGCCGGCGGTCCAGCTGAGGTACATGCCGGTCGCGACGACCGCGACCACGATCCAGAAGAGGGTTTCGATCACGGGCGGCAAGGCTACCGCCGGGGCGCGGGCGGCGTGCCGGGGCGGCCCCGACCCAGGCCCCGGCCCGCGCCCGCCTCCTACTCGCGGGTCAGGCCGAAGCGGGCGCGCAGGCCGGTGCGTTCGTCGGCGGCCACCGAGGCCGCCCCGTCCGTCACCGTCTCGTACACCGCGAGGATGTCCGCGCCGACCGTCGACCAGTCGAACCGCCGTACGTGCGCGGCGCCCCGCCCGCTCAGGCCGGCGCGCCGCTCCTCGTCGCCGAGCAGCCGGATCGCGGCGGCGGCCAGCGCGTCCGCGTCCTCGTTGGCGAACAGCTCGCCCGCCGCGCCCTGGTCCAGCACCTGCGCGAAGGCGTCCAGGTCGCTGGCGAGGACCGGGGCCCCGGCCGACATCGCCTCGACCAGGATGATCCCGAAGCTCTCGCCGCCGGTGTTGGGCGCGACGTACACGTCGACGCTGCGCAGCAGCCGTGCCTTGTCCTCGTCGCTCACCATGCCGAGGAACTCGACCCGCTCGCGCATCTCCTTCGGCAGCGGGGCGACCGCCTCCTCCTCGTCCCCCCGGCCCGCGACCAGCAGCCGGGTCCCGGGGCGGGCGGCGAGGATCGCGGGCAGCGCCCGCATCAGGACGGGCAGGCCCTTGCGGGGCTCGTCGATCCGGCCGATGAACCCGATCGTCCCGCCCTGCCACTCGGCCCGGGGCTCGGCACCGGCGAAGAAGCCGACGTCGACCCCGTTCGGGATGACCACCGCGTCGCCGCCGAGGTGTTCGACCAGGGTGCGGCGGGCGTACTCGCTCACCGCGATGCGCGCGCTGATCTTCTCCAGGGCGGGCTGGAGGATCGGGTACGCGGCGATCATGGCCCGGGAGCGCGGGTTGGAGGTGTGGAACGTGGCGACGATCGGCCCCTGGGCGGCCCAGCAGGCGAGCAGCCCGAGCGAGGGCGAGGTCGGCTCGTGGATGTGGATCACGTCGAAGGTGCCGTCGTGGAGCCAGCGGCGCACCCGGGCCGCCGACAGGAAGCCGAAGTTCAGCCGGGCCACCGAGCCGTTGTACGGGACGGGCACGGCGCGGCCCGCCGACACCACGTACGACGGCAGCGGGGTCTCGTCGTCGGCGGGGGCGAGGACGGAGACCCGGTGGCCCAGCCGGATCAGGTGCTCGGCGAGGTCGCGGATGTGGAACTGCACGCCGCCCGGTACGTCCCAGGAGTACGGGCAGACGATGCCGATCTTCACCTCGGGTCCTCCCGGGTCTCCAGATCGGCGAGCCAGAGCCGTTGCAGCATGTGCCAGTCCTCCGGATGGTCGGCGATTCCGACGGCGAAGGCGTCGGCCAGCGCCTGGGTCATCGAGGACGTCCGCTGGGCGCGGGTGCCAGCGTCCGGCACCTCGACCGGCTCGTGGATGCGGCCCTTCATGACCGGCGTGCCGTCGTAGCCGAGGGTCACGGGGAGCAGCAGCGCGCCGGTCTGCTGGGCCAGCAGCGCGGGGCCTGCGGGCATCCGCGCGGTGTCGCCGAAGAACGTCACCTCGACGCCGGAGGCGGACAGGTCGCGGTCGGCGACCAGGCAGACCAGCCCGCCCGCGCGCAGCCGCCGGGCCAGGGTGCCGAAGGCGGCGCCGCCGCTGTGCGGCAGGACCTCCATGCCGAGGCCCTCGCGGTAGGCGACGAAGCGGTCGTACAGCGTCTCGGGCTTCAGACGCTCGGCGACGGTGGTGAACGGCACCTTGAGGTCGGTGGTGACCCAGGCGCCCGCCAGGTCCCAGTTGGCCAGGTGCGGCAGGGCGAGGATGACGCCGCGCCCGGCGTCGAGGCCGTCGGTGAGCCGGTGCGCGCCGGTCACGTCGATGGAGGCCTTGATCCGTTCCGGGCTCCAGGTGGGCAGTCGGAAGGACTCCATCCAGTAGCGCATGTACGAGCGCATTCCGGCGCGGGAGAGCTCGGCCAGCCGGGCCGGGGACGCGTCGGGGACGACCCGGGCGAGGTTGGACTCCAGTCGCAGCACGCCCTTGCCGCGCCGCTTCCAGACCTGGTCGGCGAGGGTGCGGAAGAGGGTGCGGGCGGCCGGTTCGGGGAGCTTCTTGACGGCCGTCCAGCCGAGCCCGTAGAGCCCGTCGGTCAGCCGGTCCCGCAGGCCGGAGCGCCCGTGGTCCGGATCCTCGCTCACCGGGCGGTCCCGCTCCCCGGGGCGGCGGCCGCGTCGGCGGCATCGGCCTCGGCGGCCTCGCGGCGTACCGTGACGACCCGCTGCACGAGCGTGATCAGGCTGCCCACGGCGACGATCCACAGCGCGATCGGGAGCAGCACCTGGACGCCCGGGACACCGAACGCGTGGAGACCGGCGAGCCCGGCCGCGACCAGCGAGATCACCAGCCGCTCGGCGCGCTCGACGAGACCGTTGACCGCGACCGGCAGGCCGATCGACTCGCCGCGCGCCTTGGTGTACGAGACCACCTGGCCGCTGGCCAGGCAGAAGATCGCGACGGCGCAGAGGGTGTTGTCGTCGCCGTTGCCCGCGTACCAGAGCGCGAACCCGCCGAAGATCGCTCCGTCGGCGACCCGGTCGAGCGTCGAGTCGAGGAAGGCGCCCCAGCGGCTGGAGATCCCGGCCTGACGGGCCATGTTGCCGTCGACGAGGTCGGAGAAGACGAAGATCGTGATGACGATCGTGCCCCAGAAGAACTCCCCCATGGGGAAGAAGACCAGCGCACCTGCCATCACCCCGGCCGTGCCGATGAGAGTGACCGCGTCGGGGCTCACGCCGAGACGGAGCAGCAGTGCGGCGAACGGTGTGAGGACACGCGTAAAAAATGCACGCGCGTACTTGTTCAGCATGGCCTTCCCGAGGGTCGGTGGGCCGAGCGGCCCCTACGGCCACCGGCTGGCCCATCGTAGTCACGCCCGCCGGGCTCCACCCTCCGGGCACCCGGCCGCGCGCCGCGGGGTGCTTTGGATGGACGCGTACCGGTCCGAGTGGAAAGCTCGAATTACCGCGGATTCCGTCCGGCCGCCGCGGCGGAACCGCGCTCCCGGACCTTTCCGCATCGGATCTTCCCCCGCTCCGCGCCATCAGCCGGGAGGTACGCATCATGGGCGACAGAGGACACGCGCACACCGGGGCCGCCGGCAGGGCGACGGCGGCCGACCGGCCCTCGTCCGTACGGAACGTGGTGCTGGTCGGCCCCAGCGGCTCGGGCAAGACCACCCTCGTCGAGGCCCTCGCGCAGACCGCCGGCGCGGTCAACCGGGCCGGCCGGGTCGAGGACGGTGCCACCGTCTCCGACTACGACGAGATCGAGCACCGCAGGCAGCGCTCCGTACAGCTCTCCCTGGTCCCCGTCGAGTGGGGCGGGTACCGGATCAATCTGCTGGACACCCCCGGGTACGCCGATTTCGTCGGGGAGCTGCGGGCGGGCCTGCGGGCGGCGGACGCGGCCCTGTTCGTCGTGTCGGCCGCCCAGGAGGCCCAGGCGGTGGGGGACAACGCCCGCGCCGCGTGGGAGGAGTGCGCCGCGGTCGGGATGCCGCGCGCCGTCGTCGTCACCCACCTCGACACGGCGCGGACCCCGTTCGACGCGATGACCCGGCTCTGCGGGGAGATCTTCGGCGGCGACGACCCCGACGCGGTGCTCCCGCTCTATCTGCCCGTCCACGGTCCCGAGAGCGCCGACGGGCACGCCCCGCTCATCGGGCTCACCGGGCTCCTCACCGAACGGTTCCTCGACTACTCCTCGGGCGAGCGCCTGGAGCGCCCGCCCGAGGAGGGCCGCCGGGACACGCTGCGGAAGGCCCGCGACCGGCTCATCGAGGGGATCATCGCGGAGAGCGAGGACGAGACCCTGATGGACCGCTACCTCGACGGGGCCCCGGTGGACGTCGCCACGCTCCTCGGCGACCTGGAGCGCGCCGTGGCCCGGGGCACCTTCCACCCCGTGCTCGCAGCGGCCCCGGCCGCCGAGGGGGCCCGCCAGGGCGTCGGCTCGGTGGAGCTGCTGGAGCTGATCACCGGCGGCCTCCCGGCCCCGCCGGAGCGCCCGCTGCCCGGGGTGACCCCGCTGCACGGGGCGGCGCGGCCGGACCTGGTCTGCGATCCGGACGGCCCGCTGGTCGCCGAGGTCGTCAAGACGGCCACCGATCCGTACGTCGGCCGGATGTCGCTCGTCCGGGTCTTCTCCGGCACGCTCCGCGCCGACGAGACCGTCCAGGTGCTCGGCCGCGGTCTCACCGGTCCGGGGCACGCTCCCCTCCCCTTCCACGAGGCGGAGGTGCGGGTCGGTGCCCTCTCCACCCCCTTCGGCAAGCAGCAGCGTCCGCGTGAGAGGTGCATGGCGGGCGATCTGGTCGGGGTCGCCCGGCTCGGCGGCGCCGAGACCGGGGACACCCTGACCGACCCGGCCCTGCCGCTGATGCTGGAGCCCTGGACCGTGCCGGACCCGTTGCTGCCGCTCGCCGTCGAGGCCCACGGCAAGGCGGACGAGGACAAGCTGTCCCAGGGGCTCGCCCGGCTGGTCGCCGAGGACCCGACCATGCGCCTGGAACAGAACCAGGACACCCACCAGGTGGTCCTGTGGTGTCTCGGCGAGGCCCACCAGGACGTGGCGCTGGACCGGCTGCGCAACCGCTACGGGGTCCACGTCGACGCCGTACCGCACCGGGTGGCGTTCCGCGAGACCTTCGCCGCCCCGTCGGCTGGGCGCGGCCGTCATGTGAAGCAGTCCGGCGGCCACGGCCAGTACGCCGTCTGCGAGATCGAGGTGGAGCCGCTGCCCCCGGGCTCGGGCATCGAGTTCGTGAACCGGGTGGTGGGCGGCGCGGTGCCCCGCCCATTCGTCCAGTCCGTCGAGAAGGGGGTGCGCGCCCAGGCGGCCCGCGGGGTGGCGAGCGGCCATCCGCTCGTCGACGTACGGATCACGCTGCGGGACGGCAAGGCCCACTCGGTGGACTCCTCCGACGCCGCCTTCCAGACGGCGGGCGCGCTGGCGCTGCGCGAGGCGGCCGCAGCGGCCCGTGTCCAGCTGCTCGAACCGGTCGCCGAGGTCACGGTCCTGGTCCCGGACGACTACGTGGGGCCGGTGATGAGCGACCTGTCCGGGCGGCGCGGCCGGGTGGTCGGCACCGAGCAGTCCGGGCCGGGCCGCACCCTGGTGCGGGCCGAGGTGCCCGAGCTGGAGATCGACCGGTACGCGGTCGACCTGCGAGCCCTCACCCATGGCGCCGGCCGGTTCGACCGGGCGTACGCCCGACACGAACCGATGCCCCCGCACCTCGCCGAACGCCTCCGGGACCAGCGGGCGGGCGCCCCCGGCGACAACTGAACCGGCCGCGCCGTCCGCCTTTGTCCACGGGGCGGACGGCGTGGCGATCCGGACGATACTCTGTGGTCCCAGCTCAGAAAGTGTGCCGAGCACGGCAGTTGGGAAACAGCCGCAGGAGCAGTTCCTCGGCGGCGAGTGGGGGCGACAGTGGCCAGCGACGGATTCGATTTCTCTCCCGGAGCGCAGATCCCGCTCCAGGGATCGGGCGGGCAGGCAGTGGTGACGAATGCCCTCGCCTCGGCGGCGTACCGGGACAGCCCGGTGGAGAAGATCCTTGAAGCCAACAACGAGTGGCACAAGTCCGAAGTCAAGGTGGGCCGTTCCAAGTTCCTCAAGTCCGACTACTTCAAGCCGAATTTCGGTGAGGCGTTCTCCCGCGCCGTCCAGGAGCGCATGCTGGGCGGCGCCCGCAAGGCCCTCATCCAGTCCTTCGGAACCGACCCGCAGACCGTCGTCGAGCACTGTCTGGCCGCGTCCCGTCTCCGCAAGAGCCGCGACACCAAACTCACCGTCATCACAGCCGTGTTCGGCCTCCTCTTCCTCCCCGGCATGCTGATGTGGATCATCGCGTTCCGGCTGCGCGACTCCCTCGCCAAGACCTCGGACAAGGTGCTCTCCGCGTTGGGCAACGCCATGCTCCCGATCATCGGGATCGTGGCGCTGATCGCCGTGGTCAACGTGGATCTCCACAACTTCCTGGCGATCTACGTCCTGCTGGCCATCGTCGCCCCGGTCGTCGGCTGGTATCTCGCCAAGCAGGTGGCCGAGGCGTCCGCCAAGGACATGCGGGCCCGCTGGGAGGGGCTGCTCTCCGGCGGCGGCGTCACCGCCAAGATCCCCGAGGCGGTGCCGAAGAACCCCAGCGAGACCTCCCGCGAGGCGCTCCGCCAGGGCCTGGAGAAGCTCACCGCCGAGCAGCACTCCAACTCGGTCTTCTACGCGGGCCCCAAGGGCATCCTCGGCATGGGGACCCGCTGGGGGAGCTGGCAGCTGGCCGAGGAGCTCGTCTCCAAGGAGCCCGGCAAGGAGTTCCACCAGTTCCGCAGCTGGGACGTGATCCGGGCGATCCACGACCAGCTCAAGATGCTGGAGCGCGGCCCGCTGAACACCGGGGGGTTCCCCAAGCCGTCGGTCACCCACTGGATCGTCTCCCCCGTCGGCGAGAACGCGGACTCGGTCTCCCGGCCGGCCGGTGAGGACGTCGCCACCTTCCAGGTCAAGCCGCACGAGATACAGCGGATCTGCAACCACCAGCAGTTCGGCGGCGGCAACCGGCACTACCTGGGCGTCCAGTTCGTCCTCTGGGACGGGCAGTTGATCATCACCATGATGATCACGGTCACGGTGCTCCACGAGACGCTGCGCATCGAGGTGACCGGACACGCGCTCGGCCCGGTCCACTCGCTCTTCACCAGCAAGCCCTCGGCCCCGTCCAAGACGGTCAACAAGACGGTGCGTTTCTGGGAGACCCGGGACATCAAGCTGCCGCTGGTGGAGTCCAGCGAGGTGGTCCGCCTCGCCCTGCGCGCCCCGCTCACCTGGTATCCGCCGCTGCTGGACTACCTGGGCGGGAAGATCGCCCTGCCCGAGCCCTTCGGCCTGCGGCACGCCTGGGCCGAGCAGCCGTGGCGCCACCGCTTCATGGCGGACGACGCGATGCGCGCCGCGACGCCCGTGCTGCGCGCCGTGCACAACGCCGCGCTGCGGGTCCTCTCGGAGAACGGCGTCGACACCGAGCGCTTCGACAACCGCTCGATGGTGCTCAGCGGCGCCGTGCAGGACCCGAGCCCGCGCAAGGCCGACCTGTACGACGCGTAGCAGGCACGACGAAAAGCCCGAAGGCCGTCCCCCTCCCCCCGGGGGGAGGCCTCCGGGCCTTTCGTACGCCGGTCCCGTCAGCCGACCGGCCAGGCGTCGGCCAGCATCTTGCGCGTGTCCGCGAGCAGCTGCGGCAGCACCTTCGTGTGCCCGACGACGGGCATGAAGTTGGTGTCCCCGCCCCAGCGCGGCACCAGGTGCTGGTGCAGATGGGCCGCGATGCCCGCGCCCGCGACCGCTCCCTGGTTCATGCCGATGTTGAATCCGTGCGCCCCGGAGGCCGCCCGCAGCGCCACCATGGCCCGCTTGGTGAAGTCGGCCAGCTCCATGGTCTCCGGCCCGTCCAGCTCGGTGTAGTCGGCCACGTGCCGGTAGGGCACCACCATCAGGTGGCCGCCGTTGTACGGGTAGAGGTTCAGCACCGCGTAGACGTGCGTCCCGCGGGCGACGACGAGCCCGTCCTCGTCCGAACCCGACGGGATGCCGCAGAACGGACAGCCGTCGCCGGCCTCCGGGCCGGTCGGCTTGTTCTCCCCCTGGATGTACGCCATCCGGTGGGGCGTCCACAGGCGCTGGAACGCGTCGGGCGTCCCCACTCCGATCTGCTGTTCCGGCTCACTCGTCATGCGGATCAGCATATTGCTTCACTCCCCGGGCGCGTGTCGTCGGGGGCGCACCCACCGTCGCGAGGCGATGCTGAGGCGATGAGCGCCCCGCCCGCCGACTCCGCCCCGCCCCGTCTCCGGCGCTGGGAGCAGCGCAGCGAGGTGCCGCTCTTCGGCGTCTCGCTGCTCTTCCTGCTCGGCTACGCGCTCCATGTCCTCGCGCCCGAGAGCCTGGGGGCCCTGCGGGATCTCGGCCTCGCCCTGGTCGGGGCCTGCTGGCTGGTCTTCGCGGCGGACTACGTGGTACGGCTGCGGTTCAGCGGCCTCGGGCACCGTTTCGTCCGGGTGCACTGGCTGGACACCCTGGTGCTGCTGCTTCCGCTGCTGCGGCCGCTGCGTCTGATCCACATCTACACGGTGGTCCAGCAGGGCCGGGAGAAGCCGCGCCTGAGCCTGTACGCCCGGGTGATCGGCTACGCGGGGACGGCCGCCCTGCTGCTCGGGTTCTCCGCCGCGCTGACCGTCTACCACCTGGAGCACCGGGCGCCCGGGACCACGATCCACACCTTCGGGGACGCCGTCTGGTGGGCCTGCGAGACGCTGACGACCGTGGGGTACGGGGACGCGGTGCCGGTCACGGCGGGCGGCCGGACCGTGGCGTCGGGGCTGATGCTGTGCGGGCTGGCACTGCTCGGGGCGGTGACGGGTTCGTTCTCGTCGTGGCTGATGCAGGTGTTCCGGCGGGAGGACGAGACGAGGCCCCCGGAGGGCGGATAGCGCTCCGGGGGCCTCGGGGCCGTCGTCGGGTCAGACCTGGACGCGGTCCTCCACGGCCTTGCGGATCTTGGCGAGGGCGTCCTCGACCGGGATGCCGTTCTCCTGCGAACCGTCGCGGTAGCGGAAGGAGACGGCACCGTTGGCCATGTCCTCGTCACCCGCGATGATCATGAAGGGCACCTTGGCCTTCTGCTGGTTGCGGATCTTCTTCTGCATCCGGTCGGAGGAGGCGTCGACCTCGACCCGGAGCCCCTGCTTGCGGGCCTTGGCCGCGAACTCCTGGAGGTACGGGACGTGCGCGTCGCCGATCGGGATGCCGACCGCCTGGACCGGGGCCAGCCAGACCGGGAAGGCGCCCGCGTAGTGCTCCAGGAGCACCGCGAAGAAGCGCTCGATGGAACCGAACAGGGCGCGGTGGATCATGACCGGGCGCTGCTTGGTGCCGTCCGGGCCGGTGTACTCCAGGTCGAAGCGCTCCGGCAGGTTGAAGTCGAGCTGCACGGTCGACATCTGCCAGGTGCGGCCGATGGCGTCCTTGCACTGGACCGAGATCTTCGGGCCGTAGAACGCGGCGCCGCCCGGGTCCGGGACCAGCGGCAGACCCTGCTTCTCGGCGACCTGGCGCAGCGTCTCGGTGGCCTCCTCCCAGATCTCGTCGGAGCCGACGAACTTCTCCGGGTCCTTGGTGGAGAGCTCCAGGTAGAAGTCGGTCAGACCGTAGTCGCGGAGCAGGTTGAGGACGAAGGTGAGCGTCCGGTCGAGCTCCTCGGCCATCTGCTCCTTGGTGCAGTAGATGTGCGCGTCGTCCTGCGTGAAGCCGCGCGAGCGGGTCAGGCCGTGCACCACGCCGGACTTCTCGTACCGGTACACCGTGCCGAACTCGAAGAGGCGCAGCGGGAGTTCACGGTAGGAGCGGCCGCGCGCGTCGAAGATCAGGTTGTGCATCGGGCAGTTCATCGGCTTGAGGTAGTAGTCCACCCCGTCGTCGAGCTGCATGGGGGGGTACATGCCGTCCGCGTACCAGTCCAGGTGGCCGGACTTCTCGAAGAGCTTGCCCTTGGTGGCGTGCGGGGAGTAGACGAACTCGTAGCCCTCCTCCTCGTGGCGGCGGCGCGAGTAGTCCTCCATGGCGCGGCGGATGATGCCGCCCTTGGGGTGGAAGACCGCGAGGCCGGGGCCGATCTCGTCGGGGAAGGAGAAGAGGTCCAGCTCGTTGCCGAGCTTGCGGTGGTCGCGCTTGGCGGCCTCCTCCAGGAACTCCAGGTGCGCCTTCAGCTCTTCCTTGGTGGGCCAGGCGGTGCCGTAGATGCGCTGGAGCATCGGGTTCTTCTCGCTGCCGCGCCAGTACGCCGCGGCGTTGCGCATCAGCTTGAACGCCGGGATGAACCGGGTGGTCGGCAGGTGCGGACCCCGGCAGAGGTCCTTCCAGCACAGCTCGCCGGTCTTCGGGTCGAGGTTGTCGTAGATGGTCAGCTCGCCGCCGCCCACCTCGACGTCCGCGCCGTCGTCCGAGGAGGCGGAGCCCTTGATCCCGATGAGCTCCAGCTTGTACGGCTCGGCGGCCAGCTCCTCGCGGGCGTCCTCGTCCGTGACGACCCGGCGGGAGAAACGCTGGCCGCGCTTCTGGATCTCCTGCATCTTCTTCTCGATGGCCTTGAGATCCTCGGGCGTGAACGGCTTCTCGACGTCGAAGTCGTAGTAGAAGCCGTCCTTGACCGGCGGGCCGATGCCCAGCTTGGCCTCGGGGAAGAGCTGCTGCACGGCCTGCGCCATCACATGGGCGGTGGAGTGCCGCAGGATGTTCAGACCGTCCTCGGAGGAGATCTCCACGGGCTCGACGACCTCGCCGTCGGCGACGGCGTACGCGAGGTCCTTCAGCTCACCGGCGACCCGGGCGGCGACGACGGTGCGCTCGCCGGCGAAGAGCTCGGCTGCCGTAGTGCCCGTCGTCACCACGCGCTCTTCCCGCTCGGAATCGCGTTGGATGGTCACACGGACGTCTGACACCGGTCTCTCCTGACTCAGGGGGCGCACCCGCATTCCTCTAGCGCGTGCCAGGGGAATCGTACCGAGCCGACGGCCTCCCGTGCGAAAAGGGCCGGGGCCGCCCCCTTCATTCGCCGCCGCA
This sequence comes from Streptomyces sp. NPDC015144, assembly GCF_043079735.1. Lineage (NCBI taxonomy): Bacteria > Bacillati > Actinomycetota > Actinomycetes > Kitasatosporales > Streptomycetaceae > Streptomyces > Streptomyces sp. NPDC015144. The sequence continues at coordinate 286,897 of NZ_JBIBUU010000006.1, read as the reverse complement.
GGCCTCCTCGAAGCAGTCGAGGTTCTCGTGGAGGGACTTCATCAGCCGGTCCCGCTCCGCGTCGTCGACCCGTACGGGCACGACCTGCGCGGTCCGGGTCAGCCGGCGGAACCCGTCGTGGCTCTCCAGCCTGCCCTCCACCCGGATCGGCAGCCCCACCAGGTGGGCGTGGCCGGCGATCCGGTACGCCTCCTCGTCCAGTTCCAGCCGTACGTGCGGCACCTCGGCGCCCGCCAGCACCCGCAGCCGGACGATCCCGGGGCCGCCCGGCGCGGCCCTCCGCAGCCGGACGACGGCGCCGGTGACGCGGACGGTCTCGGGCGGCTCGTCCCTGAGGTAGCGGGCGCCCGCCCGGCGCAGCGCGGGCAGGTCGCCCGGGGAGAACTCCACCGGCTCGGGCCGGGCCGGGCAGCCCCCGGGCGGTCCGGCGACGGGCGCCCAGTCCAGCGTGATGCCCGCCCCCTCCGAGCCCCGTACGAGGGCGACGAGGGCCTGGGTCAGCTCCCGGCTGACGCCCGCCGCGACGGCCGTGTCGAAGGCTTCGAAGCCGCCGGTGGCGCGCTGGTAGTCCACGGCCTCGCGGGTGGCGTGCAGGGCCCGGTGGAGCCGGACGGCGACGGCCCGCCCGGAGGCGACCGGTACGAAGGCGGCGAGCTCGCGGCCGCCGGGCGCGGGCTCGACCAGCACGCCGTCGAGCGCGGCCCGCGCCCGGCGGCGGTGGCGCGCGCCGTGGTAGCCGGTGGTGGAACGCACAGCGAGGGCCCCGGCGAGCAGGATCTGCCGCGCGGCGGTGTGCAGCCGTTCCGCGCCGGTCCAGGCGGTCGCGCCCGCGACCGGTTCGGGGGCCTCCCGCCACCAGCGGATCTCGTCGCTGGGCACGGCGAGGGAGAGCAGGATCCCGCGGGCGGAGGGCAGCGCGCAGCGGGCGAGCGCGGTGAGCGCCTCGGCGAGGAGGTCCTCGCTGTCGGGGAAGGCGGTGGTGTCGGGGACCAGGAGGCTCGCCGCGCCCCCGGCGGGGCCCGGCGGCCGTAGCGTCCCGGGGTGCCGCCCCGGCGCAGCCAGCCGTGCCGGCCGAGCAGGGCGCCCAGGACGGCCGGGTCGACCCCGGCGGGGTCGGGGACGCCCACCGGGGGTGCCGCGCGGTTCCCGTCCGTCGGCCGGCGCATCAGGGCCTCCCTCCCGCCCCCACGCGGGCCATGATCCCGCAGAGCGCCCGCTCGTCGAAGATCCGTGAGGTCGGGACGCGCACGGTGGTCCGCCGCCGCCCGGTCACCGGGTGACCGGCCAGGTTGGTCCAGTAGCAGCAGTGCCGCAGGTCGAGCCGGTCGTGCCCGGCCCGCAGCCAGTCGTCCCGGCTGCGCGGCACGATCATCACGACGAGGATCTTGTGGACCGACACGGGGGTCCGGGCGAGCTTCACGAGATGGGCGTTGTCGAGTGTGAACGCGAACGTCGGTCCCGGCGGTCGCGGCGGTCGCGGCGGTCGCGGCGGAATCTGATAGGTGCACTTGAGCTGCACCTTGATGGTCACTTCGTCGTCCACGGCATGGCCGGGGGCTCCGTGGCTGACGTGCCAGTCGATGCCGTTGTCGGGGAAGGGCTGCGACAGGGAGCACCCCGCCGCCGCCGCGACCGCGTGCAGATAACCCACCTGGAGCGTCTCCATGCAGGCGGTGGTGGCGAGTGCGCCGCGCAGCGGTTCGGTCCGCTGGGGCAGCAGCCCGCTCGGTTCGGGCTTCGCGAGCGCCATGGCTGCGGGTGCCTTCCGGGCTGTGACGACCGGTTTCTCGGTTCTCGGGACGACGGGCAACTGCCTTGTCCCGCACCTGTGTTGTCACCGCACCGGACGGTCCGCAAACGGCGTATCAGGCAAAGGGCGCGGGTATCACCGAACCGGGCGGAGGAACAGCACCATCTGCCGTTCGGCTGCGAGGAGTTCGGGGATGACGTACTGGTACGAAGGACCACTGGCCGCATTCGACACCGAGACGACGGGCATCGACGTGGAGGGGGACCGGATCGTTTCGGCCGCCCTCATCGTCCAGGACATGGCGGGCGGCCGGATGCGCGTCACCCGCTGGCTGGTCAATCCGGGGGTGCCGGTGCCGCCCGCGGCGACCGCGATCCACGGGCTGACCGACGAGCACCTCCAGCACCACGGGCGCTGGCCGGCGCCGGTGATGGAGGAGGTGGCCCGCGCCCTGGCCGAGCAGTGCGCGGCCGGGCGCCCCCTCGTCGTGATGAACGCGCCGTTCGACCTGACCCTGCTGGACCGCGAGCTGAAGCGCCACCGCGCCTCCTCGCTGGGGACGTATGTGCAGAACTCCCCGCTGTGCGTGCTCGATCCGTACGTGCTCGACAAGCACCTGGACCGCTACCGCAAGGGCCGCCGCACCCTCACCGACCTCTGCGCGCTGTACGGCGTCGCCCTCGACGGCGCCCATGACGCCGAGGCCGACGCGACGGCCGCGCTGGAGCTGGTACGGGCGGTGGGGCGGCGGTTCTCCGCCCGCCTGGACCGGTTGAGCCCGTCGGAGCTGCACACCCTCCAGGCGGTCTGGCACGCGGCGCAGGCGCGCGGGCTGCAGGCGTGGTTCGCGAAGAACGGTGCGGCGGAGACGGTGGACCCGGCGTGGCCGCTGCGCCCGGCGCTCCCGACCGCCGCGTGACGGATCCGGGACCGTCCGGCCGTCCGGTTGCCCGTCCCACGAGCACAGGACCGGACCCGGATCCGGACACGCAGAAGCCGGTCCGTCGATGCTGCTGACGGACCGGCTTCTCCCGGTGTGGGCGATACTGGGTTCGAACCAGTGACCTCTTCGGTGTGAACGAAGCGCTCTCCCACTGAGCTAATCGCCCGGGAACGGGTTGAACCATACAGGGCTCGGCGGCTCCGGTTCAAACCGCGCCCAGCCTGCCCAGCAGCCCGCGCCGTCCGGCGCGCATCATCAGGGCGTGGTTGGCCCGGAACACCGGCCGTCCGGGCACCGCCAGGAGCCGCATCAGCCGCCTGCGCACCTCGACCTCCTGCTCGTAGACGGCCCGGCTGCCGCCGCCGTGCGCGGTCACCGTCCACCGGGCCCAGCCGACCAGGTCGCCGCCGAGCACGGCCTCCACGACCCGGGCCCGGGGGTCGCGGTGGCTCTCGCGGACGGTGACGACGAGTTCGTACGGGAGGAAGGCGCGGATCCGGGTGGTCCCGGTGGCCCCGTCGGCCGTGGCCACCGCGCGGAACTGCGGCCACCAGCACGGGTACCGGTCGGCCTGTTCGAGGATCGCGTACACGGTGTCGGGCGGGGCCGGCAGGTCCCAGGTGCTCATGAAGCGGTAGTGGTTCCAGTCCATGGGCCCAGTCTGCGGATACTCAGCCGGGGAACTGAGTATCCGAGCGCATGTACGAAACCGTGGCCGGCGCCACACTCACGTCCATGGAACATGTGCCGCCGCCCGCCGAGGAATTGGCGCTCCTCGACCGTGAACTGGCCCGGCTCGACGCCCGCCGGTCCCACCTGCTGGTCCGCCGGGCCTGGCTGCTGAGCGTGCTGACGCCGCCCGCCGCGCCGCCCGCACCGCACTTCGCCCCGTTCGGACCGCCCCCTCCGGCGCCGTTCGCGGTCCCCGCCGCCCGCGCCGGGAACGCCCCGGGCGGCGCGCAGAACGTGCTGCTGACCCTCGGCGGTCTCCTGCTGGCCGTCGCGGCCATCGCGTTCACCCTGGTGAGCTGGGGGCACATGGGGATCGCCGGGCGTTCGGCGGTGCTCGGCGCGGTGACGCTCGCGGCGCTCGCCGCCCCCGTCGCGCTGCTGCGCCGCGGGCTGTCCGCGACCGCGGAGTCGCTCGGTGCGCTGGCGTGCCTGCTGATGGTGCTCGACGCCTACGCGCTGCACCGGGTGGCGGTGCCGGAGGCCGGTGCGGCGGGGTTCACCGCGGCTTCCTCGGCGGTGCTCGCGGTGCTGTGGGGCGGGTACGGACTGCTTCTCGGACGGCTGCGGCTGCCCCTGCCGCTGGCCGTGGTGACCGCCCAGTTGCCGCTGGTGCTGTGGGCGTGGTCGGCGGGCGCGGGCGCCTCGGGGTTCGGCTGGGCGCTGCTGGGGACGGCGGCGCTGGACTGCGTGATCGCGGTGCGCGGCCGGGGCGACGCGGTCCGGATGACGGCCTGCGCGGGCGCCTGGACGACCGGGCTCTGGGGGCTGCTGGTGGCGCTGGCGCAGTCGGTGGCGGCCCGTTCGGTGCCGGACGCGCTGGAGCCGGCCGCACTGCTGCTCGCGGGGGCGGCGATCGCCCTCTTCGGGGCGTGGCGCGCTCCCCGGGGGCTCGCGGTGGCGGGCGGGGTGCTCGCCGGGCTGTGCGGGGTGGCCGCGGTGGGCGGGGTGCTCTGCGCCGGAATGGACCGGGGCTGGTCGGTGCCGGTGTACCTGCTGTGCGGCGCGGCCCTGCTGACGGCGGTGCGCGCGCCGCTGCCGGAGCCGGTCGGGCGGGGGCTGGGCTGGGCCGCCGCGTCGGTGGGTACGGCGGCGGTACTGGTCTCGGCGCCGCTGGCCGGGCTGTCGCTGCTGGGCCCGGTGTCGCAGCTGGGCCGGGTGTGGTCCGGGGCGCCCGACGGGGGTGTCCGGGGCGCGCTGGGCGTGACCGGTTCGGCGTGGTCCGCGACGGCCGCGGCCCCGGTGACGCTGCTGGCGGCGGCCGCGCTGCTGGGGGCCGCGTACCGCTGGTGGGACGGGCTGGTGCGGGTGGCCGGGCCGGTGCCGCGGCCGGGGCCCGGGGTGCGGGCGGCGGTGGGAGCCGTCGCCTCGGCCGTCTGCTGGGCGGGGCTCGTCACGCTTCCCGCGGTGCTGGGGTTCTCGTACCCGGCCGCCGTGGCCGCGCAGTCGGTGCTGGTGTGCGGAACGCTCGCCGTGGCGGTGACCCGGCTGCGCCGGGGTCCGGAGGCGGTGGGGTGGACGGCGCTGGTGAGCGGGCTGGCCGGAGCGGTCGGCGTGGGCTTCCTGTCGCTCGCCGAGGAGTCCGCGACGTACCCGGTGTTCGCGATGGCGCTGGTGGCGCTCGGAGCGGTCGCGGTGCTGCTCGACGGGCCGGTGGACGGGGCGTCGCGGGCCGCGCAGGCGGTGGCGGCGGGCGGGGCCGTGGTGTGCGCGACGGTGCTGGTCCGCGCGGCCGGGGCGTCGTGGGACCTGGCCGGCCACCGGGCGGCGCCCCTGCTGCTGGCGGTGACCGCGGTGACGGTGCTGCTCGGGGCCCGGCTGCGGAACCGCCCGGTGGCCCCGGTGATCGAGATCGCCGGTGCGGTGCCGGCCGTCCTGGCGGTCCTGATGGCCGCACCGGACCGGCCGTTCCTGGCGCTGGTGCTGGCGCTGTGCGGGGTACTGGCGGCGGGAACGGCGGTACGGGCCGAGCGACGGCCGGCGACCGGCCACCTGGCGGTGGCGCTGTTCGTCCTGGCCACCTGGGTGCGGCTGACGGCCTCGGGCGTGACGGCCCCGGAGGCGTACACGCTGCCGGTGACGGTGCCCGCCCTGGCGGTCGGGGTGCTGCGCCGGCGCCGCGACCCGTCGGCCTCGTCGTGGACGGCGTACGGGGCGGGTCTCGCCGCGACGCTGGTCCCGAGCCTCTTCGCGGCCTGGTTCGACCCGGACTGGCAGCGTCCGCTGCTGCTCGGCACGGCGGCGCTGGTGATCACCCTCGCGGGCGCCCGGCTGCGGCTCCAGGCCCTGCTGCTGCTCGGCGGCACGGTGCTGGCCCTGGACGCCGTGCACGAGTTGGCGCCGTACGTCGTCCAGGTCGTCGGCGCACTCCCCCGCTGGCTGCCGCCCGCCCTGGCCGGGGCGCTGCTGCTGGTGGTCGGGGCCACGTACGAGCAGCGGCTGCGCGACGCGCGGCGCCTGAAGGAGAGTGTGGGCCGCATGCGCTGACGGGGCGTCGTCCCGGGCGGGAAAGAAACACCACGGCGAACTCGCCCGGGAAATGCAGCAGTTCACGGAGGCCCCGGCCGATACGGAATTCTCCACGAACCGGAGTCATTGCCCGCCCGGGAACCCGGAAGGAAACCTTCCGGGAATTCCCGTATCCCGGAAAACTCCGGAGACCCACCGGACCCCGCGCTCCCGCGGCCCCGCCGGCGGGAAATCCGAGGACCCGCCGGAACCGGAAAACGCAGAGGGCCCGTGAGACTCTGCGGTCTCACGGGCCCTCTGTCCGGGTGGGCGATACTGGGTTCGAACCAGTGACCTCTTCGGTGTGAACGAAGCGCTCTCCCACTGAGCTAATCGCCCGGGTGCGGAGCAAACATTACCCCATGTCAGCGGCGCCCCATGACCACCCCCGGATCACTCGTGGATCTTCCACGGCATCGTGATGCCGAACTTCCAGACGTAGATCCCCACCAGCACCGCGACGATCACCAGACCGACCACGGTCAGGATGATGTTGCGGCGCCTGACCTTGGGGTCGAGCGCCCGCTGGGCGGCCTCGGTGACCTTCCGCCTGGTCCAGCGGAGCACGAGCTGCGCCCAGACGAACTCCGTCGCCCAGATCGCCATGCCCCCGAAGATCACCAGCCAGCCCGGACCGGGCAGCGGCAACATGATGATCCCCGCCACCACCACGGCGAGGCCGATCACGAAGACGCCGACCTGCCAGCTCAGGTGCAGCGGCCTGGAGGCCCGGATGAACCCCGGCGCCCGCGAACCGAGCCCCCGCCCCTCGGGAGCACCCCCCTCGGCCTCTCCAGCCTCTCCGGCCACGCCGCTCTCCGCACCGTTCCCCGTGCCCGGAACGGGCGCCGCGGGAACGGCACCGCCGTCCCGCACGTCACGCTCCGCATTCATGGACCCAATCTACCGGAACGGCCTTCTTCACCGGAATGGCCGCATAACCAAAAGTTACACACCGCTGTACGAGCTACCCGAAGAGACACAAAAAGCCCAGAGGGGTTTACAACGCCACCGTAGGTGGCATGTCGATTTCGCCGACGTGCGAATCCCCGAGCGCACACTGAGCGAAAGGCCCTGGCGCTTATGAACACCACGGTCAGCTGCGAGCTGCACCTGCGCCTCGTTGTGTCGAGCGAGTCATCACTGCCTGTACCCGCGGGCCTGCGGTATGACACGGCCGATCCGTATGCCGTGCACGCCACCTTCCATACCGGAGCGGAGGAAACGGTCGAATGGGTATTCGCCCGCGACCTCCTTGCCGAGGGGCTGCACCGGCCCACCGGCACCGGAGACGTCCGCGTCTGGCCATCCCGTAGCCACGGCCAGGGCGTCGTCTGCATCGCGCTGAGCTCCCCGGAGGGCGAAGCACTGCTCGAAGCCCCGGCAAGGGCCCTGGAGTCGTTCCTGAAGCGGACCGACGCCGCGGTACCACCGGGCACCGAACATCGTCACTTCGATCTCGATACGGAGCTCTCACACATCCTGGCCGAGAGCTGACCAGGCCGAGAGCCGCACGGCGCCGTCCGACTCGGGGAGACGGCGCCGCCCGGAAAACCGCATACGGCTGACACCGGCGCCGTCCTCACGGAATCCACCGTGGTGACGGCGCCGGCGCGTCTCCGTGGCCGGTATCCGCCCCCGCACCGCGCACCGGCCCGCTCGGACCGGGGCGCGTCCCGGCCGAGCCAGTAGAGTCTGCCCGCATCGGCGGACACCCGGCCGCCGGAGGCAGGGAGCGTAAGCGTGCTGATCCCCCACGACACCAGGATCGCCCTCGACACGGTGGTCGAGCTGCTGAACACCGCGCCGGAGAGCGAACCACCGGAGGGCGGGCAGCCGCGGACCGGTCACGGCGAGGGCCTCGCCGACGTCGAGGCGCTGTACGACTTCGCCGGGCGCCACCGCATCAGCGGCGTGGGCGAGCTGGACGAGCGGGATCTGCGGGCCGTCCGGGAGGTACGGACCCGCTTCGCCGAGATCTTCGCGACCGACGACACGAAGACCGCCGCCGAGCTCGTCAACGCGCTCGTCGCCGCCGCCGGCACGACGCCGCAGCTCAGCAATCACGACGGGTACGACTGGCATGTGCACTACTTCGCGCCCGACGCCTCCATCGCCGACCACTTCGCCGCCGACTGCGGCATGGCACTCGCCTTCATCGTCGTGACGGGCGAGCTGGAGCGGCTGCGCCGGTGCGAGGCACCGGACTGCCGGTACGCCTTCGTCGATCTGTCACGGAACCGTTCGCGCCGCTACTGCTCCAGCCGCACCTGCGGCAACCGTCTGCACGTGGCCGCGTACCGGGCGCGCCGCAAGGAGGCGGCCGGCTGACCCCTCATCGCACGGACCGGCCCCTCACAGCATGAAGAGATCGTGCACCGCGGCCATCAGCAGCAGGCTGCCGACGACCGCGAGGAAGATCATCAAAGGGGGCTGGGACAGCGCGAAGAGGCAACCACGAGGCTCTTCGGCGGGGCGTGTGGGGACATCTCCCCGGGTGGTGTCGACCATCTCGGAAAGATCATGACCCACTCCACCCCTATAGACGGCCAATAAGCCCGCTGCCCAAGGGAGTTCACCCTTACCAGGCGCCCCGGATTCGCTCCGGCGTCCGAGTCGTCCACGGGTGTTCGGCGGTCGTTCGACGCCATGCCCGGAATGACCCGGTTCTCGTTGCGTGGCGCTGCGGGCGCCCGCCCCGGCCCTCTCCGTACCGCCTCAGCGCGGTGCCGTACTGGAGGACCGCACCACCAGCTCCGGCTGGAGCACCACCTCGCGGTGCTCATGGCCGCCGCCCTCGCCGTACGCCTCCTCCAGCAGCAGCTCGGCGGCCGTCCGCCCCATCACCGCCGCGGGCCGGCGGACCGAGGTGAGCGGTACGGCCGCGGCGGCGGCGAACTCGATGTCGTCATAGCCGACGAGGGCGATCTCCCCCGGCACGTCGACCCCCGCCGCGTAGAGGGTCTGGAGCACCCCCAGGGCGAGCAGGTCGTTGGCGCAGAACACCGCGGTCGGCCGGGGCACCAGTCCCAGCAGCCGGGCCCCCGCGTCCCGGCCCGCCGCCACGTCCAGCCGGTCGGACGGGATCTCGGTGAGCGCCCCGGGCGGCAGTCCGGCGTCGGCGAGCGCCGCCAGGGCGCCCCGGCGCCGGTCCCTGACCTGCGAGAGGACGTCCGGCCCGCTGACGTACGCCACCGAGCGGTGGCCGGCCGCGAGCAGATGGCCGACGGCCAGGGCACCGCCCCGGACGTCGTCCACGGAGACCGCGCAGATCCCGGGCGCCCCCGCCACCCGGTCCACGAGCACGAAGGGGATCCGGTGGCGGCCGAAGGACTCCAGATTGCGGCCGGTGGCGTCGGCCGGGGTGATCAGGACCCCGCACACCCGCTGTTCGGCGAAGAGCCCGAGGTACTCGGCCTCCTCCGCCGGGCTCTGGTCGCTGTTGCAGACCATGACGCCGAGACCGGCCCGCCGGGCCGCGCGCTCGGCGCCCCGGGCCACGTCCACGAAGAACGGATTGCCCATGTCGAGGACGAGCAGGGCCATGATCCGGCTGCGGCCCGCGCGGAGCTGGCGCGCCGACTCGCTGCGCACGTAGCCCAGTTCCTCGATGGCGGCGAGCACCTTGTCCCGGGTCCGCGGCAGGACCGACTCGGGCCGGTTGATCACGTTGGAGACGGTGCCGACGGAGACTCCGGCCCGCCGCGCCACGTCCTTGATCCCTGCCACGCGCGCCACTCGTCCGCCCCACTGCCGCCTCGGCCGCGCCCGGTCCGCGGCGTGTCCTCATCGTACGGACGGTGTCCGGGCGGCGGATGCCGGGAGCCCCGCGGGGGCCGGGCTCAGATGCCGTGCTTCTTGAGGATGGCCTCGATGTCGCTGAAGTCGTCGCCCGGATCGGCGGAGCGCTGTCGGGCCGCCTCGGGCCGGGCCCGCGAGGCACCCGCTCCCAGGGACGGCGCCGAGGACTCCGGGGCCACGGCCCGGCCCCGCTCCGCCCGCGCGGCCGCCCGGCGTTCCTTGCCGGTGCCGCCGGCCCGGCGCTCGATCGCCCGGGTGGTCATGAACAGCAGCCAGGCCAGCCCCAGCAGCCCGAAGCCGAGCCAGACGGCCGGCTTGAAGGCGATCCCGGCGACCCAGCTCACGACCCCGGTCAGCACCAGCCCGATCGGGACGAGGGAGTAGGCGGCGATCCTCGTCGCGGTGAGGAAACGCTTCCGCCAGGCGGTGACGGCGGCCACGCCCAAACCCGCCGCTGACACCGCGGAGCAGATGGTCTCGGCAAGCATCGGTGCCTCCAGGCGCTGGGGAAACGTCCCTTCCATCCTGCACCGGCGACCGGTACGGCGGCCACGATCGACGGGCGCATCAGGGACATCTCAGGGCCGGGATCCTCCCCAGGTCCCGATTCCGGCGGTGCCGGCCACGCGGAGCGCCGGGGAGGAGGCGGTGGACCGGGTGCCGGTTGGGTGGCTCGCGCGGGCCCTGGGAGACTGGCCGTATGAACGATTCCACCCCCGCGACCCCGATCGTCCTCGACGTCTGGTGCGATCTCCAGTGCCCCGACTGCCACCGCGCCCTCACCGATGTGCACGCCCTGCGGGCCCGGTACGGCGACCGGCTGGACGTACGGTTGCGGCACTTCCCGCTGGAGAAGCACCGGCACGCTCACGCCGCCGCCCAGGCCGCCGAGGAGGCCGCCGCCCAGGGCCGGGACTGGGCGTACGTCGACGCCGTCCTCGCCCGCACCGCCGACCTCGACCGCACCGGTGAGCCGCTGCTGGTCGAGGTGGCGCGGGAACTCGGCCTGGACGCCGAGGAGATGGACACCGCGCTGATCGACGGGCGCCACATGCTGATCGTCGACGCCGACCAGGCCGAGGGCAAGGCGATCGGTGTCACCGGCACCCCGACCTATGTGATCGGCGGCGAGCGACTGGACGGCGGCAAGAGCCAGGACGGGCTGCGCGGCCGGATCGAGGAGATCGCCGACCGGCTGCTCGCCGGGCGGGGCTGAGCCTCAGAGCTCCTTGACCAGGTTGTACTGGGTCGTCCGGTAACCGAGCGACTCGTACAGCCGCAGGGCCGGGGTGTTGGCGGCGAAGACGTGCAGGGCGATCCCGCGGGCGCCCCCGGCCAGCGCGATGCGCTCCGCCTGGAGCATCAGGGCGCGCCCGTGGCCGCGGCCCCGGTGCTGCTCCTCCACCTCGACGCCGTAGACGAACCCGTCCACCCCGCCGTCGTCGTTCCCGAGCAGCGTCACCCACACATGGCCGACGACCGTGGAGCCGTCGACCAGGACGTGCAGGTGGGCGCCCTCGGTGTCGAGGCCGTCCGGGAGGTTGCGGGCGTGGTCGGCCAGGGACTTCTTCATGGCCTGGTCGGCCGGGACGCCCCGGTCGATCCAGGACTGCGCGTACGCGTCGACGGCGACGGCCCGCCATGCCTCGAACTCCGCGGGGGTCATGGGCCGGGCCACGAGTCCCTCGGGGAGTGCGGGTGCGGTGGCGCCGAGTTCCTTGGCCATGTTGCGGCTGCGTTCCGTGTAGCCGAGGGAGGCGGCCAGGCGCCGGACGCCCTCGTTGCCCTCCGGTGCTTCCATGCGGACCCGGCCGCAGCCCCAGCCACGCAGCACCTCCTCGGCGGCGAGGGCGGCGATGGTCCCGCGACCCCGCCGCCGACTCGCCTCGTCGATGGTCAGGGAACTCAGTACACCGGCGGCGGCGCCGAATCCCGCGTCGGTGCCGACGCGGACGGAGCCGATGGCCCGCCCGTTGTCGCACACCTCGTAGTCGCGGCTCTTCGCACCGTCGGTGCCTTGCTGGATCGGCCCGGTCGGCCGGAGGGTGGTGGTCATCAGGGATGTTCTATCCGCCGGCCCCCGGCCCGTCATCCCCTTTTACGGGTCGAGGTCGTCGGCGGCCCGCTCGGCGAAGACCCGCATGGCCTTGGCGGTCACCGGGCCGGGTGTGCCGGGCAGCTCACGGCCGTCGACCCGGTGGACGGCCTGTACGTCGCGCAGCGAGGAGGTCAGGAAGATCTCCTCGGCCCGCTCCAGGACGTCGAGGGGCAGATCTGTCTCCTGGGCGCCCGTCCACTCGACGACCAGCTCGCGGGTGATCCCGGCGAGGCAGCCGGAGGCGAGCGGCGGGGTGTGCAGCTGCCCGTCGAGCACGACGAAGACGTTGGAGCCGGTGCCTTCGCAGAGCCGGCCGGCCGTGTTGGCGAAGAGCGCCTCCGAGGCGCCGTGCTCACGGGCCCGGGCGAGGGCGACGACGTTCTCGGCGTAGGAGGTGCTCTTCAGTCCGGCGAGGGCGCCGCGCTCGTTGCGGGTCCAGGGGACGGTGATCGCGGCGGTGGTGTCCGGCCGACGGGACGCCTCGCCGAGCGCGACGACGAGGGTGGGGCCGAAGGCTCCCCGGTCGGAGCCGAGCGGGGAGAGCCCCCCGGTGCAGGTGATGCGCAGCCTGCCGAGCGGCATCGGGTTGGCCTCGACCACCTCGGCGCAGGCGCGGCGGACCGTGTCGAGGTCGGGCTCGGGCAGGCCGAGGCCACGGGCCGAGCGGACCAGCCGGTCGAGGTGGCGGGTGAGGGCGAAGGGCCTGCCGTCGACGGTCTTGACCGTCTCGAAGATCCCGTCGCCCACGGTGAGCCCGTGGTCCAGCACCGACACCCGGGCGTCCTCGGCGTCACGCAGCGCGCCGTTGACCCATGTCCTCATCACGCGGTCCTTCCGGTCGATTCCTCGGCACCCGACGCTACCGCGAGGAGCCGGGACGCCTTGAGTTCGGTCTCGTCCCATTCGCGTTCCGGGTCGGAGCCCCAGGTGATCCCGGCCCCGGTGCCGAAGCGGAGGAGCGGCGCGGGACCGGTCCGGTCGATCCAGAAGGTGCGTATGCCGACCGCGAGGGACGCGGTGCGGCGGTCGGCGTCGACCCAGCCGATCCCCCCGCAGTAGGGACCGCGCGGGGCGGTCTCCAGCTCCTCGATGATCCGCAGGGCACTGGACTTGGGCGCCCCGGTGACCGATCCGGGCGGGAACGCGGCGGCGAGCAGCTCGGGCCAGCCCGTACCGGCGGCCAGCTCACCGCGCACGGTGGAGACGAGGTGGACCAGTCCGGGGTGCTTCTCGACCACGCAGAGGTCGGGGACGGTGACCGACCCGGTGGCGCAGACCCGGCCCAGGTCGTTGCGGACCAGGTCGACGATCATCACGTTCTCCGCGTGGTCCTTCTCCAGCAGATCGGCCTCGGTACGGCCGGTCCCCTTGATCGGCCCCGACTCGACGGTCCGGCCGTCGCGGCGCAGGAAGAGCTCGGGCGAGGCGGTGGCGATCTCCACGCCGTGCCCGGGGAGCCGAATCGTTCCCGCATAGGGGGCGGGGTTGCCGCGGGCGAGCAGCGCGGTCAGCGCGTCCACGTCGGCGGCGGCCGGGTCGGGCAGCGGCGCGCTCAGCACCCGGCAGAGGTTGGCCTGGTAGACCTCGCCCGTCGCGATGTACGCGCGGATCCGCCGTACGCCCTCGACGTACCCGGCGCGGTCCAGGGACGAGCTCCAGTCACCGGCGGCCGGGCCCCGCCAGGCGCCGGGCACCGGGGCGGGCACCTCCGCCCGGCGCACGGAGCCGAAGCGGGCGCAGACGAGACGGCCCTCGAAGTCGGCGGACACGGCCCAGAAGCCGGTCGAGTCGAGGGCTGCGGGGTCACTGGTCACGTCCCGCAGATCGGAGGCGTGGAGGCCGTCGAAGCGGGCCATCGGAGCAAGGTCGTGCACGTCGTCGAGTCTAGGACGGCCCCCGACGACCCGCCCCGGCGTGGACGCACCTCAGCACGCTGCGCAAACGCGTTTTTGTACTGGCCCAGGAATCCGCTAGAGTTCAACACGTCGCCGGGACGCGCAAGCGGACCGGGAAAGACAAGCGGACGTAGCTCAGTTGGTAGAGCGCAACCTTGCCAAGGTTGAGGTCGCCAGTTCGAACCTGGTCGTCCGCTCGCATAAGGTGGGGGATCTTCCCGAACCCCCGCTCCTGGTGGAGTGGCCGAGAGGCGAGGCAACGGCCTGCAAAGCCGTCTACACGGGTTCAAATCCCGTCTCCACCTCCAAGGACGATTAGCTCAGCGGGAGAGCGCTTCCCTGACACGGAAGAGGTCACTGGTTCAATCCCAGTATCGTCCACTGGTCCGCAAGGATCCCCGCGCGATTAGCTCAGCGGGAGAGCGCTTCCCTGACACGGAAGAGGTCACTGGTTCAATCCCAGTATCGCGCACCAGTGAGAGCCCCGGTCGTTCCGACGACCGGGGCTCTTTCGTGTTCGGGACACGCCTTCTGCCGGTCCGCGGTGAGTCGGCCACCGCGGACCGGTCCGGTCAGGACGAGAAGAGCATGCGACCGAAGCTCTTGTGGCGGTAGTGACCACCGTGGTGGCCGCCGTGGTACTGCGGAGGGGCGCCCCAGGCGGGCTGCTGGGGCGCCGGGTAGGCCTGCGGGGCGGGCGGTGCGGGCGGGGCCTGCTGCGTCCACTGCGCCTCGATCCGGGTGAGGGTCTCCAGCTCGCCGTAGTCGAGGAAGATCCCCCGGCAGCCGCTGCACTGCTCGATCTGTATGCCGTTGCGGTTGTACGTGTGCATCTGCGCGTGGCACTTGGGACACTGCATGACCGGGTTCACTCCTCGCGTCGGGTCTCCACCGGCGGGCAGCGTGCCCGTCGGCGGTCGGACCAGCCTACGACGGGTGGTCGGTGCCCAACTCGGGCGGGAGGGAAGCGATTCGGGCGCAGGCGTCGACCATCGCCTGTTCGACCTCGTCCGGAGTCCGGCCCTCCGCGGCGGACTTGGCCAGGGCCAGTGCGGCGGTCTGCACGCTCAGTGCCCGGGCCGGTACGTCCAGCTCCGGCCACGGGTCTCCCCCGGGGCGCACCGCGGGGCCGCCCGCCGCCCGGTAGCCGTCGAGGAAGCGGTGCCAGACGTCGGGCGGCAGGATTCCGGCCGCGTACCAGGCGGCGGGCCGGGCGAGGTCCCAGGCGGGGTCACCGAGACCGGCGTCGTCGATGTCGATGAGCCGCCAGGGGCCGTGCGGGGCCGGGTGGCGGACGAGCTGGCCGAGGTGGAGGTCGCCGTGGCACAGGAAGCGGCCGCGGTGCGCGGGCGAGGCGGCTTCGCCCCGGGCCCAGGGCGGCAGCCGGTGCCAGGCGGCGAGGACCGGGGCGGCCGCCGGATCGGCCGGGCGGGCGGCGCGCATCCGGGCCACCGCCCGCGCCACCTTGGCGGGGCCGCGCATCGGAGGAAGGGCGAGGCCGGGCGGGGCGGGGGTCCGGTGCAGGACAGCCAGCAGCGCGGCGGCCTCCGCCCAGGGGGCGGCGTCGGGATCGTCCGGGTCGACCGGGTCGCCGTGCGGCCACAGGGTGACGGGGCGGTCGTGAAGCGGGGCGGGCAGGGCCGCGGGCCGGGGTTCCAGAGGGGCGAGGAGGACCCCGGACAGACGGGGGTCGGAGGCGAGGGCCATCCGGCCGGTCAGCCCGGGGCCGTCCGTGCCGGGGGCGTGGGCCTTGGCGACGACGGGGCCGCTGCGGACCACCGTGCCGTCCGCGCGGTCGGCGAGCACCAGCGGGGGCGGGCAGGCGCAGGGCTCCTCGGGGTGCGCGTGCGCGGCCCGGTGGGCGACGGCGCCGAGCGCGCGTACGACTGCGGTGGTCACGGTCTCCCCCGATGGCGGACGGTGCGGCCCGGTCCGTGCCGGGTCCGCCGACGAGCGTACGCGGGGCGTGGAGCGGCAGGGCGTTCCCGGTGGACCCGCCGTCGCTCGCGTGCGGGGCGCGGACGGGCCCGGACAGCGCGATGTCCGGTCAGCTCCCCAGCTGACCGGACAAACGCTGCCGCCCGACGCACCCCCGTCCCCACGGGGCTGTTGGCCGGATGTCCCGGTCCGGACCGCTCTTCCGGACCCGGGGCGCCGCTCAGCGCCCCAGCATCACGCCCACGGACGACGCCTGTGTGACCACTGCGTCCCAGCCGCCGAAGACGACCACGAGCAGGGCCGCCAGGGGAAGAACCATCGCCGTCGCCACCAGCGGGTGACGCGTGCCGGCCGCGGGCCGGACGGCGAGCGGGGCGCGCGCCCCGCGTGCCGCGCGGATGGTGGTCCGTGCCGCCGTGTCCGCCATGGTTCCTCTCCTGACTCGTTGGGGAGCGGCGGGCGTGTGACCTCGGGGAACGAGTTTCTGTACCCACCGCTCGCGTCCCACACTAGGGAAGCGCGGCGGCGGGGGCGTCATGCCCGCGTACCGATTGCCGGGCCTACGAGAGGATGAGCCCCGGCCCGTCGGCGTACTCCCCTGGGTGGAGACCGGTACGGCCGGGCCGGGGGAGATCCCGGAGGGGTACGGCGAACTCGGCGGGGTGCCCGAACCGTTGGCCGGTGGGACGGGTGCGGTGGCCGTGATGTCACTCACCCTTCCGCCGCCCGTACGGCGCCGGCCCGCCCCGGTGCGGTGCACGCGGAGGCGCCGGACGGTGGGGCGGGGATTCCGGCGGCGCGTGCGGGGTGGGGTGTCGGGGCGCCAACCACCGTGTGCCGCCGCCTCCTTGGGCCCGCACCGTGCCGGGGCCCCGGCGCGGTGGCCGTCGTACGCCCTGTCAGCGGCCGGGCCGGGTACCGACAATCGATCGGCGGGCGAGGGCGCGGCCTCTGAGCGCCCCGGGCGCCGGGTACGTAAGCTGTGCCTCGTCAGGCGGACCAGGCAGCGGGGATGGGCAGACATGGCGATGATGCGGCTCCGGCGCGAGGACCCGCGTGTCGTCGGTTCGTTCAGGCTGCACCGGCGGCTCGGGGCGGGCGGCATGGGTGTCGTCTACCTGGGTTCGGACCGGCGGGGCCAGCGGGTGGCGCTGAAGGTGATCCGCCCGGACCTGGCGGAGGACCAGGAGTTCCGCTCCCGCTTCGCGCGCGAGGTGTCCGCCGCCCGGCGGATCCGGGGCGGCTGCACGGCGCGGCTGGTGGCGGCGGACCTGGAGGCGGACCGGCCGTGGTTCGCCACGCAGTACGTTCCGGGGCCCTCGTTGCACGACAAGGTGGCCGAGGAGGGTCCGCTGTCGGCGGCCGAGGTGGCCGCGATCGGGGCCGCTCTCTCGGAGGGCCTGGTGGCGGTGCACGAGGCGGGGGTGGTCCACCGCGACCTGAAGCCGTCGAACATCCTCCTCTCCCCCAAGGGCCCGCGGATCATCGACTTCGGGATCGCCTGGGCCACCGGGGCCTCCACCCTGACCCATGTCGGTACGGCGGTGGGTTCGCCGGGGTTCCTCGCGCCCGAGCAGGTGCGGGGCGCTGCCGTGACCCCGGCGACCGACGTGTTCGCGCTGGGGGCCACGCTGGCGTACGCGGCCACGGCGGACTCGCCGTTCGGGCACGGCAGTTCCGAGGTGATGCTGTACCGCGTCGTGCACGAGGAGCCCCATCTGCACGAGGTGCACGACGCGCTCGCGCCGCTGGTGCGGGCCTGTCTGGCGAAGGACCCCGAGGAGCGGCCGAGCACGCTGCAACTCTCCATGCGGCTCAAGGAGATCGCGGCGCGCGAGGCCCAGGGGCTGCACGAGAGCCGGCCCCCGGCGCAGCGTTCGGCGCGGGAGCTGGACCGGCCGACCGGCCGGATGGACGGCCCGTACACCGAACAGCAGACGCGCCGGTCGGCGCCGCCCGCCTCCCGCCCGCAGAAGCAGAAGCAGCCGCTGTCGCAGGGGGGCCGGCCCGGCCCGTCGTCGCGGGCCGGTGCTCCCCGGACCGGCGGTTCGCGCCCGCCCCGCCCGCGCGACACCACCCGGTCGGGGCGGCGTCCGCAGGGCACGGCCGGGGCGAACGGCCGCCCGGGGCCGCGGACCGGGAACCGTCCCACGTCGTCGGGGCTGCGCCCGGCCAATCCGCGGCTGCTGCGCCAGCGGCTCTTCGTCTTCGTCGTGGTGACGCTGCTGGTGGCGCTCGGTATCGCGGTGGCCCAGGGCTGCCAGGGACCGGCCCGGGGCATGGGCGTCGCCCCGTCCGGCAACGGGACGACGCACAGCCTGCGTCAGTAGAGGCCCCGCGGCCCCGGGGTCGCTTCCTCCGCCCACTACTCGCCCAGCGCGGCGACGCCGGCCTGGGCGAACTTCTCGTCGAGGTCGCCGGACGGGGCTCCGGCGACGCCGATGGCGGCGATCGGGGCGCCCTCGGTGGTGACCGGGGCACCACCGGCGAGGAAGAGGGTGCCCGGGATGTCCTTCAGGGTGGGGGCGTTGGCCAGGCGCTTGGCCAGCTCGGAGGTCGGGGCGTTCCAGGAGACGGCGGTGTACGCCTTCTTCACCGCCGACTCGTACGCCTGCGGGCCCGCACCGTCGCCGCGCAGGGTCAGGATCGTGTTCCCGTTCCGGTCCACGACGGCGACCGAGACCCGCTGGTTCTCCTTCTTCGCCGCGTCCAGCGTCGCCTGCGCGGCCCTCGACGCCGCCTCCAGCGTCAGATGCGTGCTCTGCTGGAGGTTGCCGTCCACCGCGTCGGCGACGACGGCGGCGGTCTCGGCGGACCCGGCGTTGGCGTTGACCACGGCGAATGTGCCGAGGGCGACGGCGCCGGCCACCGTGCCGCCGATGACGACGCGCATCCGCGTCGAGGTCTTCCTGGCGTGCTTCACTGCGGTCACTGGCCTCACTCCTGCTTCTGGGTGCGGGGTGCGGCTCCGTCCGCCCGGCGATCCGGCGTCCGAACCCGCCGGCTCCTGCCGTCCCGTTCTGATCAAGAGTGCGGCCGGGGGGTCCCCCGCCCCGTCGACGTACCGGCTCCTCGTGGCGGGCGGACCGGCCGACCCCGGGGTCGGCCGATCGGTTGACCCCGGGGCGGGAAAGGTGCGTTCCGGGGTCAGGCGGCGGACGGCCGGGTGGCGTAGAAGGCGACGGCGGAGGCGGCGGCCACGTTGAGGGAGTCGACGCCCGCGTCCATCGGGATGCGGACGTGCTCGTCGACCGCGGCGAGGGTTCCGGGGGCGAGGCCCGCGCCTTCCGTGCCGAAGACCAGCGCGAGCCGCTCGTGGTCGCGGGCGGCGAGCTCGTCGAGGGTGATCGCCCGTTCGCTCAGGCAGAGGGCGGCGAGCGTGAAGTCCGCGGCGCGCAGCACCTCGACGTCCCTGGGCCAGGAGTCCAGGCGGGTCCACGGCACCTGGAAGACACCGCCCATCGAGACCTTCACGGATCGCCGGTAGAGGGGGTCGGCGCAGCGCGGGGTGAGGAGCACCGCGTCGATGCCGAGGGCCGCCGCGTTGCGGAAGGCGGCGCCCAGGTTGGCGTGGTCGACGATGTCCTCGAAGACGGCGACGCGCCGGACCGTGCGGTCGTCGCCGTCCGTCCCGGTCAGCAGCGCGTCGACGGTCGGCAGGGGCTTGCGCTGCATCGAGGCGAGGGCGCCGCGGTGGACGTGGTAGCCGGTGACGCGCTCGGCGAGCTCGGGGCTGACCGCGTAGACCGGGGCCGGGACCTCGTCGATGACGTCCCGCATCAGGTCGACCCACTTCGCCGAGAGCAGCATCGAGCGCATCTCGTACCCGGCGTGCCTGGCCCGTCTGATCACCTTCTCGCCCTCGGCGATGAAGAGGCCCTCCGCGGGTTCCCGCCTGCGGCGGAGTTCGACGTCGGTGAGTCCGGTGTAGTCGCTCAGGCGGGGGTCGTCGGGGTCGTCGACGGTGATGAGATCAGCCACGGGTTCGATACTGCCTTGTCCGGTGTGCGGTGCCAACGGCTCGGGAGAAGTTCTGTTACCGCTGGTTACTCTGAGGGGCGCGGGTGGTCACTCGGCAGGGAGCGGGGCGGTGTCGGCGCCGACCGCGACGACGTCGCCGATGACGATGACGGCCGGGGGGCGTACGTCCTCGGCGGCGGCCCGTTCGGCCGCGGTCGCGAGGGTGGCGTCGACGCGGCGCTGGGCGGCCGTGGTGCCTTCCTGGACGAGGGCGACCGGTGTCCGCGGGGACTTTCCGTGCTCTATCAGGGCCTTCGCGATGGGGCCGATCTTGTCGACGGCCATCAGCAGGACCAGGGTGCCGCGGAGCCGGGCGAGCGCCGCCCAGTCGACCAGTGAGCGCGGGTCGTCGGGGGCGACATGGCCGCTGACGACGGTGAACTCGTGGGCGACGCCGCGGTGGGTGACGGGGATTCCGGCGGCGCCGGGCACGGAGATCGAGCTGGAGATGCCGGGGACGACGGTGCAGGCGATGCCCTCGGCGGCGAGCGCCTGCGCCTCCTCCATGCCCCGGCCGAAGACGAACGGGTCGCCGCCCTTGAGCCGTACGACGGCCTTGCCGGCCCTGGCGTGCTCGATGAGCGCCTGGTTGATCGCCTCCTGGGCCATGAAGCGGCCGTACGGGATCTTCGCCGCGTCGATCACCTCGACGTGCGGCGGCAGTTCGTCGAGGAGGTCGCGCGGGCCGAGCCGGTCGGCGATGACGACGTCGGCCTCGGCGAGCAGCCGGCGGCCGCGCACGGTGATCAGGTCGGGGTCGCCGGGGCCGCCGCCGACCAGGGAGACGCCGGGGACGGACCGGGCGCGGTGGTGGGGGGCGGCGATCCTGCCGTCGCGGAGCCCCTCGACGATGGCGTCGCGGACGGCGGCGGAGTGGCGCGGGTCGCGGCCCCGGGCGTCGGTGGAGAGGACGGCGACGGTGACGCCCTCGCTGCGGCCGGTGGCCGGCGTCCAGGCGGTGGCGACGTCGGCGTCGTCGCTCCGTACGCACCAGGTGCGGGTGCGCTCGGCCTCGACGGAGGCGGCCTCGTTGGCCGTGTCGTCGTCGGAGGCGACGAGCGCGTACCAGGTGTCGGCGAGGTCGCCGTCCCGGTAGCGGCGGCGCTCCCAGCGGATCTCCCCGGCGTCGGCCATCGCCTCGACGGACGGGGTCGCGGACGGCGATACGAGGGTGATGTCGGCGCCCGCCGCGATGAGTGCCGGGAGGCGGCGCTGCGCGACCTGGCCGCCGCCGATGACGACGACGCGGCGCCCGCTCAGGCGGAGACCGACGGGGTACGCGGGGTGATCGGCGTGCTCGGCCATGACGGTGCGGACTCCTCGTGCGATGCGGGATGCGGGCCGCTGCGACGGTGGAGCGGCGGTGACGTGCGGTTTTGTGGAGCGTGAGGCCACGATACGGGGTGCGCCGGTCCACGGGACGGGAGGGCCGGGCGGCCCCCGACGGCCGTCCGGCCCGGACCGGACGCCGTGGGGCGTACGGTCCGGGCCGGGTGCGGCGGTCCCGGTCGCGGTGCGTCGCTTCCGGTTGGCGGTTCGTTACTTCCGGTTGGCGGTTCGTTACTTCTCGGTGACGCCGGCCGAATCGAAGGTCGCCACCTCGTGCATCGCCCGTGCGGCGCTCTGCACGATCGGCAGGGCCAGCAGCGCGCCGGTGCCCTCGCCGAGGCGGAGGTCGAGGTCGACCAGCGGACGCAGGCCCAGCTTGTTGAGCGCGGCGACATGGCCGGGCTCGGCGCTGCGGTGGCCCGCGATGCAGGCGGACAGGGCCTCGGGGGCGATCGCCCGCGCGACCAGGGCCGCCGCGCCCGCGCTGACGCCGTCGAGGATCACCGGCGTACGGAGCGACGCGCCACCGAGCAGGAACCCGGCCATCGCGGCGTGCTCCAGGCCGCCGACCGCGGCCAGCACCCCGATCGGGTCGGCCGGGTCGGGCTGGTGGAGGTCGAGGGCGCGGCGGACCACGTCGACCTTGCGGGCGTGCATCTCGTCGTTGATGCCGGTGCCTCGCCCGGTCACCTCGGCCGGGTCCATGCCGGTGTAGACGCTGATCAGCGCGGCCGACGCGGTGGTGTTGGCGATGCCCATCTCACCGGTGAGCAGGCCCTTGTTGCCGGCCGCGACCAGGTCGCGCGCGGTCTCGATACCGACCTCGATCGCGGCGAGGACCTCTTCGCGGGTGAGCGCGGGGCCGGTCGTGAAGTCGGCCGTTCCGGCACGGACCTTGCGAGGCAGCAGGCCGGGCGTCGCGGGCAACTCCATCGCCACGCCGACGTCGACCACGCAGACCTCGGCGCCGACCTGGGAGGCGAAGGCGTTGCAGACCGCGCCGCCGCCCAGGAAGTTGGCGACCATCTGGCCGGTGACCTCCTGCGGCCAGGCCGTGACGCCCTGGGCGTGCACCCCGTGGTCGCCCGCGAAGATCGCGACGGCCGCGGGCTCGGGGATCGGCGGCGGGCAGACGCGGGAGAGCCCGGAAAGCTGCGCGGAGATGATCTCCAGCATGCCGAGCGCCCCGGCCGGCTTGGTCATCCGCTTCTGGCGCTCCCACGCCTCGCCGAGCGCCTTGGCGTCCAGCGGGCGGATGTTGGCGATGGTCTCCTGGAGCAGGTCGTGCGGCTCCTCGCCGGGCAGGGCGCGGCGGCCGTACGTCTCCTCGTGGACGACCCAGGACAGCGGGCGCCGCTTGGACCAGCCCGCCTGCATCAGCTCGGGCTCCTCGGGGAACTCGTCGACGTAACCGACGCAGAGATACGCGACGACCTCGAGGTGTTCGGGCAGGCCCAGGGCGCGGACCATCTCCCGCTCGTCGAAGAAGCTGACCCAGCCGACGCCGAGCCCCTCGGCGCGGGCGGCGAGCCAGAGGTTCTCGACGGCGAGCGCGGAGGAGTACGGGGCCATCTGCGGCTGGGTGTGCCGGCCGAGGGTGTGGCGGCCGCCCCGGGTGGGGTCGGCGGTGACGACGATGTTCACCGGGGTGTCGAGGATGGCCTCGATCTTCAGTTCCTTGAACTGCTTGGCCCGGCCCTTGGGCAGCGACTTGGCGTAGGCGTCGCGCTGGCGCTGGGCCAGTTCGTGCATGGAGCGGCGGGTCTCCGCGGAACGGATGACGACGAAGTCCCAGGGCTGGGAGTGGCCGACGCTGGGCGCGGTGTGCGCGGCTTCGAGGACGCGGAGCAGGACCTCGTGCGGGATGGGGTCGCTGCGGAAGCCGTTACGGATGTCACGGCGCTCGCGCATGACCCGGAGCACCGCCTCGCGCTCGGCGTCGTCGTAGCCGGGGGCGGGCGGACCGGCGGGGGCCTCGGGCTCCGCGGACTCCTCGGGCTCCGCGACCGCGGGCTCCTCGGGCCGGGCTTCCGGCTGTACGGAGGCGGCGGGCGCGGCGGGCGCGGCCTCGGGCTCGGGCTGCTCGGCGGGGGCCGGTTCCGGCTCCTCGGCGGGACCGGCCGCTTCCGCGTCGCCCGTGCCGGGCGCGGCGGCGGCTTCCGGGGCGTCCGGGATCTCGACGGCCACCGGTTCCGGCCCGGCCGCGACCGGTGCCTCGGGCGCGGGAGCGGGTACGGGGGCCGGTTCCGGGGCTCCGGCGGGGGCGGCCTCCGCAACGGGCTCGACGGGCTCGGCGACCGTGACGGGCTCGACGGCCTCCGGCTGGGCGGGCCGCACGGGCTCCATGACGAACGGAACACGCTCGGGCTCGGGCTCGGGCTCAGCGGTCTCCGAAGCCACGGAAACCTCGGGGGTCTCGGAAGCCTCGGGGGTCTCGGGAACCGAGGGGGTCTCCGGAGCCACGGGAGCGGGCACGGCCTCGGCCTCCACCTCGACGGCCGGTTCCTCGACGAGCTCCTCCACGGCCTCGGGGGCGGGGTGCGGATCCATGGCCACCGGACCGTCCACGGGCACGGCCTGCTCCGCGGGAACGGGCTCGGCGATGTCCTGGGCCACCACGGCCTCGGCAGGCGCCTCGGCGACCGCCTCGTCCACCACCGGCTCCGGCTCCACCGCCTGAGCGACCGGAGCGACGGGAGCAACCGGTACGGCCTCGGCGGCCATCGGCTCGGTCACCACGGGCTCGACGACCGGGGCCTCGGCCTGCGGCTCCGCCACCGGAGCGGGCTCGACCTCCGCCGGGGCCGGTTCGGCCACCGCTTCGGCCACCGCCTCCACGACCGGTTCGGCCACGGGCTGTGCCACGGCCTCCACCGTCTCGGCGGCCGGCTCCGGGGCGACCGGCTCCGCCACGGTCGGTACGGCCTCCGGCTGCGGTGCCGGGGTCTCGGCCACGGCAGGCGCCTGGGCCGCCCACGGGGTGCCGCCCTGCGGCACGAACTCCCCCGGCTGCGGCAGCTGCGAGGCATCCTCGACCGGTGCCTCGAAGTACTCCGGGCCCGGGGCGACCGGCGCCGGGGCGGCCGGGGCCTGGGCGACCGGGGCCTGGGCACGGACACGGGTACGCGCCCTCGGGGCGCCCGCGGGCCCCCGGTCGGCGAGCGAGCGCACCACACCACCGGTCGGCGTACCGCCGTACGTCGGCGATCCGTCCGCCGCGACCGGGCCGCGGTGCAGCGGCCGGCGCGCCGGTGCCTGCGGCGGGACCTGGGCCGCCGGAGCGGGGGCCGGGGCGGGGGCGGGCTCCGGCATGCGTACGCCGCTCAGGTCGACCGAGCCGGAGTCACGGCCGCCGGACTCGTGGGTGCCCTGGCCCGGCACCGGCAGCGGCTCCGCGACCGGCTGCGCTTCCGCGGCCTGCGCCGCGGCCTGCTCCGGCGCGGGAACGGGCTCCTGGGCGAGGGGCTCGCCGGCCGGCTGCGCGTAGGGCTGTGCCACGGGCGGGGCCTGGGCGGCGACGCCCTCGGGGTACACCGGGGCCGGGACGGGCTGCGGGTCGCTCCATCCGCCCTGGGGGCTCGGCATCAGGAGAACGTCGTCGTCCTCGACGACATGCTCGGAGGGAGCGAGGTAGGCGTACGCCTCCGGGGCGGCGACGCCCGGCTGCTCCACCGTGCCTGCGTTCTCCGGCAGTCCCTCACCCGGGATCTGGCCGGTGTCACTCATGCGTACCCCTCGCCCATTCGTCAGTCTTCTTCGGCCCTTCGCCCGGGACGCCCGAACACGGCGGGCCGGTGCTCGTCAACAAGAACGAGCGGGCTCGCCGCGCGGCACGAAACGGTCGCGGACATACTGCATTCTCGCGGCCATTCGCCGCCGCGGCAGCCCATTTCGCCACGGCCCGCTGTGGACTGCGCCACGTCGCGCGTCCCCCGGTTCCGCCGTACCACAGCCGGAACCAAAACAGTCCCCTTTTCCGGACATTGACGAACGAAGCGACGAACGTCCGGGCGCGGTACAACAATCCGCCAGCCTACCTCGCGCCGCGCACCGCCCGGCTCAGAGGTCCGGGCGCAGGTCCGAGCGCAGGCCCGAGAGGAGGAACACGACCGCGCGTTCCCGTTCCGACCAGGCGGTCGTGTCGAGTTCGACGGACTGGAGCAGTGAGCAGCGGACGGTGTAGCCGTTCGCGGCGAGGGCGGCGCCGAGCGCCTCGGCCTCGTCCCGCGTCGAGGCGTGGGTCACGACGCGTTCCGGGCGCCGGTCGGTGACGGCGGTGACGACGGGCACCCCGCCGCCCCCGATCCGTACGATGTCCGGTTCCGGCAGCCGCTCCAGCACATGGGGTGCCCGGCCCTCGACGACCTGGAGCTGTACGCCGTGGGCCCGGGCGGCGGCCGCGGTGCGGGCGCAGGCCGCGGGGTCGCTGTCGACCGCCAGGACCGCCGCGCCGAAGCGCGCCGCCTCCACGGCCAGGGCGCCGCCGCCGGAGCCGATGTCCCAGAGGAGGTCGCCGGTGCGGGGGCCGAGGCGGGCCAACTGGGCGGCGCGCAGCCCGGGGGCCCCGCCCTCGCCGTCCCCCGCGCCGTCCGGGTACGCCTCGGCGGGCAGCGCCCAGCCGCGTACACCGTGCGGGTGGCCGGGGTGGCGGCCGGAGATCCAGGCACCGGTGGCCGGGGGTTCGGAGCCGCCGCCGAGGACGATCACGACGTTGGGGTCGCGCCAGACGTGGTCGGCGGCCTTGTCGGAGGCGACGACGGTGACCTGCTCGCGGGCGGTGCCGAGTTCCTCGCAGATGACGAAGGTGCGGTGGACGCCTTCGAGGAGCAGGGCCAGTTCGGCGGGGCCGGCGCCGGGCGAGGTGAGGACGGCGACCTTGTGGTGGGCGCGGCAGACGTTGACGGCGCGGCGCAGGGTGCGGGGGTGGGCGACGACCGTGCGGGCGTCCTCCCACGGCATGCCGGCGCGGGCGAACGCGGCGGCGACGGAGGACACGGCCGGGACGACCTCGACCTCCAGCCCGTGCTCGGGGGCGCGGAGGGTGCGGACGACGCCGAAGTAGCCGGGGTCGCCGTCGGCGAGCACCACGGCGCTGCCCCGGTGGCCGGCGATCCGGCGGGCGGCGAGGTCGATGGAGCCCAGGCGGATGCGTTCGGCGTTCGCCGGGACCTCGGGGAGTTCGAGGTGGTGGGCGGCTCCGGCGACGAGCGTGGCGGCCGAGAGGGCTGCCGCGGCCGCTTCCGTCAGGGGCGAGCCGTCCCAGCCGATCACGGTGACCCGATCGGCCATGTGTCGTCAGTCTCCTGGAGTCGTCGCAGGCGGGGTGGTGGTGAGGGGTGGGCAGGGTGACATTACCCGGTCCGTACCGGCTTGGCGCCCCGGGCCCTTCGGAGGGTCAGTTCCAGTCGTTGTAGCTGCCGTAGCCGCTTGCGTCGGCGAGCTGCTCGGCCACGCCTTCGAGGTCCTCGGGAAGCAGTCCCCAGACGATGAGGTCGGTCCTGATGTCGGTCCAGCCGCCGTCGGTGCCGTTGTCGGTCCGGCTCCGCGCTATGCGTGCGTTGCGCAGGACGCCCTCGCTGATGCAGCCGAGCTTCTGGGCGACCTGCTGGGCGGCGGTGTTGTCGGCCGCGGTGCGCAGTTCGAGGCGTTCGAAGCCCTGGTCGCGGAAGAGCCACTGGGCCACCGCCAGCATGGCCTCGGTGGCGTATCCCTCGCCCCGGGCCCAGGGGGCGGTGATGTAGGAGCCCTCGGTGGCGAGGGTGCGCCAGTCGGTGCGGTGGAGCCGGACCGAGCCGACGAGCCGCTGGGTGAGGAACTCGGTGACGGCGAGCACGATGCCGTCGCCCGCGGTGCGCCGGGCGGGGGCGATCCTGCGGACCCACCGTTCGGCGTCGATCCGGGTGTAGGGGTGGGGGGCGTCGGTCCAGGCGGTGACCATCTCGTCGTTCATCATCTCGATGTACGCGGGGAGGTCCACCATGTCGAAGGGGCGCAGCACCAACCGGTCCGTGCTGATGGAGATGTCCGGAAAGGTGGAAGTCATGCGCAGCTCCATGCCGAAGACCGTTAAAGGCACAGCATGCAGCATCGGCCCGGTGTCGCGCATGGTCGGGTCGGAACGCCGGAGCCCCGCGCCTCCCTGGTGGGGTGCGCGGGGCTCGTCGGGCAAGTGCGGTGCGGTGGTCAGGACTTGGCGGCGGTCCCGAAGGCCGGGACGACCGAGCCCTGGTAGGTGTCCTCGATGAACTTCTTGACCTCGTCGGAGTGCAGGAGCTCCAGGAGCTTCTGGACACGGGCGTCCTTCTCGTTGCCCTTCTTCACGGCGATGATGTTCGCGTACGGGTTGCCGTCGGCCTTCTCCAGCACCAGGGCGTCCTTGGCGGGCTTGAGGTCGGCCTCGATGGCGTAGTTGCCGTTGATGACGGCGGCGTCCACGTCGTTCAGCGCGCGGGGCACGGTGGCGGCCTCCAGCTCCTTGAACTCCAGCCCCTTCTTGTCGGTGATGTCGCTCAGCTTGGCGCTGGAGCCGACACCGTCCTTGAGGGTGATGAGGCCGTTCTCGGCGAGGAGCTGGAGGGCGCGGCCCTCGTTGGTGGTGTCGTTGGGGACGGCGACGGTCTGTCCGGCCTTGATGTCCTTGAGGTCCTTGACCTTCTTGGAGTACAGGCCGAGGGGCTCCAGGTGGACGGTGCCGACGGAGACGAGGTGGGTGTTCTTCTTCGCGTTGAAGTCGTCGAGGTACGGCTGGTGCTGGAAGAAGTTGGCGTCGACCTGGCCGGTCTCGGTGGCGGTGTTCGGCAGGACGTAGTCCGTGAACTCCTTGACCTCCAGCTCGAGGCCGGCCTTCTTCGCCAGGTTCTTCTGGACGAAGCCCAGGATGTCGGCGTGCGGCGTCGGGGACGCGGCGACGACGAGCGGCTTGGAGGTGTCGGCCTTGGCGTCGTCGCTCTTGGCGCCCGGGTCGGAGGAGGTGCCGCAGGCGGTGAGGCCGAGGGCGAGGGCGCCGAGGGCGGCGGCGGTCACGGTGATCTTGATGTTCTTACGCACGAAAAGTGCCTCTTTCCAGTGGTGGTGGTGCGCCCGGACAAGGAGTGCGGGCTTGTGGAGGGAAGTCTCAGGTGGTGCTGCGGCCCCGGCGGGCCAGCAGGCGCACGGCGGTGTCGCCGATCAGCTGGATCGCGGTCACGATGACGATGAGCAGGGCGACGGTGACGAGCATGAAGCTGTTCTCGAAGCGCTGGTATCCGTAGGTGACGGCCTTGGAGCCGAGCCCCTCGCCGCCGACC
Organism: Streptomyces sp. NPDC015144; assembly: GCF_043079735.1. Taxonomy (NCBI): domain Bacteria; kingdom Bacillati; phylum Actinomycetota; class Actinomycetes; order Kitasatosporales; family Streptomycetaceae; genus Streptomyces; species Streptomyces sp. NPDC015144. The sequence goes on along the minus strand of NZ_JBIBUU010000006.1, from coordinate 258,600 downwards.
GCTCCGGCCATCGCGGAGTAGCCGATGAGCACGATGACGGTGGTGGTGACGGCGGAGACCAGCGAGGGCAGCGCCTGCGGCAGCAGCACCTTGCGGACGATCGTCGGGATGGAGCCGCCCATCGACTGGACGGCTTCGACGAGCCCGTGGTCGACCTCGCGGACGGCGGTCTCGACGAGCCGGGCGAAGAACGGGATGGCGCCGACGGAGAGCGGGACGATCATCGCGGTGGGGCCGATGAAGGTGCCGACGACCCAGGTGGTGAAGGGGATCAGCGCGATCAGCAGGATGAGGAACGGCAGCGAACGGCCGATGTTCACGACGGCGCCGACGATCTTGTTCACCGGGGCGTTCCGGAGGAGGCCGCCCTTGTCGGTGAGGACCAGCAGGACACCGAGCGGCAGTCCGACGGCCACCGTGACGACGGTGGCCCAGAGCACCATGTAGAGGGTGTCGACGGTCCCCTGGACGAGCAGCGGCTGCATCTCGGACCAGGTCACTTCGCCACCTCCTTGGTGAGCGGTACGGCGTTCTGCGCGGGGACGGATTCGGCGGGGTTCTCGACGACGTCCGCCTGGAGGCCCTGCTCGCGCAGGAAGCCGATCGGTACGACGTTCTCCTCGAAGCGGCCGGGCAGCTCGATGCGCATCCGGCCGATCTGACGGCCGCCGACGGTGTCCATCGCGGCGCCGAGGATCGAGATGTCGATGTTGTACGTGCGGGAGAGCTGGGAGATCACCGGCCGTCCGGCGGCGTCGCCGTGGAAGGTGACGTCGACGACGGTGTGGTCGGGGCCGGAGCCCGCGCCGCCGACCGGGAACAGTTCCTGGGCCAGTGCGGAGCCGGGGGTGGCGAGCAGGTCGCGGACGGTTCCGGACTCGACGACACGGCCCTTGCTCATCAGCGCGGCGGAGTCGCAGACGGTCTTGACGACGTCCATCTCGTGCGTGATGAGCAGGACGGTGAGGCCGAGCTGCTGCCCGAGGTCGCGCAGGAGCTGCAGGATGGAGCGGGTGGTCTCGGGGTCGAGGGCCGAGGTCGCCTCGTCGGAGAGCAGCACCTTGGGGTCGCCGGCCAGGGCGCGGGCGATGCCGACGCGCTGCTTCTGGCCGCCGGAGAGCTGGCCGGGGTAGGACTTGGCCTTGTCGGCGAGGCCGACCAGGCCGAGGAGTTCGAGGGCCTTGCGGGAGCGGTCGCGGCCGGGGACGCCGAGGATCTCCAGCGGGAGTTCGACGTTGCCCTGGACGGTGCGGGAGGCCAGCAGGTTGAAGTGCTGGAAGACCATGCCGATGCGGCTGCGCGCCTCGCGCAGCTCCCGGCCGGCGCGGCGGCCCCGGCCGGCGAGGGCGGTGAGGTCCTGGCCGTCCACAGTCACGGTGCCGGAGGTGGGGCGTTCCAGGAGGTTGACGCAGCGGATGAGGGAGGACTTGCCGGCGCCGCTCTGGCCGATGACGCCGAACACCTCGCCCTCGCGGACGTGCAGGTCGACGCCGTCCAGGGCGGTGACCTCGCGGCCGCGCGACTGGTAGACCTTCGTGAGGCCCGAAGTGGTGATCACAGGGGTTTCCGTCACTGTCGAGTGCGCGACGCGGTGTCCGCCGGGCACGGGGCATTCGTCCGATGAGACTGCTGGGGTGTGGGACCGGGTCGTCCGGATCCGGTCTCCGGCGCGGCCGGGATCTCGGCACGGGGCCGGGCGGCGGCGCCGGGGCAGGCTCGTTCCGCTGGGTGCGGACGGCTGGGGCTCGGTCTCGCTTCGGGGCGCGAGGCTCAGGCGTGGACCCTCAGAAGGTGCGCATTCGACACATACAACGAGCACCGGGCGTCGTGTCCGCCTCGGTCGCAAGGATGCGTTCGCTCGTCGTGGTCATGGGCCCAAGTAAAACAGACGCCCCGCTCCGTCGAACCGGGCTGTCCGAATAGCGGACAATCGTGGACGCGTGGACGGTCCGGTCGCGCCGTGGCCGGAACTCGCCCTCCGCAAGGCTGTGACCTGCGGTGATGTCCTGCACGAGGGGGCGACGGCCGGGGCTTCGGGCGGCTCGGGAGGCGTCCGTTCTGTGGTCAAGGCCACGACGCGCGCCGCCGTCGCGGGCCGGGGCGGTCTCCGCCGGGCGGGGGCGCACGCGGGAGGCCGTTTGGTCCGTAATACCCTCGCTCCATGCTTGTCGCCCTGACGGTCGCGGTCGCCGTGACCGCGCTCGCCCTCGCCGCCTGGTGCGGATTCGCCGCCTACCGGGACCAGCCCACCAAGGACTGGCACTTCATCGGGATGGCCGTGGTCTCGCTGCTGGCGCTGGCCCAGCTGGTGGTGGGCATCGTGCAGCTCTCCCGGGGCGAGCGGCCGGAGCAGGGCATGACGATCTTCATCGCGTATCTGATCGGGTCCTTCCTCGCGGTGCCCGCTGCCGGTTTCCTGTCGCTGACCGAGCGGACCCGCTGGGGCTCGGTGACGGTGGCGGCGGGCGCGGTCGTGCTGGCCGTCCTCGAAGTACGGCTCTACGACATCTGGGGAAACTGACCGTGACCGACACCGATCGCACCGCCGCGCCCACCGACGCCGCCGGGAAGCAGTCCTTCGACCTCGGCACCGGCCCCGGCCGGGTGCTGGTGTGGTTCTACGGGGTGTTCACCGTCGCGGCCGCCTCCCGTTCGATCGTCCAGATGATCCTGGACTTCGGGAAGGCGCCGCTGGCCTACGTGCTGTCGGCCGTCGCCGCGCTCGTGTACGGGTTCATCACGTACTCGCTGGTGCGCGGGGGCGAGAGGGCCCGCCGGAGCGCGCTGGTGTGCTGCGCGGCGGAGCTGGTCGGTGTGCTGGTCGTCGGGGTGTGGACGATGGTGGAGCCCTCGGCGTTCGCGGACGCCACCGTCTGGTCCGAGTTCGGCATGGGCTACCTGTTCATCCCGGTGATCCTGCCGGTCACCGGGATGATCTGGCTGCGCCGCGCCCGTCGGGCGTGACGACCCGGAGCCTGTCGGGCGGCCTCCGCCCGGACGGCGGGCGCGGCACGGTGCCTGCGCTTCCAGCGGCGGCGGAACTGCCCGGTCCCGCCGGCAACGCCGGAAGCGTGCGCGGCAGGACGTGACCGCCCGGTCGGAGGGCGCCCGACGGGATCGGGCTCAGGCGCTGGCCACGTACGCGGGTCGGCCGGCGTCCTTCTCCAGGAGGATCATCAGGACGCCGTCCCGGCCGGTCTCGTTGCCCACCGGGGCGTAGCCGGCCCGGCGGTAGAGCCGCAGGTTGCCCTCGCTGCGGTGGCCGGTGTGCAGCCGGAAGCGGGTGGTCGCCCGCTCGTCGGCGAGACCCTTCTCCGCCGCGCGCAGCAACCGGGCACCGAGGCCGTGCCCCTGGAGCCGGGGGTGGACGCAGAGCCGGCCGATCTCACCCGTGCCGTCCTCGCCGACGGCCCCGCGGACCGTTCCGACGACCTCGTCACCGAGCCGCGCCACGCACACCAGGCCGGTGGCGATCTCGGCGCGCAGCGCGTCGAGACTCTCGACGAGCGGGTCGATCCGGTAGTTCCCGTACAGCTCCGCCTCGCTCTGGAAACAGAGGTACTGGAGTTTCAGGATCTCTTCGGCGTCCTGTGCCGTCGCCGTCGAGATGATCACGCTCATGCCCATCTGCGCATGCCTCCGCCCACCTGATCCATCGGTTGTCTAACGCTCCTTTCCCCGCAGTTCAGGAGCCGCAACCTCCGCCGCGAGCATTCTGCGCAGACATCCAAGGCAACGGGAACGGATCGGACCCAAACTCCCCTGTGACATACCCAACTTCCCTGCGATTTCCCGGTAGGTCGGGTCACCGGGCGCCAGCAGGGCCGCTAAGAGCCGGGCGCACCGGCCGGGCAGCCGTTCCACCGCCGCACGCAGCGCCCTGCGTTCGTCGGCGCCGAGGGCGAGCCGTTCGGGGCAGCCGCCGGGGTCGGGGGCCGTGTCGTCCCGGAAGGGCCGTTCGCGCCGTACGGTGCGGCGGGCCCGGCGGGCCTCGCCCCGTACGGCGGTCCGCACCCAGCGGGCCGGGTCCACCGGCGGCCCCTCCCCGGCGAACCGCTCCAGCAGTCGGAGCCAGACGGCCTGTTCGAGGTCGGCCGGTTCGATCGCCGCACCCGTCGCGGAGGCGGCCGCCTCGGCGACGGCCTCGGCGCTCACCAGCGGGCGCAGGGCCCGGACGACGGACGCGGGCACCGGGCCCGTGGGGACATCATCGGTAATGGTCATGCCCGGCCAACGCGCCCGGGCGCGCGCCCGGTTGCCGGGCCGGGCGAGCACCACCCGACCGGGGTACGCCCCGGCCGGACGGTGACGCCGGTGTCACTCGGCGGTGAAGTCCGCCGCGGCGAGCAGGGCCGTGTCCGGGTTGTCGGAGAAGATCCCGTCGATTCCGGTGGCGAAGTACGCCTGGAACGCGCCGAACGCGTCGCCGTAGGCGTTGGGGTCGGTGCCGCGCCGGAAGTCGGCGGGCAGGAAGGTGTTCTCGTTGCGCATGGTGTAGGGGTGCAGGACGAGCCCCTGGGCGTGCGCGTCCCGGACCAGGGTGGTCGGCGTGGTGAGCCGGCCGGTGGAGTCCTTGGGGATGACCAGGTCGAGGGTGGGGCCGATGCCCTGGGCGTAGGAGGCCATCCACTTCAGCCCCTCGGGCTTCACCAGGTCCGCCACGGTGCGCGGGTCGCCGGAGGTGACGAAGTCCCAGGGGCGCTCGCCCGCGCCGGAGAGCAGCACGACGCGCGGGGTCTCGACGAGCCGGGCGAGCCGCTGGATGCTGCCGGGCTCGAAGGACTGGAGGATGACCGGGGACTGCTTGCGGTGCAGGTGGTAGCGGCGCAGCAGCTTGGCGAGCGGCTCTTCGAGGCCGAGGCCGAGGCTCCGGAAGTAGGTGGGGTGCTTGGTCTCGACGTACAGCCAGACGGGCCTGCCGCGCCTGCGGCCCTCGCGGTCGGCCCAGCGCAGGACCTCCTCGAAGGTGGGGACGTCCCAGCGGCCGTCGTAGAGCGTGTTCTTCTGGCGGGTGCCCGGGATGCGCTCCTTGGCCCGGAGCGTCTTCAGCTCGGCGAGGGTGAAGTCCTCGGTGAACCAGCCGGTGAGGGAGGTGCCGTCGACCTTCTTCGTGGTCCGGCGGTTCGCGAACTCGGGGTGGTCGGCGACGTCGGTGGTGGCGGTGATGTCGTTCTCGTGGCGGCAGACAAGGTGGCCGTCCTTGGTCGGCACCAGGTCCTGCTCGACGATGTGCGCGCCCATGTCGAGGGCCAGCTGGTAGGAGCCCAGGGTGTGCTCGGGGCGGTAGCCGCTGGTGCCGCGGTGTCCGATGACCGTGGGGACCGGCAGGTCGAGGCGGAAGCCGTGCCCGCCGGGCCGCCCGGCGGGCTTCGCCGCGGGGTCGGCGGCGGCCGGAGTGGCGGACAGCCCGAGGGCGGCCGTGCCCAGTACGGCGGCTCCCGCTCCCAGCATGGTCCTGCGGCCGGGACCGGTCTGTGCGCGCTCAGTCATGGATGCTCCTCGCGTGTGATGTGTGGCACCTGTCGGGCGGGGCCCGAGCGTAGGCAGCCTCTCCGTCGCGGGGACGGCACCTGGGCGAACATGGCGCAAACTCGTGTCACCGCCGGGTATCCGCTCCGTGAACCCGATGTGCGGAGAGTGAGTTCCCGCGAGTATCGTCCTCACCTGCATGGACCGTCACGATCCCGAGCCCCGGCCGGCCCGGCCGCTACACCGGAGGAACCGTTGTCCCGTCACGCACTCATCAAGGCAGTGCTCGGACCGATCTTGCGCCTGATGTTCCGCCCGCAGGTGGAGGGCGTGGAGAACATCCCCGGGGACGGTCCGGTGATCCTGGCGGGCAACCATCTGACGTTCATCGACTCGATGATCATGCCGATCTGCTGCGACCGGCCGGTGTTCTACATCGGCAAGGACGAGTACGTGACCGGCAAGGGGCTCAAGGGCCGGGCGATGGCCTGGTTCTTCACCGGCTGCGGCATGATCCCGGTGGACCGGGACGGCGGACGCGGCGGGGTCGCGGCGCTGATGACGGGCCGTCGGGTGCTGGAGGAGGGCAAGGCGTTCGCGATCTACCCCGAGGGCACCCGCTCCCCCGACGGCCGGCTGTACCGGGGCCGTACGGGCATCGCCCGGCTGACCCTGATGACGGGGGCGCCCGTGGTGCCCTTCGCGATGATCGGCACGGACAAGCTCCAGCCCGGCGGGTCGGGCCTGCCGCGCCCCGGGAAGGTGACGGTCCGGTTCGGTGAGCCGATGGAGTTCTCCCGGTACGAGGGGATGGACCGCGACCGCTATGTGCTGCGGGCGGTGACCGACTCCGTGATGGCCGAGGTGATGCGGCTGTCCGGTCAGGAGTACGTCGACATGTACGCCACGAAGGCGAAGGCCGCCTGAGGCGGCGCGCACCTGGCGAAGGGCCCGTACCACCCGAACGGTGGTACGGGCCCTTCGCCGTGTCGCGTCAGTGGTGCGCGGCGCCGTCCTCCAGCTTCTGACCGCGCAGCAGGAACCAGGCGGCCACCGCCGTCGCGAGGAGGACCGCCGCGCCGACGCCCGCGGCCAGTTGCAGCCCGGAGAGGAACGACTCCTGTGCCGCGGCGACCAGTTCCGCCGCCTGCCCGGCCGGCAGGCCGTGGGACGCCTCGACCGCGCCGCCGAGCGATTCGTGGGCCGCGGCGGCGGGTCCGGCCGGAACGCCGTCCGGGGTGTCGAACGTCTGGTAGACGCCGGTGACGATGGAGCCGAGCAGGGCGATGCCGAGGGCCGCGCCGAGCTCGTACGCCGTCTCCGAGACGGCTCCCGCGGCGCCCGCCTGCTCCTTCGGGACGCTGGAGAGGATCACGTCGGAGGTGACGGTGAAGGCGAAGCCCGCGCCCGCGCCGACGACGAGCAGCACGGTCCCCATCAGCGGATAGGCGGTCTGCTGGTCGAGCACGGTGACGGCGGCGAGCGCCAGGCCGATCGCCGCGAGGCCGCCGCTCACCACCGAGCGGACCGAGAAGCGGCGGGCCGCCCGCCCGGCGATCAGACCGGCGACGACCGCCCCGACGGCCGCGGGCAGCTCGGCGAGCCCGGCCTCCAGCGGACCGCGTCCCTGCACCAGCTGGAAGAACTGGGACAGGAAGAAGACGAGCCCGGACAGGCCGAGGATGGTCAGCAGATCGGCCACCACCGCGCCCGAGAAGCCCCGGTGGCGGAAGAGCCGCATGTCCAGCAGGGGCGCGGGGAGCGTGAGCTGCCTGCGGACGAACCAGCAGAGCGCGGCCGCGCCGACGACACCGGCGAGGATCGTCACCGGGTCCGGGCCGTGCGCCGCCAGCTCCTTGACGGTGTAGACGACACCGATCATGCCGATGACGGAGAGCGCGACGCTGATCAGGTCCCAGGGGCCCGGGACCGGGTTCTTCGACTCGGGGATCATCTTCGCGCCGACGACCACGAGCACCGCCATGACGGGCAGGTTGATCAGGAAGACCGAGCCCCACCAGAAGTGCTCCAGCAGAAGCCCGCCGACCACGGGTCCGACGGCCGCGCCCGCCGAGGCCATCGCACCCCAGATCCCGATGGCCAGGCTGCGTTCGCGCGGATCGTGGAAGAGGTTGCGGATCAGGGCGAGCGTGGACGGCATCAGCGTGGCACCCGCCACGCCGAGCAGCGCCCGCGCCAGGATCATCGTCCCGGGGGTGTGCGCGTAGGCGTTGAGCACGGAGACCGCGCCGAACGCGATCGCGCCGCTGAGCAGCAGCTTCTTGCGACCGATCCGGTCACCGAGGCTGCCCATCGAGACCAGCAGTCCGGCGATGACGAAGGAGTAGATGTCGCCGATCCACAGCAGTTGGGTGCCGGTCGGTTCGAGATCCTCGGTGAGGAAGGGGGTCGCCAGTCCGAGGACGGTGGCGTCGATCGCCACGAGCAGCACGGCCAGGACGAGCACGGCAAGTGCGATCCACCGTCCGGGGCGCAGCTCCTCCGTTTCCTGGGCGCGCTGTTCGGTCAGGCTCATTTCTCCACGCTCCGGCGTGCTCCACCGAGCATCAGCTCGGTGATCATGTACTGGAAGTCCTGGCTCGCGACGCTGCCCGCCTGAACGGCCCAGGCACCGGACGAGACGAGTCCGTAGAACGCCTCGGTCAGCCAGGCGGGGGTGAGGTCGATCCGGAATTCGCCGCGCTCCTGACCGCTCCGGAAGAAGGCGGCCACCCGGGCGTCCAGGCGGCTCCAGCCCTCGTTCACCGCGTCACCCTCGAAGAGCTGGTTCTCGGTGACCAGGAAGGAGAGGAGCCCTGCGCTGGGCTCGATGGCCTCGACGAGACGGCGCAGCGCGTCCGGTGCCGGGCCCTCGTCGAGCGCGGCGGTGTCCAGGGCCGCTTCGACCTCCCGGATGCCCAGCTCCTCCAGCGCCCTGACCAGCGCGTCCCGCCCGGCGAAGTGCCGGTGCAGGGTGGCGCGGCCGATGCCGGCGGCGCGGGCGACCTCGTCCATGGTGGCGGTCGACTTGCGGGTCAGCAGGGCGGCGGCGCTGCGCAGCACCTGCTCACGATCGAGACTCATGAGACAACCATAACCCGAGTGAGACATAGACGTCTCATTCGGGTCGGTCGGATCTCGCACGCCCAGCAGAATGAGGCGAAAACGGTCCGGTCGCAGAAGAGCGTCGAGGCGACGGCCGGCTCCCGGTCGCGGACGGTCCGCGGTCAGTTCCAGCGGAGTCCCGCGCGGTGGCGCCAGTACGCCTCGGGCTCCTCCACCAGCGCGTCCAGCCGGGCGCGCCGCTCGGGGCCGAGGTCGACGAGGGGCGCGTGCAGGTTCCCGGCGAGCTGCTCGACGGTGGCCGCGCCGGAGAGCACCACCCCGGCCCAGGGCTGGTGCAGCACGAAGGCCAGGGCCACCGCGTCGCCGCCGAGGCCCGCTTCGGCGGCGATCTCCTGGACGACGGCGGGGGCCTGGGTACCGGCGAGGCGTCCGTTGGCCATGGCTTCCTTGACGATCACGGTGAGTCCGGCGGCCCGCGCCTCGGCGAGCGCCGCCCCGGCGGAGGTCTCCAGGGCGTTGTAGGTGGCCTGCACGGTACGGAAGAGCGGTTCGCCGTCGACGGTGACGGTGAGGGCGGTCCGGATCGCCTCGGCCTGGCCGGGCCCGCTGGTCGACAGCCCCACGCTGACCCCCTCCGCGGCGAGCGCGGCCAGCCGCGCGTGCAGCTCCTTGTCGGTGAGGGCCGGGCTGTCGGGGGTGACCGAGTGGATCTGGTACAGGTCGAGCCGGTCGCCGAGCAGGGCGTCGGTCTCGGCCCGCTGGCGCAGGAAGGTGGTCGGGCCGTGGTCCTTCACCTCGTGATCCTCGGCCTCCACGCTCCAGCCCGCGGTGTACGTGTAGCCCCACTTGCTGCCGATGACGAGGTCGTCCGCCTCGGGGTGGGCCCGCAGCCAGTCGGCCAGGAACTCCTCCGAACGGCCGTAGGAGCGGGCCGCGTCGATGTAGCGGACGCCCTGCGCGTAGGCGGCGTCGAGCAGCTCGTGGGTGCGGGCGCGCAGTGCCTCGACGCTCCGGTCGGCAGGCAGGTCCCGGTCCCGGTGGAGGTTGATGTAGCCGGGCCTGCCGACCGCGGCCAGGCCGAGCCCGATGCGGGCGGTCGGGGTCGTCGCTGTGGCCAGCCGGGCGAAAGGCATCGTCAGGGCTCCTCGTCGGGTCGGGTGCGCTCCCCCGTCAACGTAACCCAGTGCGCGGGGACCGGGTCGGAGGGCGGGGAGCGTACCGGCCGCTCCCCGCCCTCCGATCCGGTCCCCCGACGGATGCCTACCGCTTCTCGACGGCCCAGGCCTGCTGGACGGCGAGGTCGGCGCGGACCTCGTCGAGCTGCACGGCCACCGCCGAGGGGGCCGTGCCGCCGCGGCCGTCGCGGGAGGCGAGCGCGCCGGAGACGTTGAGCACCGTGCGGACCTCGGGGGTGAGGTGCTCGGAGATCTTGGCGAACTGCTCGTCGGTCAGCTCGTCGAGCTCGATCCCGTGGCGCTCGCACTCCTTGACGCACTCACCGGCCACCTCGTGGGCGACCCGGAACGGCACCCCCTGCTTGACCAGCCACTCGGCGACGTCGGTGGCGAGCGAGAAACCGGCCGGGGCCAGTTCCTCCATGCGGGCGCGGTTGACGGTGAGGGTGGCCATCATGCCGGTGAAGGCGGGCAGCAGGATCTCCAGCTGGTCGCAGGAGTCGAAGACCGGCTCCTTGTCCTCCTGGAGGTCGCGGTTGTACGCGAGCGGCAGCGCCTTCAACGTGGCCATCAGGCCTGTCAGGTTGCCGATGAGCCGGCCGGACTTGCCGCGGGCCAGCTCGGCGATGTCCGGGTTCTTCTTCTGCGGCATGATCGAGGAGCCGGTGGAGAAGGCGTCGTCCAGGGTGACGAAGGAGAACTCCTTCGTGTTCCAGATGATGACCTCCTCGGCGATCCGGGAGAGGTTGACGCCGATCATCGCGGTGATGAAGGCGAACTCGGCGACGAAGTCGCGGGAGGCCGTCCCGTCGATGGAGTTGCCGACCGAACCGCGCCCGAATCCGAGGTCGGCGGCGACCGCCTCCGGGTCCAGCCCGAGCGACGAACCGGCCAGGGCGCCGGAGCCGTACGGGGAGACGGCGGTCCGCCGGTCCCACTCGCGCAGCCGCTCGGCGTCCCGGGACAGCGCTTGGACATGGGCCAGGACGTGGTGGGCGAAGAGCACCGGCTGGGCGTGCTGGAGGTGCGTGCGGCCGGGCATCGCGACGTCCGGGTGCGCCTCCGCCAGGCCGACCAGGGCGCCCTGGAGGTCGGCGAGCAGGCCGCCGATGATTCGGGCGTGGTCGCGCAGGTACATCCGGAAGAGCGTGGCGATCTGGTCGTTGCGGGAACGGCCGGCCCGCAGCTTGCCGCCGAGGTCCGGGCCGAGGCGCTCCAGCAGCCCGCGCTCCAGGGCGGTGTGCACGTCCTCGTCGGCGATGGTGCCGGTGAAGGAGCCGTCGGCGACATCGGCTTCGAGCCGGTCGAGGCCGTCGAGCATGCGGATCAGCTCGTCCTCGGTGAGCAGGCCCGCCTTGTTCAGGACGCGCGCGTGGGCGCGGGAGCCGGCGATGTCGTACGGCGCGAGCCGCCAGTCGAAGTGGACGGAGGCGGACAGCCTGGCCAGCGCCTCGGCCGGACCGTCGGCGAAGCGGGCGCCCCAGAGGCGTACGTCGCTGGTGCCGTTGCCGTTGCTCACTGCGTGCTCCTCGGAAGAACAGGTGGTGGGTGTGCGACCGCCGCCCGCGCGAGGGCCGGGAGGCGGTGACGTAACTGCCGGGGATCGGGCGAGGTCACGCTCCGTCGCGCCCTTCGACGGTCACCGATAGGCATAACTATGCAGAGGTCTGTATTTTTTGTCAAAGCCGTCGTGTGCCGGGCCCGTCGCGAACACCGCGGTCCCACCAGGCGGAAACCCCTGCCACCGCCTCCTCCGCCACGGACAATGGCCACCATGGGGAAAACCTACGAACGCATAGACGGACGGCTCAGGACCTTCATCGAGGAACAGCACATCTTCTTCACCGCGACGGCGCCGCTGGACGGCGACGGCACCGTCAACCTCTCGCCCAAGGGCGTCAGCGGCTCGTTCGCCGTCGTCGACGAACGGACCGTGGCCTACCTGGACTTCGCCGGGAGCAACGCGGAGACCGTCGCCCACCTGCGCGAGAACGGCCGGATCACGCTGATGTGGTGCGCCTTCCAGGGGCCGCCGAACATCGTGCGGGTGCACGGCCGGGGCGAGCCGGTCTTCCGGGACGACCCCCGGTTCGTCCCGCTGCTCGCCCACTTCCCGGACGTGGACCCGACCCTGCACGGCCTGCGCGCCGTCATCGTGGTGCACGCCGAGCTGATCCGGGACACCTGCGGCTACGGGGTGCCGTTCATGTCGTACGACGAGGACCGGTCGCTGCACGAGCGGCGGTTCGCCCGCGAGGACGACGCCTCGCTCGGCGCGTACTTCGAGAAGAAGGAGCACATCGCCACCAGCATCGACGGGCTGCCGGGACTGCCGCTCCCGCTGCCCCCGCTGCCCCCGGCGGACCGGGACGCGGCGCGGCAGCACTGAGCCGTACGGAGCAGACCGGGGTGCGCCGCGCGGCCACCGGGCCTACCGTCCGGGCATGCGCAGACCCATGGTCGTCCTCTCGGTACTGCTCGCGCTGGCGGGCACGGTCGCGGCCCGGCCCGCCGCCGGGCCGCCGCTCCCGGCCCGGCTGGCCGACACCGGCGGCGGCGGTCAGCTGATCACGGCCGAGGCCCCGGCCGAGGGCTCCACCACCGGCACCGTCGCCTGGTGGAGCCTGCGCCGGGGCACCTGGGTGCGCGAGGGCTCGGCCCCGGCCCGCTTCGGCGCGAAGGGCCTCGCCGAGGGGGCGACCCGGAAGCAGAGCACCGACACCACCCCCACCGGCCTGTACGACCTGCCGTACGCCTTCGGCACCGGCCCCGCACCGGCCGGCACCGCCTACCCGTACCGCCGGATCGGCGACGACTCGTGGTGGTGCCAGGACAACGCGGCGCGGGCCTACAACCGCTGGGTGGAGCCCCGGCCCGCGGACTGCCGGGCGAGCGAGGCGGAGCACCTGATCGAGTACCGGACGCAGTACGCCCGGGCGCTCGTCGTCGGCTTCAACTACCGGCGCCCGGTACGGGGGCGGGGCGCCGGGATCTTCCTCCATGTGAACGGGCGCGGGGCGACCGCCGGCTGTGTCTCGGTGCCGGCGGGGGCGATGGACCGGATCCTGCGCTGGGCGGATCCGGCCCGCCGCCCGCACATCGCGATCGGCACCCGGTCCGGCCCGACGGCGATCACGCGCTACTGACCGGTGCGGGCGGCGGTCGGCTCAGCGGTCGTTCTGGGCCAGCCGCAGCAGGTGGTCGGCGAGCGCCTGGCCGCCTGCCGGGTCCCGGCTGATCAGCATCAGGGTGTCGTCGCCCGCGATGGTGCCGAGGATGTCATGCAGTTCGGCCTGGTCGATGGCCGAGGCGAGGAACTGGGCGGCGCCCGGGGGCGTGCGCAGCACCACCAGGTTGGCCGAGGCCTCCGCGGAGATGAGCAGCTCGGCGGAGAGGCGCCTCATCCGCTCCTCCTTCGCCGAGCCGCCCAGCGGTGCCTGCGGGGTGCGGAATCCGCCCTCGCTGGGCACCGCGTAGATCAGCTCGCCGCCGGTGTTGCGGATCTTCACCGCGCCCAGCTCGTCCAGGTCCCGGGAGAGCGTCGCCTGGGTGACGCTCAGCCCGTCGTCGGCGAGGAGCTTGGCCAGCTGGCTCTGCGAGCGCACCGGCTGCCGGTTCAGGATGTCCACGATCCGGCGGTGGCGTGCGGTGCGGGTCTGCGGCACGGACGGTCCGCCGTGCTCGGTGTCCTGCGCCTCGGTCATCGTCGTCGCCTCATTGTCCGGATCGTCCGTCCCCTCGTGCCGTCTTCTCTTACGCCCGCGCCGCGCTCGCCGCGTCGAGGACGCCGGGCAGCGCCCGGAGCAGCGCGTCCGCCTCCGCCTCACCGATAATCAGCGGCGGCATCAGCCGCAGGACGTCGGGGGCGGGTGCGTTGACCAGGATCCCGGCCGCCTGGGCAGCCTGCTGCGCCTGGGGCGCGAGCGGTTCGGTGAGCACGATACCCAGCAGCAGTCCGGCACCGCGGACGTGGGAGACCAGCGGGTGCCCGAGGGCCTCCACACCGGCGCGGATCTTCTCGCCGATCCGCTTGACCCGGTCCAGTGCGCCGTCGGCGGCCAGGGTGTCCAGGACGGCGAGTCCGGCCGCGCAGGCCACCGGGTTGCCGCCGAAGGTCGTGCCGTGCTGGCCCGGCTTCAGCAGCTCGGCCGCCGGGCCGAAGGCCACCGCCGCGCCGATCGGCAGCCCGCCGCCCAGCCCCTTGGCGAGGGTGACGACATCGGGCTCGACGCCCTGGTGGGCCTGGTGCTCGAACCACTGGCCGCAGCGGCCGATGCCGGTCTGCACCTCGTCGAGGACGAGCAGGGTTCCGGTGGCCCGGGTGATCGCGCGGGCGGCCTCCAGGTATCCGGCGGGCGGCACGACCACGCCGTTCTCGCCCTGGATGGGCTCGATGATCACCAGCGCGGTGTCGGTGGTGACGGCGGCGCGCAGTGCGTCGGCGTCCCCGTACGGGACGTGCGTGACGTCGCCGGGCAGCGGGACGAACGGCTCGCGCTTGGCGGGCTGGCCGGTGAGGGCGAGCGCGCCCATGGTCCGGCCGTGGAAGCCGCCGTCGGTGGCGACCATGTGGGTCCGCCCGGTCAGCCGCCCGATCTTGAAGGCGGCCTCGTTGGCCTCGGCGCCGGAGTTGGCGAAGTAGACCCGGCCCTCGCGGCCGAAGAGCTGGAGCAGCCGTTCGGCGAGCGCGACGGGCGGTTCGGCGACGAAGAGGTTGGAGACATGGCCGAGGGAGGCGATCTGCGCGGAGACCGCCGCGACGACGGCGGGGTGGGCGTGGCCCAGCGCGTTGACCGCGATACCGCCGACGAAGTCGAGGTACTCGGTGCCGTCCGCGTCCCAGACCCGGGCGCCCTCGCCGCGGACCAGGGGCAGCCGCGGCGTCCCGTAGTTGTCCATCAGCGCGTGGTTCCACCGCTGTGCGAGTTCCTGGTTGGTCATGACTCCCCCTGCGCGTCGGGCACGACCATCGTGCCGATTCCCTCGTCGGTGAAGATCTCCAGCAGGATCGAGTGCTGGACCCGGCCGTCGATCACCCGGGCGGTCTCGACGCCGTTGCGTACGGCGTGCAGGCAGCCCTGCATCTTCGGCACCATGCCGCTGGAGAGCTCCGGCAGCAGCTTCTCCAGCTCGGACGCGGTGAGCCGGCTGATGACGTCGTCGCTGTTGGGCCAGTCCTCGTAGAGGCCCTCGACGTCGGTGAGGACCATCAGCGTCTCGGCGCCGAGGGCGGCGGCGAGGGCCGCGGCCGCGGTGTCGGCGTTGACGTTGTAGACGTGGTGGTCGTCGGCGGAGCGGGCGATGGAGGAGACGACCGGGATGCGGCCGTCGTCCAGCAGGGCGCGGATCGCCCCGGTGTCGATGGCGGTGATCTCCCCGACCCGGCCGATGTCGACGGTTTCGCCGTCGATGGTCGGCCGGTGCCGGACGGCGGTGATCGTGTGGGCGTCCTCACCGGTGATGCCGACGGCGAGCGGTCCGTGCCGGTTGAGCAGCCCGACGAGCTCGCGCTGCACCTGTCCGGCCAGCACCATCCGTACGACGTCCATCGCCTCGGGGGTGGTGACCCGCAGCCCGGCCTTGAACTCGCTGACCAGGCCCTGCTTGTCGAGCTGGGCGCTGATCTGCGGTCCGCCGCCGTGCACGACGACGGGCTTGAGCCCGGCCTGGCGCAGGAAGACCACGTCCTGGGCGAACGCGGCCTTCAGCTCGTCGTCGACCATGGCGTTGCCGCCGAACTTGATGACGACGGTCCTGCCGTTGTGCCGGGTCAGCCAGGGCAGCGCCTCGATGAGGATCTCGGCCTTCGGGAGGGCGGTGTGCTTCCGCGCGGCGCTCATGAGCTGTACGCGCTGTTCTCGTGGACGTAGTCCGCGGTGAGGTCGTTGGCCCAGATGACGGCGGACTCGGTGCCCGCGGCGAGGTCGGCGGTGATGGTGACCTCCCGGTAGCGCATGTCGACCAGGTCGCGGTCCTCGCCGACGCCGCCGTTCCTGCACACCCAGACGCCGTTGATCGCGACGTTGAGCTCGTCCGGCTCGAACGCGGCCTTCGTCGTGCCGATCGCGGAGAGCACCCGGCCCCAGTTGGGGTCCTCGCCGTGGATGGCGCACTTGAGGAGGTTGTTGCGGGCGATGGAGCGGCCCACCTCGACGGCGTCGTCCTCGGTCGCGGCGTTCACGACCTCGATCCGGATGTCCTTGGAGGCGCCCTCGGCGTCCCCGATGAGCTGCCGGGCGAGATCGGCGCAGACCGCCCGTACGGCCTCGGCGAACTCGTCCTGCTCCGGGGTGGTGCCGCTCGCCCCGGAGGCCAGCAGCAGCACGGTGTCGTTGGTCGACATGCAGCCGTCGGAGTCGATCCGGTCGAAGGTGGTACGGGTGGCGGCGCGCAGCGCGGAGTCGAGTCCGGCGGCGTCCACGTCGGCGTCGGTGGTGAGGACGACCAGCATGGTGGCGAGGCCGGGGGCGAGCATGCCCGCGCCCTTGGCCATGCCGCCGACGGTCCAGCCCTCGCCGCCCGCGACGGCGGTCTTGTGGACCGTGTCGGTGGTCTTGATCGCGATGGCGGCCTTCTCGCCGCCGTGCTCGCTGAGGGCGGCGGCGGCCTTCTCGATGCCGGGCAGCAGCTTGTCCATCGGGAGCAGCATGCCGATCAGCCCGGTCGAGGCGACCGCGATCTCACCGGCGTTGTGGCCGGTGAGGACCTCGGCGGCCTTCTCGGCGGTGGCGTGGGTGTCCTGGAAGCCCTTCGGGCCCGTACAGGCGTTGGCGCCCCCGGAGTTGAGGACGACGGCGGTGACCTCGCCGCCCTTGAGGACCTGCTCCGACCAGAGGACCGGGGCGGCCTTGACGCGGTTGGAGGTGAAGACGCCCGCGGCGGCGCGACGCGGACCGTGGTTGACCACCAGGGCCAGGTCCGGGTTGCCGCTCTCCTTGATCCCCGCGGCGACACCCGCCGCGGAGAACCCCTGTGCTGCCGTGACGCTCACTGCATCTCCTCGTTCGCTTCTCCGACCGCGCACTGCGGTGGCGCGGCATTCGTGGTCGTACCCAGGCCGGCGGTCGTGCCGCCGTCGCTCACGGAGCGACTCCGATGGTGGAGAGGCCTGTCTCCTCGGGCAGTCCGAGGGCGATGTTCATGCTCTGCAGGGCGCCGCCGGCGGTGCCCTTGGTGAGGTTGTCGATGGCGCTGACCACGATGATCCGGCCCGCGGCCGCGTCGAGGGCGACCTGGACCTGTACGGCGTTGGAACCGTGGACGGCCGCCGTGGCGGGCCACCGGCCCTCGGGGAGCAGGTCCACGAAGGGTTCGTCGGCGAACGCCTTCGCGTACACCTCGCGGACCGTTTCGGCGCTCACCCCGGGCTTCGCCTTCGCGCTGCAGGTGGCGAGGATGCCGCGGGGCATGGGCGCCAGGGTCGGCGTGAAGGAGACGGTGACCCGCTCGCCGGCCGCGGCGCTGAGGTTCTGGATCATCTCGGGCGTGTGCCGGTGGGCGCCGCCGACGCCGTACGGGGACATGTTGCCCATCACCTCGGAGCCGAGCAGGTGCGGCTTGGCCGCCTTGCCCGCCCCGGAGGTGCCGGAGGCGGCGACGATCACGGCCTCGGGCTCGGCCAGCCCGGCCGCGTACGCGGGGAAGAGCGCGAGCGAGACGGCGGTCGGGTAGCAGCCGGGCACCGCGATCCGCCTGGTGCCGGTGAGCGCCGGGCGGCCGCCGGGCAGCTCGGGCAGGCCGTAGGGCCACGTCCCGGCGTGCGGGGAGCCGTAGAACCGCTCCCAGTCCCCGGCGTCCCTGAGCCGGAAGTCGGCACCCATGTCCACGACCAGTACGTCGTCGCCCAGCTGTTCGGCGACGGCGGCGGACTGGCCGTGCGGAAGGGCGAGGAAGACCACGTCGTGCCCGGCGAGGACCTCGGGGGTGGTCGGTTGCAGCACCCGGTCCGCGAGGGGCCGCAGGTGCGGCTGGAGCCCGCCGAGCCGCTGCCCCGCGTTTGAGTTGGCCGTGAGCGCCCCGATCTCGACCCCGGGATGGACCAGCAGAAGACGGAGCAGCTCCCCTCCGGCGTATCCGCTCGCCCCTGCCACCGCTGCGCGTACCACCATCGGAACCCTCCTCGTCGATGGCATGACTATACGCAACACTGCACTTTTATGCAAAGCTATCCGGCCTCGGGGCGGGCCGTCCCGCGACCGGGCATGTCACCCTGGCCCGGCCGGGCCCGACGGCCGCTTCCCTTCCTCCGGGGCGACCGATGAGTTCGCGGCTCCCGACCGGTCCAAGCCCGTGACGCCCCAGGAAAGGACACCGCCATGTCTGAGCTTCTCGTCGATTTCATCACCTCCCTCGACGGCTACGCGTCAGGGGAGGGATGGCCCGGGTTCTGGGGTCTGGAGGGCCCGGAGTACCTCGCGTGGCTCGGCGAGCAGCCCGGGGCCACCCATCTGATGGGGGCGAACACTTACCGCCTGATGTCGGGTTTCGCCGCGGGCGAGGTCCCGGACGGCCAGGAAAAGTTCAGGCCCGAGGAGGAGGCGTCCGTCGACGAGCTCACGCGGGCGTCCAAGGTGGTCTTCTCCTCCTCGCTCGAGGAGCCGCTGGCATGGGCCAACGCCACCCTCGTCCGCGACGACGCCGTCGAGGCGGTCCGCGCCATGAAGGCGAGCGGCTCGGGGCTCCTCAGCACGATCGGCAGCCTCGGCCTCTGCCGGTCCCTCCTGCGGGCCGGACTCGTCGACCGCTTCCGGGTCGTGATGTTCCCGGTGATCACCGGGGCCACGGGTGACGAACGCGTCTACGACGGATATCCGGACGTCGCCCTCGACATGATCGACCACCGCACCTTCGACGGCCGCATCCAACTGGTCGAGTACCGGCCCCGCGTCCTGGAGCACCCGCCGCTCGGCGCCCCCGCGTGACGACGCCCCGTCCACGGAGAGCTCTTCCTGGCCGTGACGGCAGCACGCCCCGGTCGGCGCGGGCGGCCGATCGGGGCGTGCGGGGAGGCGGCTGCCGGGGCGGTGTCCCGCCCCGGCGGCCGGTTCAGCCCGCGAGGAGCTGGAGCGTGTCGATCACACGGTTCGAGAAGCCCCACTCGTTGTCGTACCAGGCGACCACCTTGACGTGGCGGCCGTCGACGCGGGTGAGGGCCGAGTCGAAGATCGACGAGGCCGGGTTGCCCGTGATGTCCGACGAGACCAGCGGGTCCTCGGAGTACTCCAGCACCCCGGCGAGCGGGCCCTCCGCCGCGGTGCGGTACGCCGCCAGCACCTCGTCGAGCGTCACGTCGCGGGCGACGGTCGTGTTGAGCTCGACGATGGAGCCGACCGGGACCGGTACACGGATCGAGTCGCCCGACAGCTTGCCGTCGAGGTTCGGCAGCACGAGGCCGATCGCCTTGGCGGCGCCGGTCGTGGTCGGCACGATGTTGACGCCGGCGGCGCGGGCCCGGCGCGGGTCGCGGTGCGGGCCGTCCTGGAGGTTCTGCTCCTGCGTGTAGGCGTGCACCGTCGTCATGAAGCCGTGCTCGATGCCGGCGAGCTCGTCGAGCACCGAGGCCAGGGGCGCCAGCGCGTTGGTGGTGCAGGAGGCGTTCGAGACGACCGTGTGCACGTCCGGGTCGTAGGCGTCGGTGTTGACCCCGTACGCGAGCGTGACGTCCGCGCCGTCCGACGGCGCGCTGACCAGCACCTTCTTCGCGCCGGCGTCGAGGTGGGCGCGGGCGGCCTTCGCCGAGGTGAAGCGGCCGGTCGCCTCCAGGACGATGTCGACACCGAGCTCGGCCCAGGGCAGCTGCGCCGGCTCGCGCTCGGCCAGCACCTTGATGCGGCGGCCGTCCACGACGAGGACGTCGCCCTCGACGCTCACCGGGCGGCCGAGCCGGCCGGACGTCGAGTCGTAGGCGAGCAGCCGGGCGAGGGCGGTGGGCTCCGTGAGGTCGTTGACGGCGACGACCTCCAGGGCGGTCTCGCGCTCCAACAGGGCGCGGAGCACGTTGCGTCCGATGCGGCCGAATCCGTTGATGGCGATGCGAGTCATGAATGGTGTCCCTTCGGTTCGCCACCCAATCTCGCGCGCCGCGCCCGCCCGCGACAGCGGCACGATCGCCACGGTTCACAAGGATCTCGCCACGCGTGTCCCTCCCCGGGCTACTCCCCCTTGGTGAACGTGCGCCGGTACTCGCTGGGCGTGGTGCCGAGGATCCGCTGGAAGTGCAGCCGCAGGTTGGCGCCGGTGCCGAGGCCCACGTCGGTGGCGATCTGCTCGACGCTCCGCTCCGAACGTTCCAGCAGCTCACGGGCCAGGTCGACGCGGGCGCGCATGATCCACTGCATCGGCGTGTACCCGGTGTCCTCGACGAAGCGGCGCGAGAACGTGCGCGGCGACACCGCGGCGTGCCGGGCGAGCGCCTCCAGGGTGAGGGGCCGGCCGAGCCGGTGGAGCGCCCACTCGCGGGTGGCGGCGAACCGCTCGCCGAGCGGTTCGGGCACGCTGCGCGGCACGTACTGCGCCTGGCCACCGCTGCGGTAGGGGGCCGCGACGAGCCGCCGGGCCGCGTGGTTGGACGCGGCCACGCCGAGGTCGCCGCGGAGGATGTGCAGGCAGAGGTCGATGCCCGAGGCGGCGCCGGCCGACGTCAGCACGCTGCCCTCGTCGACGAAGAGCACGTTCTCGTCGACCCGGACGAGCGGGTGCCGGGCCGCCAGCGCCCGCGTGTAGTGCCAGTGGGTCGTGGCGCGCCTGCCGTCGAGCAGGCCCGTGGCGGCGAGCGCGAAGGCGCCCGTCGAGATGGCGGCGAGCCGCGCGCCCCGGGCGTGGGCGGCGACCAGCGCCTCGACGACGGCCCGAGGAGGATCCTCCCGGTCGGGAAATCGGTAGCCGGGCACGAAGACGATGTCGGCCCATCCGAGCGCGTCGAGGCCGTGGGTGACGCCGTAGGACAGGCCGTCGCCGCCGGTCACCAGCCCCGGCGCGGCTCCGCACACCCGTACCTCGTACGGCATGCTCGCGCGGGTCGAGAAGACCTGCGCGGGGATGCCGACGTCGAGCGGCTTCGCCCCTTCGAGTACGAGGACGGCGACGCGGTGCAGGCGGGAGACGGACACGGAAGAGAGGTTACGTGGGGCGCACCGCCCCCGGTCCTCGCAGGTGGGAGCCGAATATCCCCGCCCGGCCGACGAGCCCGGACCCCTCGATGTCAGGATGGGTCCATGACGAGCAAGGTTTATTTCGACATCACCATCAACGACGAGCCCGCCGGGCGGATCACCTTCAAGCTGTTCGACGACGTCGTCCCGAAGACGGCGGAGAACTTCCGCAAGCTGGCGACGGGCGAGGAGGGCTTCGGTTACAAGGGGTCGTCCTTCCACCGGATCATCCCCGACTTCATGCTCCAGGGCGGCGACTTCACCCGCGGCGACGGCACGGGCGGCAAGAGCATCTACGGTGCCAAGTTCCCCGACGAGAACTTCAAGCTGGCGCACACCAAGCCGGGCCTGCTCTCCATGGCCAACGCCGGCCCGAACTCCAACGGCTCGCAGTTCTTCATCACGACGATCGTGACGTCGTGGCTGGACGGCAAGCACGTGGTGTTCGGCGAGGTCGACGACGAGGCCGGCATGGCGCTGGTCAAGAAGATCGAGGCGCTCGGCTCGGGCAGCGGCCGTCCCTCCGCCAAGATCACCATCGCGGACTGCGGCACCCTCTGATCCGTTCCCGCACGCATGGAACGAGCGCGCCGCCCGGCCTCCACGCCGGGCGGCGCGCTCCGTCGTTGCGGCGGTCGCAGGGCCCCGGCCCCACTCGCTACCGTGCCGGGATGGGGAACACATTCCACGGCGGGGGCCGCACCCTGTCCATGTCCAACGGGAGCACGGACGTCTTCGTCGACGTACTGATGCTGGCGGTGACCGAACTCGCCGAGACCGTCTGGGAATACCGCTTCGCCGCCCTGCTGGCCTTCCAGGACCAGGGCGCCGTGGGGCGCGGGGTGGTCGGGTTCGACCTGGAGGAGATCGACTGGGGCGACTCCCCCGGCGAGCGGGGAGCGGCGAAGGACTTCGTCCTGCGGGTGCTCGACCTGGCGCTGCGCAGACACCGGTGGGACGAGCTGGACTACGACCCGCCGTACGCGGAGGGGTTCCTGCGGCAGTACCGGGAGATGGTCGAGGCGTTCGATCCCGCCACCGCCCGCGCGACGCCCTCGCCGCGGCGCCCCCTCTCCTTCCCCGGCCCGGGGGAGGCCGTCATGGCCTCGTGCGTACGGCACCGGGTGCTGTGCGCACCCGCGTACTGGGACTCGTGCGTCTTCTGCAACGGATGAAAGCCGCCACCCCTCCGACTGTCAACGAGAGGTTGACAGTCGGAGGGTGTCAACCTACCGTTGACACATGGTGAATCCGACCCAGCCGACCCATCCCGTGCGCCTCGACGACCTGATCGAGGCCATCAAGAAGTCCCACACCGACGCCCTCGACCAGCTCTCCGACGCGGTGATCGCCGCGGACCACCTCGGCGACGTGGCCGACCACCTGATCGGTCACTTCGTGGACCAGGCCCGGCGCTCGGGCGCCTCCTGGACCGAGATCGGCAAGAGCATGGGGGTGACCCGGCAGGCCGCCCAGAAGCGCTTCGTGCCCAAGAACCCCGGCGAGGCCTCCGACCTCGACCCCAGTCAGGGGTTCAGCCGCTTCACCCCGCGGGCCCGCAACGTCGTGACGGCCTCGATGAACGAGGCCCACGCGGCGCACAACAACGAGATCGGCCCCGCGCACCTGGTGCTCGGACTGCTCAGCGAGCCGGAAGGACTCGCGGCGGCCCTCATCAGGGCCCAGGGCATCACCCTGGAGGACGTCCGCCGGGCCGCGACCGAGGCGCTGCCCCCGGCCACGGCCGACGAACTGCCCGCACTCACCCCGTTCGACACCGGGGCCCGCAAGGCCCTCGAACTGACGGCCAGGGAGGCCCTGCGCATGGGCCACAACTACGTCGGGACGGAGCACATCCTGCTCGCCCTGCTGGAGCAGGAGGACGGCTCGGGCCCGCTGACCGGGCTCGGCCTCGACAAGCCCACCATCGAGACGGCCGTCGCCGAGGCCCTCGCCCTGCTCACCGGAACCGAGCAGAGCGAGTAGGCACCGCACGGCGGGGACCGGTGCCGGGCACGACGACCGGCGCCGGTCCCCGCAGCGTTGCGTTTCGGCCAGCGGGGGTCCACCGGGCAGGGCAGCGACGGGGCGGCGGATCCGGCCGGGCAACCGGGTGCCGACCTGCCCGTTCACCGGTCAGCGCGCGCCCGCTTCGAGCCGCAGGCTCCACCGCCCCGGCCCGCCGGTGAGCGTGACCGTCGAGAGCGGTCCGACGTCCACGTTCCAGTACGTCGAGGGCGGGGCCTTGAGCGCGTAGACCAACGCGGCCCTGACGACCGCCGGTTCGGCGACGGCGACGATGGCGCCGTCGCAGACCGGGCGGGTGTCCAGCCAGCCGCCGATCCGGGTGATGAACGCGAGCAGCGGCTCACCGCCGTGCGGGGCGGCGCGCGGGTCCGCGAGCCAGGCGTCGACCGCGGCCGGCTCGCACGCCGTGACGTCGGCGAGGGTGCACCCCCGCCATCTGCCCATGTCGCAGTCGCGCAGGGCGGGCTGGACGAGCGGGGCGAAGCCGAGGGCGTCACCGGTCGCACGGCTGCGCGGGGTGGGCGAGCAGTAGCGCAGCTCGGCGGCGCCCAGCGGGGCGAGGGCGGGCGCGGCCAGCCGTATCTCGTACAGACCGGTGTGGTCCAGCGGCCGGTCGTCGTCGAAGCGCTCGGCGAGCAGGCCGGAGCTGCGTGCCGCCGCGACCAACGAGACTCTGGAAGTCATGGCGGCGATCGTGGATCCGAACATCCTGTCGGTCAAGGGCCTTCACCGGTCCGTCCGTCCCGCCGCCCGGCCGGGCCTGTCGCGACGGATCCCGGGACCGATTGGCCTGATTCCCCTCTTCCCAAGGGCGGCGCGGCCGCTTCCGACCGGCGTCGCGGGCCGAGCGCCCCCGCCGGGACCGTTCATCGGGCGAAGTCCCGGTCGAGACATAGACTTGTCGACATGGACCGCCACCCAGGAGGAGGTCAGTCCCGATGGAGGCACGCACCGGCGACCGCCTGGTCACCCACGGCCGGACCGTGGGCCAGCACGACAAGGTCGCAGAGATCGTCGAAGTGCTCGGGGCCGGGGGCACTCCCCCGTACCGCGTCCGCTCCGACGACGGACACGAACATCTGATTTCACCCGGCCCCGACAGCGTCGTGGAACACACCGGCGCCCGGAAGCGGCCCCCGGCCGCGTAGACCGTGCCCGGGGGCGCGGGCGGGCCGTCCGGTTCTCCGGCCGGCCCGTCCGCGACACCCGTCAGCGGGGCGGGCGGGTCCGGTTGCGGTAGTGGTCGCCCACCACCCGGGCCATCGCCCCGATCCGGTCGGTGACCACGTCCTTCCCGGAGAAGAAGACATGGCCGCGGACCTGGTCCCGGTCGGCGGCGAGGTCGAGGTGGCGGGAGAGTTCGGCCGGGTCCTGCCAGGCTGCGGGCTGGGCCGGGTCGCCGGCCTTGTACAGCGCCTCCCCCACGAACAGGTCGACGCCCGTCCCCCGTACGGTCTCGTTCCACCAGGTCAGCAGCTTGGCGTAGTCGGCGGCGGCGAAGCCGATGTTCCAGTAGATCTGCGGGCAGATGTAGTCGATCCAGCCCTTCCGGATCCAGCCGCGGGTGTCGGCGTGCAGGTCGTCGTACGTCTGCACCCCCGCCTTGGTGTCGGAGCCGAGCGGGTCGGTCGAGGCGTTGCGCCACACCCCGAACGGGCTGATGCCGAACTGGACGCTCTTCCTGATCTCCTTGATCCGCTCGGCGGTCTCCCGCACCAGCCGGTCGGTGTTGTCGCGCCGCCAGGCCGCCTTGTCCGGGAAGCCCGCCCCGTACTTGGCGTACGCGGCGTCGTCGTCGAAGACCTGCCCGGCGACCGGGTACGGGTAGAAGTAGTCGTCCCAGTGCACGGCGTCGATGTCGTAGCGGCGGACCGCGTCGAGCATCGCGTCCTGGACGAAGCGGCGGACCTCGGGGAGGCCGGGGTTGTAGTAGAGCTTCCCGCCGTACGGCAGGACCCAGTCGGGGTGGAGCCTGGCCGGGTGGGTGGCGGCCAGCCGGGACGGGTCGGTGTGGTTGGCGACCCGGTACGGGTTGAACCAGGCGTGCAGCTCCAGGCCCCGGCGGTGGGCCTCGGTCACCGCGGTGCCCAGCGGGTCCCAGCCGGGGTCCTTGCCCTGGACGCCGGTGAGGTACTGGGCCCACGGCTCGTACGGCGAGGGCCACAGCGCGTCCGCGGTCGGCCGGACCTGGAGGACGACGGTGTTCAGCCGCAGCTCCACCGCCTTGTCCAGGTACGCGATCAGCTCGGCCTTCTGCGCCGACGCCGACAGCCCGGTCTTCGAGGGCCAGTCGAGATTGGCGACGGTCGCCACCCACATGCCGCGCAGTTCGCGCCGGGCGGCGCGGCCGCGCCCCCGGTGCCCCGCCGCGCCGGTCCCCGGGACGTCGTTCCGCCGGGCCGGGACGGCCGCCGCGTCACCCGCCGCGACGGCCGAGCCCATCACCCCCGCGACCACACCTGCCGCACCCGTCACAAAGCCTCTTCGGGCCATCTGCCGCATCACGCTGCACCTGCCGTCTCTCTGTGCTCGTCGTCAACATCTGTCGCGCCAGTTATCAGGCGTAACGCAGAGCATGCCCGCCCCGGCCCTCGCCGACCCGCAGGACGCGAGTAACGTCGGGGGGTCGGGGCGGGCACCGGAATCGGACGGGAACCCGCGACCCCCGGAACAGCGAAAGGCACGAGGTGACGGACTCTATGGCCGACATTGCACGGGTCGGAGTGGTGGGTTGTGGCCAGATGGGCGCGGGCATCGCCGAGGTGTGCGCCCGCAGCGGCCTCGACGTCCGGGTGGCCGAGACCACCGGCGAGGCGTTGGAGATCGGCCGCACCCGGCTGCACACCTCCCTGTCGAAGGCCGCCGCGCGCGGCAAGATCACGACCGAGGAGCGCGACGAGACGCTGGCCCGGCTGACCTTCACCACCGACCTGGGAGAGTTCGCCGACCGCGACCTCGTCATCGAGGCCGTGGTGGAGAACGAGCAGGTCAAGACCGAGATCTTCCAGGTGCTCGACCAGGTGGTGACCCGGCAGGACGCGATCCTCGCCTCGAACACCTCCTCCATCCCGCTGGTGAAGCTGGCCGTGGCGACCTCCCGCCCCGACCAGGTCATCGGCATCCACTTCTTCAACCCGGCCCCGGTGCAGAAGCTCGTCGAGCTGATCCCGGCGCTGACCACGTCCGACGAGACGGTGCGGCGCGCCGAGGCGCTGGTCCAGGACGTGCTGGGCAAGCACCCGATCCGGGCGCAGGACCGGTCCGGTTTCGTGGTCAACGCGCTGCTGATCCCGTACCTGCTCTCCGCCATCCGGATGTTCGAGTCGGGGATCGCCAGCCGCGAGGACATCGACAACGGCATGGAGCTCGGCTGCGCCCACCCGATGGGCCCGCTCAAGCTCTCCGACCTGATCGGGCTCGACACGGTCGCCTCGGTCGCCGACTCGATGTACGCGGAGTTCAAGGAGCCGCTGTACGCCGCCCCGCCGCTGCTCCAGCGCATGGTGGACGCGGGCCGGCTCGGCCGCAAGACCGGTTCGGGCTTCTACCCGTACGCCTGACCCGCGCAGTCGTCACCCCGAGCGGGGCCGGACCGGGCGATCCCCGGGCCGGCCCCGTACGCGTTCCCCGGCGCCCCCGGGGCGCTCACCCCAGCCGTAAGTGGTGGAGCATCATCAGCCCGGCGGCCATGCCCGCGGCCGGGACCTCGCCCCGGGCGATCAGCTCCGGCACCAGCTTGAGCGGCACCCACTCCCGGCGCGAGGACTCGAAGGCGTCCCGGGGCTCGCCGGTCCAGGCCGCCTCCTCGGACCAGTAGAGGTGGTGCCGGGCGTCGGTGAGCCCGTTGGAGGGCTCGACGGTCAGCAGCGGACGGAGCGGGCCGGGGCGCCAGCCGGTCTCCTCCTCCATCTCCCGGGCCGCGGCGGACGCGAGCTCCTCGCCGTCCTCCACGACCCCGGCGGCCAGCTCCCAGCCCCAGCTGTCCGTGATGAACCGGTGCCGCCAGAGCAGCAGCACCTCGTCGGCCTCGTTGACGACGGTGGCCGCCGCGACCGGGCGCAGCCGGATGAGGTAGTGGTCGAGGTGCTGGCCCCCGGGGACGACCACATCCGCGAGGTTGACCCGGAACCAGCGATTCTCATACACGGTCTGTTCGTTCAGATTCGCCCACTGCACGTTTCTGCCGCCTTTCGACGAAGAGGTGGCCATATCGCAGCAGGAGCGGCACCGGAACGGAACGCACCGGTCCAGGCGGAAGACGGCTCACAGCGGCACGCGGAGCGCTCCGTCGATCAGTTCGGCGGCCCGGCCCGCGTCCGCGCAGCCGCTCGCGATCAACTCCTCGCGCACGGCGCACAGCCGGTCGCGCAGCCGCCGCGACTCCATGCCCCGGGCCCGCTCCGCCATCTCCACCGCCGTGGCCGCCGCCCGGTCCGCCTCGCCCTGCCGGAGCTCGACATGGGTGAGCATCGCCAGCCGGTGCACCCGGCCCCGGTCGTGCGCGGGGGCGCGCACGGCGTTGGCGGCGTGCTCCCGGGCACCGGGCAGATCGCCGATCCCCAGCAGCGCCTCGGCCACCTGCACATCGACCAGCCCCGGCTGGACGTACCCGGTCTCGTCCGGCTCCAGGCCCGGGGTGATCCGGGCGGCCTCCGCCTCGGCCCGCCGGATGCACTCCCGCGCACCGGCCGCGTCGCCGAGCCGGGCGTACGCCTTGGCCTGCATCGCGTACAGGTCGGCGGCGAGTGCGGGGCTGATGTGCCCCTTGGCCGCCCGCAGCGCCGCCTGGGCGAAGGCCACCGACTGCCGGTAGTCGGCGAGCAGCAGCGACTGGTTGACCAGCAGGGCGATCACATAGCCGCCGAACCCCCGGTCGCCGCTCGCCTTCGCCAGCCGGAGCGCCTGGTGGAAGTAGCGCTGGGCCAGGCCGTGCGCGTCGGAGTCGTAGGCGCAGATCCCGGCGACCGCGACCAGGCCGCCCGCCGCCCGGTGCAGCCGCCGCCCCATCGCGTCGCTGTAGCCGCCGCGCAGCAGCGGTGCGGTCCCGGCGTTGAGGAAGCCGACGACGCGGGAGCGGGTCGCGATCCCGCCCGCCCGGCGGTACATCAGTTCGTAGTGGGCACGGGCCGCGCGCAACGTCACTATGTCGGCCATGGAGACCCGGGCCGGCCCGTCCCGGGACACGTCGAGGTCCTCCGGAGGGTTCTCCCACTCCCAGACCGGCATCACCGCCGCGGTGCCGGTGACGGCCGCCGGGACGAGGCCCTGCGGGCTCCGGGAGTCGTCGGACCGCCACAGCGCGGTGGCCCGCTCGACGAAGCCGCCCAGCGGGGAGGCGGGCACCACCGCGCCGGTGCCCGGGGCCGCCATGCCGATGTCGTCGAGCGCGACGGGCCTGTTCAGCCGGTGGCCGAGCACCTCGCAGATCAGGTCGGGCACCTCGCCGCGCGGGCGCTGCCCCTTCAGCCAGCGGGCCACCGCGGTGTGCTCGTACCGCAGCCGCAGACCGCGGACCCGCCCGGCCCGGTTGATGTGCGCGGCCAGACCGGCCCGGGAGACCCCCGCCTCCTCGATCAGGGCAGCCAGCAGAACGTTGGGCTCCGTTGCCCCCATGTGTGCCCCTCTAGGTGGTTCGGCACGCCGAGGCGTGTCACCCCAGTGGAGCACGATTCACACGGGGTGTGAACGCAATGCCCGAACCGTCCCGCCGCGCACCCTGTCGCACCGGCCCGGAGATCGGTTGAATCAGTCGTCTCGCAAGAGGCGGCCGGGTCGTCTGCTCCCCCTCGTACGGCACGACGGCCCGCTCCCGCACCGTCCGTCCCGCCGACCTGCCCGACACTCCGCGGCGGTACGGACGGTGCCGGACCGCACGACCCACTGCCCATCGATCGGAGGGTGGAGCCGGGCCATCGCCCGGACGCGGTCCTCACCGCCCGGCGAGCACGCGGGAGGGGCGCACCCGATGGCCGGGTGCGCCCCTCCTTGCTGTTCCGCGCGGGGTGCGGGTGCTACGCGCCGCGCAGCACCGCGCCCGTCCGCTCGGTGGCGAGCGCCACCGCCGCGTCGCGCGCCGCCGACGCCTCGTCGACGGTCAGCGTGCGGTCCGCCGCGCGGAAGCGCAGCGCGTACGCCAGGGACTTGCGGCCCCCGCCGATCTGCTCGCCGGTGAAGACGTCGAACAGCCGGATCGATTCGAGGAGTTCGCCCGCGCCCTCGCGCAGCGCCCGCTCCACGTCGGCGGCCGGGACGTTCTCCGCGACGATCAGTGCGACGTCCTGGGTCGCCACCGGGAAGGTGGAGATCCGCGGCGCCTGGAGCGCGCCGTCGACGGCCTTCTCCAGTACGTCGAGCTCGACCTCCATGGCGCAGCTGCGCTCGGGGAGGTGGAGGTCCTTGACGACCCGCGGGTGCAGCTCGCCCGCGTGGCCGAAGAGGGTCTCCTCGCCGTCGACCAGAACGTACAGCGCGGCGCAGCGGCCCGGGTGCCACGGGGCGTGGCGGTCGCTGCGGACGATCAGTTCGACACCGGCCTCGCGGGCGATGGTGCGGGCGGCCTCGACGGCGTCCGCCCAGTCGGCCGGACGGCCCCTGCCCCACCAGCCGGCCTGCTCGCGGGCGCCCGCGAGGACCACCGCGGCCCGGCGCGGCTGACGCGGCAGCGCGGCGTCGAGCGCGGCGATCTGCTCGTCGGCGGGACGGTGGTCGACGGGCAGCCGGACGGCCTTGGTCTCGCCGCCGGTCGGCCGGAAGACCAGGCCGGTCTCGAAGAGCGCGAGGTCGTGGCTGCCGCGGCCGTCGTTGCGCCGCAGCGCGCCGAGCAGTCCGGGCAGCAGCGTGGTGCGCAGCGCGGGCTCCTCGTCGGAGAGCGGGTTGACGAGGCGGACGGTGCGGCGGCGGTCGTCCTCGCTGTCGAGCCCGAGCTGGTCGAGGACGGCCTCGCCGATGAACGGGTAGTTCAGCGCCTCCACGTAGCCGGCCCCGGCGAGCGCCCGGCCGATGCGGCGGTGCAGCCGCTGGTGGTCGGTGAGCCCCCGGCCGGACGGCGGGGTGGGGAGGGTGGACGGGAGGTTCTCGTAGCCCTCCAGCCGGATGACCTCCTCGGCGAGGTCGTTCGGCTCGCAGAGGTCGGGGCGCCAGGACGGCACGGTGACGATCAGCTCGTCCTGCCCGTAGACGTCGCAGCCGACCTCCTGGAGGCGGCGTACGACGGTCTCGCGGCCGTACGCGACACCGGCCACCCGGTCGGGGTGGTCCGCGGGCAT
The DNA here is from genome assembly GCF_043079735.1 of Streptomyces sp. NPDC015144. Taxonomy (NCBI): domain Bacteria; kingdom Bacillati; phylum Actinomycetota; class Actinomycetes; order Kitasatosporales; family Streptomycetaceae; genus Streptomyces; species Streptomyces sp. NPDC015144. Next base: position 228,447 of record NZ_JBIBUU010000006.1, on the reverse strand, counting down.
CGCGATGGTGCGGGGCGCGGAGGGCGCGCTGATCTCGGTGACCCCGGCCTCGGCGGTGCCGCCGGCGAGCAGGACCAGCAGGTCGACGGTGCGCTGTGCGGCGGCAGCGGCGGCCTGCGGGTCGACGCCGCGCTCGAAGCGCTTGGACGCCTCGGAGGACAGCTTGTGGCGGCGCGCCGTCCGGGCGATCGAGATCGCGTCGAAGTGCGCGGCCTCGATGACGACCTCGGTGGTGCGGTGCTCGCCCTCCTGGACGTCCGCGATCTCGGTGTTGGCGCCGCCCATGACGCCCGCGAGGCCGATCGGCCCGCGGTTGTCGGTGATGACCAGGTCCTCGGCGTCCAGCACGCGGACCGCGCCGTCGAGGGTGGTGAGCTTCTCGCCCTGCTGGGCGCGGCGGACCCCGATCGGCCCGTCCACGCGGGTGCGGTCGTAGGCGTGCAGCGGCTGGCCGAGCTCCAGCATCACGTAGTTGGTGACGTCGACGGCCAGCGAGATCGGGCGCATCCCGGCCTTCTGCAGCCGGCGCTGGAGCCAGATCGGGGAACGGGCCTCGGGCTGGAGGCCGACGACGGTGCGCGCGGTGAAGCGGTCGCAGCCGATCGGGTCGGCGATCTTGACCGGGTAGCCGTACGCGTTCGGCGCGGGCACGTCCAGCAGCGCCGGGTCGCGCAGCGGCAGCCCGTACGCGATGGCGGTCTCGCGGGCGACGCCGCGCAGGGAGAGGCAGTAGCCCCGGTCGGGCGTGACGGCGATGTCGAGGACCTCGTCGACGAGCTGGAGCAGCTCGATCGCGTCGGTGCCCGCCTCGTGCTCCGGCGGCAGCACGATGATGCCGTGCGTGCCGTCGTCGCCCATGCCGAGCTCGTCGGTGGAGCAGATCATGCCGTGCGAGGTCTTGCCGTACGTCTTGCGGGCGGCGATCGCGAAGTCGCCGGGCAGCACGGCGCCGGGGAGGACCACGACGACCTTGTCGCCGACGGCGAAGTTGCGGGCGCCGCAGACGATCTCCTGCGGCTCGCCGGTGCCGTTGGCGTCGCCGACGTCGACCGTGCAGAAGCGGATCGGCTTCTTGAAGCCCTCCAGCTCCTCGATGGTCAGCACCTGTCCGACGACCAGCGGGCCCTTGAGGCCGGCGCCGAGCTGCTCGACGGTCTCGACCTCCAGGCCGACGCCGACGAGCTTGGCCTGTACGTCTCGGCCGGTCTCCGTCGCCGGCAGGTCGACGTATTCCCGCAGCCAGGAAAGCGGGACGCGCATCAGATCTCCATCCCGAACGGCCGGGTGAACCGGATGTCACCCTCGACCATGTCTCGCATGTCTTCTACGTTGTGGCGGAACATCAGCATCCGTTCGATGCCGAACCCGAAGGCGAATCCGCTGTACTTCTCGGGGTCGACGCCGCAGGCGGTGAGCACCTTCGGGTTGACCATGCCGCAGCCGCCGAGCTCGATCCAGCCCTCGCTGCCGCAGGTGCGGCAGGGGCGGTCCGGGTTGCCGACGGACGCGCCGCGGCAGACGTAGCAGACCATGTCCATCTCGGCGGACGGCTCGGTGAACGGGAAGAAGTTCGGCCGGAGCCGGGTCTTCATGTCCGGGCCGAAGAGCGCCCGGACCATGTGGTCGAGGGTGCCCTTGAGGTCGGCCATGGTGAGGCCCTCGTCGACGGCGAGCAGCTCGATCTGGTGGAAGACCGGGGTGTGCGTGGCGTCGAGCTCGTCGGTGCGGTAGACGCGGCCGGGGCAGACCACGTAGACCGGGGGCTCGCGGTCGAGCAGGGTGCGGGCCTGGACCGGCGAGGTGTGGGTGCGCAGCACGACACCGGACTCGTCGGTCTTCGCGCCGTCGGCGCCCTCGACGAAGAAGGTGTCCTGCATCTGCCGGGCCGGGTGGTCGGGCACGAAGTTCAGGGCGTCGAAGTTGAACCACTCCGCTTCGACCTCGGGGCCCTCGGCGACCTCGTAGCCCATGGCGACGAAGACGTCCGCGACGCGCTCCATGAGCGTGGTCAGCGGGTGCCGGGCCCCGGCCGGGACGCGGTCGTACGGCAGTGTGACGTCCACCGCCTCCTCGACCAGCACGCGGGCGTCCCGCTCGGCCTCCAGCTCCGCCTGGCGGGCCGCGAGGGCGCGGCCGACGGCGGCGCGGGCCTGGCCCACGCGCTTGCCGGCCTCGGCCTTGGCCTGCGGCGGCAGTGCGCCGATCTCGCGGTTGGCGAGCGACAGCGGCGACGTGCCCGACGTGTGCGCGGTCTTCGCCTGGGCGAGCGCGTCGAGGTCACCGGCGGCGGCGAAGGCGGCGAGCGCCTCGTCCCGCATGCGCTCGATCTCTTCCGGTTTCAGTGCCTCGACCTCGACTGGGTCGTACGACTTGTTCGGTGCCGACATCTCTTCCCGTGCTTCCGATTGGCTGATACTGCGCTTGCCGGGGAACGTCCCCGCCCCCATGGCCCCGATCGACGACTGGAGGACGCAAAGGTGCCAAAGGTCGAGTCTAAGGGCCACCGGATGTGCAAAGGGTCCGTGGGCGGTCCGGTCCCGCCCGTGGCCCGCCGTCGGCCCGCTCGATCGCTCCGCGACCGGGCCGGGTGACGGGACGGCCCTCAGTTCATGTACGCCGGCGTGCTCACCGGCAGAATAAATCGGAACTCCGCGCCGCCGCCGGGGCCGCGGCCGACCGTGATCGTGCCGCCGTGCGCCTCGACGATGCCCTTGACGATGTAGAGGCCCAGGCCCGTGCCGCCGCGCTTGCTCCCCCGCCAGAAGCGGGTGAAGACGCGGCCCATCGACTCCTCGGGGATGCCGGAGCCCTCATCGGTCACGGTGACGGCCGTTCCCTTCTCGTCGCTCTTCGCGGGTGCGGGTTCGACGTCAATGGTGACGGTTCCCTCGCCGTGCCGCACCGCGTTTTCCAGGAGGTTGCCGAGCACCTGGTCGACCTTGTCCGGGTCGGCCCAGACCACGGGCAGCGGCTGGCAGGTCCGGACGAGGAAGCGGTCGGGCGGGAGGCCGCCGGCCGTGAGGGCCTGGACGTGGCGTTCGACGGCGGCGGAGAGGTCGACGGGCTGGCGGCGCAGCTCCAGGCGGCCGGAGTCGATCCGGGAGATGTCGAGCAGCTCGGCGATGAGCCGGGTGACCCGGCCTGCGTCGGCGTCGACCGTCTCCAGCATCAGGCGCTTCTGGTCGTCGGTGAACCGCTCCCACTTGGCGAGGAGGGTCGCGGTGAAGCCCTTGACGGAGGTCAGCGGGGAGCGCAGCTCGTGGGCGACCGTGGCGATCAGCTCGGCGTGGCTGCGCTCGTTGCGGCGGCGGGCCTCGGTGCCGCGCAGCGACACCACCACCCGGCGCACCGGCCCGGTCGGGTGCTCGCGCACGTAGCGGGCGGAGACCAGGACCTCGCGGCCGCCGGGGAGCAGCAGATGGCGCTCGGGCTGGCCGACCCGGGTGGCGAGCCCGCCGTACGGGTCGGTCAGGGGCCACCAGCGGCGGCCCTTGAGGTCCTCCAGGGGCAGGGCGTTCTCCAGGGGGCTGCCGAGGGCGGTGTCCCGGGGCACCGCGGTGATCCGGACGGCGGCGGAGTTGAAGCAGATGACCCGGCCGGTCTCGTCGGCGACGACCAGGCCGTCGGGCAGGTCGTCGGGGGCGAGGCCCGTGCCGGCGACTCCGGGCTCCAGGATGTCCGTCGCGAGGGGTTGTCCGGCGTGCGCGACGGCCGCGTGCGTCCCGTGCGGCCTGCTCATGCCGACAGCCATATCCCCTATCCCACCTCTCGAACCGGTGCAGTGGGCCCCGAGTGCGCCACCCTACTAGTCGCCGGTGACGGAGCGACACCCCGCGGTGGCTCTGGGGGACCGGCCGGCCCGGTGCGGTCAGCTCCGGCGCTGGGCCCGCGCGGAGGCGTACAGGCAGACGGCCGCCGCCGTGGCCAGGTTGAGGCTCTCCGCCTTGCCGTGGATGGGCACCCGTACGACGGCGTCGGCCAGCGCCCGGGTCTCCTCGGGCAGGCCCCACGCCTCGTTGCCGAAGACCCAGGCGGTCGGGCCCCCCATGGTCCCGGCGTCGAGCTCGTCGTCGAGGTCGTCGGCGCCCGCCCCGTCGGCGGCGAGGATGCGCACGCCCGCCTCCCGCAGCCCGCTCACGGCCCGCTCGACCGGTACGCCGACGGCGACCGGCAGGTGGAAGAGCGAGCCGACCGAGGCCCGGACGGACTTGGGGTTGTAGAGGTCCACCGAGGCGTCGGTGAGCACCACGGCGTCGGCGCCCGCCGCGTCGGCGCAGCGCAGCACCGTACCGGCGTTGCCGGGGTCGCGTACGTGGGCGAGGACGGCGACGAGTCTCGGCCCGGCGGCCAGGATCTCCTCGAACGGGGTGTCCAGGAAGCGGCAGACGCCGATCAGGCCCTGCGGGGTGACGGTCTGCGAGACGTCGGCGAGCACGTCGCCGTCGGCGAGGTGCACCCGGGCGCCCGCCTCGTGGGCGGCGGCGACGATGTCGGCGTACCGCTCGGCCGCCTCGACCGTGGCGAACAGCTCGGTCAGGGTGGGGGTGCCGTCACCGCCGCGGTGCTCGGCGGCCTCCCGCACGGCCTGCGGCCCCTCGGCGATGAACCGGCGCTCCTTGCCGCGGAAATTGCGCTTGGCCAGCCGCCGGGCGGCGGTGACGCGCGGGGATCGCGGGGAGATCAGTTCGGGGGTGCCCATGGTCGGCGGCCTCTCTGGGTGCGGAGGGGGCGGACGTGCGAAACGGTCGTGCAACGCACCGGACCCGCAGACGGCGGGCGCCTGCGGGTCCGGCTCGGAAGGCTGGAGGTGCGACCTGGATCAGGCGGCCTTCGGGGCGTTGACGTCGCTCGGGAGGGCCTTCTGGGCGACCTCGACGAGAGCGGCGAACGCGTTGCTGTCGTTGACCGCGAGCTCGGCCAGGATCTTGCGGTCCACCTCGATGTTGGCGGCCTTCAGACCCTGGATGAGGCGGTTGTACGTCATGCCGTTCTGGCGGGCAGCGGCGTTGATGCGCTGGATCCACAGCTGACGGAAGTCGCCCTTGCGCTTCTTGCGGTCGTTGTAGTTGTAGACGAGGGAGTGGGTGACCTGCTCCTTCGCCTTGCGGTACAGGCGGGAACGCTGGCCCCGGTAGCCGCTGGCCTGCTCGAGGATCGCCCGACGCTTCTTGTGAGCGTTTACTGCCCGCTTGACGCGTGCCACTTGTTAACTCCTTGTAGCGGGGCCGTGGTTGGACTCACACGACCCGAAAACGATTCGGTCCCGGTCTGGGGCGAATGCACCGCCCGCGAATGCGCCGCCCACGGATTCACCGCGGGCCGCGGACTCACTTGCCGAGAAGCTTCTTGATCTTCTTGGCGTCGGCCGGAGCCGCCACGACCGTGCCGGTCAGCGAGCGGGTCTTCTTGGACGACTTGTGCTCAAGAAGGTGGCGCTTGCCCGCGCGCTCACGGAGCACCTTGCCGGAGCCGGTGATCTTGAAGCGCTTGCTGGTACCGCTGTGGGTCTTGTTCTTCGGCATCGCGCCGTTCTCTCCTCGTCAGTGGCGCCCCTCGCGGTGCGGGCACCGGACAGCAGGGGCGTCAGATCTTGATGGGGGCTTCCGGGGAGACCCGGGGCCGCCTGGTTGGCGGCCCCTGGGGTCAGGCCTCGGAAGGTGTCTCGGCCGGAGCCTCGGCGTCGGGGGTGGAACCCTGGCGCTCCGCCTTGCGGGCGGCCTGGGCCTCACGGGCCTCGGCCATGGCTTCGGTCTTCTTCTTGTGCGGGCCCAGAACCATGATCATGTTCCGGCCGTCCTGCTTCGGGTTGGACTCGATGAAGCCGAGTTCCTCCACGTCCGAAGCCAGACGCTGGAGCAGACGGAAGCCCAGCTCGGGTCGGGACTGCTCACGACCACGGAACATGATCGTGATCTTGACCTTGTCGCCCTGCTTGAGGAACCGGACGACGTGACCCTTCTTGGTGTCGTAGTCGTGCGGGTCGATCTTCGGCCGGAGCTTCATCTCCTTGATGACCGTGTGCGCCTGGTTCTTGCGCGCCTCACGGGCCTTCATGGCCGACTCGTACTTGAACTTCCCGTAGTCCATGAGCTTGCACACGGGCGGACGGGCGGTCGCCGCCACCTCGACCAGGTCGAGGTCGTACTCCTGTGCGAGCTCCAGGGCCTTGGCAAGCGGAACAATCCCGACCTGCTCGCCGCTGGGACCGACAAGTCGCACCTCGGGAACGCGAATCCGGTCGTTGATGCGGGGCTCGGCGCTGATGGATCCTCCTCGGTAGCACCACGCGGCCGTCTGGCGGACAGCCACGTAACGTCTGTTTCCTGAGACCAACCGCACCAGCGCAAGAAAAATGCCCCGGACGGGACACAGGCGGGGCTCCTGGAACAACCGGAACCACCGCGGTCAACCGCGGGGCACATCGGGCGGTCCCATCGTCCGTACGGAACGATGGTCACCGCCTGACCGGATGACCCGCCGCCCGGTGGGGCGGTCAGGTGGGAGATCGGAGCCTCCACTTGTGGGCCGGGCACATAGCTGCCCAGCCGGTCGTTACACAAGGTTAGCAGCTCCCCGGGGCACGCGCTAACCCGCTGCCGTCCGCCGCTCCCGCGGACGGGGCGGATCCGGGGTGGGCCTATCGTATGGCCCATGAGTGACGCGACCCCCAGCAGTGATTCCCCCGGCTTCGACGACATGGCCCGCGACATCGCGGAGGTGCCCGCGGTCGAGGTGATCGTGACGGTCGCGGTCAATCTGATGAGCGCGGCCGCCGTGAAGCTCGGGCTGACCGAGGACGGCGACCAGCACAAGGACCTCGACGAGGCCCGCAAGCTCGTCCACGCGCTGGCCGGCCTCCTGGACGCCAGCGCCACGGAGATCAGCTCCTTCCACGCGGCCCCGCTGCGGGACGGCCTGAAGTCGCTCCAGCTCGCCTTCCGCGAGGCGTCGCTGGTGCCGGACGAGCCCGGTCAGGGCCCCGGCGAGAAGTACACCGGTCCCGTCTTCGGCTGAGAACCGGGAGTTCCCCGGCCCGTGAACGCGTGAGCCCCCTGCCGCACACCGGCAGGGGGCTCACGCGTTCGGCGTGGTCCGCGCGGTCAGCGGGTGAACAGGGGCTCGCCCGGCGCGGCGGCGTCGGCCGGCAGCAGGGCGAGGTCGAGTCCGCGCACCAGACGGGCGCGGAGGGTCTCGTCGGCCGCCAGCCGCCCGGCGACCCGGCGGGCCGCCTCGGCGGGCTCCGCGCCGGGGGCGAGGACCAGGGCGAGGGTGCCGTCGGTGCTGCCGGGGCCGAGATGGGCCCGGAGGACGGCGGGCTCGGCGGCGACCGCCTCGCGCACCGCCGAGGTGACGGCCGGGTCGTCCAGCGGGTCGGTGCTGGTGCGGCCCTCGGCGAGGGCGAGCAGCGCGGGGCCGGTCAGCTCGAAGGCGACCGGTCCGGCCATGTCGAGGACGACCGTGTCCGCCTTCTCGTGCGCGGCGGCCTGCAGCGCCTGGTGCAGGGGGACGGCCACGGGGCGGGCCGCCGGGTCCCAGCGGGCCAGCGAGTCGGTGGAGGTGAAGGCCGGCAGGGCGCGGCGGTCACCCGCCTGGAGCGTGGGGACGGCCATGTCGCTGGTCTTCTCCCGACGCAGCCCGTTCTCGTCCTCCTCGACCTCCCCCAGGACGGCGACGACCGGGACCAGCAGCCGGGTGCCCCGGAGGGCTTCGAGTACCGGGCCGACCGCCGTGCGGTCCTCGGCCCAGGCCGCCAGGGCCGCGGTGAGTGCCGGGTCGGCGGAGCCGTCGTCGTCGGAGTATCCGGGGTCCGGAATGTTCTTCTGCGCCACAGGGCGAGCGTAGTGCCTGGGTCCTCCCGGCCCGGCAACAGGGCTGGGTCAGCGCCGGGCGGCGGTGCGGCCCCGGCCGCGCCAGAGCACCACGGCGGTGGCCAGCAGGACCGCGCCGAGGCCGCCCGCACCGGCGGCGAGCCAGCCGGCCGGCCCGCCGTCGCGGTGCGCGGCGGCCGGTCCCGGGCCGAAGTACCGCTTCCGGTAGCCGGCCCCGGCGGCCTCGGCGCGCGTTCCGGCCGGGCGGAGCGCCGCTCCGGCCTCGATCGCCGCGGCCGGATCGACGATGCCGTAGCCGCGGGCGTCGTCGCGGCCGGACGCGGGGGCGCTGCGGGCCGTGTCGGTGAGGAGCTTCTTGATCTGGGCGGGCGACAGTCCGGGGTGGGCGGCGCGGACCAGCGCGACGGCGCCCGAGACGAACGCGGCGGCGGCGGAGGTGCCCCACTCGATGTAGTACTGGCGGTCCGGCGAGGCGACGACGACGTCGACCCCGGGGGCGCTGACCGTGGCGTACCAGCGGCGGGTGGAGAACGCGGCGTGGGTGCCGTACCGGTCGACGGCGGCGACCGCGATCACCCCGGGGTAGGCGGCGGGGTACGAGATGTGGTCGCCCTTCTCGCCGCCGTTGCCGGCGGAGGCCACCACGACGGCCCCCTTGCCCAGCGCGTACCGGATGGCGGCGTCCTCGCCCGCCTCGGGGTGGGCGGACCTGCTGTCGTCGCCGAGCGAGAGGTTGATGACGTCGGCGCCGTGGTCGGCGGCCCAGCGGATGCCGTCGGCGAGGGCCGTGCCGCGTGACTTGCGGGCCTTGGAGCGGGACGGGTCGGAGGCTTCGAGGATCACCCGGACAGGGAGGATCTTCGCCTCGGGCGCGATGCCGAGCACCCCGTCGTCGCGGGCCGGGCCGTGGCCGCGGCCCGCGATGATGCCCGCCATCGCCGTACCGTGCCGGGCCCAGGAGCGGTCGCCCCGGCCGGCTCCGAAGCCGATCATGTCCTTGCCGGGCAGCACCTGGCCGGCCAGGTCGGGCAGGCTGCCGTCCACGCCGGTGTCGACGACGGCGACGGTGATGCCCCGGCCCTTGGTGGTCCGCCAGGCCTGGCCGGTGTGGAGCGCGTCGAGCCCCCACTGCTGGTCCCGGATGGCGTCGGCGCCGGCCGGGTGCGCGGGCAGCAGCGCGAGCGCGGTGGCGGCGCAGACCGCGCCGAGGACGCGGTGCCGGCGTCGGCTGCGGCTCATTCCGGCTTCTCCATGAGGTCGGTGACGGTACGGCGCAGGCCGCGCTCGGTCCGGTCGGCGATGCCCTTGGCCTCGTGGCCCATTCCCGCCTGGGCGGCCGCGGTCGTCGCTCCCTCGGTCACGGCAGCGGCGGCGGGCTGCGGGTCGGTGACGGTACGTCCGTCGGCGAAGCCGGAGACCGCGAAGACGACGGCGGGGACCTCGGTCAGCACATGGACCGACCAACTGGCCCGTTGCCGGTCGCCGAATCCGGCGGCGGCCGTTCCCTTCACCGGGTAGGTGCGGGGCATCAGGTCGGTGCGCCGGTCCAGGCGCTGGTCGGCGAAGCGGGCGCCCAGGGCCTTCATCGCGGCCGCGTCGCCCTCGGTGAAGACGATCCCGACGGTGGTGACGCTGCTGGTGGTGGCGTCGACGTAGGTGGCGCGGACCAGCCGTTCGCAGCCGGCCGGGCCGAGCGCCCGGGCCAGCAGCGGGTCCAGCGCGGGGCCGCAGCCGCTGTCCGGGGCGACGGCGAGGCGCGTCCAGACCCGGTCGGCGCCGCCGGGGCCCGCCCCGTCGCCGCGCAGCGTGCGGGGGAAGAGGGTGTCCACGGGGACGCTGTGCCAGGCGGACCGGCCCACCGCGTAGGCGCCGCGCGCGCCGTCGGCGGAGGAGTCGCTGGTGAGCCAGGCGCCGGTGGCCGCGCCACCGATCAGCCCGAGGCCGAGCACGACGCAGACCGCGGCGGCAGCCGTCCGGGCGGGGTGGCGGGTACGGATCGGGCGCAGCCGGGTGGTGGTCTCGGCGGGCGTCTCGGGACGCGGGGCGACGAACGGCCTCGGGTACACGTACGGGCCCGGGTGCGGCGGGGCTCCCGAGGGCGGTGTCAGGTCCACCGCTCCCACGGGTCTGCGCCGGGTGGCCGCGGGCGGCTGGGCGGGGACCGGCGGGATGCCGGGCCCGGACGCCGGGGCGGGATCGGGGACGGCGGCGGGAGGCGCGGCGGGGGCCGGAGGTACGGGCCGGAGCCGGGCCGTGGTCTCCGCCCCGCTCTCCGGAGCGGGGCCGGGCACGGCGGACGGCGGCGCGGCGGGGCTCGGCGGGGCGGGCGGGTCCGCGGCGGGTACGGGCGGGGGGTCCGAGGACTCCGACGGGGTCGTGGGGCGGGGCGGGACAGGAGCGCGCTGCGCCTCGGTACTCATCCGTCTCCCTGGTCCCGTTCCGTACCATGCGCGGATCGACGTCGCAGGCAGGCCCGTTGGTTGCCGCGTTCCGTCACTCTACGGGGTGGGACCGTCCCGGCGGGAGCCGCTCGTCCGACCCCTGACGATCTGCGCGGAACATCCCCCTACCCAGCGGTACGGACGTCTGGCAAGCTGCGGCCATGACTGCCCGTGCCGCTGACCGGACCCGGTACAACCGGGCCACCGCCCATCTGGACGCCCCGATCGCCGTCGTCGATCTGGACGCGTTCGACGCCAATGCCGACGATCTGGTCCGCCGCGCGGGCGGGAAGCCGATCCGGGTGGCGAGCAAGTCGGTACGCTGCCGGGCACTGCTGGAACGGGTGCTGGCCCGGCCGGGGTTCGCCGGGATCATGTCGTTCACGCTGGCCGAGTCGCTGTGGCTGGCGCGGGCCGGTTTCGAGGACGTGCTGCTCGCCTATCCGACGGCCGACCGGGCGGCGCTCGCGGAGCTGGCCGCCGATCCGAAGCTGGCCGCCGCGGTGACGGTGATGGTCGACGACCACGCGCAGCTGGAACTGATCGACGCGGCCCGGGCGGGCGGCCGCGAGGAGATCCGGGTCTGCCTGGAGCTGGACACCTCGCTCCGGATGCTCGGCGGCCGGGTCCGGATCGGCGCCCTGCGCTCCCCGCTGCGCTCCCCCGCCCAACTGGCGGAGCTGGCGCGCTCGGTGGCCCGCCGGCCGGGCTTCCGCCTGGTGGGGCTGATGGCGTACGAGGGGCACATCGCCGGGGTCGGGGACGCGGTCGCGGGCCGGCCGCTGCGGTCCCGGGCGGTCCGGCTGATGCAGGCCGCGGGCCGCAAGGAGCTGGCCGCGCGGCGGGCCGAGGTGGTGCGCGCGGTCCGGGCGGTGGCGCCGGACCTGGAGTTCGTGAACGGCGGCGGCACCGGCAGCGTGCAGCACACGGCGGCCGAGCGGGCGGTGACCGAGATCGCGGCCGGGTCGGGGCTCTACGTGCCGAGGCTGTTCGACAACTACACCTCGTTCACGGGCCGTCCGGCGGCGCTGTTCGCCCATCCGGTGGTGCGCCGCCCGGGGGTGGGGGTGGTGACCGTGCTCGGCGGCGGCTACCCGGCGTCCGGTCCCGCCGGGCAGGACCGGCTGCCCGTGCCGTACCTGCCCGAGGGGCTGCGCTACGACCCGCAGGAGGGGCCGGGCGAGGTGCAGACGCCGCTGCTCGGTGCCGCGGCGGACGATCTGCTGATCGGCGACAAGGTGTGGTTCCGGCACGCCAAGGCCGGTGAGATGTGCGAGCGCTTCGACGCGTTGCAGCTGATCGAGGGCGACCGGGTGACCGCGACCGTGCCGACGTACCGGGGCGAGGGCCGCACGTTCCTCTGAGCCGGGCGGGGGCCGGGGCTCAGGGGCCGATCGAGCTGCCCACACCGCCGCTCGTCACGCTGTCGCCGACCGGCCGGATGCCCCGGGTGAGGGTGTCCATGAGGGCGAGCGGGGGCCCGTCCGGGCCCGCGTCGAAGGCGTACCGCACGATGACCGGCGCCTCGGAGCCGACGGTGGACGGGAAGACCAGCGACTGCACGTAGCCGCCGGGCCCCTTGCCCGTCCGCACCCGCCAGCGCACCTGGTAGCCGGCGCGTCCGGCGACGGCCACCTGCGCGGAGGCGAGCCGCTGGTGGGAGACGATGCCGCCGTGGACGCGGTCACCGACGAGGTTCTCCCCGTAGGCGGCCTCCGCGGCGGTGGCGATGTCCCGCTCGGCGAGCTCCCGGACGGAGGTGGTGTCCGTGGCGTTCGCGGTGCGGCTGGTCACCGTGCCGTGGTAGCAGAGGGCGGAGGTGTGGCCGGGGCAGTCGTAGGAGCCGACGGTGCGCATCGTCAGGACCTGGTCGACGGTCCGGCCGGGCTTCTCCCAACCGTCGGGGATCGGCAGCGTGATGCCGTTGAGCTGGTCGACGAGGAGCTTCGGGTCGGCCCCGGCCGGTGGTCCGGTGGGTGACGGGGTGCTGGGCGCGGTGGCGGTGGCGGTCGGGGGTGCGGAGGCGGCGGGCGCGGCCGAGGGCCCCGGGCCGTCCCCGTCCCGGCCCAGCAGGACGGCCGCGGCGACGGTGGCGCCGACGACCAGCAGCCCGGCCGCGGCGAGCGCGGGAGTACGGCGGCCGGGGCCGCCGCCGTACCGGACGGTGGCGGCCGGCGCGGGCGGGGCGGGGGCTGTCGGGGCCGGGGGGACGGGGGTCGGCGGGGCCGCGGGAGCGGTCGGGCGGAGGTGAGCGGTCCACGCCGTGCCGTCCCACCAGCGCTCGCTGCCCGGCGTCGCGGCGTCCGGGTACCAGCCGGGCGGTGTCGCGTTGCTCATGCGCCCACTCTAGGGTTCGCTGACCGGCCCGATCCGGCCGTTGGCGGCTTGCCCGAAACGTCCCTCCCGGGGCGCCGGGCCACCGGGGGAGCCTCCGCGCCGTACCGGCCGGAAGCTTATGGTGTGGGGGAGAACCATTGATGATCGGCCATCGGACGGACGGTCGGCCGTGCGGCCGGGAGGGGAACGGGGCGTGACCGGGGAGAGCGAGTTCGTCGACCGTCTGACGCCCGCGCTGCGGCCCGTCCGGGCGGGGAACGGTTTCGAGGAGGCGCTGGAGCAGATCCTCCAGGTGATCCGGCTGGGACTGGTGCCGGGCGGCGGACGGCTGCCGGCCGAGCGCGACCTGGCCGAGCGACTGGGGATCAGCCGGGTCACCCTGCGCGAGGTGCTGAAGGTGCTCCAGGACCAGGGCCTGGTGGAGAGCAGGCGCGGCCGGTACGGCGGGACGTTCGTCCGGCCGCGTGCCGACAGCCCCGGCGAGGACGAGCTGCGCCGGAGGGTGGCCTCGGTCGACATCGAGGACGTCCTGCGCTTCCGCGAGGTACTGGAGGCCGGGGCGGCCGAGCTGTGCGCGGCGCGGCGGCTCACCGACGGGGAGGCGGACCGGCTGCGGGCGGCGCTGGCCGCGACGCACGAGGCGCCGCTGCCGGACTACCGCAGGCACGACACCCTCTTCCACCTGACCCTGGCCCAGCTCGCCGGTTCCGCCTCGCTGACCGCGCAGTACGCGGCCGTCCGGGCCACGCTGAACGACCTGCTCGACTGCATCCCCCTGCTGGTGCGCAACCTGGAGCACTCCCAGCACCAGCACACCGCCCTGGTCGAGGCGGTCCTCGCCGGGGACGGGGCGGCGGCGAGGACCGTGGCGCGCGAGCACTGCGCGGGCTCGGCGGCGCTGCTGCGCGGCTTCCTCGCCTGACCGTGGCACCCCGGTGATCCCAAAGGTTCACCGTCGCACCATTACGCGTGGCTGGGCCAGGCATTCCGCCCCGGCATACGCCGGAGGCGGAAGGCCCGATCGCATCCATCGGGGGGCCTGCCGGGTGGGCCGGTGCCCGGCCGCTCCGCCCGGCCCCGCCCGGGTCAGTACGTGGGGCGGGCGTCCCGGCCGGTCAGGGAGAGCAGGTCGCGGGCCGGTCCCGTCGGGCGGTGGCCGGAGGGCCAGACGGCGCGCAACTGGCGCCGCAGGCGCACCCCGGCGATCGGGACCTTGACCAGGCGCCGGGCGGACAGTTCCTCGCCGAGCGCCAGTTCGCTCAGGACGCAGGGCCCGGCACCGCTCTCCGCCGCGCCCTTCACGGCGGTGGTGGAGGAGAGTTCGAGCAGGGGCTGGGCGAGGCCGCCGTGCACGGCCAGCGCCGCGTCCAGGACCTGGCGGGTGCCGGAGCCGTGTTCGCGCAGGACGAGCGGGGTGGCCGCCAGTTCCTGCGGGGTGAGGGGGGTGCGGCGGCGGGCCCAGGGGTGGGCCGGGGCGACCACGACGACGAGGCGGTCATGGGCGATGACCGTGCCGTCGAGCCCTTCCGGCACGGTGAGACCCTCGACGAAACCGAGGTCGGCCTCACCGGTGAGCAGCCGGGCCGCCACCGCCGCGGAGTTCCCCGCCAGCAGCGAGACCGCCGTGTCCGGCCGTTCGGCGCGCAGCGCTATCAGCCAGCCGGGCAGCAGGTACTCGGCGATGGTCATGGAGGCGGCGACCCGGAGCCGGGAGTCGCGCCGGTCGCGCAGCGCCTGGGCACCCGCGTCGAACGCCTCGGCGGCCTCGACGACCCTGCGGGCCCAGTCGGTGACCAGGGCCCCGGCGTCGGTGAGCCGGGAGCCGCGCGGTGAACGGTCCAGCAGGGCCACGCCGAGCTGCCGTTCCATGGACCGGATGCGGCTGCTGGCGGCGGGCTGGCTCACCCCGACGTCCCGGGCCGCCTGCCCCAGGCTGCCGTGCCGGGCGACGGCGAGGAGCAGCTCCAGCGCGCCCAGGTCGGGGACCCGGTGGGAGAGCGGGGCAGGTACGTCGCCAGTCATAAGCCCACTTTATGACCTCATAGAAGCGGGGCGTCTGGTGGGGTGGCGGCCCGCGCCGGGAAAATCGTGGCATGGCCATCTTTCCGCAGACCTCGCACTCCCCCGCACCGGCTCCGGGCGCCGAACGGCTGCCTTCCCTGCGGCATCTCGGCCCCAACTGGTACGCGGCGGTCATGGGCACCTCGATCGTCGCCAGCGCGGGGGTCGCGCTGCCGGTGCACGTCGCGGGTCTGCGGGCCTTCTGCACGGTGGTGTGGGTGCTCGCGGCGGTCGCGCTCGCCGTGGTGCTGGCGGCCCGTGCCGGGCACTGGGCCGCCCACCGGGACCAGGCCCGCCGCCATCTGCTCGACCCCGCCGTCGCCCCGTTCTACGGCTGTCTGTCGATGGCGCTGCTGGCGGTCGGCGGCTCGACGATGGTGGTGGGACAAGACGTCATCGGGCACGGCGCGGCCGTCGCGGTGGACGTGGTGCTGTACACGGCGGGCACGCTGACCGGCCTGGCCGCCGCCGTCGCCGTTCCCTATCTGATGGTCGTGCGCCACCGGATCGAGCCGGGCACCGCGTCGCCGGTGTGGCTGCTGCCGCTGGTGGCCCCGATGGTCTCCGCGGCCCTGGGGCCGCTGCTGGTGCCGGAGCTGCCGGCCGGTCAGTGGCGGGAGGCGATGCTGCTGGCCTGCTACGCGATGTTCGGGCTGAGCCTGCTGGCCACGCTGGTGATGCTGCCGCTGATCTTCGCCCGGCTGGTCCACCAGGGACCGCTGCCGCTCGCGCTGACGCCCACGCTCTTCCTGGTCCTCGGCCCGCTCGGGCAGTCGACGACCGCGGTCAACCAGCTCGCCGACGTGGCACCGGGTGCGATCGGGGCCCCGTACGCCGGGGGGCTCGGGGTGTTCGGCGTGCTGTACGGGGTTCCGGTGATGGGTTTCGCGCTGCTGTGGCTGGCCCTGGCGGTCGCGCTGGTGGCACGGGCCGTCCGCAACGGGATGACCTTCGCCATGACGTGGTGGGGCTTCACCTTCCCGGTAGGTACGTGCGTCACGGGCGCGGCCGGTCTGGCCCGGCACACCGGGCTCACCGCGTTCACCTGGCTGGCCGTCGCGCTGTACGTGCTGCTGGTGACGGCGTGGGCGGTGGCCGGGGCGCGGACGCTGCGCGGGCTGTTCAGCGGAGTGCTGCTCGCAGCACCGCAGGCGCCCGCACCAGTGACGGTCCGTACCACGTGAGGTACCGCCCGTCGACGAGCGCGGCGGGCAGTCCGGGAAACGCCTCGGGCCCGTCGTCCGCGGTGAAGCGGTACGGCTCGTCGGGGAGCACCACCAGCCCGGCGCCCGCCGCGTTCAGCTCGTCGAGCGGGACGCGGGGGTAGCGCTCGGCGTGGCCCGCGTAGACGTTATCGACGCCGAGGCGGGCCAGCAGGTCCCCGGCGAAGGTGTCGCGGCCCAGGACTACCCAGGGGCGGCGCCAGACCGGGACGATCGCGCGGCGCGGTGCTCCGGGTCGGGGCAGGGCCGTCCAGGCCGCTTCGGCCTCGTCCAGCCAGCGCGGCCGGGGCAGGTCGCAGGCGGCCAGTACGCGGGCCAGCTCCGTGAACGCCTGGTCGAGGGTGCGGACCTCGGTCACCAGCACCTCCGTACCGGCGGACCGGAGCACGGCGAGGTCGTCCGCGCGGTTCTCCTCCTCGTTGGCGACGACCAGATCGGGCCGGAGCGCGAGCACCGCCGCGATGTCGGGGTTCTTCGTCCCGCCGATCCGGGCGGCGGCGGGATCCGCGGGGCGGGTGCACCAGTCCGTGACGCCGACGAGCAGGCCGGGGGCGGTGGTGGCGACGGCCTCGGTGAGCGAGGGGACCAGGGAGACGATCCGCACGGCGGCCCCCGTCAGCGGCGCGGGTCGAAGGTGGCGTCGATGTGCTCGGCGACGGCGACGACCAGCAGCCGGGTCTCCGGCACCGTGGCCCGCCAGCGGTGCCGGACCCCGCCGGACAGGAAGAGGGTGTCGCCCTCCTCCAGCCGGTACGCCTGCCCCTCGGCCTCCACCTCGGCGGCGCCCCGGACCACGTACATCACTTCGTCGTTGCGGTGCTGGAACTCGCGTCCGAGGTCGAGTTCGCCGGTGAACTCCAGGGCGCTGAGCTGGTGGCGGCCGCGCACCACCCGGCGCGCCCCGTCGCCCGCGGCGGCGCGTACGACGTCGACGGCGCGCGCGGAGTCGGCGGCGGCGCGCAGCCGGGCCGTGGTGGTCTCCAGGGCGCGGGCGACCCGTTCCAGGGACCGGGCGCTGGGCCGGGCCCGCTCGTTCTCGATCTGGCTGAGGAACGGCACGGAGAGGCCGCTGCGGTCGGCGACCACGGCCAGTGTGAGCCCCAGGGTCCTGCGTCTGCGGCGGACCGCGGCGCCCACGCGGAGTGCTTCCTTCTCGTCCATGTCCGGCTCCCTCCCGACTCGCCATCCTCCCGGGTGCCGGCGGTTTACGCACACGGTTGCGCAAGGTGGGCCGTCCGGCGGACGCCCCGGAGTCGGTAAATCCGGAAAAAGAGGGTGGGCACCGCCCGTGGCGGTGCCCACCCTCTTCCGTGCTGCGCTGCCGTACGGCGCCTACTGCGGAGCCATGGTGTCCACGATGCCCGGGTTCTTCTCCATCCAGGCCTTCACGGCCTCCTCCTCGTGGCCCGCGCCGCGCTTCTGGATCTGGTTCTCCAGTCCGGCGAGCTGGTCCTCGCTCAGCTTGAAGTCCTTGAACCACTTCGTGAGCCGCGGGTAGTGCTTCGGGAAGTCCTTGGAGGCGATGGTGTGCAGCCGGTCGCCGTCACCGAAGGCCTTCTCGGGATCCGCGAGCTTGGTCATGCCGTACTCGCTGTACGCCCAGTGCGGGGTCCAGAGCAGCACCGCGATGGGCTCCTTCTTGGCGTACGCGCGCTTCAGCTCGGCGAGCATCCCGGGCGTCGAGGAGTCGACGACCTTGTACTCCTTGTCCAGGCCGTAGGCCGGCAGGACGTTCTTCTTCAGGTTCTCCATCGTGGCGGTGCCGGGCTCGATGCCGACGATCCGGCCCTTGAACCGGTCGGCCTTGCCCTTGAGGTCCGCGAGGGTCTTCACGTCCTTCACGTAGGAGGGCACCGCGATCTCGATGGACGTCGGGCCGTACCAGGAGCCGAGGTCGCTCAGCTTCGATCCGTACTTCTCCCAGTAGTTCTTCTGGGTGTACGGCAGCCAGCCGTCGAACTGCACGTCGATCTGGCCGCGCGACATCGCGGTGTACATCGGACCGACCTCGAACTGCTTGAGGTTGATCTTGTAGCCGCGCTCCTCCAGGACCGCCTTCCACAGGTACGTGGCGGCGATGTCCTCCTCCCAGGGGAACCAGGCCATCTCGACGGCGCGGTCCCGCTCGTCCTTGCCGTTCGCGGCCTTGGCGGTACCGGCCTTGGCGACGGGGGTCCACTTGTCGGCGAGGCCGGGGTTGGCCTTCAGCCAGGTACGGACCGCCTCCTGCTCCTTGCCGGAGCCGGACTTCTGGATCTGCGCCTCGAGACCGGTGAGCTGCTCCTCGGTCATCGTGAAGTTCTTGAGCCAGCCGCCGACCTCGGGGTTGTCGGCGGTGAAGCCCTTGCGGGCCAGGGTGTGGATGCCGTCGCCCTTGCCCCAGAGGTTCTTGGGGTCCTTGAGCTTGGTCAGCTCGAAGTCGTTGTACGCCCAGTGCGGCGACCACAGCGGAACGACGATCGGTTCCTTCTTGGCGTACGCGCGCTTCAGCTCGGCGAGCATCGACGGGGTGGAGCCGTCGACGACCTTGTACTCCTTGTCCAGGCCGTAGCCCGGGAGGATCTTGTCCTTGAGCAGGCCCGACTCACCGGCGCTGGGCTCGATGCCGACGATCCGGTTCTTGAACCGCGCGCCCTTGCCCTTGAGGTCCTCCAGCGACGTGACGTCCTTCAGGTACGCCGGGACGGCCAGCTCCAGCGAGGTGGGGCCGTACCAGGAGCCCATGTCCTCCAGGCGGTCCTGGTACTTCTTCCAGTAGCTGGCGTGGGTGACCGGGAGCCAGGAGTCGGTCTCGAAGTCGATCTGGCCGTTGGCCATGCCGGTGTAGAGCGCGCCGGCCTCGTACTGCTTGACGTCGACCTCGAAGCCGCGCCGTTCCAGCATCTCCTTCCAGAGGAAGGTGGAGGCGATGCCCTCGTCCCACGGGATGTAGCCCATGCTGATCTTCTTGCCGGCGCCGATCTTCGCGTCGCCCGCGGTGTTCCCGGACGTGTCCTCACCGGAGGAGCCGAAGACGCCGAGCGCGCCCGCGACGAGCGCGAGGACCACGACGCCGGAGACGGCGACGACGGGCTGCGGGCGGTGGTTCCAGATCTTGGGGCCACCGGCCATGGCCTGCGCCTTGGCCACGGCGCGACGGGCCAGCGGGGAGACCTCGCGGCCGAGCGCGCTGGTCATCCGGTCCAGGTACATCGCCACGATGACGATGGAGACGCCCGCCTCGAAGCCGAGGCCGACGTCCACGTTGCCGATGGCGCGGTAGACGGCGCCGCCGAGGCCGCCGCCGCCGACCATGCCGGCGATGACCACCATGGACAGGCCGAGCATGATGACCTGGTTGATACCGGCCATGATCGTGGGCAGGGCGAGCGGCAGCTGGACCCGGAGCAGGGTGTTGCGCCGGGTGGTGCCGAACGCCTCGGCCGCCTCGACCAGCTCGGCGTCGACCTGGCGGATGCCCAGTTCGGTCATCCGGACGCCCGGGGGCAGCGAGAAGATGATGGTGGCGATGATGCCGGGCACGACGCCGACGCCGAAGAAGATCACGCCGGGGATCAGGTAGACCATGGCGGGCATGGTCTGCATGAAGTCCAGGACCGGCCGGGTGATCGCGCTGACCGTCTTGGACCGGGACGCCCAGATGCCCAGCGGTACGGAGAGCACCAGCGCGATGATGGTGGCGACCAGCACCAGGGTGACGGTGTCCATCGCCTCGTCCCACAGCTCGACGGAGTCGATGAGGGCGAAGCCGACGAAGGCGAGCAGACCGGCGAGCAGTCCGCGCAGCCACCAGGCGATGACCGCGACGATGCCGGCGAAGAGCAGGGGTGCGGGTGCGGAGAGTACGGCGGCTATGCCGTCGAACATGCCGCTGACGACGGAGCTGATCGCGTCGAAGAGCCAGGCCAGATGGGCCTGGAGCCAGTCGACGGCGGAGTCGACCCAGTCGCCGAGGTGGAGCCTAAACACTGGCCACCTTCTTCGTGACGACGGCGTCGGCCGCGACGTTCTCCGGGGCCTCGGCGGGGGTCATCGGCTCGCCGAGGACGGCGAGCAGGCGGGCGCGCGGGACGACTCCGACCAGCTCGCCCTCGTCGTCGGTGACCGCGACGGCGACCCCGCTCCGCGAGCAGGGCGTGAAGAGTTCGATGATCGGCGTGGACTCGCCGACGGTGGCCGGGGCGGCCGCGATCACGTCGGCGGCGGTGCGCAGCTCCTTGCCGTCGTCGGTGCCGGTGCCCAGGACGGTGTGCGGCTCGGCCATGATGGCGCCCGCGGTCAGCACCCGGGTCCGGTCGACGTCCTGGGTGAAGGACGCGACGTAGTCGTTGGCCGGGGTGACCAGGATGTCCTCGGCGGTGCCGAGCTGGACGATCCGCCCGTCGCGCATGACGGCGATGCGGTCGCCGAGGCGCATGGCCTCGTTGAGGTCGTGGGTGATGAAGACGATGGTCTTCTTCAGCCGCTTCTGCAGTTCGAGGAGCTGGTCCTGCATGTCGCGGCGGATCAGCGGGTCGAGCGCGCTGAAGGACTCGTCCATCAGCAGCAGGTCGGCGTCGGTGGCCAGGGCGCGGGCCAGGCCGACACGCTGCTGCATGCCGCCGGACAGCTCGTCGGGCCAGGACTTCTCCCAGCCGGCGAGACCGGTCAGCTCCAGCGCCTCGGCGGCGCGCTTCTCCCGCTCGGCACGCGGTACGCCCTGGACCTCCAGGCCGTACGCGGCGTTCTCCAGGACACTGCGGTGCGGGAACAGCGCGAAGTGCTGGAAGACCATGCTGATCTTGGAGGAGCGGACGTGGCGCAGCTCGGCGGGGCTCAGGGCGGTCAGGTCCTGGCCGTCGAACAGCACGCGTCCGGCCGTGGGGTCCAGAAGTCCGTTGAGCATGCGCAGCAACGTGGACTTGCCGGACCCGGACAGGCCCATGACGACGAAGATCTGTCCGGGCTCCACGGTGAACGAGGCGTCGATCACCGCTGCGGTCGTTCCGTCGGCGCGCAGCTCGTCGCGGTCGGCGCCGCTCTCGAGTTTCTGCACGGCTTGATCGGGTCGTCTGCCGAACACTTTGTACAAGCGCTCGGCTTGCAGCCTGGACACATACACCTCGCGGGTCGAACCGAAAAACGGTCTGCCACCCCCTCCGGCAGACCGTGGAGCGGCGCGGATTCGGTCCGCATGGCACGTGCACTGGTTGAAACCGGTACGTGTTCCGCTCCGGCTGCGCGCCTGCCCGCACTTACACGGAGCAAACAAAAGAGTGACCCAGGTCACACCCGAATGGGGGATGGACACCACCCGTACACCGGGTGTCACTTCCGGAACGGACGGCGGGTCGCGGGGCTCCGCGGGCGGTTCCCCCACGCGCGAGGGCCGCTGTCGTAGGTGTACGGCATCATCGGGATGTGACGCGACGCCTGATGCTCCTCGACACCGCCTCCCTCTACTACCGCGCCTACTTCGGCGTCCCCGACTCGGTGCGCGCGCCGGACGGGACGCCGGTCAACGCCGTGCGCGGGCTGTTGGACTTCATCGCCCGCCTGGTCCAGGACCACCGCCCGGACGCCCTGGTGGCCTGCATGGACGCGGACTGGCGGCCGCACTGGCGGGTCGAGCTGATCCCCACGTACAAGGCGCACCGGGTCGCGGTGGAGACCGCTGAGGGCCTGCCCGACGAGGAGGAGACCCCGGACACGCTGGCCCCGCAGGTCCCGGTCATCGAGGACGTGCTGGACGCGCTCGGCATCGCCCGGGTCGGCGTCGCGGGTTACGAGGCGGACGACGTGATCGGCACGCTCACCCGGCGCGCCACCGGCCCGGTGGACATCGTCACCGGCGACCGCGACCTCTACCAGCTGGTCGACGACGCGCGCGGGGTGCGGGTGCTGTACCCGATCAAGGGCGTCGGCTCGCTCCAGCTGACGGACGAGGCGTGGCTGCGGGAGAAGTACGGGGTGGACGGCGCCGGCTACGCCGACCTGGCCCTGCTGCGCGGCGACCCGAGCGACGGGCTGCCGGGCGTCCCGGGCATCGGCGAGAAGACGGCGGCGAAGCTGCTGGACGCCTTCGGCGACCTGGCCGGGATCATGGCCGCCGTCGACGATCCGGCGGCCCGGCTGACGCCCTCGCAGCGCAGGCGGCTCGACGAGGCGCGGGCGTACGTGGCGGTCGCCCCCGAGGTGGTGCGGGTCGCCGGCGACGCACCGCTGCCGGAGTTCGACCCGGCGCTGCCGTCCGCCCCGCGCGATCCCGCCGCCCTCGACGCCCTGGCGAAGCGGTGGGGGCTGGGCGGATCCCTCCAGCGCCTGCTCTCCACACTGCCGGACTGAGGTGCTAGCTTAGGTAAGCCTAAGCAATCGGATCAGGGAGAACCTCGTGGCAGAACGACCGGCGCGGCAGGCACCCACGGCACGGGGGGCCGAGGTGGTGCGCACCGAGCGGATCACGCCGCACATGGTGCGCGTGGTCCTCGGCGGTGAGGGCCTCGCCGATTTCACCCTCTCCGGGTGCACCGACCACTACGTCAAGCTCTGCTTCGCCCCCGAGGGCGCCGACTACGCGCACCCCTTCGACATGGCCCGCATCCGCGAGGAGCAGCCGCGCGAGCTGTGGCCCACGACCCGTACGTACACGGTGCGGTCCTGGGACCCGGTCGCCCGCGAACTGGCCATCGACTTCGTGGTCCACGGCGACGAGGGGCTCGCCGGGCCCTGGGCGATGCGGGCGGTCCCCGGCGAGCGGGTGACGTTCCTGGGGCCGGGCGGGGGCTACGGCCCGGACGCCTCGGCCGACTGGCACCTCCTGGTGGGCGACGAGAGCGCACTGCCGGCCATCGCTGCGAGCCTGGAGCAGATGCCGGCGGGTGCGGTGGTGCACGCGTTCGTCGAGGTGTCGGACGCGACGGAGGAGCAGAAGATCGTGACGCGGGACGGCGTCGGGGTGACCTGGCTGCACCGCGGCGCGCGCCCGGTCGGCGAGGCGCTGGTCGACGCGGTGCGGGGGCTGGAGTTCCCGGCGGGCGAGGTACAGGCGTTCGTCCACGGCGAGGCGGGCTTCGTCAAGGAGCTCCGCCGCCATCTGCGGCTGGACCGCGGCATCCCGCTCTCCCGGCTGTCCATCTCCGGCTACTGGCGCCTCGGCCAGAACGACGACGCCTGGCGCGCCGTCAAGCGGGAGTGGAACGCCCAGGTGGAGCGCGAGCAGGAGCAGGCCGCGTAGGAACGGGTACGGGGCCCGGTGCGCCGGGCCCGCGCGGCCGTCGCGGTGCCGCGCACCGCGACGGCCGCGTGATCACACGGACTTCTGGTACGCGCGGAACGTCCTGGTCGACAGCCCGACCGCCACCACCGCGAGGACCAGCAGCCCTCCCCCGCGACCGAGCACCACACTCCAGTCCGGCTCGGCGCTCAGCGCCGAACGGCCCGCCACCATCGCCCAGTTGACCGGGTTGAAGTCGGCGACATGCCGCATCCAGGACAGCATCCGGTCCGGCGCCATGAAGGAGGAGGAGAGGAAGGTCAGCGGCAGCAGCAGGAAGGTGTTGATGCCGATGATCGACTCACGCTCGCGGACCAGCATGCCCAGGGCGTTGGAGAGCGCTCCGAAGACCGTACCGAGCAGCATCGAGGCGACGACCAGCACCAGCAGCCCCACCGCGCCGCCCGGGAAGGCGGCCCCGGCCAACCGGCCGAGCAGCGCGATGAGGAGGGACTGCACGGCGGTGCCGAGGGCGTTCTGCACGACGTTGGCGTTCATCAGCGCGTTGCGGCTGACCGGGGTCGTGAGGAAGCGGTTGAGCGTGCCCCGTTCGATCTCCTCCAGGGTGCCCATGCCGGCCCACATGCTCGACCCCAGCGCGCTCATCACCACGATGCCCGGGACCAGGTAGTCCAGATAGGACGTGGTGCCGAAGCCGCCCAGTTCGACGACCTCGCGGAAGAGGTTGCCGAAGAGGAACAGCCAGATCACCGGCTGGATCAGGGAGATGGCGAGGAAGACCGGCTGCCGGATCACCGCCATGAGCTGGCGCTGCGTCATGTACCAGGTCTGGACGAGGGTCCCCGTGCTCATCGGGCGCCTCCGGCGGCGGCGAGGCCGGGGGTGTGCCGGTCCCCGGCGGCCTCGGCCTCGGCGAAGCGGCGTCCGGCGTACCGCAGATAGACGTCGTCCAGGGAGGGGCGGGCCACGGTGGCGGAGGCGACCGTTGCGCCCGCCGCCTCCAGGGCGGTGAGCAGGCCGGGGACGGCCGCGGCGCCGTCCTCGGCCCGCACGCTCACCCGGCGGCCTTCGACCAGTACGTCGTGCACGGCGGGCAGCCGCCGGAGCGTGGCGGTGAGCGTCGCGGTGTCGCCGTCGGCGCGCAGCTCCAGATGGACGGCGTCGCCCCGGAGTTCGCCCTTGAGCGCGTCGGGGGTGCCCTCGACGACGATCCGGCCCCGGTCGACGATCGCGATCCGTTCGGCGAGCCGGTCGGCCTCCTCCAGGTAGTGGGTGGTGAGGACGATGGTCAGTCCCTCGTCACCGGCCAGCCGGGCGATCTCGTCCCACATCGCCGTACGGGCCTCCGGGTCGAGCCCGGTGGTGGGTTCGTCGAGGAAGAGCACCTCGGGGCGGTGGACCAGGCCGAGCGCCACGTCCAGCCGCCGCTGCATCCCGCCCGAGTACCCCTTGACCTGGCGGCTCCCCGCGTCGGCGAGGTCGAAGCGGGCCAGCAGCTCATCGGCGCGGTGGCGTACGTCCGTACCGCGCATGCCGTACAGCCTGCCCTGGAGCAGGAGGTTCTCCCGGCCGGTGGCGACCGGGTCGGCGCCGGACTTCTGGGCGACGACCCCGATGGCGCGCCGGACCCGGTCGGGGTGGCGCAGCACGTCGTGCCCGGCGACGGTGGCGGTGCCGGAGTCGGGGCGGGCCAGGGTGGTGAGGATCTTGACGGTGGTGGACTTTCCGGCGCCGTTGGGGCCGAGCAGTCCGAAGACGGCGCCGGACTCGATGGTGAGGTCCATCCCGCCCAGGGCGGTGACATCGCCCGGGTAGGTCTTGACCAGGTCTCGCGCCACGACTGCGGGCGCACGGGTGCTCACGGCAGAGCTCTCCTGTTGATCGGCGGGGTGCTCGGGGGTCACCGAGCACACGGGCATCCCGAGCCGATCCGCGTGAAGAGCGCCGGGCTATCCTTGGTGTGCCGCACCTCGATGGCCCGGTCCGCCTCCACGGCACGACCGGTTCGGGGTTCGAGGCCCCGGTCGGTCGCTGCTGCAACAGCTCCCCACCGGGGCCTTTCCTGTGACTGCTACTTCTTCTCCGGGTCCTCCCCCAAAGTCCTCCCCGGCTCCTTGCCCGGATCGGGAACGCTCTCCTGTTCGTCGAGGTCCTGCCAGTCGGACGGGATCTCACCGGTCTCGTGGAAGGACTTCCACTCCTCGATTCCGCTGACGGTCCCGGCGACGAGCTCGTCACGGAAGGCACTGATCCACTCCAACTGCGCTTCCCGCATGCGCAGTTGGTACTCGGTCTCGATGACGAAGATGCGGGGCAGCCGCTCGCCCAACTGACCGAGGACGCCCTTCAGGGCCGCCACCCCGGCCGCCAGCGCCGCCGCCCGGGTCTCCAGCAGCTCCACCACTTTCCCCGGCGGCAGCACCGGCAGCAGCGACAGGGCCGTCTCGATGACCGGGTACTCCTCGGCGGGTACGGCGATCAGATCGGAGAGCCAGTCCAGCATCTCCGCGCGCCCGGCGTCCGTGATGCCGTAGAGGGTGCGCTCGGGGCGGTTGCCCTGCCGCTGGACCTCGGCCACCGCCACGTACCCGTGCTTCTCCAGGTTCTGGACGACGGTGTAGAGCGAGCCGAAGTTGATCTTGACGCTGTGCTGCTTGCCGCGCCGCCGCAGCGTCTGGGCGATCTCGTACGGATGCATGGAGCGCTCGGCGAGCAGCACCATGACCGTCAGCGCGAGGGGGTTGCCGAGCTTGCGCCGCTTGGCCATCAGCCCCGCCCCCATAATCGTCGACGAATACTCGTGGGCGAACATATCTCGTTCACCCTTACGCGTCAACCACGATGTATCGCGAACTCCACAACCCATGGAAGGATCGTGCCTTCTCGGGCAAAGGACACCGCATGACCGTCTCCGTCGCACTGTTCACCGCCGATCTGCGCCTGCACGACAATCCGGTGCTGCACGCCGCCCTCCATGAAGCGGACACCGTCGTCCCCCTGTTCGTCCGCGACCGGGCCATCCACCGGACCGGCTTCGACGCGCCGAACCGGCGGGCGTTCCTCGCCGACTGCCTCGCCGATCTCGACGCCGGGCTGCGGCGGAGGGGCGGCCGGCTCGTCGTCCGCGAGGGCGAGGTGGCGGCCGCCGCCCGCGCCGTGGTCGTGGCCACCGGTGCGCGGAGCCTGCACGTCGCCGCCGGGGTGAGCGGCTACGCGGCCCATCGCGAGCACCGGCTGCGCGCCGCCCTGGCGGAGACCGGCTGCACCCTGCACGTCCACGACGCGGTGGTCACCGCGCTCGCCCCGGGCGGGGTCGTCCCGACGGGCCGCGACCACTACGCGGTGTTCACGCCGTACTTCCGCCGCTGGCAGGAGGCCGGGGTGCGGGGCCCCCTGCCCGCCCCGCGTGCGGTGCGGCTGCCGGACGGGGTGGCGTCGGACCCGCTGCCGGAGCGGGCGGCGGTCCCCGGCACCTCCCCCGGGCTCGCCGAGGGCGGCGAGTCGGCCGGCCGCGGGCTGCTGTCGTCCTGGCTGAGCGGCCCGCTGGCCGACTACGCGACCGGCCACGACGACCTGGCCGGCGACGCGACCTCCCGGCTCTCCCCGTACTTCCACTTCGGCTGCCTCTCGGCGGCCGAGGCGGTCGACCGGGCGCGGCAGCGGGGCGGGGCGGGCGCCGACGCGTTCGTACGGCAGCTCGCCTGGCGGGACTTCCACCACCAGGTGCTCGCCGCCCGGCCGGACGCCGCACGGGACGACTACCGCCCCCGGCACGACCGCTGGCGGTCCGACGAGGACGAGATCACGGCCTGGCGCACCGGGCGCACCGGCTACCCGGTGGTCGACGCCGCGATGCGGCAACTGGCGCACGAGGGCTGGATGCACAACCGGGGCCGGATGCTCGCGGCCTCCTTCCTCACCAAGACGCTGTACGTGGACTGGCGGGTGGGCGCCCGGCACTTCCTGGACCTGCTGGTCGACGGCGACCTGGCGAACAACCAGCTCAACTGGCAGTGGATGGCGGGCACCGGCACCGACACCCGCCCCAACCGGATCCTGAACCCGGTGACCCAGGGCAGGCGCCTCGACCCGCGCGGGGGCTACGTACGCCGCTGGGTTCCGGAGCTCGCGGAGCTGGCGGACAGCGAGATCCACGAGCCGTGGAAGCTGACCGGCCCTCGCCGGGAAGCGCTCGGTTACCCGGCCCCGCTCGTCGGCCTGACGGAGGCACGGGCCCGCTTCGAGCACGCACGCGGCCTGGACCGGCCCGCGGTTCCCGCCGATTCCGGCGACCCCGAAAGCTACACATAAGGGAGATGTAAGAGCAAAATGGTGCTAGGGCCGCATATCGCAGGGATACGGCGGCCCCGTCAGCGGAGGGAAGGAGACGACCCCATGTCGAACCTCTCGCACACCGGCCATGACATGGCCACCCACCCCGACGTCCCCGAGATGCGCGACCGTTATGCCCGCATGCTCGGCGGCCGGGACGTGGCCCTGGTGGACGCGCCGGTGTTCCTGGTCGGCCTGTACTGCGCCCTCTCGCCGTGGGTGCTGCACTTCACGACGACCCAGTCCGCCCTCGCCACCCACAACCTGATCATGGGTATCGCGATCGCCGCGCTCGGCCTCGGGTTCACCGTCATGCCGGAGCGCATGTACGGCCTGAGCTGGGCCATCTGCGTCATGGGCGCCTGGACCATCCTCGCCACCTGGATCGTCGGCAGCAGCCCCGGCATCGGCATCGTCCTCAGCAACGTCATCGTCGGCGGCCTGACCGTGCTGCTCGGATTGGCCTGTGTCGGCGTGGCCCTGAAGAGCGGGAAGCACCCGGGCTGAGGAGGCGGCCGCGGGGAAGCACCACGCATCACGGAAAGCGCCGGAAGCGGCCGGGCAAAGGAGCCGCCCGCGCGGCACAGGGATCCCCGGGCCCCGAGGGGCCCGGGGATCCCTGTGCCGGGACTCAGCCCACCGAGCTGTACGCCACGACTCCCCGGAGCACCGCGTCCACCGCCTTGTGGGCGCTCCGCGACACGGAGCTCCCTTCCTTGGGAGCGGCGGCCGCGATCTGCCCCAGTACGTCGATCACCTGCTTGCACCACCGCACGAAGTCCCCGGCCGGCATGTCCGCCTCGCCCAGCACCTCGTCCAGCGTCCGCCCCGACGCCCACATGTAGACCGCCCAGGCGAAGCCGAGGTCGGGCTCTCGCTGGCCGACGCCCTCCGCCTGGTTGATCTTGAATTCCTCCTCCAGGGCGTCGAGCCGGCCCCAGATCCGGACCATCTCGCCCATCGCCGTCTTCGCGGGCCCGGCGGGCAGCTTGGGCGCCACCGCGTCGTCGGCCTGCCGGGCCTCGTAGACGAGCGCCGAGACGCACGCCGCGAGTTCGGCCGGGTTCAGCCCCTCCCAGACGCCCGCCCGCAGGCATTCGCTCGCCAGCAGGTCCAGCTCGCCGTAGAGGCGGGCCAGCCTGCGTCCGTGCTCGGTGACCTCGTTGCCGCGCAGGTAGTCGAGCTCGGTCAGCAGGGCGACGATCCGGTCGAAGGTGCGGGCGATGGTGTTGGTCCGCCCCTCGATCCGCCGCTCCAGCTGCCGGGTGTCGCGCTTCAGACGGTGGTAGCGCTCGGCCCAGCGGGCGTGGTCCTCGCGCTCGTCGCATCCGTGGCAGGGGTGGGCGCGCAGCTCGGCGCGGTAACGGGCGATCTCCCGGTCGTCGGCGGCCGGGGACCGTCCCTTGCGGTGCCGGTCGGGCACGATGTGTCCGGCCTTGGTGCGCAGCGCGGAGGCCAGGTCGCGGCGCGACTGCGGGGAGCGCGGGTTGAACGACTTCGGCACCCGCATCCGCTCCAGCGCCTCCACCGGCACCGGGAAGTCGATCGGGGCGAGCCGCTTGACCTGGCGCTCGGCCGTGAGCACCAGGGGCCGCGGCCCGTCGTGGTACTCCATGCCGCGGTGGCCGTGCGCGTTGGCCCGGCCGGCGGGCAGCCCGGGGTCGAGGACCAGCGCGAGCCCGGCGAACTTGCCGGTGGGCACATGGATGACGTCGCCGGGCTTCAGCTTCTCCAGCGACGCGGCGGCGGCGGCCCGACGCTGGGACGCGCCCTGCTTGGCCAGCTCGGTCTCCCGGTCCTTGAGCTCGCGGCGCAGCCGCGCGTACTCCTCGAAGTCGCCGAGGTGGCAGGTCATGCCCTCCCGGTAGCCCTCCAGGCCCTCCTCGTTCTTCTGCACCTGGCGGGATATGCCGACCACCGAGCGGTCGGCCTGGAACTGCGCGAAGGAGGTCTCCAGCAGTTCCCGCGAGCGGTGCCGGCCGAACTGGTGCACCAGGTTCACGGCCATGTTGTAGGACGGCCGGAAGCTGGAGCGCAGCGGGTAGGTGCGGGTGCCGGCGAGCCCGGCCAGCGCGCCCGGGTCCATGCCACGCTGCCAGAGCACCACGGCGTGGCCCTCGACGTCGATGCCGCGCCGCCCGGCCCGTCCGGTGAGCTGGGTGTACTCGCCCGGGGTGATGTCGGCGTGCTGCTCGCCGTTCCACTTGACGAGCTTCTCCAGCACGACCGAGCGCGCGGGCATGTTGATCCCGAGGGCGAGGGTCTCGGTGGCGAAGACCGCCTTGACGAGCCCGCGGACGAACAGCTCCTCGACGACCTCCTTGAAGGTCGGCAGCATGCCCGCGTGGTGGGCGGCGATGCCCCGTTCCAGCCCTTCGAGCCACTCGTAGTAGCCCAGGACGTGGAGGTCCTCGCCGGGGATGGTGGCGGTCCGCTCCTCGACGATCTCCCGGACCAGGCGCCGCTTGTCCTCGTCGTTGAGCCGCAGCCCGGCGTGCAGGCACTGCTGCACGGCGGCCTCGCAGCCGGCCCGGCTGAAGATGAACGTGATGGCGGGGAGCAGCCCCTCGGCGTCCAGCCGGTCGATGACCTCGGGCCGGGACGGGGTCCAGATCCGGCTGCGCTGGCGGCGCTCGCGCTCCCGGTCGGCCTCGCGGACCATCTTGCCGCGGCGGCGCTCGCGCGGGTTGTAACCGCGCTGGTTCTCCATCCGGGCGAGGCGGAGCAGGTCGGGGTTGACCTCGCGGCGGCCGACCCCGCGGCCGCCGTGGTCGGTCTCCTCCTCGAAGAGGTCGTACATCCGGCGGCCCGCCAGCACATGCTGCCAGAGCGGCACGGGGCGGTGCTCGGAGACGATGACCTGGGTGTCACCGCGGACGGTGTCCAGCCAGTCGCCGAACTCCTCGGCGTTGGAGACGGTCGCCGACAGCGACACCAGCGTCACGGAGTCCGGGAGGTGGATGATCACTTCCTCCCAGACCGCGCCGCGGAACCGGTCGGAGAGGTAATGCACCTCGTCCATCACCACGTAGCCCAGGCCCCGCAGCGCCTGCGAGCCCGCGTACAGCATGTTCCGCAGCACCTCGGTGGTCATGACGACCACCGGGGCATCGGCGTTGACGCTGTTGTCGCCGGTCAGCAGGCCGACCTTCTCCGCTCCGTACCGCTTGACCAGATCGGCGAACTTCTGGTTGGAGAGGGCCTTGATCGGCGTGGTGTAGAAGCACTTGCGGCCCTGCTCCAGGGCGAGGTGCACGGCGAATTCGCCGACGATCGTCTTGCCCGAGCCGGTCGGGGCCGCGACGAGCACCCCCTTGTCCGCCTCCAGGGCCTCGCAGGCCTCGATCTGGTACGGGTCCAGATCGAATTCGTACAGCTCGCGGAAGGGCGCGAGTGCGGTGGCCAGCTCGGCTGCACGGGTCCGAGAAGCCTGGTATCGCTCAGCGGGTGAGAGGTCCTCTGTCATCTTGCTTACGAGCCTACCCGGCGCCTCCGACAGTGACGCGATCTTTAAACGACGGGGGCCCGCCCCGGTGCGAGCACCCGCACTGCGCCGGGGACGCAGGTCGCGGTCAGCGGCAGCGCCCCGAGCGGTTCACCGTCCGCGTACGCGGTGACACCCGCCGCGGCCAGCTCGATCGAGGAGACCCGGTGCACGGTGACCTTGGGGTGGTCGAGGTGCGTCCCCTTGTAGACGCGGGGGAAGACCTTGAGCAGGGTGGCGCGGCTGCAGTCGCCGACCACGGTCACGTCGAAGAGCCCGTCGTCCATGACGGCCTCCGCGCAGATCCGCATGCCGCCGCCGTACGTCGTCCCGTTGCCGACGGCGATGAGCGTGGCCTCGATCTCCCGGACCGGTCCGCCGTCCAGCCGGACCCGGTACGGAATGGGCTTGAACGCGGCGAGTTCGGCGACGATCGCGAGGTCGTACTTGAACCGGCCGCCGATCCACCGCATCCGGTTCCCCCGGTCGTTGACCCGGGAGTCGAAGCCGGAGGCGAGCACCGAGCCGAACCACCGCTCGCCGACCCGGCCCAGGTCGATCTCCCGTACCGTCCCGCCCTTCAGCGCCTCGGCGGCCAGCCGTCCGGCGGCGGCCGGTTCCCGGATCGGCAGCCCGAGCGCGCGGGCGAAGTCGTTGCCGGTGCCGACGGCGACCACCCCGAGCGGGGTCGTCGTCCCGGCGACCGCCTGGAGGGCGAGGGACATCATGCCGTCCCCGCCCACGGTTATCAGCGCCCCGGTCCCGCCCGCGACGGCCTCACGGGCCCGCCGCAGCGCGTCGTCGGCGTCCACCCCGAGCACGGTCCGTACGGAGAATCCTGCGTCCCGCAAGGCGGAAGCGGCCGGCTGCGCGGCGTGCGCGCCCCGGCCGCTTCCCGCGGTGGGATTGACGAAGAGGGTGATCTCGCTGGTCACCCGGGGACCCTACAAGGTCAGGTGATGTCGTCGTAACCGTCGAGGCGGTCACGGTCCGAGTTCGACTGCGAGGGCAGCGACCTCCTGGTCGAGACGGACTCGACCTCACCGATGTCCTCGGGGGTGAGATCCAGCTCCGAGGCCTCGTCGTCGTCGGGTCCGGACGCGGCGATCCGTGCCTTGCGGCGGTCGTTGAGGAGCGAGACGAGCGTGGCGGCGAAGTACAGCACCCAGATCGGTCCGGCGAGCAGCAGCATGCTCACCGGGTCGGTGCTGGGGGTGGCCACCGCCGCGAAGACGGTGATGCCCATGATCATGCCCCGCCACCAGCCGAGCATCCGCTTGCCGGTGAGGATCCCGCCGACGTTCAGCATCACGAGCAGCAGCGGCAGTTCGAAGGCGAGCCCGAAGACCACGACCATGCGGGTGATCAGGTCGAGCAGCTCGTCCAGCGGCAGCTGGTTGTCAAGATCGGCCGGGGAGAACTCCAGCAGCACCCGCGCCATCGTGGGCAGCGTCTTGTACGCGAAGAAGCCGCCCGCGAGGAAGAGCGGGAACCCGGCGCCCACGAAGGAGAGCGAGTACTTCTTCTCGTGCTTGTGGAGGCCCGGGGCGACGAAGGCCCAGAGCTGGTAGAGCCAGACCGGCGACGAGAGGACGACACCGGCCATCAGGGAGACCTTGAGGGCGAGGGTGAACGGCGTGAGGAGACCGTTGAGCACGATCCGTGCGCAGGTGGCGTCGCTCTTCTTGGCGAGCTCGGCGAAGCTGTGTTCGCAACCGACCGACTTCAGCACCGGATTGGTGAAGAACTCGATGATGTCCTTGTAGAAGAACGCGGCGACGATCGTGACGATGACGATCCCGAGCAGGCCCTTGGCCAAGCGGTTACGCAGCTCACGCAGGTGCTCCACCAAGGGCATGCGGCCCTCTGGGTCCGTCTCCTGCTTGCGGGCAGACTTGAGCAACCCACGTCCTCATCTCGTGCGGCAGGCCGTTGCCGGTCGGCGTGCCTGCGTCGGCCCGTTACTTGTCAGCGCTTGGTCGAGTCGGTCGGCTCCCCGACCGGACGCGAGCTGGTCACGTCGCCGGGCGCGGCCTTGATGGTGCGCGGGGCTGCCTGGTCCTGGGCGGCGTCGTTGGCGGCCGGCTCGGCCGGCGTCGCCGAGGGAGCGCTCTCGGACTTCATGGCCTTGGCCTCGCTCTTGAGGATGCGGGCCGACTTGCCGAGCGAGCGAGCCATGTCAGGAAGCTTCTTCGCGCCGAACAGCAGAACAATGACGACGAGGATCAGGATGATCTCGGGAGCGCCGAGCCTTCCGAACATATGCGTGTACCTTCTCACCGAGGCAGCAGGGGTGGGGCGGGTGGAACCTCGGACAAGGCGTCCGATCTTCTTACCGTCAGCGATCGTATCCCGCAGGAGTAAACGCAGGGCAATACCCATGCATCCGTGCGATTACGGCCCATGCCTCGCTCTCAGGGCCGCCGTGAGCAGCGTACCCTCCGAATCCGTGAAACAGGAGGCCGTGCCCGGTCGGATCGATCGGCGCAGCTCACAGCCGGTTCCCTGGATGCGGGAGAAGTGCTACGGGCGCAGCGCCTCTCCGTTCCCGGCGAGGTCGGTCGCCGCCCGTTCCAGGTCCTCCGCGGCCTGGTTGATGCGCTGGGTGGTACGCGTCACCTGACGCCCGAGCCGCTGGGCCTCGACGAAGACCCGGACGGCCAGCACGCCGAGCACGGCGATCCCGAGAAAGCCCAGGGCAACGGCGAGCATCGGCCAGAACATGCGGAGAGCCTCGATGGTGTCTAGGGGGTGTCTGATACCTAGGGGGTGTCGGACGGAGTGCTTCAGGAGCCGGTGTGCAGGCGCAGGGTCCGCACACCGCCGCGGCTGAGCAGTTCGACTATCCGCTCCCCCGCGGGCTTGCGGACCGCCGCACCGCACCGGGGGCAGGTGAAGGAGTAGAACGTCGTCCGGCGGCTGGCCCCCACGGCCAGGCGGAGGGCCGCCGCGGCCAGTTCGAAGCACTCGCGGCAGTCCGGGCAGGCGGCCCTGAACCGTACGGACTCGGGTACCACCACGGTCGGTACGCCCGACACCACAGACATCCGGCTCATCCCTTCCCTCGGTTTCCGCTCAGACCGTGCCGTCGTCGTATCCGGCGAGCGCCGCGCGGGCCGCGTCGCGCGCGCTGCGGGCCAGCTCCGGCGGGGAGGTGATGCGACCCTCGCCGCCCAGCCGCAGCGCGAGCCTGCGCAACGAGGCGGGGTCGGGGGTGCGCAACGCGATCCGCAGCCCGCCGTCGGGCAGCTCCTCCGCGCTGTCGTGCGGGTAGTACTCGGCGACCCAGCGTCCGCCGGGGCCGACCTCGACGATGACCTCGGGGTCCTCCGCGGCCGGCTGGACGAGCCCCGCGGACAGGTCGCGCAGCTCCAGCTCGGGCGGTGCGGCGGGCTCGTCGAGCAGCCGGATCGCGGCGACCCGGTCGAGCCGGAAGGTGCGCCGGTCCTCCGAGGAGCGGCACCATGCCTCCATGTAGGTGTGGCCCACGGCGAACAGCCGGATCGGGTCCACCTCGCGCTCGGTCAGCTCGTCACGCGCGGGCGAGTAGTAGCGCAGCCAGAGCCGGCGCCGCTCGGAGATCGCCCGGTCGACCTCGGCGAAGACGCCGCCCTCGGACTCGAAGGTGACCGAGAGCCGCGAACTGGCCGCCCCCGTCTCGCCGGCCGCGGTCTCCAGCTTCGCGGTGGCCCTCAGCAGTGCCTGGCGGTCGCTCTCGCGCAGGCCCGGCAGCGTGGCCACCGCACGGGCGGCGACCAGGAGCGCGGTCGCCTCGTCGGCGGCGAGCCGCAGCGGCTCGGCGACGTCGTCCGGGTTGTGCCACCAGATCCGGTCACCGTCGGTGTCGATGTCCAGCAGGTCGCCGCCGCGGAAGCTGGTGCCGCACATGGGCAGCACGTCGAGGTCGGAGATCAGCTCGTCCTCGGTGATCCCGAAGGCGCGGGCGACGTCCTGGACGTGGGCGCCGGGGCGCTCCCGGAGGTAGGTCACCAGGGAGAGCATCCGGCGGGTCTGGTCGATCGCGTTCGTGGCCATGGGTGGTGCTCTTCTCCCTCAGTCCTTGGCCACGGCGCGCAGCCGGTCCACCACATCGGCCCGCAGGTCGGCGGGTTCCTGTACGACGACGTCCGGACCGAACTCGACGAGCCAGGCGTCCAGGCCGTGTCCGTACGGAATCTCCAACTCGTCCCACCCGTTCCCGAGTTCCCGGACCGTCACGGCGCGCGAGCGCAGCGGGTATCCGGCGCCGGTGCGCAGCCGGATCCGCGCGGTCCTGGTGGCCGTCTCCCCGGCCCAGCTCTCGACGGTCTCGCGGACGGTGACGACGTCGGGCACCTCGGCGGTGAAGGCCCCGGCCCGGGAGCGGACCCGGCCGGTGATGCGGGAGAGGCGGAAGACACGCTCGGCGCGCCGGTCCCGGTCCCAGCCGGCCAGGTACCAGTGGCCGCGCCAGCACTCCAGCGTCCACGGCTCGACCTGGCGCTGTTCGGGGATGGCGGCGTTGCCCTTGCGGTAGTCGAAGGTGACCGGGCGGCGGTCACGGCAGGCCAGCATCAGGGGTTCGAACGCCGCCTCGTGGACGGGAATGCGCGGTTCGAGGGCGCTGTGCACCTCGTAGGCGTCCTCGGTCTCCGGCATGCCCGCGGCCCGCAGCTTCTGGAGGGCCCCGCTGGCCGCGCCGGCCAGCCGGGCCTGCTGCCAGACCTTGGCGGCCAGCCCGAGCGCGGCGGCCTCCTCGGCGTCCAGGGTGATCGGGGGCAGCCGGTTGCTGTCGCGGCGGGCGAGGTAGCCGGTCTCGCCGTCCAGGTTCTCCACGGTCTCGATGACCAGGCCGAGCTCGCGCAGATCGTCCTTGTCGCGCTCGAACATCCTGTTGAAGGCGTCGTCGGAGCCCGCTTCGAGATAGGCCTCGATGGAACCGCGCAGCTCGCGCTTGCTGAGCGGGCGGCGGGTCCCCAGGAGACACAGCGCCAGGTTCATCAGCCGCTCGGCCTTGGCAATCGCCATCGACGCCCCTTCTGTTTCGCTCTACGACGGTCGACCGTACCGCCCCGCGCTGCCGGGACAAAAGCGAGGGCCCGTGCCTGCCGGCACGGGCCCTCGTTCCGCACGGAGGCGGAGGTCAGACGGAGACCAGGTCGCAGACGAAGATCAGCGTCTCGCCGGGGCCGATGAGGCCGCCGCCGGCGCCGCGGTCGCCGTACGCGAGGTGCGCGGGGATGGTCAGCCGGCGGCGGCCGCCGACCTTCATGCCCTGCACGCCGCGGTCCCAGCCCGCGATGACCTGTCCGGCACCGAGCTGGAACTCCAGCGGCCGGCCGCGGTTCCAGGAGGCGTCGAACTCCTCACCGGTGGAGAAGGCGACACCGACGTAGTGCACGGAGACGAAGTCGCCCGCCTTGGCAACCGGTCCGTCGCCCTCCCAGACGTCCTTGATCTCCAGGTCGGCCGGCGGCGCGCCTTCCGGGAAGTCGATCTCCGGCTTCTCGATCTCCACTGACTTGCTCCTCGTTGATGGTGAACTGGGCAACCGGGACAGTCTTACATCTTCGCCAGCAGGTCGACGGCGAAGACCAGCGTGGACTTGGCCGGGATGGTCTGCTGCGCCTTGTCCCCGAAGCCCTGGTCCGGCGGGATGACGAGCAGCACGCGGCTGCCGATCTTCTTGCCGACCAGGCCGTTCTTCAGCCCCTTCAGCGTCACCTGGGCGAGCGGGAAGGTCTGCGTCTTGCCCGCCTGGTAGGTGCTGTCGAAGGTCTTGCCGTCCTTCCACGTCAGTGCGACGTAGTTCACGACGACGCTGTCGGTGTCCTTCACCACCTCGCCCTTGGACTCCAGGACGTAGTTGGAGACGAGCTTGGCCGGCGGGGTGCTCTTGCTCGGGATGGTGACCTTGGGGGCCTTGCCGTCCGTGTTGGTGCCGACCTTGGGCAGGTCGATGTTGTCCTGGGCGACCTCGGTGCCCTTGGCGGAGGCCGGGATCTGCGTCGCCTTCAGGACGTCGACGACGAAGACGAGCGTGGCGTTCGGCTTGATGTCACCCTGGCCCTGGGCGCCGTAGCCGAGGTCCGGCGGGATGACCAGCTGGACGCGGCTGCCGACCTTCTGCCCGACGAGGCCCTTGTCCCAGCCCTGGATGACCATGCCGGCACCGAGGGTCAGGTCGAACGGCTGCTTGCGGTCGAAGCTGTTGTCGAAGGGCTTGTCGGAATCCCAGGACTGACCGAGGTAGTTGACCTGGATCGCGTCGCCGTTCTTGAGCGTGGCGCCGTCGCCCTTGCTGAGGACTCTGGTCTTGAGCTCCTTGGGCGGCTTGCCCTCCCCCTTGGCCAGGGTCGGCTTCTCACCGAACTTCGCGCCCGCGGTGATCGCGGGGAACCCGTCCTTCGACGCGGAGGCGGAAACGGAATCGGAGCCCTTCTCGTCACCGCATGCCGCGGTCAGCAGCAGGAGGGGGACGACGAGAAGGCCGGCAAGTCGGCGCACTTGTTCCTCAGATCTCAGACGACACGATGGGGTGGGTCCCCGCCACTCTAGGGGGTGTGCGGCCGATCGGGGCCGGTCCTACACCCCCATGGACGTACGGGGACCCCGTACGGGAAACGTACGGGGTCCTCGTCGCACCGGTGTCCTGGAACGGCCTGTTCCGGTCACATGCCCGCGATCAGCTTCTCCACCCGGTCGTCGACCGAACGGAAGGGGTCCTTGCACAACACCGTGCGCTG
Source organism: Streptomyces sp. NPDC015144 (assembly GCF_043079735.1). Classification (NCBI taxonomy): domain Bacteria; kingdom Bacillati; phylum Actinomycetota; class Actinomycetes; order Kitasatosporales; family Streptomycetaceae; genus Streptomyces; species Streptomyces sp. NPDC015144. The sequence goes on along the minus strand of NZ_JBIBUU010000006.1, from coordinate 190,802 downwards.
CGCCTGGTCGTTGAGCTTGAGGTGGACCCAGTCGACGGTGAAGTCCCGCCGCTGTTCCTGCGCCCTGCGGATGAAGTCCCCGCGCAGCCGCGCCCTGGTGGTCTGCGGGGGCACGGACTTGCCCTCGAAGATCTTCAGGTCGTTGCAGACGCGGGCGGCCTGGCCCTTGCGCTCCAGCAGGTAGTACAGGCCGCGTCGGCGGTGGATGTCGTGGTACGCGAGGTCTATCTGGGCGACCCGCGGGTGCGACATGGTCATGTTGTGCTTGGCCCGGTACCGCTCGATGAGCTTGTACTTCATCACCCAGTCGATCTCGGTCTCGATCCGGTCGAGGTCCTCCTCCTCGACCGCGTCGAGCGTGCGGCCCCAGAGCTCCAGGACCCGGGCGACCGTGCCGGTGCGGATGCCCCGGCGGTCGACGAAGTCGACGGCCTTCTCGTAGTACTCGCGCTGCACCTCGATGGCGGAGGCCTCGCGGCCGCTGGCCAGGCGCACCTTGCGCCGCCCGGTGGTGTCGTGGCTGACCTCGCGGATCGCCCGGATCGGGTTCTCCAGCGTCAGGTCCCGCATCACCGTGCCGGCTTCGATCATGCGGAGCACCAGGTCGGTCGCGCCGACCTTGAGGAGCATGGTCGTCTCGGACATGTTGGAGTCGCCGACGATGACGTGGAGGCGGCGGTACCGCTCCGCGTCCGCGTGCGGTTCGTCGCGGGTGTTGATGATCGGGCGGGAACGCGTGGTCGCGGAGCTGACGCCCTCCCAGATGTGCTCGGCACGCTGGCTGACGCAGTAGACCGCGCCCCGGGGGGTCTGCAGCACCTTGCCCGCGCCGCAGATCAGTTGTCGCGTGACGAGGAAGGGAATGAGGATGTCCGCGAGCCGGGAGAATTCTCCGTGCCGGGCCACGAGGTAGTTCTCATGACATCCGTAGGAGTTTCCCGCCGAGTCGGTGTTGTTCTTGAAGAGGTAGACGTCGCCCGCGATTCCCTCCTCGTGCAGGCGGCGTTCGGCGTCGACGAGCAGACCTTCGAGAATGCGCTCGCCGGCCTTGTCGTGGGTGACCAGTTCGGTCAGGTTGTCGCATTCGGGGGTTGCATATTCCGGATGCGATCCCACGTCGAGGTAGAGGCGGGCGCCGTTCCGCAGAAAGACATTGCTGCTGCGGCCCCATGACACAACACGGCGGAAGAGGTAGCGCGCCACTTCATCAGGGGACAGTCGGCGCTGTCCCCTGAACGTGCACGTGACGCCGTACTCGTTCTCCAGCCCGAAAATGCGGCGGTCCATGACTGAACATTACGCCTGATGGCCTGAGCTGAAACCGGGTTCGACAGCTCCGTTTCGATCATTTTCCGATCCATGTGCGGCAACCGCGGTACGCCCGGGAACCTCCAGCACCTTTCCGGTCGTCAGGAGAACGAGCAGCGCCGCCACCCCTCCGGCCCCCGCGACGGCGAAACTCCACGAGGTCCCTCCCGCTTCGACGGCGGGGCCCGCCGCGGCCGTTCCGACCGCCGCGCCGACCCCGAACGTGGTCACCAGCCAGGAGAACGCCTCGGTGACGGTGCCCCGCGGGGCGTGCCGGTCGACGACGATGAAGGAGCAGGCGATCGCGGGTGCCAGGAAGACCCCGGCCAGGGCCATCAGGGCGATCATGGCGGGGACCGAGGGCGTCAGCGTCAGGGGCAGGTAGCCGAGCGCCAGCAGGGCGACGACGGCCCGGAGGCGGCGTTCCGGCGCCCCGGACCACTGGCGCGCCCCGTAGACCGTGCCGCCGACCAGGGCGCCCAGCCCGAGCGCCGCCATCAGCCAGCCGTACACGGCCTCCCGGCCGTGGTCGTCGGCGTAGGCGACACCGGCCACCGTGATCGAGCCCAGCGCGAGCCCGACGAAGAAGAAGGAGCCGAGCAGGGCCAGCAGCCCCGGTGAACGCAGCGCGCCCAGCCAGTGCGCCTCGCGGGGTGCGGAGCGCCAGGCGCGGGAGGGTTCGGAGAGGACGACGGAGAGCGCCCCGAGCACGCCGATCACGTTGATGACGAGCAGCGCGGCGGCCGGCGACCAGACGGCGACCAGCGCCGTCACCAGGAGCGGGCCCGCGGTGAACATGATCTCCTGGGCGACCGCGTCCATGGCGTACGCGCGGTGGACCCGGTCCTCCCGGCCCAGGACGCTCGGCCACAGGGCCCGCAGCCCGCCCTCCAGCGGCGGGGTGAAGAGCCCCGCCACCACCACCGCCGCGTAGGCCAGCGGCAGCGACCCCAGGCCCGCCAGCGCCAGCACGGCCATGCCCAGCGCGGACACGACGGCGGCGGGGAGCTGGACGCGGGGCTGGCCGTACAGGTCCACCGCGCGCCCGAGCAGCGGCTGGCCCACCGCGGTGGCCAGTCCGTAGACGGCGGCGAGCGCGCCGGCCAGGGAGTAGCTGCCGCCCTCGGCCCGGGTGAACAGCACGATCGCGATCGGGGCGGTGCCGTTGGGCAGCCGCCCCACCAGGGTTCCCGCCAGCAGCCGGGCGGCGTGCCGCGCCCGGAGGATGTCCAGATAGCCCGCGGCCATGTCGCTTCGCCCCTCTCCCCCGGTGTTCGGCAACCCCGAGGTTTTACGTATAACGTCGATGCCCATACGTACCATGTGGCCAGTCCGCAGGTCCACCGCACGGCACCTGCCCCGACCGGCCCGGAGGCCCGAGTGAGCAGCGCACCGCAACCCGCCCCGCCCCGGCCCACCAGCCGCGACGTGGCGCGGGCGGTGGGCGTCTCGCAGGCGACCGTCTCCCTGGTCCTCGGCGACAAGTGGCGCGGCCGGGTCTCCGAGGCCACCGCCGAGCGCGTCCGCGGCGCCGCCCGGGGCCTGGGCTACCGGCCGAATCTCGCCGCCCGTAATCTGCGCCTGGGCCGTACCAGGACCGCGCTGCTGGTCGTCCCCGCGCTCACCAACGAGTTCTTCGCCCGGGTCTACACCGGCGCCGCGTCGGTCGCCGCCGAGCACGGCTTCGGGGTCGTCCTCTATCCGTCGCCCGACGGCACCGGACCGGCCAAGGACCCGTTCGCCTCGGCCAGCTCCTCCCTGGACGGCGTGATCGCCTCCTCGATGGCCGCCGACGCCCTCGGCGCGCTGCGCGGCGCCGGTCTGCCGCTGGTCATGCTCGACAGCGACCCGGCGGACGCCGGTGTGGCCGCCCGCGTCAACCTGGACATCGCCGACGGGATGCGGCAGGTGGCGGAGCATCTGCTGGCCCTGGGCCACCGCCGCTTCGTCCATCTGGCCTCGGCGGTCGACTCCTGGACCTTCGCGGCGCGCGGCCGGGCGCTGCACGCCGCCCTGCGCGCGGTGCCGGGCACCTCGGTACGGACGGTCACCGCCGCGCTCGACGTGCACGCGGGCCGGGAAGCCGCGGAGCGCGTACTGGCCGATCCCGGACCCGGGCCCGCACCGACCGCGCTCGTCTGCGACGACGACATCCTCGCCGCGGGGGCCTGCAAGGCCGCCCGCAGGCTCGGTCTGCGCGTCCCCGACGACCTGTCGGTCACCGGCTTCGACGACCTGGCGCTGGCGGTGGCCGTGGAGCCGGAGCTGACCACCGTGCAGCTCCCCGCCGAGCAGGTCGGGGAGCGCGGCATGGCCGCCCTGCTCGCGGTCCTGGAGGACCGGCCGGCCGAGCCGGGCAGCCTTCCCGTACGTCTGGTGGCGCGCGGCTCGTCGGCGCCGCCGCGCACATGACCGTGGACCGGCCCGCCGGAAGGGGCGGGCCGGTCCACGGTACGGACGAATCGCTGCGGGCGGGCTACTCGACGTCCCCGCCGGAATCGGACGTCCCGGGCGCGGCGGACTCGCCGCCCTCTCCCCCGGTCTCGGAGCCGGCGTCCGCCGGGGAGCCGTCCGCCTCCAGCAGCCGGGCGAGCTGCCCGCCGACGATCCGCTTGAACTTCCGCTGCTGCGGCCGCGTCCGGTCCAGCACCGCGACCTCCAGCCGCTCGGCGGGGATCTCCCGCTCGCTGCCGTTGGGGTCGCGGGACAGCGCCTGCACCGCCAGCTTCAGCGCCTCGGCGAGCGTCATCCCGTCACGGTGCCGCTGGTCCAGGAAGGTGCTGATCTGCTCGGCGTTGCCGCCGACCGCGACCGAGCCGTGCTCGTCCACGATCGAGCCGTCGTGCGGCAGCCGGTAGATCTGGTCGCCCTCCGGATCGACGCCGACCTCGGCGACCACCAGCTCCACCTCGTACGGCTTCTCGGCCGCGCTGGAGAAGATCGTGCCGAGCGTCTGCGCGTAGACGTTGGCCAGCCCACGGGCCGTCACGTCGTCGCGGTCGTAGGTGTAGCCGCGCAGATCGGCGTAGCGCACCCCGCCGATGCGGAGGTTCTCGTACTCGTTGTACTTGCCGGCGGCGGCGAAACCGATCCGGTCGTAGATCTCGCTGAACTTGTGCAGCGCGCGGGACGGGTTCTCGCCGACGAACACGATGCCGTCGGCGTACTGCAGCACGACCAGGCTGCGACCACGGGCGATGCCCTTCCGGGCGTATTCCGCCCGGTCGGCCATGGCCTGCTGAGGAGAGACATAGAACGGCGTCGACACCTGTTGTCCGTCCCTTTCTGTCGGTGACGAGAGCGTCGGGGAAGCGGTGGAACGGGGGGTCAGAGCAGCGCGGCGCGCGGGCCGTCGGGCTGCTCCAGCCGGTGTTCCAGGACGGCGCGGGCGATCTCGGAGGATTCCGCCTCGTCCAGCCTCCGGAAGCCCTCGTCGGTGATGACGGTGACGATGGGATAGATGCGCCGGGCCACGTCCGGACCACCGGTCGCCGAGTCGTCGTCCGCGGCGTCGTACAGCGCCTGCACGACCAGGGTGAGGGCGTCCTGCTCCGTCAGGTCCTGGCGGTAGAGCTTCTTCATCGAGTTGCGGGCGAAGACCGAGCCGGAGCCGGTGGCCGCGTACCCGTGCTCCTCGGAGCGGCCGCCGGTGACGTCGTACGAGAAGATGCGCCCCCGCTCACGGTCGACGTCGAAGCCGGCGAAGAGCGGGACGACGGCGAGGCCCTGCATGGCCATGGCCAGGTTGCTGCGGATCATCGTGGAGAGCCGGTTGGCCTTGCCCTCCAGGGAGAGCTGCGCGCCCTCGACCTTCTCGAAGTGCTCCAGCTCCAACTGGAAGAGCTTGACCATCTCCACGGCCAGCCCGGCGGTGCCGGCGATGCCCACCGCCGAGTACTCGTCGGCCGGGAAGACCTTCTCGATGTCGCGCTGCGCGATCATGTTCCCCATGGTCGCGCGCCGGTCGCCGGCCAGGACCACGCCGCCGGGGAACGTCGCAGCGACGATCGTCGTCCCGTGGGGGGCCTCGACCGCCCCCTTCAGGGGCGGCAGGTTCCGGTTGCCCGGGAGCATTCCGGGGGCCTGGTCGGACAGGAAATCCATGAACGAAGAGGATCCCGGCGTCAGGAAGGCAGCTGGTAGACGCCCGGTGCTACGAGTGTTGGCTTCCACGCGTTTCCCTCCAGGTAAGCGACGGCCCTGCGCAAGGCGTCAGGATCGTCTCCCAACTTGCCGATGGCCGAATTGCGTTTGATGCGGTTACGCCACGGACCCTACCCGCCCAGCGGCGGCGATCCACCCGAACCCCGGGAGCGGCTGCACGGCCCGTTCCGCCGTGTGCGAACGCGCGGTACGGGCCGACCCGACCCGTACCGCGCGCACCGCCCCCCGATCCCTCGCGTTCACATACGCGGATTACTGTCCGCCCTTCTGGACGAAGGACCTCACGAAGTCCTCCGCGTTCTCCTCGAGCACGTCGTCGATCTCGTCCAGAACGGAGTCGACGTCGTCGCTCAGCTTCTCCTGGCGGTCCTTGAGGTCCTCCGAGACCTGCGCGTCCTGCGCCTGCTCCTCGACCTCCTCGGTGGAGCGCGTCGCCTTCTGCTGTCCGCCGCCGGTGTCCTTGGTCGCCATCTAGCTCACCCCGCTCGGTTCGAAGCACTTGAATCAGACCCTACCCACGGGCTCCGACATCGGCCCGGTACTTTCCCTCAACGTCCGGGGGTCATCCCGATGATTCCCCGATCACGGCCGTTTCAGCCGCCCGTGAGGACCTGGACCAGCTCCTCCGCCGTGCGGCAGCGGTCCAGGAGATCCTTGACGTGGCTGCGGGTGCCGCGCAGCGGCTCCAGGGTGGGCACCCGCTGCAACGAGTCGTGACCCGGCAGGTCGAAGATGACCGAGTCCCAGGAGGCCGCGGCCACGTCGTCGGCGTACTGCTCCAGGCAGCGGCCGCGGAAATAGGCCCTGGTGTCCTCCGGAGGCTTCGTGCGGGCCTCCGCGACCTCGCTCTCGTCCAGCAGCCTCTTCATCTTCCCGCGGGCCGCCAGACGGTTGTACAGGCCCTTCTCGGCCCGCACGTCGGCGTACTGGAGATCCACCAGGTGCAGCCGGGCGGCGTCCCAGTCCAGCGCGTCCCGGCGGCGGTAGCCCTCCATCAGCTCCCGCTTGGCGATCCAGTCCAGCTCGCCGGAGAGGCTCATCGGATCGTTCTCCAGCCGGTTGAGCGTGTCCTCCCAGCGGCTCAGGACGTCCTTGGTCTGCTCGTCGGCGTCGGCCCCGTACCGCTCCTCGACGTACTTGCGGCCCAGCTCGAAGTACTCCATCTGCAACTGCACCGCGGTGAGGGTGCGACCGCTGCGCAGCGTGATGAGCTGGGCGAGGTCCGGGTCGTGGGACACCTGGTGCAGCGTGCGCACGGGCTGGTCGACCGCGAGGTCGACGTTGATGAAACCGTCCTCGATCATGGACAGGACCAGGGACGTGGTGCCGAGCTTGAGGTAGGTGGAGATCTCCGAGAGGTTCGCGTCCCCGATGATCACATGGAGCCGGCGGTACTTCTCGGCGTCGGAGTGGGGTTCGTCCCGGGTGTTGATGATGGGGCGCTTGAGCGTGGTCTCCAGTCCGACCTCGACCTCGAAATAGTCCGCCCGCTGGCTGATCTGGAAGCCGTGCTCGTGGCCGTCCTGGCCGATTCCCACCCGTCCGGCGCCGGTGACCACCTGGCGGGAGACGAAGAACGGGGTCAGGTGGCGCACGATGTCGGAGAACGCGGTCTCCCGCTTCATCAGGTAGTTCTCGTGCGTACCGTACGAGGCGCCCTTGTTGTCGGTGTTGTTCTTGTACAGATGGATCGGCTGGGCCCCGGGGAGCTGGGCCGCGCGCTCGGCGGCCTCGGCCATGATCCGTTCGCCGGCCTTGTCCCACAGCACCGCGTCCCGCGGATTGGTCACCTCGGGCGAGCTGTACTCGGGGTGCGCGTGGTCCACGTAGAGACGGGCCCCGTTGGTGAGGATGACGTTGGCGAGGCCGATGTCCTCGTCGGTGAGCTGGCTGGCGTCCGCGGTCTCGCGGGCGAGGTCGAAACCCCGCGCGTCCCGCAGCGGATTCTCCTCCTCGAAGTCCCAGCGGGCGCGGCGCGCCCGGTGCATCGCCGCCGCGTAGGCGTTGACGATCTGGGACGAGGTGAGCATGGCATTGGCGTTCGGGTGGCCGGGGACGGAGATGCCGTACTCCGTCTCGATGCCCATTACTCGCCGTACGGTCATGCGGCCCTCCTTGCCCGGCGGCGCTCCCTTGAGGGGCGGCGCTCAAGTACCGCTGCTTGTCGGTGCGCGTGCACGGCCCGTCCACGCGTCGCGCGACCGGGCGGTACGCAAGAGCCTAGAGCGCCGCTGCGCCGGCGGGGAGATCAAATGCGCCATTGCCGCGGTGTCGCGTGGGACGTACCGAAAGCGACCGGCTGCGGCTGCCCGGCCGGGCAGCCGCAGCCGGTCGGCGTTTCTAGAGGTACTGCCCGGTGTTCGCCACCGTGTCGATGGAGCGACCGGTGTCCGCGCCCTGCTTCCCGGTGACGAGCGTGCGGATGAAGACGATCCGCTCGCCCTTCTTGCCGGAAATCCGGGCCCAGTCGTCCGGGTTGGTGGTGTTCGGAAGGTCCTCGTTCTCCTTGAACTCGTCCACGCATGCCTGGAGGAGGTGAGAGACGCGCAGGCCCTTCTGGCCCTGTTCGAGGAAGGCCTTGATGGCCATCTTCTTGGCCCGGTCGACGATGTTCTGGATCATCGCGCCGGAGTTGAAGTCCTTGAAGTACAGGACTTCCTTGTCGCCGTTGGCGTACGTGACCTCCAGGAAACGGTTCTCCTCGGATTCGGTGTACATCCGCTCGACGACCGACTGGATCATGGCCTGGGCGGCGGCCTCCTTGGAGCCGGTGTGCTCCGCGAGGTCGTCCGCGTGCAGCGGCAGCGAGGGCGTCAGGTACTTCGCGAAGATGTCCTTCGCGGCCTCCGCGTCCGGGCGCTCGATCTTGATCTTCACATCGAGGCGGCCGGGCCGCAGGATCGCGGGGTCGATCATGTCCTCGCGGTTGGAGGCGCCGATGACGATGACGTTCTCCAGGCCCTCGACACCGTCGATCTCGGCGAGCAGCTGGGGGACGATGGTGTTCTCCACGTCCGAGCTGACACCGGAGCCACGGGTGCGGAAGAGGGACTCCATCTCGTCGAAGAAGACGATGACCGGGGTGCCCTCACTGGCCTTCTCACGGGCCCGCTGGAAGACCAGGCGGATGTGCCGCTCGGTCTCGCCGACGTACTTATTGAGCAGCTCGGGGCCCTTGATGTTGAGGAAGTAGCTCTTCCCGGCCGGCTGGCCGGTGACCTCGGCGACCTTCTTGGCGAGCGAGTTGGCGACGGCCTTGGCGATGAGCGTCTTGCCGCAGCCGGGCGGCCCGTAGAGCAGGATGCCCTTGGGCGGACGCAGTTCGTGTTCCTTGAAGAGGTCGGGGTGGAGGTAGGGCAGCTCGACCGCGTCGCGGATCAGCTCGATCTGGTCGCCCAGGCCGCCGATCTTGTCGTAGTCGATGTCCGGGACCTCTTCGAGGACGAGCTCCTCGACCTCGCTCTTGGGCACCACTTCATAGACGTAGCCGGACCTGGGTTCGAGCAGGAGGGCGTCGCCGGGGCGGATGGTGAGCTCCAGCAGCGGCTCGGCGAGCCGCACCACCCGCTCCTCGTCGGTGTGCCCGATGACCAGGGCCCGCTCGCCGTCCTCGAGGATCTCCTTGAGGGTGACGATGTCGCCGGCCCGCTCGAATTCCATGGCTTCGACCACGTTGAGCGCTTCGTTGAGCATGACTTCCTGGCCGCGCCGGAGGTCGTCGAGCTCGACGCTGGGACTGACGTTCACCCGGAGTTTGCGGCCTCCGGTGAAGATGTCACAGGTGTCGTCCTCATTGCTCTGCAGGAACACCCCGAAACCGGCCGGCGGCTGCGCGAGCCGGTCGACTTCTTCCTTGAGGGCCACGATCTGGTCGCGGGCCTCGCGCAATGTGTTGGCGAGCCGCTCATTCTGTGCGGAGACGCCTGACAGGTTGGTCTGCAACTCGACGATCCGCTCTTCGAGAATCCTCGTATGGCGCGGAGAGTCGGCGAGCTTACGTCGCAGGACGGCGATTTCCTGCTCTAGATAGGCAACCTGGCCGGCCGGGTCTTCGGACCCCCGTCCGGGCCGGATGCCGCGGTTGATGTCGTCGTCGTGGGCTGCCACGGTCCTCACCTCCTCCAAGGGGAGCTGGACGCTTCCTGACCCTACCTGCGTGGGTGATGATTGAAACCCCTAGATCACAAAGACTGCGGTACGTGTCCGATCTTCACCCTTGCGTTCCCCCCTCGTGTCAGGGGAATACCCACCCTTCAACATCGGAAAGCCGCCAGTTGTATCGTCGAACCGTTCAACACCCGTCAGGGCTGGCTTCTTTTGGTTCGGATACGCAGGGAACGGCAGGAGAAATGACCGTGCAGCAGGACGCTCCCAACGGTGGCGACACGGAGGATCTGGAGGTCTGGATCGACCAGGACCTCTGCACGGGAGACGGCATCTGCGTCCAGTACGCCCCCGAGGTGTTCGAGCTGGACATCGACGGCTTGGCGTACGTGAAGAGCGCGGACGACGAGCTGCTCCAGGACGCGGGGGCGACGACGCCCGTGCCGCTGCCGCTGCTCCAGGACGTGGTCGACTCGGCCAAGGAGTGCCCCGGGGACTGCATCCACGTACGGCGCGTCTCGGACCGGGTCGAGGTGTACGGGCCCGAGGCCGCCTGATCCCGGCGCTCCCGTCCGGCCGGTCACCCTCGGTGGCCGGCCGGATGTCGTTTCAGGCGTTGCCGGGGGCGGCCTGTACGGCGCGGACGAACGCTCCGCCCTTCCACTGCCAGGTGACCCGCTCCTGCTGGTCGGGGCAGCAGCGCGCCACGGCGTCGGAGGAGTAGCCGAGCAGGGTGGCCGAGACGATGCCGTCGCGCACCGCGAAATCGCTGATGCTCATCCCCTGGGCGGGGTCGACCAGGGTCGCCACGACCCGGGGTTCGGGCCCGCTTCCCCGGGTGAGGACGTAGACGCCGCTGGGCGGGGTGCCGGATCCGGCGTCGCAGTGGACCACCGCGACGGTCTCGGGGCGGGCGTCGCCGTCGAGGTCGCCGGTGGCCTGTTCCGCCACGACGCTCTTGGAACCGCCGCAGTCCAGGGGGAAGGACGCCTCGGCCGGGTCGGGGGCGACGGCGGGCGCGGTGCCGTGCTGCGCGGTGGTGCGGTGCGGGGTGGAGGCCGAGGCCGTGGGGTCCGGCTGGAGCAGGCCGGCTGCCGCGATGACGGCGGCCATGGCCGCCGCGGTGGCGAGCCAGTGCAGCGGCGTGGTGTCGGTGTGCGCGAGGTCCGGGAGCTCGGAGGTCTGCACGCGGGATGTCTCCTGTGGTTCCTGGTGGCCCGAGGATGCCCGGGGCGGGCGGTGCCCGGTGGCGTGGGTGGCCAGCATCGTGCCACACCTCACCGAGCGGTGGAACGGTGGGGTCGTACGTGATTCCCGGCCGGTGGGGCGGTCCTCACCCACCGGCAACGAAGAGGCGCCGCCGCCGAGTTCCCGGGGAGTGCCCGGAAAGCAGGCGGCGGCGCCGGTGCCTCGCGTGGGGTCAGCGGGAGGAACCGCTCTGACTGCCGGGGCCGTCGTAGTCCTCGCCGTAGGCACCCTTGGCCGGGCGGCGGCGGCGGAGCGGCGGCTCCACTCCGTCGGCCAGGCGGCGGGCGGTGACGAGGAAGCCGGTGTGGCCGATCATCCGGTGGTCCGGGCGGACCGCGAGGCCCTCCACGTGCCAGTTGCGGATCATCGACTCCCAGGGCTGCGGTTCGGCGAAGCAGCCGATCTCGCGGATGGACTCGACGGTCCGGGCGAGCTGGGTGGTGGTGGCGACGTACGCGCAGAGGATGCCGCCGGGCACCAGGGCCTTGGAGACGGCCTCCAGGCACTCCCAGGGGGCGAGCATGTCCAGGATGACGCGGTCGACGTCGGTGTCCGACAGGTTGTCCTGGAGATCGCCGACGGTGAGCTGCCAGGCCGGGTGCGGCTCGCCGAAGTAGCGCTCCACGTTCTGCTGGGCGATCTCGGCGAAGTCCTCGCGGCGCTCGTAGGAGTGCAGCATGCCCTGGTCACCGATGGCGCGGAGCAGGAAGGTGGAGAGCGCTCCCGAGCCGACCCCCGCCTCCACGACGCGGGCGCCGGGGAAGATGTCGGCGAAGGCCAGGATCTGCCCCGCGTCCTTGGGGTAGACCACGGCGGCGCCGCGGGGCATGGACAGGACATAGTCGGGGAGCAGGGGGCGCAGCGCGAGATAGGCGACGTTTCCCGTGGTCCGGACCACACTGCCCTCGGGGGCACCGATCAGCTCGTCGTGCGGGAAAGAACCCTTGTGGGTGTGGAAGTTCTTTCCTGCTTCGAGCGTGAAGGTGTAGTGGCGTCCCTTGGGATCGGTGAGCTGGACCTGGTCCCCGACCTTGAAGGGCCCGCGTCGGCGGGCGGCACCGGTCGGTTCAGACATGTGACCAGCGTACCGGTGATTTCCGGGGCGACCGCCGCGAGCCCCGGCCGTCAGGAGGCGGGCCTGGCGAGGGCCGCGACGAAGGCGTGCTCGACGTCCGCGGTGGACAGGACGCCGTAGATCTCCCCGGTCTCCTCCAGGACCAGGTACTCGGTGGCCGGGGTGGCCTTGAGCCGGTCCAGGAGCGCCTCGCCGGACAGTTCGGCGGAGACCTTCATGCCGTCGGTGAGGTCCTGGGCGAGGCCGCCGACCTCGACCCAGGGGCGGCGGTGCTCGGGTACGGAGACGATGGCGGTCTCCCGGACGATGCCCTGCGGCTCGCCCTCCCCGTCGACGACGACCAGGGCGCGGGCGCCCGCCTCGTTGGCGCGGCGCAGCGCCTCGGAGAGGGGGGTGGCGGACTCCACCGGGACGGCGCGGCGGGTGAGGGTGCGGGCGCGCAGTTCGGGGAGGTGTTCGCGCAGTCGGGCCATGCGCAGGCTGTTGCCCGCGCCGGTCCAGATGATGGCGGCGAGGATGGCGGCGAGTAGCGCGTCGGTCAGGGTGTCCATGCCGCTGAGCTCGGCCGGGTCGTTGCCGAGGGCGCCGGTGCGGGTGAGCAGCGGCAGGCCGATCAGCGTGACGACGGCAAGGGCGCGGCCGACCCAGGCGGCGGCGATCGTGCCGCTCATCGGGCGTCCGGTGATCTTCCACACGACGGCGCGGAGCATGCGGCCGCCGTCCAGCGGGAGGCCGGGGAGCAGGTTGAAGGCGGCGACCAGGAGGTTGGAGATCATCAGCCCGGCGAGCAGGACGCCGGGGACGGTGCCCGGCTCGACGAACTTCATCCCGGCGTAGAAGACGCCCGCGAGCACCAGGGAGAGCAGCGGTCCGACGAAGGCGAGAAGGAATTCGCGGCCCGGGGTCTCGGACTCCTTCTCGATCTCGGAGACGCCGCCGAAGAACTGGAGCTGGATGCGGCGCACCGGCAGCTTGTAGCGCAGCGCCACGACGGTGTGCGCGAGTTCGTGGACGAGCACGGAGGCGTAGAAGGCTATGGCGAAGAACAGCGAGACCAGGTAGCGCGCCGCCCCGAGTTCGGGGAGCACCCGGTCGAGCTGGCCGCCGAAGACCCAGGTGATCAGCGCGGCCACCAGGAACCAGCTGGGCGCGACGTACACCGGCACGCCGAAGGGGCGGCCCATGAGGATGCCGCCGCCGGGCTCTTCGGGGCGCTGCGGTCCGTCCTTGTCGGGGCCGGGCGCGGAGGGCGTTTCCTCCGGGCCGGGCTGCGGGCGCCCGCTGTCGCCGCTCTCGTCCACGGGATCCCTTCGGTCGGTGCGCCATGGCGCGTGATGCGGTGTTCGGAGCTTGTGGGGTCGATGGTATGTCGCCCGCTGTCAGTGGCGGGCCGTAGGGTCTTCGGCATGACCTCCCTGCCGGCGCCCGTCCAGCCTCCCTCGTCCCTGTCGCCGTCGCGGGCGAGCGATTTCATGCAGTGCCCGCTGCTGTACCGCTTCCGGGTCATCGACCGGCTGCCGGAGAAGCCCAGTGAGGCGGCTACCCGGGGCACGCTGGTCCACGCGGTGCTGGAGCGGCTTTTCGACCATCCCGCGGCGGAGCGGACGGCGGGCCGGGCCACGGCGCTGGTCCCCGCCCAGTGGGACCGGCTGCTGGAGTCCCGGCCGGAGCTGTCGGAGCTGTTCGCCGAGGACGCCGACGGCGAGCGGCTGGCGCGCTGGCTGTCGGAGGCGGAGGGTCTGGTGGAGCGGTGGTTCTCGCTGGAGGACCCGACGCGCCTGGAGCCCGCCGAGCGGGAGCTCTTCGTCGAGACGGAGCTGGAGTCGGGGCTGCGGCTGCGCGGGGTGATCGACCGGATCGACGTGGCGCCGACCGGCGAGGTCCGGATCGTCGACTACAAGACGGGCAAGGCCCCCCGCCCGCAGTACGCGGAGGGCGCGCTCTTCCAGATGAAGTTCTACGCCCTGGTGATCTGGCGGCTGAAGGGCGTGGTGCCGCGCCGGCTCCAGCTCGTCTACCTGGGCAGTGGCGACGTCCTGACGTACGACCCGGTGATCGGGGACCTGGAGCGGGTGGAGCGCAAGCTGCTGGCCCTGTGGGAGGCGATCGCACAGGCCACGGAGACGGGCGAGTGGCGGCCCCGGCCGACGAAGCTCTGCGGCTGGTGCGACCACCGGGCGTTCTGCCCCGAGTTCGGCGGTACTCCCCCGGTCTATCCGCTCACGGTCCGCCCGGCGGAGCCGGAGCCCGGCGCGCAGGGCAGAATGGAGCCGGTCCGTGCCGAGGCCGGCCGGTCCACGGCCCCCGAAGGCCCCTGAGGGAGACAAGGAGACCCTGTGGCTATCCGCGTCCTGCTGGTCGACGACCAACCACTGCTGCGCACCGGCTTCCGGATGATCCTGGAGGCGGAGGGCGATCTCGCGGTGGTGGGCGAGGCCGGTGACGGTCTCCAGGCCATCGACCAGGTACGGGCGCTCCAGCCCGATGTGGTGCTGATGGACATCCGGATGCCCCGGATGGACGGTGTGGAGGCGACGCGCCAGATCACCGGCCCGGACCGCGACGGTCCGGCGAAGGTGCTGGTGCTGACGACGTTCGACCTCGACGAGTACGTGGTGGAGGCGCTGCGCGCCGGTGCCAGCGGCTTCCTGCTGAAGGACGCCCCGGCCAACGAGCTGGTGCAGGCGATCCGGGTCGTCGCGGCGGGCGAGGCGATGCTCGCGCCGAGCATCACCCGCAGGCTTCTGGACAAGTACGCGGACCACCTGCCCTCGGGCGAGGAGCCGGCGCCGAACACCCTGCACACCCTGACCGACCGTGAGGTCGAGGTGCTGAAGCTGGTGGCGCGCGGTCTGTCGAACGCCGAGATCGCCGCGGACCTCTTCGTCAGCGAGACGACGGTCAAGACGCATGTCGGCCATGTGCTGACCAAGCTGGGGCTGCGCGACCGGGTGCAGGCCGCGGTGTACGCGTACGAGAGCGGTCTGGTGCGTCCCGGCGCTCAGTGAGCCGGGGCGGTCCCGTCCCGGCTCACTGAGCGGCGGTCAGCGGGGGTCGCGGGAGAGTTCGCCGAGCCGGAGGCCGGTGGAGGGGTTGACCGCGCGTTCGACGCCGGAGAGGCCCTGGCGTGCGGCGGCGTACTCCTTGCCCTGCCAGATCGGCAGCACGGGCACGTCCCTGGCGACGATGGACTGGATCCGCCGGAAGGCCGTGGTGGTCGCGGTGCGGTCGGCCTCACGGCGGGACTGCGGGATGAGCGTCCGCCGCGCCGGGACCGAGGTGTACTCCGAGCCGAGGACGTTGTCGCGGCCGAGGAACGGGGCGGTGAAGTTGTCCGGGTCCGGGAAGTCGGGGAACCGGTCCATGCCGTAGACGGCGTACTCGCCGCGGAGCTGCGCGGGGCGGAAGGTGTCCCAGGCGGTGCCCCGGAGCATGACGTCGAACAGGCCGGTGCGGTCGAGCTGCTTCTTCAGCAGGGCGAACTCGTCGGCCGTGGCGGCGCCGGAGTGGCCGGTGGGGTAGTTCAGGGTGAGCTTCACCGGGGTGCGGACGTGCGCGGAACGCAGCAGCGCCGCGGCCTTGGCGGGGCTGGGTTCGCCGTACCGGTCGTGGAACGAGTTGGTGTGCGCGGCGATGCCGGAGGGGATCAGCGAGTAGAGCGGGTCGGCCGTGCCGCCGTAGACCGTGGCCGTGATCTCGTCCCGGTCGACGATCTGGGCCACGGCCTGGCGGACCGCCCTGTTCCCCGCGGTCCGGTCGCCGGTGTCGAAGCCGAGGTAGTGGATGCCGAGGCCGGGCATCTCGGTGAGGACGACGCCGTCCGCGGGCTCCTCCCGCAGCCGTCGGGCCTGGGCCGGGGTCATGGTGCGGGTCATCAGGTCGATCCGCCGGTCGCGGAGGGCCTTCTCCATGGCTCCCGCGGTACCGAAGAGGTCCAGTTCGACCCGTTCGTTCCGTATCTTCAGGCTGCCCTTGTAGCGCGGGTTGCGGGTGAGGCTGATCCTGACGGCCCGGTTCCGGTCGGTCTCCGCCTTCATGGTGTACGGGCCCGAGCCGTCCACCCGGAAGCCGGTCCGTGCCGACTTCGCGGGGTACGACCCGCGCGGCACGATGCCCGCGACGGGGGTGGTGAGCTTGTACGGGAACGTGGCGTCCGGGGTGCGGAGGTGGAAGACGACCTCGCGTTCGCTCTGGGCCTCGACCGTGTCGACCGTGTCGAGCAGGGCGGCGGCCGGGCCGCCCGGGGTATGCAGCGCGAGGGCCCGTTCGATGGAGTACGTGACGTCGTCGGCGGTGAGCGGGGTCCCGTCGGCGAAGGTCAGGCCGGGGCGCAGTTCGCAGCGGTAGCTCTCGTTCTGCCGGTCGGTGAACCGGCAGCTCTCGGCCGCCTCGGGCACCGGCGCGCCGCCGCCGACCGGTATCCGGGTCAGGGTCTGCACCGTCTGGCGGAGCACGTTCCACGCGCCCGTCCCGTGGCCGGCGGCGGGGTCGAGCGGTGCGGGGTCGCCCTTCGAGACGGCGATCCCGTCGATGGTGCCGACCACGACGGCCGCCCCTCGGCCGGTCCCCTCGTCCGATGCGCCGCAGGCGGCGAGTACGGGTGCGAGGAGGCCGGCGACGGCCGGCAGCACCAGGTTCTTGCGGTTCATCGTGGACGCTCTCCCTCATCCGGTCATGGACAGAGCGACAGTAGTGGGTGCCGTCGACCGTCCAGGAGCGAGGGGTTCCGGTTCCCGGCGGGCGGGGGCCGGTGGCCGGTTCAGTACGGTGCCGAGACCAGGCGCCGCAGGAAGGCCAGGTCGACCTCTTCGAGCGAGCCCACGACCTTCCGGCCCGGTGCGGGGGCGATGGGCGCGACGGAGGGTACGGCGACCACCCGGCAGCCCGCCGCCTCGGCGGCGGCGACGCCGGTCGCGGTGTCCTCGATCACCGCGCAGCGTTCGGGGGCGGCGCCGAGGCCGGCCGCGGCGACGAGATAGGGCTCCGGGTTCGGCTTGGTGCGGGAGACCTCGTCGCCCGCGACGCTCAGGCCGAAGCGGTGCGGGCGCAGCGACTCCAGTACCTGGTCGATGATCCGGCGGTGCGAGGCGGAGACCAGGGCGGTGGGGATTCCGTGCCCGGTCAGCTCGGCCAGCAGCCGCTCGGCGCCCGGCATCAGCGGGACGCCCCGGCCGATGCGCTTCTCGAAGCGGTCGTTGAGCAGCACGGTGAGTTCGTCGAGGCTGACGTCGGCGCCGGTGACCTCGATGAGGTATCCGGCGCTGCGGGTCATCGGGCCGCCGACCACCACGTCCCGCCACGCCTCGTCGAGCCGGTGCCCGAGGTCGGCGAAGACCTCCACCTCGGCGTCCCACCAGAACCCCTCGGTGTCGACCAGGGTGCCGTCCATGTCGAGGAGGACTGCCTGGAGCGCGGCGTCTTCGGCCGTGCGGGTCAAGGACGCGGGGACCGTACTGGTCATCCGGCACACCTTCCGTAAGGGACGAGAAGGCCGGCCGCCACTCCCGTGGGAGGGCGACCGGCCTGCACTGGGCCGACAAGTGTACGACCTGCGGTGCTGCCGCGCGTCGAACGGCGTCTTACCGGGCGTTGAAGTACTTGGCTTCCGGGTGGTGGATGACGATCGCGTCGGTGGACTGCTCCGGGTGCAGCTGGAACTCCTCGGAGAGGTGCACCCCGATCCGCTCCGGCTGGAGCAGATCGGCGATCTTGGCGCGGTCCTCCAGGTCGGGGCAGGCCCCGTAGCCGAGGGAGAAGCGGGCCCCCCGGTACTTCAGCGCGAACATGTCCTCGACATCGGCCGGGTCCTCGCCGCCGAAGCCCAGCTCGGAGCGGACCCGGGCGTGCCAGTACTCGGCCAGCGCCTCGGCCAGCTGGACGGAGAGGCCGTGCAGCTCCAGGTAGTCGCGGTAGGAGTTGGCCTCGAAGAGCTTGGCCGTCTCGGCGCCGATCCTCGAACCGACCGTGACGACCTGGAGGCCGACGACGTCGGTCTCTCCGGACTCCTCGGGCCGGAAGAAGTCCGCGAGGCAGAGCCGCCGGCCTCGGCGCTGGCGGGGGAAGGTGAAGCGGGTGCGCTCGGAGCCGTCCTCGTGGAGCAGGATCAGGTCGTCGCCCTTGGAGACGCACGGGAAGTAGCCGTGGACGACGGCGGCTTCCAGGAGGTTCTCGGTCTGGAGCTTGTCGAGCCAGCCGCGCAGGTGCGGGCGGCCCTCGGTCTCCACCAGCTCCTCGTAGGTGGGCCCGTCCCCGGCCCGGGACTGCTTGAGGCCCCACTGCCCCTTGAAGAGGGCTCCCTCGTCGAGCCAGGAGGCGTACTCCTTGAGCTGGATGCCCTTGACGACGCGGGTTCCCCAGAACGGGGGCTCGGGGACCGGGTTGTCGACGGCGACGTCGGAGCGCACGCCCTCCTCCGGCTCGTCGACCTCCAGGACCGCGGTGTCGCGCTTGGGCACCCGGCGCTGCTTCAGCTCCGGCAGCACGGCGCCGGGGACGCCGCGCTTGACCGCGATCAGCGCGTCCATCAGGCGCAGCCCCTCGAAGGCGTCGCGGGCGTAGCGGACCTCGCCCTCGTAGATCTCGTGGAGGTCCTGCTCGACATAGGCGCGGGTGAGGGCGGCGCCGCCGAGGATGACGGGGTAGTCGGCGGCCATCCTGCGCTGGTTGAGCTCCTCCAGGTTCTCCTTCATGATCACGGTGGACTTGACCAGGAGCCCGGACATGCCGATCACGTCGGCCCGGTGCTCCTCGGCGGCCTCCAGGATCGCGGAGACGGGCTGCTTGATGCCCAGGTTGACGACGTTGTAGCCGTTGTTCGACAGGATGATGTCGACGAGGTTCTTGCCGATGTCGTGGACGTCGCCGCGCACCGTGGCCAGCACGATGGTGCCCTTGCCCTCGGCGTCGGACTTCTCCATGTGCGGTTCCAGGTGGGCGACCGCGCTCTTCATGACCTCGGCGGACTGGAGGACGAAGGGGAGCTGCATCTGGCCGGAGCCGAAGAGCTCGCCGACGACCTTCATGCCCTCCAGGAGGGTGTCGTTGACGATGTCGAGAGCGGGGCGGGAGCGGAGCGCCTCGTCGAGGTCGGCCTCCAGGCCGTTCTTCTCGCCGTCGATGATGCGGCGCTGGAGGCGCTCCTCCAGCGGCAGCGCGGCCAGTTCCTCGGCCTTGCCCGCCTTCATCGACTTGGTGCTGACGCCCTCGAACAGCTCCATGAGCCTCTGGAGCGGGTCGTAGCCCTCGGCGCGCCGGTCGTAGACGAGGTCGAGGGCCACCTTGACCTGCTCCTCGTCCAGACGGGCGATCGGGAGGATCTTGGAGGCGTGCACGATCGCGGAGTCCAGCCCGGCCTTGACGCACTCGTCGAGGAAGACGGAGTTCAGCACGACACGGGCGGCCGGGTTGAGGCCGAAGGAGATGTTGGACAGGCCGAGGGTGGTCTGCACCTCGGGGTGGCGCTTCTTCAGCTCGCGGATCGCGCCGATGGTGGCGATGCCGTCGCCGCGCGACTCCTCCTGGCCGGTACAGATGGTGAAGGTCAGCGTGTCGATCAGGATGTCCGACTCGCGGATGCCCCAGTTGCCGGTCAGGTCGGCGATCAGGCGCTCGGCCACGGCGACCTTGTGCTCGACGGTGCGGGCCTGGCCCTCCTCGTCGATGGTCAGCGCGATCAGCGCGGCGCCGTGCTCGGCGGCCAGGGCGGTGACCTTGGCGAACCGCGACTCGGGCCCGTCGCCGTCCTCGTAGTTGACCGAGTTCAGCACCGCGCGGCCGCCCAGCTTCTCCAGGCCGGCCCGGAGCACCGGGACCTCCGTGGAGTCCAGCACGACCGGGAGCGTGGAGGCGGTCGCGAAGCGGCCGGCCAGCTCCTCCATGTCGGCCACCCCGTCGCGGCCCACGTAGTCCACGCAGAGGTCGAGCATGTGCGCGCCCTCGCGGATCTGGTCGCGGGCCATCTCCACGCAGTCGTCCCAGCGGGCCTCCAGCATGGCCTCGCGGAACTTCTTCGACCCGTTGGCGTTCGTCCGCTCGCCGATCGCCAGGTACGAGGTGTCCTGGCGGAACGGGACGGTCTGGTAGAGGGAGGCCGCGCCCGGCTCGGGGTGCGGGGTACGGGGGACGACGGCGGTGCCGCGGACGCGCTCGACGACCTGGCGCAGGTGCTCGGGGGTCGTACCGCAGCAGCCGCCGACCAGGGAGAGGCCGTACTCCCGGACAAAGGTCTCCTGGGCGTCCGCCAGCTCGGACGGGGTGAGCGGGTAGTGCGCGCCGTCCTTGCCGAGCACGGGGAGACCGGCGTTGGGCATGCAGGAGAGCGGGATGCGGGAGTGCCGGGCGAGGTAGCGCAGGTGCTCGCTCATCTCGGCGGGGCCGGTGGCGCAGTTCAGACCGATGAGGTCGATGCCGAGCGGCTCCAGGGCGGTGAGCGCCGCGCCGATCTCGGAGCCGAGCAGCATGGTGCCGGTCGTCTCGACGGTGACGGAGCAGATCACCGGCAGCGAGGCGCCGGCGGCCGCGAGGGCGCGGCGGGCGCCGATGACGGACGCCTTGGTCTGGAGGAGGTCCTGGGTGGTCTCGATCAGCAGGGCGTCGGCGCCGCCCGCGATCAGCCCCTCGGCGTTCTGCTGGTAGGCGTCGCGGAGCTTGGTGTACGGGGCGTGGCCCAGGGTCGGCAGCTTCGTACCGGGGCCGATCGAGCCGAGCACCCAGCGCTGCTGCCCGGTGTCGGCGGTGAACTCGTCGGCGACCTGGCGGGCGATGCTCGCGCCGGACTCGGAGAGCTCGAAGATCCGCTGGGGGATGTCGTACTCGCCCAGGGCCGACAGGTTGGCGCCGAAGGTGTTGGTCTCGACGCAGTCCACCCCTGCGGCGAAGTACTCCTGGTGCACCGATCGCACGATGTCGGGGCGGGTGACGTTCAGGATCTCGTTGCAGCCCTCGAGGTCCTGGAAGTCGTCGAGGGTCGGGTCCTGCGCCTGGAGCATGGTGCCCATGGCGCCGTCGGCCACCACGACACGGGTGGCGAGTGCCTCGCGGAGGGCTTCGGCTCGGTTCCGGCTGTCGGCGGAAGGGGTCGGCAACGAGGCCATGGATGTGCTCCCTGGGATGCGACGGCTGTCGGCTTTGCGCACTTCGGTGGAAGACGCACCGGGCCAGCGTAGCCCGGTGACGGCCGGGGCCGTCACTCCGTCCCACGGAGCGGACTGCATGCTGTGCGGGGAGATGTCCGGATCCATGAGGTGGCGCGGTTTCGTCGCATGACCGAGCACTGGTCGGCATCGACCGATAGTGTTCAGCATTGTCGAACCGAGGTGGAGGAGTACGGCGCGATGGCCAAGAACATCCAGTCGCTGGAGCGGGCGGCGGCGATGCTGCGCCTGCTGGCAGGCGGCGAGCGGCGGCTGGGACTGTCCGACATCGCCTCTTCGCTGGGGCTGGCCAAGGGCACCGCGCACGGCATCCTGCGCACCCTCCAGCACGAGGGCTTCGTCGAGCAGGACGCGGCGTCCGGCCGCTACCAGCTGGGGGCCGAGCTGCTGCGCCTGGGCAACAGCTATCTGGACGTGCACGAGCTGCGGGCCCGCGCCCTGGTCTGGACGGACGACCTGGCCCGCTCCAGCGGCGAGAGCGCCCATCTGGGCGTGCTGCACCAGCAGGGCATCCTCGTCGTCCACCACGTCTTCCGGCCCGACGACAGCCGCCAGGTGCTGGAGGTCGGCGCCATGCAGCCGCTCCACTCCACGGCCCTGGGCAAGGTGCTGGCGGCGTACGACCCGGTGGCGCACACCGAGGCCATGGAGGCCGAGCGGCAGTCCTTCACCCCGCGCACGGTGACCGGCGCGGAGGAGTTCGAGGCGATGCTCGACCTGATCCGGGCACGTGGCTGGGCGGCCGACGTCGAGGAGACCTGGGAGGGGGTGGCCGCGGTGGCCGCCCCGATCCACGACCGGCGCCGGATGCCGGTCGGCGCGGTGGCCGTGACCGGCGCCGTGGAGCGGGTCTGCGCGGCCGGGGAGCTGCGCCCCGAGCTGATCGCGGCGGTGCGCGACTGCGCCCGCGCGGTCTCCCGGGACCTGGGCGCCGGCCGGTTCTGACGGGCTCCGGTGCCGGTCCGGGGCCGCGCACGGCGGCCCGGGACCGGCCCGCCCGGCGTGCCGCCCTCCGGACGCGAGCCCACCGGTAACGATCCGGTTCGGGGCCGCACAACTCTTGACGCCCGATGCACCGAGGGGAAGCATTGCCGTTCACCGGTCGGCATTGTCGAACACCTGACGGAAAGTGGCGTTAGGGTGTGACGGTGCGCAGGGCCGGAAACGCCCTCCCCCCCGAGGGCGCGGACCACCGGAGTGACCCGTGGTTCGGCTTCCCTGGACGAAGGACAAAGGAGTCGCGGGTGTCCAGCTCCGACATCTTCATCGGCGAGACCATCGGTACCGCCGTGCTCATCCTGCTCGGCGGTGGTGTCTGTGCCGCCGTCACGCTCAAGCACTCCAAGGCCCGGAACGCCGGCTGGCTGGCCATCACCTTCGGGTGGGGCTTCGCGGTGCTGACCGGCGCGTACCTCGCCGGCGGCGTGTCGGGCGCGCACCTCAACCCGGCGGTCACCATCGGCCTCGCGATCGAGGGCGGCACGAAGTGGAGCGACGTACCGGTCTACCTCGGCTCCCAGCTGCTCGGCGCGATGATCGGCGCGGTGCTGGTCTGGGTGACGTACTACGGGCAGTTCCGGGCCCATCTGACCGATCCGGAGATCGTGGGCACCCGGACGGGTGAGGACGGCATGGTCGACCAGGCCGCCGCCCCGGCTGCGGGACCGGTCCTCGGTATCTTCTCCACCGGTCCGGAGATCCGGAACGCCGTACAGAACCTGGCCACCGAGGTCGTCGCCACCGTCGTGCTGGTCCTGGCCATCCTCACCCAGGGCCTCAACGACGACGGCAACGGCCTGGGCACCCTCGGCGCCCTGATCACCGCGCTGGTCGTCGTCGGCATCGGCCTCTCGCTCGGCGGCCCGACGGGGTACGCGATCAACCCGGTCCGCGACCTCGGCCCGCGTATCGTGCACGCGCTGCTGCCGCTGCCGAACAAGGGCGGTTCCGACTGGGGCTACGCCTGGGTCCCGATCGTCGGCCCGCTCGTCGGCGGCGCGATAGCCGGCGGCCTCTACAACGTCGCCTTCGCCTGAGCCGCGGCCCCCGTAGCCGTACCCCTCACGACCACACAGACCTCCGGGAGCACACCGTGACCGACGCACACACCGCCGGCCCGTTCATCGCCGCCATCGACCAGGGCACCACCTCCAGCCGCTGCATCGTCTTCGACCGGGACGGCCGGATCGTCTCCGTCGACCAGAAGGAGCACGAACAGATCTTCCCGAAGCCGGGCTGGGTCGAGCACGACGCGCGCGAGATCTGGGCGAACGTCCAGGAAGTGGTGGCCGGCGCCGTCGCCAAGGCCGACATCACCGCCGCCGACGTGAAGGCCATCGGCATCACCAACCAGCGCGAGACCACGCTGCTCTGGGACCGGCACACCGGCGAGCCGGTGCACAACGCCCTGGTCTGGCAGGACACCCGGACCGACGCGCTCTGCAAGGAACTCGGCCGCAACGTCGGCCAGGACCGCTTCCGCCGCGAGACCGGCCTGCCGCTCGCCTCGTACTTCGCCGGGCCCAAGGTCCGCTGGCTGCTCGACAACGTCGAGGGGCTGCGCGAGCGCGCCGAGCGCGGCGACATCCTCTTCGGCACCATGGACTCCTGGGTCATCTGGAACCTCACCGGCGGCACCGACGGCGGCGTCCACGTCACCGACGTCACCAACGCCTCGCGCACCCTCCTGATGAACCTCCACGAGATGCGGTGGGACGAGCGCATCCTGCACTCCATGGACATCCCGGCCGCGGTCCTCCCCGAGATCCGCTCCTCCGCCGAGGTGTACGGCACCGCCAGGGGCGGCGCGCTCGACGGCGTCCCGGTGGCGTCCGCCCTCGGCGACCAGCAGGCGGCCCTCTTCGGCCAGACCTGCTTCTCCAAGGGCGAGGCCAAGTCCACGTACGGCACCGGCACCTTCATGCTGATGAACACCGGCGAGACTCCGGTCAACTCGTACAACGGGCTGCTGACGACCGTCGGCTACCGGATCGGCGACCAGAAGCCGGTCTACGCCCTGGAGGGCTCCATCGCCGTCACCGGCTCGCTGGTGCAGTGGATGCGCGACCAGATGGGGCTGATCAAGTCGGCGGCCGAGATCGAGACGCTGGCCCTGTCGGTCGAGGACAACGGCGGCGCCTACTTCGTGCCCGCGTTCTCCGGCCTGTTCGCCCCGTACTGGCGCTCCGACGCCCGCGGCGTCATCGCCGGCCTGACCCGGTACGTCACCAAGGCGCACATCGCCCGTGCCGTGCTGGAGGCCACCGCCTGGCAGACCCGCGAGATCACCGACGCGATGACCAAGGACTCGGGGGTGGAGCTGACCGCCCTCAAGGTCGACGGCGGCATGACCTCCAACAACCTGCTGATGCAGACGCTCGCCGACTTCCTGGACGCGCCCGTGGTGCGGCCCATGGTCGCCGAGACGACCTGCCTCGGCGCCGCCTACGCCGCCGGTCTGGCCGTCGGCTTCTGGCCGGACACCGACGCGCTGCGCGCCAACTGGCGCCGGGCCGCCGAATGGACCCCCCGCATGGCCGCGGACACCCGCGACCGCGAGTACAAGAGCTGGCTGAAGGCCGTGGAGCGTTCCATGGGCTGGCTCGACGAGAACACTGCCGAGGAGTAATCGACATGACCACCCTGCAGAGCGTCCCGGCCCTCGGGACCCACCCGGCCGCCGGTTCCCTTCCGAGCCGGGCCGAGACCAGGGAACAGCTGTCCAAGGCGGCGTACGACCTCCTGGTGATCGGTGGCGGCATCCTGGGCATCTCCACCGCCTGGCATGCCGCGCAGTCCGGGCTGCGGGTGGCCCTGGTGGACGCCGGCGACTTCGCCGGCGCCACCTCCTCCGCCTCCTCCAAGCTGCTCCACGGTGGTCTGCGCTACCTGCAGACTGGCGCGGTCAAGCTGGTCGCGGAGAACCACTTCGAGCGGCGCGCGGTGTCCCGTCAGGTCGCCCCGCACCTCGCCAACCCGCTCACCTTCTACCTCCCCGTCTACAAGGGCGGGCCGCACGGCGCGGCCAAGCTCGGCGCGGGCGTGTTCGCGTACTCGGCGCTCTCCGCCTTCGGCGACGGCGTCGGGCACGTGATCAGCCCGGCGCGCGCCCGGCGCGACGTGCCCGAGCTGCGCACGGAGAACCTGAAGGCCGTCGCGGTCTACGGCGACGACCAGATGAACGACGCCCGGATGGCGCTGATGACCGTCCGCGCGGCCGTCGACGCGGGCGCCGTCGTCCTCAACCACGCGGCGGTCACCGGGCTGCGGTTCACCCGGGGCCGGGTCACCGGCGCCGAGCTGACGGACCGGCTCGACGGCACCGAGTTCGGCGTCGACGCCCGTCTCGTGCTGAACGCCACCGGTCCCTGGGTCGACCACCTGCGGAAGATGGAGGACCCGAACGCGGCGCCCTCCATACGCCTGTCCAAGGGCGCCCACCTGGTGCTGCGGCGGACCCGCCCGTGGAAGGCCGCGCTGGCCACCCCGATCGACAAGTACCGCATCACCTTCGCCCTGCCGTGGGAGGACATGCTGCTGCTCGGCACCACGGACGAGGTGTACGAGGGCGACCCGGCGGACGTCGCGGTCACCGAGAAGGACACCGCGCAGATCCTGGACGAGGCGGCGTTCTCGGTCCGCGACCAGCAGCTCTCGCGCGATCTGATCACGTACTCCTTCGCCGGGCTGCGGGTGCTGCCCGGCGGACCCGGCGACACCTCCCGGGCCAAGCGCGAGACGGTGGTCACCGAGGGCCGGGGCGGGATGCTGTCGGTGGCGGGCGGCAAGTGGACGACGTTCCGCCACATCGGCCGCACCGTGATGAACAAGCTGGCCGCGCTGCCCGGGCACCCGCTCGCCGAGGACATGGAGCCCATCGCGCGCCTGCCGAAGAAGCTCCCGCTGCCCGGCATCGCCAACCCGAACGCGGTGGCGCACCGGCTGGTCGTCGACGGCGCCGCGCCCGGCCCCCGGATGGCCGCCGACACCGCCCGGCACCTGGCCACCCACTACGGCTCGCTCGCCTTCGACATCGCCCGGATGGCGAACGAGAACCCGGCGCTGGCCGAGCGCGTCCACCCGGACGCGCCGGAGATCTGGGCGCAGGTCGCCTACGCCCGGGACCACGAGTGGGCCGAGACCGCCGACGACGTGCTGCGCCGCCGTACGACGCTGACGATCCGGGGCCTGGCGACGGACGGCATCCGGGCCGGTGTCGAAGCGATGCTCGACGACCGGCGCTGACCGGGCCGGACGCGTACGGAGAAAGGGGCGGTCCCGTCGGGGCCGCCCCTTCTGCGGTTCGGGCCGACCCGCATAATGAACGGATACATCGGATGTCTGATTCCGCTGGCTGATTCCCCCGCTCCGGCCCCAGGAGGACCGTCATGGCTGTCACCGACGAGGCGATCGAGAAGATCAAGGCGATGATCGTCTCGGGTGCGCTGCGCCCCGGCGACCGGCTTCCCAAGGAGAGCGAGCTGGCGGCGGAGCTGGGGCTCTCCCGCAACTCGCTGCGGGAGGCGGTGCGGGCCCTGTCGCTGATCCGCATCCTCGACGTCCGCCAGGGCGACGGCACGTACGTGACCAGCCTCGACCCGCAACTGCTGCTGGAGGCGCTGAGCTTCGTGGTGGACTTCCACCGCGACGACACGGTGCTGGAGTTCCTCGCGGTCCGCAGGATCCTGGAGCCCGCCGCGACGGCGATGGCGGCCACCCGGATCACCGAGGACCGGCTCGACGAGCTCACCGCGCAGCTCGACGCGCTGGGCCCGCGGCCCTCGGTGGAGGAACTGGTCGCGGGCGACCTGGAGTTCCACCGGGGCATCGTGCAGTCGTCGGGGAACTCGGTGCTCTGCTCGCTGCTCGACGGGCTGTCCGGGCCCACCACCCGGGCCCGGGTCTGGCGCGGCCTGACCCAGGAGGACGCGGTCAGCCGTACGCTCCACGAGCACCGGGCGATCGTGTCGGCGCTGCGCGACCGGGACGCGGAGGCGGCGCGGGCCTGGGCCACCGTCCATGTGGCGAGCGTGGAGCAGTGGCTGCGCTCGACGCTGTAGCGCGGCGGGCGGGGCGCCCCGGTGGATCCGGTGGAGCGCCGGGTACGGAGCGGAGCGCGGGGTACGGCCCCGGGGCCGGGCGGCCCGGGGTGCCCGGCCGGTGTCAGGGCCGGGCGGGCACCCTCGGGGCCGTACCCCGCGCGGTCAGGCGCCGGCGGGGCGCAGGCGCAGTCCCTGCATCCCGCCGTCGACCGCCAGCGCCGTGCCGGTGACCGAGGCGGCGGCCGGGCTCGCCAGGTAGACGATCGCGGCGGCCACCTCGTCGGCCGCGACCAGCCGTCCCAGCGGCTGGCGGGCGTTGAGCGCGGCACGCTCGGCCTCCGGGTCGTCGGCCTGGCCGAGGAGGCGGCCGATCCACGGGGTGTCCGCGGTGCCGGGGTTGACGCAGTTGACCCGGACGCCCTCGCGGACGTGGTCGGCGGCCATCGCCAGGGTCAGCGAGAGGACCGCGCCCTTGCTCGCGCTGTAGAGGGCGCGCTGCGGGAGTCCGGCGGTCGCGGCGATGGAGCAGGTCTGGGTGATCGACACGGCGCCGGGCCGCTCGGCGGCGGCGCGCCGCAGATGGGGCAGGGCGTGCCGGGCGGTGCGGACCATGCCGAGGACGTTGATGTCCAGGACCCGGGTCCACTCCTCGTCGGCGTTGTCCTCCACCGTGCCGATGGAGCCGATGCCGGCGTTGGACACCAGGGTGTGCAGGGCGCCCAGTTCGGCGGCGGCCCGGTCGACCGCCCGGCGCACGGCGGCGTCGTCGGTGACGTCCGCCTCGACGGCCAGGGTGCCCTCGGGGGCGCCCGCGGTGTCCCGGTCCAGGACGGCGACCCTCGCGCCGCGTGCCAGGAGCTGGGTCGCGACGGCCGCCCCGATCCCGGAGGCGCCGCCCGTGACCAGGGCCCCCATCCCCTCGAAGTCGCGTGTGCCGGTCATCGGTTGGCCTCCTCGGTGCGGCGGGAGCGCCAGACGGCGCCCTCCGGATAGCGGTGTGCGGCGATCGACGCGGGGAGCATCCGGGCGGAGAAGCCCGGGGCGCTCGGTGCCCGGTAGTGGCCCGACTCGATCACGGTGGGGTCGGCGAAGTGTTCGTGGAGGTGGTCGACGTACTCGATCACGCGGTCCTCCCGGCTGCCGGAGACGGCCACGTAGTCGAACATCGAGAGGTGCTGCACCAGTTCGCAGAGGCCGACGCCGCCGGCGTGCGGGCAGACCGGGACGCCGTACTTCGCGGCGAGCAGCAGGATCGCCAGGTTCTCGTTGACGCCCGCGACCCGGGCCGCGTCGATCTGGACGAAGTCGACGGCCCCGGCCTGGAGGAGCTGCTTGAACACGACCCGGTTGGCGACGTGTTCGCCGGTGGCGACCTTGACCGGCTGACCGGAGCGGACGGCCGCGTGGCCGAGGACGTCGTCCGGGCTGGTCGGCTCCTCGATCCAGTGCGGGTCGTACGGTGCGAGCGCGGTCATCCACGCGACGGCGTCGGCGACGTCCCAGCGCTGGTTGGCGTCGACGGCGATCCGGATGCCGGGGCCGACCGCCTCGCGGGCCAGGGCGAGCCTGCGGACGTCGTCCGGGAGGCTGCCGCCGACCTTCAGCTTGATCTGGGTGAAGCCCTCGGCGACGGCCTCCTTGGCGAGCCTGACCAGCTTGTCGTCGCTGTAGCCCAGCCAGCCGGGCGAGGTGGTGTACGCCGGGTAGCCCTCGGCGCGGAGCCGTTCGGCGCGCTCGGCGCGGCCCGGTTCGGCGGCCCGCAGGATCTCCAGGGCCTCCTCGGGGGTGAGGGCGTCGGTGAGGTAGCGGAAGTCGACCAGCGAGACGAGCTCCTCCGGGGTCATCCCGGCGAGGAACTCCCAGACGGGCCGGCCGGCCAGCTTGGCGGCCAGGTCCCAGGCGGCGTTGACGACCGCGCCGGCCGCCATGTGCATCACGCCCTTCTCCGGGCCGAGCCAGCGCAGTTGCGAGTCATGGGTGAGATCGCGGTGGAGCGCGGCGAGATCGGCCGCGGTGCGGGGCGCCGGGCGCCCCACCAGATAGGGGCGCAGGGTCTCGATGGCGGCGGCCATCACCTCGTTGCCGCGCCCGATGGTGAAGCAGAAGCCATGGCCCTCGATGCCGGAGCCGGCACCGTCCGACGGGTCCGCGGCGCCGGGGGCGTCGGTGCGCAGGACGACGTAGGCGGCCGAGTAGTCGGGATCGGGGTTCATGGCGTCCGAGCCGTCCAGTTGTTCCGAGGTCGGGAAACGGATGTCATGGA
This sequence comes from Streptomyces sp. NPDC015144, assembly GCF_043079735.1. Taxonomy (NCBI): domain Bacteria; kingdom Bacillati; phylum Actinomycetota; class Actinomycetes; order Kitasatosporales; family Streptomycetaceae; genus Streptomyces; species Streptomyces sp. NPDC015144. Next base: position 161,447 of record NZ_JBIBUU010000006.1, on the reverse strand, counting down.
CCTCGAAATCCGTGACGGTCTGGCTCATGTGCGGCCCCCCAGGGGAATAACATCGGACCTCTGTTCTGGTCATCCGATGTATAGCGTCCTGGAGGCAACGCCGTCCAGGGTTTTCTGGAATTCCACCCCTCACAGCTCGGATGTATTCGATGCTCGATGCCCTGATTCGATCACTGATGCACCGCGGGGGAACGGGTCCGGACGGCTGTGCGCGGGGGCAGCGGCAGGAGGGGCCGGAAGCCGTAAGGTTGATGGGTACACAAGGGAACTTCGGAAGGAGGCCTGGGTGATCGAGCTCGCCGGGGTACCCGAGCTGATCGACCCGGTCATGGTGGCCGCGTTCGAGGGATGGAACGACGCAGGGGACGCCGCCTCCACGGCGGTGGCGCATCTGGACCGGGAGTGGAAGGGCGAGGTGTTCGCGGCGCTGGACGCCGAGGACTACTACGACTTCCAGGTCAACCGGCCGACGCTCTGGCTGGACGGCGGAGTGCGCAAGATCACCTGGCCCACCACCCGGCTCTCCGTGGTCCGTGTCGGCGGGGAGAAGCCCCGCGACCTCGTCCTGGTCCGCGGTATCGAACCGTCCATGCGCTGGCGGTCGTTCTGCAACGAGATCCTCGGCTTCGCCCATGAGCTGGGGGTGGAGATGGTCGTGGTGCTGGGCGCCCTGCTCGGCGACACCCCGCACACCCGCCCGGTGCCGGTCAGCGGGGTCACCTCCGACCCCGATCTGGCGCGGGCCATGGACCTGGAGGAGACCAGGTACGAGGGGCCGACCGGAATCGTCGGCATCCTCCAGGAGGCCTGCGCGCACGCGGGCGTGCCCGCGGTGAGCCTGTGGGCGGCGGTGCCGCACTACGTGTCGCAGCCGCCCAACCCGAAGGCCACGCTCGCACTGCTGAACCGGCTGGAGGACCTCATCGGGGTCCGCATCCCGCTGGGCGAGCTGCCCGAGGACGCGCGCGCCTGGCAGCTCGGCGTCGACCAGCTGGCCGCCGAGGACAGCGAGGTGGCCGAGTACGTGCAGACGCTGGAGGAGGCCCGGGACACCGCCGAGCTTCCCGAGGCGAGCGGCGAGGCCATCGCCCGCGAGTTCGAGCGCTATCTGCGCCGGCGGGACGTCGGCGGTCCGGGCCAGTCCCCGGGCGGGCATGCGACGGAGAGCGGTGACACCTCCTATCTGCGCGACACCTCCGGCGGCCGCACCCGCCCGCCGAAGCCGCTCCGCCCCGACACGGGCGGCGGCCCGGCCTCCGGCCCCCGCCGGCGCCCCGCCGACCAGGAGGACGGCGACGGCGACGGCCCCGAGGAGGGCGACGGCCCGCAGGATTCGCCGGAGGAGTGACGGCACGAGCGATGGGGAAGGAGCGCCGGGCCGGTACGCGACCGCCCGGCGCTCCCCCGTCCTCGGTGGGGCTCAGGAACAGTTGAACCGGGCCGCCGCCCAGTCCCCGTGGTCACCGGTCTTGGACCCGTTGGTGTCCGTGACCTTCAGGCGCACATGGCGGGCCCCGTCGAGCTTCACGTCGACCGGCACGGTCGCCGAGGCCCCGGTCGTCTTCGGCGAGGTCCACAGCACCTTCCCGTCCGCCTCGACGGAGAAGGCGACCTCGCCGTAGCCGTCGATCTCGTCGTCGATGCCCACGTCGGCGGTGAACGCGGTGCAGCGGCCGCCGAGGTACACCTCGATGTCGGAGTCGGCGTGGGTGCCGATGCCCTTCTCGTACGTCTTCCCGTCGAGGGTCAGCGGGTGGCCGTCGGCCGCGCCCGACTCTCCGTTGCTGCGGTCGCGTTCGGCCGGTCCGTAGCCGTTGACGGACGTCAGCCAGACCAGGTCGCTCGCCCAGGCCTGCCCGGTGGGCGGCGGTGGCATCACCGCGGCCGCGAACCGCTGCGTGGTGGTGCGCGGTTCGCCCGCCGCGCGGTAGCGGGCGAGCGCGGTGAGCCGGGCCTCGCCCGGCGCGGCGTCCTTGTCGGGGGTGACGGCGACCTCGACCCGCCGGGTGGTGCCCGCCGGTATCCGGTCCACCGTCGCGGGGCGCGTGACCTTCCAGCCCTCGGGGACGTCCAGGCCGATCTCGGCCCCGGTCACCTCGGCGGTGCCCGCGGTGACGTCGACGGCGACGGTGGACCCGGTCCCGGCGCCGAGCTCCTGCCCGGCCGGGACGGTGACCACCGCGCCGGCCGCCGGGTGCCGGCCGCCGACCGCGCTCGCGTCCGTCAGCCGCAGGGTGAACGGCGCCCCGGTGCTCAGCGGCGCGGTCTTGACCCGTACGACGCCGCCCCGGTCGTCCCGGTCGTACCACCAGCCCTGCTCCGCCGCCTCGAACGCGGCGGCCGAACCCAGGCGGGGCAGCTTCCCGCGCAGGGCGACCGAGGCCGGCTCGGAGCCGGTGTGCACGGTGAACTCGTACGGGCGCCTGCGCTGCTTGCCGGTGAAGTCGCCCCGGCTGGCGCCGATCCGCACGGTCACGTCGCCGGCGCCCCGGACCGGGGCGGTCACCTCGGCGCGCTGGGTGGCGTACTTGCCGTCGCGGTGCTGCTTGGTGACGCCGTCGTCCTCGTACAGCGTGAAGGAGGACCGGCCCCGCGGGTAGACGTCCCAGGCCAGCGGGGAGTCGGCGGTGCGGTCGCGGTAGGAGCGGATGCCCGGCCACATCGGGACGGCGGCGCCGCCCCGGACGAACAGCGGCAGGGTGTCGAGCGGGGCGCTGTAGCCGTCGAGGGTGACCGGCCCCTCGTAGGTGCGTCCGCTCCAGTAGTCGGTCCAGGTGCCCTTCGGGAGGTAGATGCCGTCGCGGACGGCGGTGTCCCGGTAGACCGGGGCGACGAGGAAGTCCTCGCCGGAGAGGAACTCGTACTTCGCGGCGTCCGTCGCCGCCCTGGGGTCGTCCGGGTACTCCAGCGCGAGCGGGCGGACCATGCCGACGCCGGTCTTCGTCGCCTCGTACGCGTAGGAGTACTGGTACGGCAGCAGCGACTCCTTGAGCTTGAGGTAGTCGCGGTTGACGGAGGTGTACGGCTCGCCGTGGCGGAAGGGCTGCTTGTCGCTGGCCGCCCAGCCGTCCATCGTCATCGTGGTCCCCAGGAACATCTTCCACTGGAGGTCGCGGGTGTAGGTCTTGGCGCTGCCGCCGAAGATGCCGTCGACGTCGCCGGTGGTGTAGGCGAGGCCGGACATCGTGGCGCCCGCGTACGTCGGGATCTGCCAGCGGATGTAGTCCCAGGTGCCGTACTGGTCGCCGGACCACTGCACCCCGCAGCGCTGCGCGCCCGCCCAGCTCTCGGGTGCGTAGGTGAAGCCGCGGGCGTCGCTGTTGTCCTCGATGCCCTTGTACGCGTCCTTGCAGCCGTCCAGGGCGAACTGGTAGCCGTCGCCGACCCAGGCGACGTCCAGCTTGGCGACCCGCTGGCCGGCCCTGACCTGGTCGGCGATCTTGTCGATGCCGTCCTCGGTCCACAGGCCGAGCTGCATGCCGCGGTCCTGGAGGCCCTTGGCGGTCTCGGCCAGGTTCTCGTGGCCGCAGCCGTAGCCGTCGTTGACGAGCATCCAGCCGTTGGGCATGTCGTTCTCGACGTAGCCGTCGGCGACCTTCAGCGCGTCCAGGGTGTGCCGCTCGCCCCGGTTGGCGTTGTGGAGGTAGCAGTCGGCGTCACCGATCTCCAGCCCGTACACGGGCGGCAGGAAGGGCTTCCCGGTGAGCTTCGTGTACTGGCCGATGACGTCCTTGGCGCTGTCGCCGGCGAAGTAGTAGGCGTCGAACCGCTTCTCCTGCGCGCTGGTGGTCACCGGGTCGCCGAAGGTGTACGTGTTCGGCGCGAAGGTGTTGCGGAAGACGCCGTATCCGGCCGAGGAGAGGTAGAACGGAACGGAGTTGGGGTGGCCGCCGTCGTTCCAGTCGTAGTCGACGCCGACCTCGACGGTCTTGCCCCGGTGCGAGGTGTTGCCCCGGCCGTTCTGCATGCCCGCGCCGTAGAACTGCTCGTCGGCGCCCCGGGCCAGGGTCTGGGTGGTCCGCTCGCCGTTCCAGCTCAGCCCCCGGGTCTCGGACCAGATCCGGCTGCCGTCCGCCCGGTGGAGGGCGAACCGCAGGGGCGACTTGTAGGCGCGCAGGGTGATGTCGGCGGTGGAGAGCTCGTAGCGGTCGCCGAGCTCCTTCCACCGGGTGCGGGGCGGGGTGCCCTGCGGCAGGACGATCTCGTCGCCCGCCGGGTCCGTGAAGGTGCCGTCCGGGGCCAGTTCGATGCGGAAGGTGTCGGTGGAGACGAAGCCGACCCGGACCTCGGCGGCCCCCGCCTCCAGGTGGTAGACGGCTCCGTCGGCCGAGAAGCCGGTGACGTCGCCGACCGTGGTGTCCGGACCGGCCTCGGCGGCCTTGGGTGCGGCGGCCGCGGCCGGTCCGGCACCGGGTCCCGTGAAGACGGCCACCAGTCCCAGCAAGGCTGCAACTGCCGCCGCTCTGATGCGCGTTGATGATTGCATAGAGCGCTTTTAGCGCAGGATCGAGCACTTGACCATGGACAAAACGGAACCGGCCCCGAACTCCATGAAAGAAGTCCGGGGCCGGTTCCCGATGAACAGCCTTGATGATTCAGCGAGTTGTCCGCATGTGCGGTACTACAGGGCGACGCCCAGCAGCGCGTCGACGGTGCGCGACACCAGGCCGGGAGCGCCCTCGTCCGTACCGCCCTCGGCGTTCTGCCGCTCGGCCCAGCGGTCCACGGCGGCCAGCGCGGCCGGCGCGTCCAGGTCGTCGGCGAGGGCCGCGCGGACCTCCTCCACCAGGGCCTCGGCGGGCAGCCCGTCCGGCCGGGAGACGGCGGACCGCCAGCGGCCGAGCCGCGCCACCGCGTCGGCGAGCACCTGGTCCGTCCACTCCCAGTCGGACCGGTAGTGGTGCGAGAGCAGGGCGAGCCGGATCGCCGCCGGGTCCACGCCGTCGCGGCGCAGCCGGGAGACGAAGACCAGGTTGCCCCGGGACTTGGACATCTTCTCGCCGTCCAGGGCGACCATGCCGGCGTGGACGTACGCCTGGGCGAAGGGGTGCTCGCCGGTCAGCACCTGGGCGTGCGAGGCGCCCATCTCGTGGTGCGGGAAGACGAGGTCGGACCCGCCGCCCTGGACGTCGAAGCCCATGCCCAGGTGGTCCAGGGCGATGGCGACGCACTCGATGTGCCAGCCGGGGCGGCCGGCGCCGAGCGAGCCGCCGTCCCAGCTCGGCTCGCCCTCGCGGGCGGCCATCCAGAGCATCGGGTCGAGCGGGTTCTTCTTGCCGGGGCGCTCCGGGTCGCCGCCGCGCTCGGCGGAGAGCAGGCGCATCGCCTCGGCGTCGAGGTGGGAGACCTCGCCGAAGCGCGGGTCGGCCTCGACGGAGAAGTACACGTCGCCGTCGAGCTCGTACGCGGCGCCCGCGTCGCGGAGCCGTTCCACCAGCGGAACGATGCCGGGTATCGCTTCCACGGCACCGATGTAGTGCTTCGGCGGAAGCATGCGCAGAGCGGTCATGTCCTCGCGGAACAGGGCCGTCTCGCGCTCGGCGAGCTCGGTCCAGTCCTGTCCGTCGCGCACGGCCCGCTCCAGCAGCGGGTCGTCCACGTCCGTCACGTTCTGGACGTAGTGGACCTGCCGCTTGGTGTCGAGCCACACGCGCTGCACGAGGTCGAACGCGTTGTAGGTCGCCGCATGACCCATGTGGGTCGCGTCGTACGGCGTGATGCCGCAGACGTAGATGCGGGCGACGGGACCGGGGTCAAGAGTGATCCGTCCGCCGGTCGCGGTGTCGTGGATCCGAAGGTCGCGGCCCTTGCCGGGCAGGGCGGGGACCTCAGAAGCGGGCCAGGCATGCATGCCACGAGCGTAACCGGATGCACGTTCCGGATACGAACCGGATCCCGGATACCGGCCGAAGAGGCGTTCTTGCGCCACGGCCTCCCGTGTGCTGCGCCCCCGGAGCCGTCCTCGCCGGGATCAGACCGGCGGCCAGGGGATCGAGGGCCATTCACCGCTCGGCTCCGGGTGGCGTCCGGTCTCCCGCAGCCGCGCCACCCGCCCCCGCAGGGCCTCGATCTCGGCCTCGGTGATCAGTTCGGCCAGCCGGGTGACCAACGGGGTTCCGGGCGCGAGCCGGTCCGCGAGCCGCTCGACGACCCCGGCCGCCTCCTCGGTGAGCGGCTCCCCCGCCCAGCCCCACAGCAGCGTGCGCAGCTTGTCGTCGGTGTGGAACGTCACTCCGTGGTCGATGCCGAGGATCCGGCCGTCGGGCGCGGACAGCAGATGGCCGCCCTTGCGGTCACCGTTGTTGATCACGGCGTCGAGGACGGCCATCCGCCGCAGCCGCTCGTCGTCCGCGTGCACCAGCAGGGCGGTGCGGCCCCCGCCGATCCCGGCGCGGACCACGGCCTTCCAGCCCTCGCCGGGCTCGTCCTCCTCGACGAGCGCGAGCAGCGGCTCCGCGGCGTCCTCCCCCTCCTCGGGCAGCGCGTCGATCCACAGCTGGCACATGCCCTCGCCGTACGGGCCGTCGCGGAGCACCGTGGGCGGGACCAGGCCCCAGCCGGTCGCCTCGGAGATCCGGTACGCGGCCACCTCGCGCCCGGCGAGCGTGCCGTCCGGGAAGTCCCACAGGGGCTGCTCGCCGGCCACCGGCTTGTAGACGCAGGCGGCTTCCTCGCCGTCCAGGGCGACGGTGCAGTGGAGCGCCGCGTTGGAGGCGCCGCGGATCTGTCCGAGAACGGTCAGCTCGCCCTCGGCGAGCAGGGTCAGGTGGTCGGTGCCGGTCAGGCTCCGCGACGGTATCCGTTCTGGCGCGGGCATACATGTCCTTCCGGGTCGAGCGGCAGGCTGCACAGCGGGCACGGCGGGCGGCCGGCGTTCACGACGTCGAGGGCGCGCTTGGCGAAGGCCCGCGCCTGTGCGCCGCTGAGCCGGACGCGGAGCATCGGCGGGCCGTTCTCCTCGTCCTGGAGCAGCCGCTCCTCCGCCTCGGCGGGGTCCTCGTCGGCCTCCACGTCCAGCTCGACCAGCGCCTGCGCCTCGACGATCATGCGCTGCTCCTCGCCGTCCCAGGCGAGCGCCATGGTGCCGACGCGGAACTCCTCCTCGACGGGGACGTCCAGCGGGGCGGTGTCGGTGACGTCCATCGGCGCCACGGCGGGCACCGGGGAGTTCCCGCCGGTCCGCCGCACCACTTCGTCGAGCAGTTCGTCGATCCGCTCGGCGAGTGCGGCGACCTGGGTCTTCTCCAGGGCCACGCTGGTGACACGTCCGCCCGAGGACGCCTGCAGGAAGAACGTACGGCGCCCAGGCAGCCCGACCGTACCGGCCACGAAGCGGTCCGGCGGGTCGTAGAGGAACACCTGACGGGACACGTCCTGTCTCCCTTGAGATCGACGACGGTGGGGAAAGCGGCCGGAAAGGCCGCGGAAGGTCTCCCGGGGCAGGGGCCTGGCGCCCCGGCACCTACGGAGCGCCCACCCTACTGCGCGAAGCGATCACGGCGCCCCAGCGCCGCCGCCGACGGCCGCCCGCGCGTCCGCGCCGGGGTCCTCGCGCGGTACGAGCGATCCGAGGTCCCCGGTGTCGCCGAGTCTGAGCAGGAAGGGCTGCAGCCGGGTGTAGCGGATCACGGTGACCGAGCAGGGGTCGGCGTGGATGCGTTGGAAGAGGTCGAGGTGGAGGCCGAGGGCGTCGGCGACCAGGGCCTTGATGATGTCGCCGTGCGAGCACATCACGTAGGTGGCCCCCTCGCCGTGCGCGGCCTCGACGCGGGCGTTCCAGTCCCGCACGGCGTCGACGGCGCGGGCCTGCATGGCGCGCATCGACTCGCCGCCGGGGAACGCGGCGGCCGAGGGGTGGCGCTGCACGACGTCCATCAGGGGCTCGTCGTTGAGCTCCGTGAGCTTGCGCCCCGACCAGTCGCCGTAGTCGCACTCACTGATCCGCTCCTCGGTGTGCGGTTCCAGCTCCGGGCGGGCGTCGAGCAGCGGGCGCAGGGTCTCCCGGCAGCGCTGGAGCGGGCTGCTGACGGCGGCGGCCAGCGGCACCCCGGCGAGGCGGCCGGGGAGGGCCGCGGCCTGCGCGGCGCCGCGTTCGTCGAGCGCGACGCCCGGGGTGCGGCCCGCGAGCACCCCGGCCGTGTTGGCGGTGGAGCGTCCGTGGCGTACGAGGATCAGGGTGGGCATACGGGCCAGCGTAGGGGGTACCGGCGCACCGGCGAAGAGGTGCGCCGGGGAGCGGGGCAGGGAAGAATGCCCGCCGTGATCGTGGACAGTGCCATCTACCGGGACGGGCGCCGCACCGACGGCCCCGCCGATCTCTCCGAGGCCCTCGCGGAGGCGCGGGCCACCGGGGACGCCTTCCTCTGGATCGGGCTGCACGAGCCGACGGAGAAGGAGTTCTCCCTGGTGAGCAGGGCGTTCAAGCTGCACCCGCTGGCGGTCGAGGACGCCCTGGGCGCGCACCAGCGCCCCAAACTGGAGGTGTACGACGACTCCCTGTTCGCCGTCATCAAGCCGGTGGTGTACCAGCAGTCGGACGACACGGTCTCCGCCGACGAGCTGATGGCCTTCGTGGGCGATTCGTTCGTCGTGACCGTCCGGCACGGGGAGGGGGCGCCGCTGGCCGCGGTACGGCGGCGGCTGGAGTCGGAGCCGGAGGTGCTCAAGCACGGGCCGACCTCGGTGCTGTACGCGATCAGCGACGCCGTCGTCGACCACTACATCGAGGTGGCCGGTGAGCTCCAGACCGACCTGGAGGAGCTGGAGACCGAGGTGTTCGCGCCGACCGGCTCCCGGGACACCAAGGGCACCGCATCCCGGATCTACACCTTCAAGCGGCAGCTCCTGGAGTTCCGCCGGGCGGCCGGGCCGCTGAGCGAGCCGATGTCCCGGCTGGCGAACGCGCAGGTGCCGTTCGTCCCCGCGCATTCGCAGCCGTTCTTCCGTGACGTCGGCGACCACCTGACCCGCGCCACCGAGTACGTGGAGGGGCTGGACCGGCTGCTCTCCGACATCCTCTCGGCCCATCTGGCCCAGGTGGGGGTGCGGCAGAACGACGACATGCGCAAGATCTCGGCCTGGGCGGCGATGGCCGCCGTGCCGACGATGGTGGCGGGGATCTACGGCATGAACTTCGACCACATGCCGGAGCTGAAGTGGGTGTGGGCCTATCCGGCGGTGATCGCGCTGATGGCCGTGGTGGTGTTCGGGCTGTACCGGCAGTTCAAGCGGCGCGGCTGGCTCTGAGGGCGCTGGCCGGGGTCAGGCGGGCTCGGGGCCGGGCGTCGCGGGCCCGCCCAGCGCGTCGCGCCGCTCGGGCTGCGCCAGGCTCACCATCCGCCGCCACCCGGCGAACCGCTCGTAGGCGTAGAGCGCGTGGATCCCGGCGGCCAGCACCGCGGCCCTGGTCCGGGACCAGCCCAGGATGCGGCCCATGTGGTCCATCACGGCGAGGCTGACATCGCGGTAGACGCGGATCTCGGCGAGTGCGCAGGCACGCAGGGTGCGCTGGATGGTGCGGCCGTGTCCGGCCCGGGCGAAGCGGAGCAGTTCCTCGTGGCAGTAGGCCAGGTGGTTGTCCTCGTCGTCCGAGATCATCCGTACGGCGCGGCCGATGTCGGGGTGGTCGGCGAAGTGCTTGCGGAGCAGGGCCATCTGCTCGGAGGCGCGCTGCTCGGTGACCCGGCTGTGGGCCAGGTAGGTGATGATGTCGTGCTCGGTGAGCCGTTCCTCCTCGCGCAGCCGTTCGTGGGCGAGGCCGATGCCGTGCTTCTCCAGCAGCATCGTGTAGTCGGTCTCGTGCGGGACCGCCACGGGCCGCAGCCCGCGCTTGCGCAGCAGCGCGTGGAAGATCCTGCCGTGCTTGTCCTCGTCGGCGCCGTGCCGGGCGATCCTGGGGGCCAGGGCGCGCTGGCTCTCCGGTGCCAGGGCGGCGATCCGGCCGTTCTCCCAGCCGCCCTGAGACTCCCCGCCGGCCGCAATGGAACAGAACAGCCGGAACGACTCGTCGTCGTCGAGGATCTCCTGGAACAGGTTCTTCGCCGAGAGCATCACTGCCACCTCCGTGCCGCTTCCTCCGGACGACAGTCAAGTGCGGCATCCCGGCACGGGCAACAGGAACGGCCCCGGGCCGGGGCGTCCGGCGCACGGGTACGGGAGGGGCCCCGGTTCCGTCCGGCCGGTCGGGTCCGGGGCGGGCCCGACCGGCCGGCACCGGGATCAGGCGAGTCCGGCCCGCTCCAGGGCGTCCGTCCCGGCCCGCAGGGCGGTGAGCCGCTCCTCCAGGGTGAACCCGGCCGGGGCGAGGGTCAGCGTGGTGACGCCGGCGTCGGCGTAGGCCTGCATCCGGTCGGCGATCCGCTCGACGGGGCCGAGCAGCGAGGTCTGGTCGACCAGCTGCCTCGGCACCGCGGCGGCGGCGCCGTTCTTGTCGCCGGACAGGTACTTGTCCTGGATCTCGGCGGCTTCCTTCTCGTAGCCCATGCGCTGCGCGAGCTGGTTGTAGAAGTTCTGCTTGCGGCTGCCCATGCCGCCCACGTACAGGGCGGTGTACGGGCGGAAGATGTCCGCGAGGGCGTCCGGGTCGTCGCCGACGGCGAGCGGCAGCGTCGGGCAGACGTCGAAGCCGTCCATGGTCAGGCCCGCCTTCTCGCGGCCCGCCCGCAGCGGCTTCATCGCGGTCTCCTCCAGGTGCTCGGCGGAGGGGAAGATCAGCAGCGCCCCGTCGGCGATCTCGCCGGTCTGCTCCAGGTTCTTCGGGCCGATCGCGGCGATGTAGAGCGGAATGTGCTCGCGCTGCGGGTGGACGGTCAGCTTGATGGGCTTGCCCGGACCGCCCGGGAGCGGCAGCGTCCAGTGCTCCCCCTCGTAGGAGAGGCGCTCGCGGGACATGGCCCGGCGGACGATCTCGACGTACTCCCGGGTGCGGGCGAGCGGCTTGTCGAACTTGACGCCGTACCAGCCCTCGGAGACCTGCGGCCCCGAGACGCCGAGACCGAGCCGGAACCGGCCGCCGGAGAGCGAGTCGAGGGTGGCCGCGGTCATCGCGGTCATGGCGGGCTGACGGGCCGGGATCTGCATGATCGCGGAGCCGACGTCGATGGAATCGGTCCGGGCGGCGACCCAGGAGAGGACCGTCGGCGCGTCGGAGCCGTACGCCTCGGCCGCCCAGCAGACGTCGTAGCCGAGCCGGTCGGCCTCCTGGGCGACGGCGAGGTTGTCGCCGTCCATTCCCGCACCCCAGTAGCCGAGATTGATACCGAGCCGCATGGCCGCTCCCCTTACCGATCAGTAACGTCCCTGAGTTCCGGACTCTAGCGCGCGGTGGCGCGATCCGGCAGAGGCGGCTTGCCGCCTGGTTGTCCACAGGCCCGGGCCCGGTGGGGTCCCGGCCAGTAATCTCAGCCCCCATGGAGCAGAGGCATCTCGGCCGCACCGGCCTTCGCGTGTCCCGGATCGGGCTCGGCACCCTCACCTGGGGCCGGGACACCGATGACCACGACGCCGCCGAACAGCTGAAGGTCTTCTGGGAGGCGGGCGGCACGCTGGTCGACACCGCCGACGTGTACGGCGGCGGGGAGGCCGAGTACCTGCTGGGTCAGCTCATCGGCGGCCTGGTGCCGAGGAGCGATCTGGTCGTCGCGACGAAGGCCGGCAGCGTGGCCGATCCATACCGCAGGTTCGACGGCTCGCGCGGCCATCTGCTGGCCGCGCTGGACGCCTCGCTGGAGCGGCTGGGCACGGACCACGTGGACCTGTGGCAGATACACGCCTACGATCCGGCGACCCCGCTGGAGGAGACGCTCCAGGCGGTGGACCTGGCGGTGTCCAGCGGGCGCGCCCGGTACGCCGGGGTGTCGAACTTCTGCGGCTGGCAGCTGGCCAAGGCGGCGACCTGGCAGCTCGCCTCGCCCGGGATGCGTACCCGGATCGCGAGCACCCAGATGGAGTACTCGCTGCTGCAGCGGGGGGTGGAGCGCGAGGTGCTGCCCGCCGCCCTCGACCTCGGCATCGGGCTGCTACCGTCCTCGCCGCTGGGGCGCGGCGTGCTCACCGGGAAGTACCGCACGGGCACCCCGGCGGACTCCCGGGGCGCCTCGGAGCTGCTGGCGCCGTTCGTCGAGCCGTATCTCGACGAGCCGGCGAGGCGGGTCGTGGACGCGGTGGCGACGGCGGCGGACGGTCTGGCCACCACCCCGCTCCAGGTGGCGCTCGCCTGGGTGCGGGACCGTCCCGGAGTGGTGGCCCCGGTCGTCGGCGCGCGCACGGCGCGGCAGCTCGCGGAGGCGCTGTCAGTGGAGGCACTTAGTCTTCCTGACGAGATCTGCCAGGCGCTCGACGACGTGTCGGCGCCCGTGCACCGCTATCCCGACCAGGACTGGAGCACGCTGTGACTGCGCTTCCCGGGGGAGAGACCCCCGGCTCCCCGGCCGCCGACGACGGCGCCGAGGCCACCCCTTCCGCCGACGTGCCCGCCCCGTCCGCCGGCGAAGCGGCCGTGGACGACGGGTCACCGACGTCCGACGACGCCACGGAGACGGACGCGGGTACGGAGGACGGGGCCGCGGCGCCCTCCGAGGCGGAGGCCGAGCTGGCCGCCCAGCGCGAGCTGCGGGAGCGGATCGAGCAGCGCAAGGCGGAGAAGGCGGGTCCGATCGCCGCCGGGGCGAAGCTGAGCGGCACGGCGGCCGACCTGATGGCGGCCGTGCGCGCGGTGGAGAGCGGCGAGCGGTCCGCCGGTGCGTTCTTCGACGCCCCCGCCGCCGCGCCACGCCGCACCGCGCCCGAGCCCGCTCCGGCACCTCCCCGCGTCCCGGCACCGCCGGCGGCCCCGCGCGGCGCCCCGCCGGAAGCGGTCGCCGCCACCGCCGCCGTGCTGACCGAGGGCGGTGCTCCGGCGGCGCTGGCCGAAGCCGTGGCCGAGACGCTCGGGGCCCAGGCGCCCGACGCCCTGCGCGCGGACCCCTGGCAGCTGCTGGCCGTGCCGGGGGTCGGCCCCGAGCAGGCGGACGGCTTCGCGCGGGCCCTGCTCGGCGCCGGCTGCGGTCCGGACGACGAACGGCGCACGGCCGCCCTGGTGGGCTGGCTGCTGGAGCGGGCAGCCCTGCGCGGCCACACGGTGCTGGACGCGTCGGAGGTGCGGGCGGCGCTCGCCGGGCGTTCGGTGTCCGGCCCCGGGGCCGCCGTCCAGCACGCCGTCGCCGAGGGCGTCGTCCTGGCGTTCCAGGACGGCCGGGACGAGCAGGACGGGGACGAGCAGGACGGGCAGACCCAGGAGCCCTCCGGGCCCGGGGAGGCCGAGCCCTCCGCCGAGGAGACCGGCGGACCGGTGCGGACGCTGCTCGGCCTCGACCGCTACGCCCTCGCCGAGGAGAGCCTCGCCGAGGGGCTCGCCCGGCTCGTCAGCACCTGCGAGAGGGACGCCGACTGGTCGGAGGCGGTCCCGGCCGGGGCCTCCGGCTCGGCGGCCGAGCTGATCCGCGCCGCCGCGGCCCACGGTCTCGTGGCGCACACCGGGGGCGAGGCCGCCCGGGCGGAGCCCGCCGCCCTGATCACCGCCGCCCGCGGCCTCGGCCTGCGCGCTCTGGGCGCCACCCACGGAACCGACGGCAGACGTCGGCTGGCCAGGGCCACCGACGTCCCGGAGAGCGCCGTCACCCTCGCCGGTCTGCTCGCCGGGACGGAGGGCCCGGAGCGGGACGCGGAGGGCGCGCTCGCCATCGACCTGCTCGTCGTGCTGGACGCCCCGCAGTTGGACGTCGAGAGCGCGGCGGTCCTCGTCGAGTCGCTGGCCGACGGCACCCGCCTGGTGCTCAGCGGTGATCCCGGGGTGCTGGGTTCGGCCGGGGCGGGGCGGGTGTTCGCCGATGTCCTCGCGGCCCGCGCCTGCCCCCAGGTCGTCTCCCGTACGCCCGACCCCGGGCCGATCGGCGAGCTGGTCTCGGGCATCGGCATCGGCGAGCTGAACCAGGTCGAGGCGCCCGGCAAGGAGGTGGTGATCGTCCCGGTGCGCGACGCGGGCGAGGCGGTCCACCGCACCGTGCAGCTGGTGGCCGACTCGGTGCCGCGCGCCATCGGCGTTCCCGCGGCCGAGACGCAGGTGATCACGGTCGGCCACGGCGGATCGGCGGGCACCCGGGCGCTGAACGCCGCCCTGAAGCAGCGGCTCAACCCGGGACCGGGCCGGTTCGGCGGCTTCGACCCGGGCGACCGCGTCGTCCACGTCCCGGCGCCCGGCCGGATCGTGGGCGCGGTGGTCGTCTCCGCCGACGCCGAGGGGCTGCGGCTGGACTGCGCGGGCACCCCGGTCGTCGTCCCGCAGGAGCAAGTGGCGTCCCGGGTCCGCCACGGCTGGGCCCTCACCGCCCACCAGGCGGCCGGTACGCGCTGGCCCGCGGTGGTCGTCGTCCTCCCCGGCGACGCGGCGCAGGGGCTGAGCCGCTCCTGGGTGTACACCGCCTTCGGCCGGGGCGAGCGGCATCTGTCGGTGGTCCACGGAGTGGACCAGGCCCTTCCGCGCGCGGTCGCCGAGCCGACGGCCCAGGACCGCACGACCAGGCTGCGCACCCTGCTGGAAGCCCCGGCCCGCTGAGCGGTCCGGGGCGCCGTCGGTACGGCCGGACTCGGTGACCCGGCCCGGCCGTACCGACGACCCCGTACCGACGGAGCCGTACGGACCGGACGGACGGGTCAGACCCGGGTCGGGCGGGCCTGTTCCCCGTCCGGTTCGTCGTCGTCCTCGTCGAAGACGGCGCTGACGTCGAAGCGGCAGACGACCAGTTGCGGGTCGGCGTCGTCGAAGGGCGCGCCGAGCCACTCCCCCGCCTCGGGCAGTTCCTCGGCGGCCGTGACCCAGAGCGTGGAATCGCCTTCCTCCAGGCCGAACTCCGTGTGCCGGGAGGCGATCTCGTCCGGTTCGTACTCCCCGAAGAGCACCCCGAGCGCCGCGTGGACGCTGGAGCCGACCACCGCGGCGGTCCCCCCGCCGTCCCGGTCGGCATCGGCGATCCGCTGCGCCTGTGCGAGCAGCCTCGGCGGCTCCACCACCGCGTAGTCGCGCCGGATCATCACGCTGAGAGCGTTCGGCTCCTCGGGGCCGGTGTACGGCGGCAGCGAATCGTCCGCACCCGGGATCTCGAAGGGGGTGACTTCGTCGTAGCGGTCGTAGAGCAGTTCGTCGTAGAACTCGGCGGCAGCGGCCAGTGCGTTGAACGCGTCGTAGACGGCCGCGTCGTCGTCGCCGGTCCGGCGTTCGACGGCCGCGAGGTGGTGGTCGAGCGCGGCTTTGACCGCCTCGGCGGCGGCGCGTACCTCGGCAGCCGTGGGCTGCGCAGCATCAGACATAGTGCAGACGCTATCCGTACACGGGCTCTGCCCGCACAATAGATGCGATGCCGGAATACGAATTTGTCGATGTGTACGTGCCACGCGGGGTCTCCCGGAAGGAGACGGCCCGCCTGTTGACCGACCATGCCGAGTACGGTCACTGGGAGTTGGACCGGCTGACGCTGCGTCGCGACGGCAGCCGCAGAGCGCGGCTCCGTCGCAGGATCATCCGCCAGATCCGGGCCACCTGGTGAGTCGGGGCGGGTCCGCGGCCGCGGACCCGCCCCTTTCCTTCGTACCGGCGTCGCCGCCGGGCTCCCGGCCTAGGCGGAGAGCCTCGCGCGGCGGTAGAGCACCGCGCCGGCACCCGCGAGCAGCAGTCCCGCGCTCGCCGGGACCAGCAGGTCGAGCCCGCCCGCCCCGGTGTGGGCGAGCTGCGGCGCGGTCGGCTTCCCGGGCACCTCGGGCACCGGCGGCTTCTCCGGTACCGGCGGCTTGTGCTCGGTGACCGGGGTGACCGGCGGGTGGACCGGCGGTGCGACCGGCGGCGGGACGGCCTCCGAGACGTTCCGGCAGTCGTTGCCGAAGGTGGGGTTGAGCAGACCGACGACGTCGACGCTGTTCCCGCAGACGTTCACGGGGACGTCGATGGGCGCGGAGATGGTATTGCCGGACAGCACGCCCGGCGATCCCCCCGCGACGGCCTGGGCCGTCGAACCGCCGCCGCCGAGCGGAGCGCGGTGCTTGCCGCTCCCCGGCCGGCTCGCCTGGCTCAGGTCGCCGTCGACCTGGCTGCCGGAGGCGTGCTTGCCGTGGGAGTCCTGCGAACCGTTTCCGCAGGTGTTGCCGAACGCCGGGTTGAGCAGCGCCACGACGTCCACGGAGTTGCCGCAGACGTTGACCGGTACATGGACCGGGATCTGTACCGAATTCCCTGACAGCACCCCCGGGGAATTCGTCGCTTCGCCGGACGCTCCCGCGTCGGCGTGCGCGTAGCCGCCGCTCAGCGCGAGTACGCCGCCTGCGGCCGCCACGGTGATCAGGCCTTTACGCGTGACCTGTCGCATAGGTGTTTCCTGCCTTCTAGCCTTCCGGAATACCCCCGGACTCGATCGTGCGGGGGCGGAGCACCAGCGACCCCGGAGCGCAGGGAATGCACTCCGGGGCCGAACTGGCTCAAACCCTTACGGGTTGACGCACAACGTCAGGCGTTGACGCAGGTGTTGCCGAAGGCGGGGTTCAGCAGCCCGATCACGTTGATCGTGTTGCCACACACGTTCAGCGGGACGTGCACGGGCACCTGGATGACGTTGCCGGAGACGACGCCGGGGCTGCCGAAAGCGCCACCCTCGGCGCCGGAGTCCGCGACGGCCATGCCCGCGCCCGCGAGCACGAGGCCACCAGTGACAGCCGCAGCAGCGACGACCTTCTTGATCATGATTCCTCCTAGTTTGGCAGTGCGGTCCCAGCCGCGGACCGCACCACCTGTAACGAGGAGGAAGTAATGGGGCTACGAGCACGCAGCCCCTTTCACCCGTTCCGGTCAGATCCGTACACGCTGACGATTGCGAGTGGGCAAAGTCGGCGTGATCAGGCAGGACGTCAGCTGTTGTCGATGAAGCGGTCGAGCACCCGCACACCGAACTGCAGACCGTCCACCGGTACGCGCTCGTCCACGCCGTGGAACATGCCCGCGAAGTCCAGCTCCGGCGGCAGCTTCAGCGGGGCGAACCCGAAGCAGCGGATGCCGAGGTCGTCGAAGGACTTGGCGTCGGTGCCGCCGGAGAGCATGTACGGCACCGCACGGGCGATCGGGTCCTCGGCCTGCAGCGCGACCTGCATCGCGTCGACGAGCGCGCCGTCGAAGCTCGTCTCCAGGGCCTTGTCGCCGTGCACGTCCTCGCGCTTCACCCGCGGACCGAGGATACGGTCCAGGTCGGCCAGGAACTCGTCCTCGAAGCCGGGCAGGAACCGGCCGTCGACATGGGCGGTGGCCTGGCCGGGGATGACGTTCACCTTGTAGCCGGCGCCGAGCATGGTGGGCGCGGCGGAGTTGCGGAGCGTGGCGCCGACCATCTTGGCGATGCCGCCCAGCTTGGCGAGGGTCGTCTCCATGTCCTCCGGGTCGAGCGGGGTGCCGAGCGCGTCGGACAGCTCGTCCAGGAAGGACCGCACGGTCTTGGTCACCCGGACCGGCCACTGGTGCCGGCCGAGCCGGCCGACCGCCTCGCAGAGCTCGGTGATCGCGTTGTCGTCGTTGGTCATCGAACCGTGCCCGGCGGTGCCGTCCACGGTCAGCCGCATCCAGTGCATGCCCTTCTGGGCCGTCTCGACGAGGTAGAGCCGCAGCTTCTCGTTGACCGTGAAGGAGAAACCGCCGACCTCGCCGATCGCCTCCGTGACGCCCTCGAAGAGGCCGGGGTGCTTGTCGACGAGGTAGCGGGCGCCGTACGTGCCGCCCGCCTCCTCGTCGGCGAGGAAGGCCAGCACGATGTCGCGCGGGGGCTTGCGGCCGCTGCGCATCCGGTCGCGGACGACCGCGAGGGTCATCGCGTCCATGTCCTTCATGTCGACCGCGCCCCGGCCCCACACGCAGCCGTCCGCGACCTCGCCCGAGAACGGGTGGTGCGTCCAGTCGTGGGCATTGGCCGGGACCACGTCGGTGTGGCCGTGGATCAGCAGCGCGGGCCGGGACGGGTCCTCGCCCTCGATCCGCGCCACGGTCGAGGCACGACCCTTGTGGGACTCGAAGATCTGCGGTTCCAGTCCGACCTCGGCGAGCTTCTCCGCGACGTACTCGGCCGCGCGCCGCTCCCCCGGTCCCGAGTGGTCCCCGTAGTTGCTGGTGTCGATCCGGATCAGCTCACGACAGAGGTCCACGACCTCGTCCTCGCCGGAGCCGGCCCGAGCCGTGTTGGTCTCGCTCACGCTGCTTCCTTCCACCGTCGCTGTGGTGCTCCCCCTCATCCTCCCGCGCCGCTCCCGGACACCCAAGGGCACCCACCCCTCGTCATCCGCCCTTCACGCAGTCCGGGGCGTGATCGAGCACCCCCGGATGTTTGCTATTGTTTTCCACGTCGGAACGGGCAGGAGCCCGCGAGACAGACACCTTGTCCGGGTGGCGGAATGGCAGACGCGCTAGCTTGAGGTGCTAGTGCCCTTTATCGGGCGTGGGGGTTCAAGTCCCCCCTCGGACACCAGCAGAAACCCCAGTTGATCTGGGGTTTTTCTGTTTTCCGGACCCGGGGACACCTCGGGCTGTCCGTCCGGTCCGCTCCCGGGGCTCGAGGGGCCACCCCGTACCATCGGCGCTTTACGCGATCTTGGTATGCGACGGGGGCATGCGGTGGACGGCAGGCGCAGGCGGCGCTGGGTGATATCGGGCGGGGTGGTCCTCGGGGCGGTGGTCGCCTCCGGGGTCGGGCTGTGGGCGACGGACAGTCCGCCGTTCCGGGACAGCTACTGCTGGGGGGCGTGGCAGCAGGACAGCGGCCCGGACTTCCTGGGCGACGAGGGGCTCGCCAAGTCCGGATCGGTACGGAGCGCCACCGAGTCCGCCGCGCCCTCGGCCGACGGCCCTCTCGTCCGTTGCACGGTGACGGTGGGCTCCACCGTCCCGGACGACGACTCCGACGGGCCGCTCACCTTCAAGGAGCAGGTCACCGCCGAGTACGGCCCGGTTCCGTACGGGGCCAGGGAGCGCCACGACTGGATCGCCCGGTACTTCGGCGGTTCGGGCGCCCGGCTGCCGGACGGGCTCGACGGGCTGGTCGCCCCCGACCGGGCGATGCTGGTCCTGCCCGAGGGGTGCGACGTCGGCGGCAGGCCGTCCGCCGTGACGATCCACAGCGCGAGCACCGGCGACGGGCACCTGGGCAAGGTGGCCATGCCGTTCTCGATCGGTACCCGGTCCGAGGTGGTCCGGATGCTGGTGGACCTGGCCAACACCGGGATGCGGAAGGCCGGTTGCGCCCCGGCCGAGCCGCTGCGCACGTCGTCGCCCGTCGTGACGGTCCCGGAGGACGACGAGAGCGCCCAGGACCCGCTGTGCCGGATCCCCGGGGTGCGGGTGAAGCTCGGCAAGGGCTCCGGTTACCGGCAGCAGGTGGGGGTGGTCGACGGCCGGCTCCAGACGTGTTCGGTGGTGTGGCGGGCGCGAGGGGTGCCGGACGAACCGGCCGCGCAGTACGTGATGACGTCCGAGCCCCGGCTGGCCGCGCTCTTCGACGGTCTTCCGGAAGGGGCCGGCGAGGGGCTGACCCGCACCGACTGCGCGGGGCGGCGGACGGTGTTCTACGCGCACCCCGGCACCTCGCTGGAGGGGGCGGGCGTGCCCGACGACCGGACGGTGTTCGGCCGGTTCGCCGCGTCGGTGGGCGACCGCATCGGCTGCGGGCCGGGTGAGGACGCGTGAGCGGGGAGAGCGACATCGGAGAGGACCGGGTGGCGGCGGTGGAGGACCAGGACACGGCGACCGCGGGGCGGGAGGCGTCCGCCGAGGGCCGTCCGGAGCGGGTGCCGGGGTTCCGGCGGCTGCTGCGGCACCGTACGGCGCTGGCCGTCACCGCCGCCGGGCTGGTCGGGGCGCTCCTCGGCGCGGGCGCGGTGGCCTGGCGCACGGACACGCTTCCGCTGGTCGGCCCCGCGCCGTGCTGGGACTCGCTGAGCGGCACCACGCTGTCGGGGCTCTTCGGCGACCGCCGGACCGAGGTCGAGGAGCAGGTGCTCCAGGGAGATCCGCTGGGCAGGGGCGGCACGTACGGGCAGTGCCGGATCACGAGCTACCGGGACGACAGGGCCCGTCGGCAGGTCACGGTGCGGGTGCACCAGCTGGACGGGTTGCGGGGCACCGACGAGGGGGACTGGCCCCGGGAGTTCCTCACGGCGGGCATGGTGCCGCCGGGCGAGGGGCTGCCCGGCCTGGTCTCGCCCTCGCGCGCCTGGCTGGCGCTCCCGCAGAGCTGTGTCGGGCGCCACGAGTTCACCGGTCCCACGGTGGTGGACGTCGCGATGGGCCCGGCCGGGTACGACGGTGCGACCGACTACGACCGGGAGGACCTCGCTGCGCTGACCCGGACCGTGGTGGAGGCCGCCAACGGGGTCGTCCGCGACTTCGGGTGCTCCGGCGCGTACCGGATGCCGGACCCGGTGCCGGGCCCGGTGGCGCGGCAGGACACCCGGGCCGACGCCTTCTGCGGCATCGAGGGGTTCACACTGCCCGCGGCGTACCGGAAGGAGCTGCCCCGGGCGCGGGTCGGCGGTGACGGTGGGCCCGCCCGGGTCTGCGAGGCGGGCGGGTCCTTCGATCCGGCGGTGCGGCTGACGACGGTGACGGACCCGGTGCTGTCCGAGGTCTTCGCCCCGCGGATGCTGAAGGCCGGGCGGACCGTCAAGGGCACCAAGGGGTCCGGGAGCGTGGACGGCTCCCGGGCGGTCTACCGGGCGCGTTGCCAGACCGGGCCGGTGGTCTTCGTGGTGGACCAGCTGGACCGGATCGAGCACGCCTCCGCGGACCTCGCCGGCCGGCTGCTGCCCGGCTACGTGGCCGCCGAGGCCGAGCGGATCGGCTGCGGCCCGGAGCGGGTGGCCGGGCCGGAGGAGTAGGGGCCGCCCTCGGAGTGCCGGTGGTCCGGTGTGTGCGCGGTCGCGGGGCGGCTCCGACCGCGCGGCGAGCGCGCCGGACCATCCGGCGGGCGACGGTTCGCGGGCCGGGGCCACGGTCGTCGCTTCCGGTCCGGCGTTACGCTGCGGGTTCGGTACGGCGGAGCGAGGAACGGAGAGGCATGGGCGGCGCGGCGGGCGGTGCGGGCCGGTGAGGGGGCGCGGGAGGCCCCCGGCGGCGCCGTTGCCCCAGCGGGCCGGGATCGATCCGGTCCGGCTGCGGCTGCCCGAGGACCCGGACGGGGCGTGGGCGACGGTGCGGGACCATCTGGTGGCGCGGTTCGCGGGGGCGATCGGGGCGGCCCGGGTGGACGCCATGGTCGCCGAGGGCCGGTTCGTGTCGCTGCGGGGCCCGGTCGCGGCCGGTGACCGATACGAGCCGGGCCGGTACGTCTGGTTCCACCGGGACTTCGCGCCGGAGGAGCCGGTGCCGTTCCCGGTCGGGGTGGTCCACCGCGACGAGCACCTCGTCGTCGCCGACAAGCCGCACTTCCTGGCGACGACCCCGCGCGGCCGGCACATCACCGAGACGGCGGTGGCCCGGCTCCGCCGGGAGCTGGACCTGCCGGAGCTCCAGCCCGCGCACCGGCTGGACCGGCTGACGGCGGGGCTCGTCCTGTTCGTGGTGCGGCCCGGGGAGCGGGGCGCGTACCAGACGATGTTCCGGGACCGCCGGGTGCGCAAGGAGTACGAGGCGGTGGCCCCGTACGATCCGGGGCTGGTACTGCCGCGCACGGTGCGCAGCAGGATCGTCAAGGAGCGCGGGGTCGTCGCCGCCCGCGAGGAGCCCGGCGAGCCGAACAGCGAGAGCCGGATCGAGCTGCTGGAGCACCGGGCGGGGCTCGGCCGCTACCGGCTGCTGCCCGCGACCGGGCGGACCCACCAGCTGCGGGTCCATATGAACGCCCTGGGACTGCCGCTCGTGAACGACCCGGTCTATCCGGTGGTCGAGGCGGAGGGGGCGCCGGACGACTTCTCGCGCCCGCTCCAACTGCTCGCCCGGGTACTGGAGTTCACCGATCCGGTCACGGGCGGGCCGCGCCGCTTCGAGAGCGGCCTGCGGCTTTCCGCGTGGCCGGACCGGTGAAACCCCGGGGGCGTGCTCAGTGGCCCCGGGCGATCCACTCGTCCAGGTGCGGGGCCTCCGCGCCGATGGTGGTGGAGTCGCCGTGCCCGGTGCGGACGGCGGTCTCCGCGGGGAGCGTCAGGAGCCGGTCCCGGATCGAGTCGACGATGGTCGGGAAGTGCGAGAAGGACCGTCCGGTGGCGCCGGGGCCGCCCTGGAAGAGGGTGTCCCCGGTGAAGACGGTGGACAGCTCGGGGGCGTAGAGGCAGACGGCGCCCGGGGCGTGGCCCGGGGTGTGCAGGACCCGGAGGGTCGTACCGGCGACCTCCAGCGTCCCGCCGTCGGCCAGTTCGCCGTCCGGGGTGCGGTCCGGGTGGGTCTGCCGCCACAGCGGCAGGTCGTCCGGGTGCAGCAGGACGGGGGCGCCGGTCGCGTCGGCGAGGGCCGGGGCGGCGTCGATGTGGTCGTTGTGCGCGTGGGTGCAGACGATGGCGCGCAGCGTACGGCCGCCGAGGGCGGCCTCGATGGCGGCGGCGTCGTGGGCGGCGTCGATGACGATCGCCTCGGTGTCGTCGCCGACGATCCAGACGTTGTTGTCGACCTCCCACTCGCCGCCGTCGAGGGCGAAGGTGCCGGAGGTGACCAGGTGGTCGATGCGGGCGGCCATCAGAGGATCACCACCGAGCGCAGCACGTCGCCGTCGTGCATCCGGGCGAACGCCTGCTCGACGTCGCCGAGTCCGATGGTCTCGGTGACGAAGGCACCGAGGTCGAGTCGCCCCTGCTGGTGCAGGTCGATCAGCATGGGGAAGTCGCGCGAGGGCAGGCAGTCGCCGTACCAGGAGGACTTGAGCGAGCCGCCGCGGCCGAAGACGTCGAGGAGCGGGAGCTCCAGCTTCATCTCCGGGGTGGGGACGCCGACCAGGACGACGGTGCCCGCGAGGTCCCGGGCGTAGAACGCCTGCTGGTACGTCTCCGGGCGGCCGACCGCCTCGATGACGACATCGGCGCCGTTGCCGCCGGTCAGGGCGCGGATCGCCTCGACCGGGTCGGTGGAGCGGGAGTTGACGGTGTGCGTGGCGCCCATCGTCTTCGCGGTCTCCAGCTTCCGGTCGTCGATGTCGACCGCGATGATCTTCGACGCGCCGGCCAGCCGGGCCCCGGCGATCGCCGCGTCGCCGACGCCGCCGCAGCCGATCACGGCGACCGAGTCGCCCCGGCCGACCTGGCCGGTGTTGATGGCGGCGCCGATGCCCGCCATGACGCCGCAGCCGAGGAGTCCGGCGACGGCCGGGGAGACCTCGGGGTCGACCTTGGTGCACTGGCCGGCGGCGACCAGGGTCTTCTCGGCGAACGCGCCGATGCCGAGGGCCGGGGACAGCTCCGTGCCGTCGAGGAGGGTCATCCGCTGCTTCGCGTTGTGGGTGTCGAAGCAGTACCAGGGGCGGCCGCGCAGACAGGCGCGGCACTGCCCGCACACGGCACGCCAGTTGAGGACGACGAAGTCGCCCGGGGCGACGTCGGTGACGCCCTCGCCGACGGACTCCACGACCCCGGCGGCCTCGTGGCCGAGGAGGAAGGGGAACTCGTCGTTGATGCCGCCCTGCTTGTAGTGGAGGTCCGTGTGGCAGACACCGCATGCCTGGATCTTGACCACGGCCTCGCCGGGCCCGGGATCCGGGATCACGATCGTCTCGACCCGTACCGGCTCGTTCTTCCCCTGTGCGATGACCCCTTGCACCTGCTGCGCCATACCGTGGTCTCCTCTTTCCGTCGTTTCGCGAAGATCGAACGCGAACAACCGTACGCCCCGTGAGGGTGTCACGGCGGCGCGCCGCGTTGGCGGGAAACGACTGCCGCTCCCCCGGCGGGATGTACCGGTTCCAGTCAGATGGTGCGCGATGCAGAACCTTGTCGGATTCTCCGCGGTCCTTTGATACGTAGGGGGAGATCGGCCGGTACCTGCGGGGGCAGGGGTCGTTCTCCCCCGCGACAGGGGAATCACTGATCATGGGGGAAGTACCTTGACCGAGATCATCGAGGCCACGGAGAAGATCAGTCAATCGGGGGACGAGCCTGCCGTGCTGGCGGCACCGGTCGGCGGGCTCGTGCCGTACGTCGACGCGCTGCCCGTTCCGCCGGTGCTCCGCCCGCGGAGCGGCGACGTGCTGCGGGAGACCGAGATCGCCGTGTCACCCACCTGGGTGCGGCTGCACGCGCAACTGCCGCCGACCCTGATGTGGGGGTACGACGGCATGGTGCCCGGGCCCACCATCGAGGTGCGGCGCGGGAAGCGGGTCCGGATCGCGTGGACCAACCGGGTCCCGAAGGGGAGCGAGTACCCGGTCACGGCGGTGGAGGTCGGCCCGGTCGCGCCGGGCGAGCCCGCCCCGCACAACAGCCCCGGCCGGGACGGGGTGGAGCCGAACCCGGACGTCGCCGCGCTGCCCGCCTGGACGGTGACGCATCTGCACGGCGCCCAGACCGGTGGCGGCAACGACGGCTGGGCGGACAACGCGGTCGGCTTCGGCGACGCGCAGCTGTCGGAGTACCCGAACGACCACCAGGCGGCGCAGTGGTGGTACCACGACCACGCGATGAACATCACCCGGTGGAACGTGTACGCCGGGCTGGTCGGCACGTATCTGGTCCGGGACGACGAGGAGGACGCGCTCGGCCTGCCGTCCGGCGACCGGGAGCTGCCGCTGATCCTCGCCGACCGCAATCTCGACACCGACGAGGACGGCCGGCTCAACGGGCGGCTGCTGCACAAGACGACGGTGCTCACCAAGGCCCACCCGGAGACCGGGAAGCCGGTGTCGCTGCCGTTCCTCGGCCCGTACACGACGGTCAACGGGCGGATCTGGCCGCATCTGGACGTGGACGACGCCTGGTACCGGTTCCGGCTGGTCAACGCGTCCAACGCGCGGATCTACGACCTGGTGCTGGTGGACGACGAGAACAACCCGGTGCCGGGGGTGATCCGGCAGATCGGCAGCGACGGCGGCCTGCTGCCGCGCCCGGTGCCGGTCGACTTCGACGCCTCGCTGCCGCAGCTGACGATCGCCCCGGCCGAGCGGATGGACCTGCTGGTCGACTTCTCGGCGCTGGCGGGCCGCCGGGTCCGGCTGGTCAACCGCGGCAAGCTCGCCCCCGGGGTCGCGGACCCGGCGTCGAACGTGCCGTTCCCGCAGGTGATGGAGTTCCGGGTGCGGGAGACCGGGCGGCGGGACACCTTCGAGCTGCCCGAGGTGCTGTCGGGTTCCTTCCGGCGGTACGAGCACGGCCTGGTGGAGCACGGGCACCGGCTCGTGGTGCTGACGGTGCCGGGGACGGTCGGCGGCGGCGGCCATCCGGAGATCTGGGAGATGGCGGAGGTCGAGGACCCGTCGACGGTGACGGTGCCCTCGGACGGGGTCCTCCAGGTCCGGGGCGAGGACGGCACGGTGCGGACGTACCGCAGGATCTCGCGGACCTTCAACGACGGTCTCGGCTTCACGATCGGCGAGGGCACGTTCGAGCAGTGGTCGTTCCTCAACCTGGGCGGCCCGACGCATCCGATGCACATCCATCTGACCGACTTCCAGGTGATGGGCCGGGAGGCGTACGTGCTCGACGGCTTCGACCCGGCGCTCGGCGGGACCCGCTCCCCGGTGGAGTTCGACCACGGCACCAAGATCCCGGCCGCCCCCAACGAGCACGGCTGGAAGGACGTCTTCCGGGTGCCCGCCGGGCAGCTGGTGAAGGTGCTCGGGACGTTCGACGGGGCGTACGGGCGGTTCATGTACCACTGCCATCTGCTGGAGCACGAGGACATGGGCATGATGCGGCCGTTCGTCGTGATGCCGTCCGAGGCGATGAAATTCGACCACGGCGCCGGGCACGGCGGGGGCCACCAGGGACACGGCGGCTGACCCGGACACACGCCCGCACGCACGGCGGCCCCCGCGGAGAGACTTCCGCGGGGGCCGTCGCGCGTGCGGGCGGGGCTCAGGGGGCGAGGACGTCCAGTTCGTGCAGGGCGCCCACGGCGATCTCCCTGGTGAGCCGCTCCGCCGCCGCCGCGTCGCCCTCGCGGACCGCTTCGGCGAGCCGGACGTGCAGGGTGACGGCGGCCGGGTCGGGGTCCTCGAACATGACCTGGTGGTGCGTACGGCCCGCCAGCACCTCGGCGACCACGTCACCGAGGCGCGCGAACATCTCGTTGCCGGAGGCGTCGAGCACGATCCGGTGGAACGCGATGTCGTGCTCCAGGTAGCCCTCCAGCTGCTGGCCGCGCGAGGTGGCGACCATGCCGAGGGCGCGCTCGGTGAGGGCGGCGCACTGCTCCGGGGTGGCGTTGCGGGCGGCGAGGCCGGCCGCCACGGGCTCGATCGCCGAACGCAGCACGGTCAGCGAGCGCAACTGGCGCGGGCGGTCCGCCCCGGCCAGCCGCCACCGGATGACCTGCGGGTCGTACACGTTCCACGCCCCGGTCGGCCGTACGGTCACGCCGACCCGGCGCCGGGACTCGACCAGGTGCATGGACTCCAGGACCCGGACCACCTCGCGCACGACGGTGCGCGAGACGTCGAAGCGCCGGGCGAGCTCGTCGGTCCGCAGGACCGCCCCCGGCGGATGCGTGCCGGCGGCGATCTCCAGTCCCAGGGTGTCCAGCACATGGGTATGGAGCCCGGGGCCCTGTGTGGTCATGGTCAAAGCCTACGGGGCGTCCTTCGACGACGAAAAGTACGACGTTTACGTCACAAAATCTTGAATAAGTCGTACGTATGGGTTTCAGTAGCGCGACGGACCGATGTCGAGGAAGACATCGCGGAAGACTGCGAGGCACCCCCATGAGCACTCCCCACGTCGTCGTGGTGATGGGCGTTGCAGGGACCGGCAAGACCACGATCGGCCCCCTGCTCGCCGCCGGACTCGGCGTTCCGTACGCGGAGGGCGACGACTTCCACCCCGCGGCCAACA
Source organism: Streptomyces sp. NPDC015144 (assembly GCF_043079735.1). Lineage (NCBI taxonomy): Bacteria > Bacillati > Actinomycetota > Actinomycetes > Kitasatosporales > Streptomycetaceae > Streptomyces > Streptomyces sp. NPDC015144. The sequence goes on along the minus strand of NZ_JBIBUU010000006.1, from coordinate 134,432 downwards.
TCGCCAAGATGTCGGCCGGCGTCCCGCTGGACGACGCGGACCGGTGGCCCTGGCTCGACGCGATCGGCCGCTGGGCGCACGGCCGGGCGGGGCTCGGCGGGGTGGTGAGCAGCTCGGCGCTGAAGCGGTCGTACCGCGACCGGCTGCGCGCCGAGGCGCCCGGGGTCCTCTTCCTCCATCTGACCGGCGACCGGGCGCTGATCGAGGCCCGGATGGCGGGGCGTACGGGCCATTTCATGCCCACCGCCCTGCTCGACTCGCAGTTCGCCACCCTGCAGCCCCTGCAGGAGGACGAGGCCGGCGTCTCCGTCGACGTGTCCGGCACCCCCGAAGAAATCACCCAGCGAGCCGTCGCGGCCCTGCGCCGGCTCGAGGACTAAGGACCTCCACCGTGACCAGTCTCAGCGTCGAGATGTTGGCAGCGGACGCCGTCGAACCGATCACCTCGGCCGGCAACGCCCAGTTGGGCATCGCCGTCCTGGCGGGCATCGCCGTCATCGTCCTGCTCATCACCAAGTTCAAGATGCACGCGTTCCTCGCGCTGACCATCGGGTCGCTGGCGCTCGGCTCCTTCGCCGGGGCGGCCCCGGCGAAGACGATCGCCAGCTTCACCGCCGGTCTCGGCTCGACCGTCGCGGGCGTCGGCGTGCTGATCGCGCTCGGCGCGATCCTCGGGAAGCTGCTGGCCGACTCCGGCGGCGCGGACCAGATCGTCGACACCATCCTCGCCCGGGCGAGGGGGCGCTCCATGCCGTGGGCGATGGTGCTGATCGCCTCGGTGATCGGCCTGCCGCTCTTCTTCGAGGTCGGCATCGTGCTGCTGATCCCGGTGGTGCTGCTGGTCGCCAAGCGCGGCAACCAGTCGCTGATGCGGATCGGCATCCCGGCGCTGGCCGGTCTCTCCGTGATGCACGGGCTGATCCCGCCGCACCCCGGACCGCTGGTGGCGATCGACGCCCTCGGCGCCAACCTCGGGGTCACCCTGGCGCTGGGCGTCCTGGTGGCGATCCCCACCGTGGTCATCGCGGGGCCGCTCTTCTCGCGGGTCGCGGCGCGCTGGGTGGACGTCCCGGTGCCGGAGCGGATGGTCCCGCAGCGGCCCTCGGAGGATCTCGACCGCCGTCCCGGCTTCGGCGCCACGCTGGCGACGATCCTGCTGCCGGTGGTGCTGATGCTGGTCAAGGCCCTGGTCGACATCGTCGTGGACGATCCGGAACAGGGTCTCCAGAAGATCACCGACGTGATCGGCTCGCCGCTGATCGCGCTGCTGGCGGCGGTCGTGGTCGGCATGTTCACGCTGGGCCGGGCGGCCGGATTCTCCAAGGGCCGGCTCTCCACCACGGTCGAGAAGTCGCTCGCGCCGATCGCCGGTGTGCTGCTGATCGTGGGCGCGGGCGGCGGCTTCAAGCAGACCCTCATCGACGCGGGCGTGGGCCAGATGGTCCTGGACTTCTCCAGGAACTGGTCGATCCCGGCGCTGCTGCTGGGCTGGCTGATCGCGGTGGCGATCCGGCTGGCGACCGGCTCGGCGACGGTGGCCACCATCTCGGCGGCCGGTCTGGTCGCCCCGCTGGCGGCCGACATGTCGACCTCCCACGCCGCGCTGCTGGTGCTGGCGGTCGGCGCGGGCTCGCTCTTCTTCAGCCATGTCAACGACGCCGGGTTCTGGCTGGTGAAGGAGTACTTCGGGATGAGCGTCGGCCAGACGGTGAAGACCTGGTCGGTGATGGAGACGATCATCTCCGTGGTCTCGCTGGTCTTCGTCCTGCTGCTGTCACTGATCATCTAGGTCCCGCCCGGGGACCCGCCCCACGGCGCCCGCCGCCCGGCTCACGCCCCGGGCCGGCGGGCGCCGTCGTCGTACCGGCCGGAACCGGTGTCCAACTACCTTACGTTCGGCACCTGTTGACCACTCAGCGGCTTTTCGACCGTTTCGCCGCCGGACCGGACGGCGCGTGCCAGACTTGGCTCCATGGGAAATCACGAGCCTCTTGACGAAACCCTCGGGGCGCTGCCCGAAGGCCCCGCCGGGACCCCCCTCAAACCCTTTCTGCTGGCCTTCCCGGGGCCGCTGCGCGATCAGCTGGTCGAGGCGGTCCTCACCGGTGCGAAGGTCTCGACGACCGGGCTGCTCGCCGAGTACGAGGCGGAGGACGAGGAGCTGCCGCCGGTGGGCGAGCGGTCCGCGCTGATCGACTCGGACGGCCGGGAGGTCGCCGTACTGGAGGTGACGGAGGTACGGGTGCTGCGCCTGGGCGACGTCGGTCTCCAGCACGCGATCGACGAGGGCGAGGGCCACTCCTCGGTCGCCGAGTGGCGTGCGGCGCACGAGCGGTTCTGGCACGGCGACGAGATGCGGGAGGCGCTCGGCGACCCGGGCTTCACCGTCGACGACGACACGATGGTCGTCGCCGAGCGGTTCCGCGTCGTCGAACGGCTCGCCCCGGCCGCGTAGGCGCGGGAGCGGTAGCCGGGCGCCTCAGCCGACCGCCTTCGCGGCCGCCCGGCCCGCCGCCCGGCCGGAGAAGATGCAGCCGCCGAGGAAGGTCCCCTCCAGCGAGCGGTAGCCGTGCACCCCGCCACCGCCGAAGCCGGCCGCCTCGCCCGCCGCGTACACCCCGGCCAGCGGGGTGCCGTCCTCGGTCAGCACCCGGGAGGACAGGTCCGTCTCCAGTCCGCCGAGCGACTTGCGGGTGAGGATGTTCAGCCGTACGGCGATCAGCGGACCGGCCTTGGGGTCGAGGAGGCGGTGCGGTGCGGCGGTGCGGATCAGCTTGTCGCCGAGGTAGGCGCGGGCGCCGTGGATCGCGGTGATCTGGAGGTCCTTGGTGAAGGGGTTGGCGATCTCGCGGTCCCGGGCGACGATCTCGCGGCGCAGCTCGGCCTCGTCGATCAGCTCCTGGCCGGTCAGCTTGTTCATGCCCCGGACGAGCGCGGAGAGGTCCTTCTCCACGACGAAGTCGACCCCGTTGTCCATGAACGCCTTCACCGGCGCCGGTACGTCGGCGCGGGCCCGGCCGATCACGTCCCGGATCGACTTGCCGGTGAGGTCCGGGTTCTGCTCCGAGCCGGAGAGGGCGAACTCCTTCCCGATGATCCTCCGGTCGAGGACGAACCAGGTGTACTCGTGGCCGGACCGCATGATGTGTTCGAGGGTGCCGAGGGTGTCGAAGCCCGGGAAGAGCGGGACCGGGAGCCGCTTGCCGCGGGCGTCCAGCCAGAGCGAGGACGGTCCGGGCAGGATGCGGATGGCGTGCTTGGCCCAGATCGGGTTCCAGTTCTCGATGCCCTCGGTGTAGTGCCACATCCGGTCGCGGTTGATGTGGTGGGCGCCCGCCTCCTCGGCGATGCCGAGCATCAGTCCGTCGACGTGGGCGGGGACGCCGGAGAGCAGCTTCGCGGGCGGGGTGCCGAGCCGGGCGGGCCACTGCTTGCGGACCAGGTCGTGGTTGCCGCCGATGCCGCCGGAGGTGACGATCACCGCCTGGGCCCGCAGTTCGAAGGAGCCGGCCACCACCCGGCTGCTCGCGGTGCCCCGGGCCGCGGCGCTCGGCTCCAGCACCTCGCCGGTCACGGTGTCGACGGTGCCCCCGGTGCGGCCGAGGCCGGTGACCCGGTGCCGGAACGCGAAGCGCACGAGCCCCTTGGCGACGCCCGCGCGGACCCGGCGCTCGAAGGGGGCGACGACGCCGGGGCCGGTGCCCCAGGTGATGTGGAAGCGGGGTACGGAGTTGCCGTGGCCCGTGGCGTCGTAGCCGCCGCGTTCGGCCCAGCCGACCACGGGGAAGAGCCGCAGCCCCTGGGCGCGCAGCCAGGAGCGCTTCTCACCGGCCGCGAAGTCGACGTACGCCTCGGCCCACTTGCGCGGCCAGTGGTCCTCCTCGCGGTCGAAGCCCGCCGTGCCGAACCAGTCCTGGAGCGCCAGCTCGTGGCTGTCCCTGACCCGCATCCGGCGCTGCTCGGGCGAGTCGACCAGGAAGAGGCCGCCGAAGGACCAGTGCGCCTGGCCGCCGATCGACTGCTCGGGCTCCTGGTCGAGCAGGATCACCGAGCGCCCCGCCTCGGCCAGTTCGGCGGTGGCCACCAGTCCGGCCAGCCCCGCCCCGATCACGATCACATCAGCGTCGTACGCCATGGGTTCCATCCTTGTCGGGGCGGTCCGGTACCGGGGCGTGCGGTCCTGCCGGGGCCGGAAGTTACTCGTGCGTCAGATCTTCTGCACCGGCCGCCACGGCGTCAACCGCCCGGTCGGCCCCGTTCCGGCCGCACCCGGGGCACACCGGCGCTATCGTCGGTACACATCACCCCATTTCCGGCCCTGTACGAGGTAGCGGCATGTCGGTGCTGGTCGTCGCGCTCGCCATGAGTGCCGCCTGCTGCCTGGGATTCGGCTTCGTCCTCCAGCAGGCCGCCGCCTCGCACGCCCCGAGGAGCGACTACCTCTCGCCCCGGCTGCTGCTCGACCTGATGCGGGTGCGGAGCTGGCTGGCCGGGGTCGGGCTGATGGTCTGCGGGATGGTGCTGGGCGCCCTGGCCCTGGCCAACGGCGAGGTCTCCGTCGTCGAACCGCTCCTGGCCACCAATCTGCTCTTCGCGATGACCCTGTCCCGCCACCGCACCGGCCAGCGGCTCGGCCGTCAGGGCTGGGCCGGGCTCTGGCTGCTGGCCGGCGGGGTCGCGGCCTTCCTGCTGGCGGGGCGGCCCGAGGGCGGCGAGGCGGTGACCGGCGTACTGCGGCACTGGCTGGTGGTCGGGGTGGTGGTGGGGTCCGCGCTGCTGCTGACCACCGTCGCCAAACGCGCCGTCACCGCCGCCTCCCCCGCGCTGCTCGCGGTGGCGGCCGGGCTGCTCTACGGGCTCCAGGACGCGCTCACCCGGGTCAGCGGCCAGCTCATCACGGGGGGCGGGTGGACGGCGCTGCTCACGGCGTGGCAGCCGTACGCCGTCGTCCTGCTGGGGGTGACGGGGCTGCTGCTGGTGCAGAGCGCGTTCGAGACCGGGCCGCTCAGGGTCTCGCTGCCCCCGCTGACCGCCGCCCAGCCGCTGGCCGGGATCGCCTGCGGGATCGGCTTCCTCGGCGACCGGCTGCGCACCGACGCCGGGGCGCTGGCCTGGCAGGCCGTCGGGCTCGCCGCGATCGTCGTCGGGATCGTGCTGCTCGGGCTCCATCCGGCGATGCCGGAGGGGCCGGTCGGCGGGCGCCGGGAGAAGAGCCTCCAGCCCAACTGAGCTGCTCCGGAGGCCCCTCCACTGGTTTTTAATAATGTCCAGTATTACAGTGCGGGTATGGCGCGAACGTCCGGCCCCGAGACCCGGGAGAAGCTGATCCGCGCGGCCGAGGAGATCTTCGCCGCCCAGGGTCCGGACGGCGCTCAGCTGCGCGACATCGTCCGGCTCGCCGGCCAGAGCAACCCCTCCGCAGTCCAGTACCACTTCGGCTCCCGGGCCGGGTTGCTGGACGCGGTGATGGCGGGCCGCCAGGACCGCACCGAGCGGGTGATGGCCCGGCTGCTGGACGCGCTGGACGCGGACTGCGGCGTACGGGAGCTGGTCGCCGCGCTGGTGACGGCCGAGGCGAGTCTGCTCGCCGACGACCGGGGCTGCCGCTGTCTGCGGATCTCGGTCCGGCTCACCCATGAGACCGGGCTGCGGACCGGCACCCCGCATCCCGTCCTGGACGACACCCACTACGGGCGGCTGATCGCCCTGCTCAAGGACCGTCTGGGCGCGTTGCCCGCCCCGGTCCGCCTGGAGCGCCTGGACCTGGCGCTCACCCTGATCGGCGCGGCGTTCGCCGACCGCGCGCGCCAGCGGCTCGACGGGATCGAGCCGCTGACCGGCGAGGCGTTCTTCCTCGCCGATCTCGTCGAAACCACCACTGCGTTCCTGCGCGCCCCGGTGCCGGGCACCCCCTGAGGGGCCCGTACCGCCGGGGTCACCGCATCACGCACCCTTCCGTACCGCACAGAGGAAACACCATGACTGACACGAGCAACCTCAGCGACAAGACCGTCATCATCACCGGCGGCGCCCGGGGCCTGGGCGCCGAGGCCGCGCGCCTCGCGGTGGCGGGCGGCGCCAACGTGGTGATCACCGACCTGCTCGACGAGGAGGGTGCGGCCACCGCCGCCGAGCTGGGCGGGAAGGCCCGCTTCGTCCACCACGACGTGACCTCCGAGGAGGACTGGCAGCGGGTCGCCGAGTTCGCCGTCGCCGAGTTCGGCCGGATCGACGGTCTGGTCAACAACGCCGGGGTGTCGACCGGGATGCCGCTGGAGACCGAGAGCGTCGAGCACTTCCGCAAGGTCATCGACATCAACCTGACCGCCGTCTTCATCGGCATGAAGACGGTGATCCCGCTGATGAAGGAGAACGGCGGCGGCTCGATCGTCAACATCTCCTCGGCGGCCGGCCTGATGGGCCTCGCCCTGACCTCCAGCTACGGTGCCTCGAAGTGGGCCGTGCGCGGGCTGACGAAGGTCGGCGCGGTGGAACTCGGCACGTCCCGGATCCGGGTCAACTCGGTGCACCCCGGCATGACGTACACCCCGATGACCGCCTCCGTCGGCATCCAGCAGGGCGAGGGCAACTACCCGAACACCCCGATGGGCCGGGTCGGCGAGGCCCCGGAGATCGCCGCCGCGGTCACCTTCCTGCTCTCGGACGCCGCCTCGTACATCACCGGTGCCGAGCTGGCCGTGGACGGCGGCTGGACCACCGGTCCGACCGTCAAGTACGTCATGGGCCAGTGATCCCGCGGCGGTGTCCTGATGTTGGATGGGGAGCATGACTCCTTCTGACGAGATCCTGGACATCGTCGACGAGAACGACCAGGTCGTGGGGCAGGCCCCGCGCGGTGAGGCGACCGCGCGGGGCCTTCGCCATCGCTGCGTCTTCATCGAGGCCCGGGACGCGGAGGGGCGGCTCTTCGTCCACCGCAGGACCGCGGGGAAGCTGGTCTTCCCGTCCCACTACGACATGTTCGTCGGCGGGGTGGTCGGTGCCGGGGAGTCGTACGACGAGGCCGCGCTGCGGGAGGCCGAGGAGGAGCTGGGGGTGTCCGGACTCCCCCGGCCCGAGCCGCTCTTCAAGTTCCTCTACGAGAGCGCCGCGCACTCCTGGTGGTCGTACGTCTACCGGGTGCGGTGCGAGCTGCCGGTCAGCCCGCAGGTGGAGGAGGTGGCCTGGCACACCTTCCTCACCGACGACGAGCTGGACGCGCGGATCGACGACTGGCCGTGGGTGCCGGACGGGCTGGCGGCCTACCGGCGACTGCGCGCCCACCGGGCGGGTGGGGCGGGCGCCTGAGCCCGGTCGGCGCCCTCCCCGGGGGAAGCGGCGGATAGGGTCCGGACGTGATCGAATTCGTGCGGGGCCTGCGGCTGTGGTTCGCGCCGGAACGCGTCCGCGAGGAGGGCGCGACGCCCGACTACCGGTTCTCGCTCGCCAACGAACGCACCTTCCTCGCCTGGATCCGGACGGCCCTGGCGCTGATCGGCGGCGGTTTCGCGGTCGACCAGTTCCTGCCGGAGCTGGCCTGGGGCGTGCGCGCGGGGCTGGCGCTGGCCCTGCTGGCGGCCGGGGTGCTGTGCGCGCTGCGGGCCGTCAACCACTGGGTGCGGTGCGAGCGGGCGATGCGGCGCGGGGAGGACCTGCCGGTCTCGCGGTTCCCGACGCTGCTCGGTCTGGCGGTCGCCGTGGTGGCGGTGGCGATGGTGGTGGTGGTCCTCTTCGGCTGGGAGGGCCGGTGAGCGGCGTGCCGCGCGATCCCGGGCTCCAGCCCGAGCGGACCCGGCTGGCCTGGCGGCGGACGACGCTGTCCTGCACGGTGGTGCTGGCGCTGGCGGTGAAGCAGGCGCTGCACGCCGGGGCGGGCCCGGCCGCGGTGGTGGCGGTGGCGGTGGGCGCGCTGGCCTGGCTGGGGATGCTGGTGGTGGCGCACCGGCGGGTGCTGCGGATGCGGAGCGCCCGGCCCCGGCCGATGACGGTGCGCGGGGCGCTGGCGGTGGCCGGGTGTGCGGTGGTGCTCGCGGGGTGCGCCACGGCCATGCTGTTCTGAGCCGCCGCGCGTCCGGGGCGCGGGGCCCGGACGGGCCGCCGCACTCCTCGCGCGCCGGTCACCAGCGGGGGATCGCCGGGGTCCGCCACTCCGGTTCGGCCTTGCGCATCGCGGCCGCGTCGTCGCGCTCGCGCATCGTGCCGTCGTCGTCGAGCCAGCGCCGGTGCAGCGCGGCGAGCCGCTCGCGGTCGAGTTCGACGCCGAGGCCGGGGGCGTCGGAGACGGTGAGGTGTCCGTCCTCGAAGACATGGCGGGTGGTGATGACGTCCTCGGTCTGCCAGGGGTAGTGGCTGTCGCAGGCGTAGTCGAGGTTGGCGACGGTGGCGGCGACGTGGGTCATCGCGGCGAGGCTGATGCCGAGGTGGGTGTTGGAGTGCATGGAGAGGCCGACGCCGAAGGTGCGGCAGATCGCGGCCAGCTCCCGGGTCCGGTGCAGCCCGCCCCAGTAGTGGTGGTTGGAGAGGACGACCTGCACGGCACCCCGGGCGAAGGCCTCCGGCACCTCGGCGAGGGTGGTCACGCACATGTTGGTGGCCAGCGGTACGTCGGTGCCCGCGGCGACCTCGGCCATCGGCCCCGTACCGGTCGCCGGGTCCTCCAGGTATTCGAGTACGTCCTTGAGCTGGTCGGCGACGTACAGCGAGGTCTCCACGGACCAGGCGCCGTTGGGATCCAGGCGCAGCGGCCGGCCGGGAAACTCCTCGGCCAGGGCGCGGATCGCGGCGATCTCCCGGTCGGGCTCGAAGACGCCGCCCTTCAGCTTGAAGGACGAGAAACCGTACGCGCGGGCGAAGCGGCGGGCCTGGGCGACGATGCCGGCCGGGTCGAGGGCGGCGCCCCAGTCGTCCCGTTCGCCGCCCTCGGGGTGGGCGGCCCAGCGGTAGAAGAGGTAGGCGCTGTACTCGACCCGGTCGCGGACCTTTCCGCCGAGCAGGGCGTGCACGGGCAGGCCGAGGGACTTGCCCAGCGCGTCCAGGCAGGCGACCTCGAAGCCGGAGACGACGGAGAGCCGGAGCTTGTCGGCGGTCTGGACACCGCGCAGGCCGCCGGCCTCGACCCGGTCGTCGGCCGCGCCCGAATCGCCGCACACCGCGTCGGCCAGCGCGAAGAGGCCGTTCAGATCGCTGACCGGGCGGCCCCGGAGCGCCTCGGCGAGCGGCCGGGCGAGCTCCAGGTACTTCCCGTCCCCGTACGTCTCGCCGACACCGGTGACCCCACCCCGGGTGACGACCTCCACGACGAGCCGCGGGGTGTACGGCTGGTGGACGCCCTGGGTGTTGAGCAGGGGCGGGTCGGCTATCAGGATCGGGGTCAGCCGGACATCGTCGATCAGCAACTCTGTATTCATACGTGAACTCTATTCAGGGATACGACTGAGCACCAGACTCCGGAGGGGGCGAGAACACCGCCCCGCCCCAGGGATCACGGACGACCCGCCGCCGGACACTGGACGACATACCGACTGGTCGGCATGATGGTTCCCGTCTTTCTTCCCCTCCGGAGGTGCGCACGATGAGCTCAGTCCCCCCGCCGGGCACCGGCCCCGACGTCTCCCCGCCGGGTCTCGACCTCGACCGGCTGCGCGGGCATCTCGACCGGGAACGGCCGGGGCTGGTGGGCGGACCGCTGCGGGCCCGGCTGATCGAGGGCGGCCGCTCGAACCTCACGTACGTCGTCACGGACGGCACCGGCCGGTGGGTGGTCCGCAGGCCCCCGCTGGGTCATGTGCTGGCCACCGCGCACGACATGCGGCGGGAGCACCGGGTGATCAGCGCCCTGCACCCGACGGGTGTGCCGGTGCCCGAGCCGGTGCTGCTCTGCGAGGACGAGTCGGTGAACGGTGCGCCGTTCTACGTCATGGAGTACGTGGCGGGCACCCCGTACCGCACGGTCGAGCAGCTCGCCCCGCTGGGCCCCGGGCGCACCCGGGAGGCGGTCCTCGGGCTCGTCGACACCCTGGTCGACCTGCACGCGGTGGACCCGCAAGCCGTCGGGCTCGGCGACTTCGGGCGTCCCGAGGGCTTCCTGGAGCGGCAGCTGCGCCGCTGGGGCAAGCAGCTGGACGCCTCGCGCAACCGCGAACTGCCCGGCATCGACGCGCTGCACACCGCGCTCGGCCGCGCGCTGCCCGCCTCGCCCGCGCCCACCGTCGTCCACGGCGACTACCGGCTGGACAACGTGCTGATCGGCGACGACGACCGGATCAAGGCCGTACTGGACTGGGAGATGTCCACACTCGGCGACCCCCTCACCGACCTCGGGCTGCTGGTCATGTACAGCTCGGACCTCGGCCTGGCCGAGTCACCGGTCTCCACCACCAGCGGCGCGCCCGGCCACCCCTCCCCCGCCGAGCTGATCGAGCGCTACGCCGCCCGCTCCGGCCGGGACACCTCCGCCCTCTCCTGGTACACGGCGTTCGCCTGGTTCAAGCTGGCCGTGATCCTGGAGGGCATCCACTACCGCTACACCCTGGGCCAGACCGTCGGCGCCGGCTTCGACCGGATCGGCGGCCTCGTCCCCGTCTTCATCGAGCACGGCCTCACCACCCTCCAGGAAGGCTGACCCATGGACTTCGCGTTCGACGCCCGCACCGAGGAGCTGCGCGCCCGGCTGCTCGCCTTCATGGACGAGCACGTGTACCCCGCCGAGGCGACGGCCGAGGAGCAGCGCGCGCTGCTGGCCTCGCCCTGGGACACCCCGCGCGTCGTGGAGGAGCTGAAGGCCGAGGCCCGGCGGCAGGGGCTGTGGAACCTCTTCCTCCCCGATCCCGCGTACGGGGCCGGGCTGACCAATCTCCAGTACGCCCCGCTGGCCGAGATCACCGGCCGCTCCCCGCAGCTGGCGCCCACGGCGCTCAACTGCGCCGCCCCGGACACCGGGAACATGGAGGTGCTCCACCAGTTCGGCACCGAGGAGCAGAAGAAGCGGTGGCTGGAGCCGCTGCTCGCCGGGGAGATCCGCTCGGCCTTCGCGATGACGGAGCCCGAGGTGGCCTCCTCGGACGCGACGAACATCGAGACCCGGATCGCGCGCGAGGGCGACGAGTACGTCATCAACGGGCGCAAGTGGTACATCTCCGGGGCGATGAACCCGGACTGCGCGGTCTTCATCGTGATGGGCAAGACCGACCCCGAGAGCGCCGACATGAGGCGTCAGCAGTCGATGGTCCTGGTCCCGCGCGACACCCCGGGCGTCGAGGTCCGCCGCGCCATGCGGGTCTACGGGTACGAGGACCACTACCACGGCGGCCACGCCGAGGTGGACTTCACCGATGTCCGGGTACCCGTCACGAACCTGGTCGGCGAGGAGGGCGGCGGCTTCGCCATCGCCCAGGCGCGGCTGGGCCCGGGCCGCATCCACCACTGCATGCGGCTGATCGGGATGGCGGAGCGGGCGATCGAGCTGATGTGCCGGCGGGCGGTGTCCCGTACCGCGTTCGGCAAGCCGCTCGCCCAGCAGGGCGTCGTGCAGAACTGGATCGCGGACGCCCGGGTCACGGTGGAGCAGCTGCGGCTGCTGGTGCTGAAGACCGCGTGGCTGATGGACACGGTGGGCAACCGGGGCGCGCACACCGAGATCCAGGCCATCAAGATCGCCACTCCGCGTGCCGTGGTCGCCATCCTCGACCAGGCCGTGCAGCTCCACGGCGCGGGCGGCGTCGGCCAGGACTTCCCGCTGGCCGAGCTGTGGGCGGCGGCCCGGACGCTGCGGCTGGCGGACGGCCCGGACGAGGTGCACCAGCGGTCGCTGGCCCGGCGCGAGATCAAGCGGTACGTGTGAGGGCTGCCCGGTAGTACCTGGCGGACCGGCGTCCGGCGTCGGACGCGGTGCGCCGCGAGGCGGAGGGACGCCCGGACACGTCCGCGTACCCGGGGATCACCGGGCGTCTCGCGGCGCACCGGGTCGGCTCCCGCCCGCCCCGATCCGGTCCAGAACGTCGGTGTAGCGGGCGCGCCGGTCGGGGCGGGCGCGGGCGGCGGCGGCGCGCAGGGCGGGGACGGCCGTCGTGCCCAGGGCGGCCAGCCCCTCGGCCGCCGCGTCGCGGACCGCCGGGTGCGGGTGGCCGAGCAGCCCGGTCACGGCGGGCAGGGCGGGTCTCCAGGCCGCGCGGCAGAGGGTGCGGACCGCCATGCGCACCACGTCGGGGCTGGGGTCGTCCAGCAGGGTCCGGGTGTGGTCGAGGTGGGCCGGCCGGTCGAGCATCGCCCGTGAGGTGCGGTGGGCGCGCAGCCGGACCCGGGCGCGGGGGTGGGTGAGCAGCCCGGCCAGCAGGCCGGACAGGCGCGGGTCGTCGTCGGGTGCGGGGCCGGGGTGCGCCTCCGCCAGTGCGGTGAGCGCCCGGCAGATCTGTTCCGGTGTGCCGGTGGCGGCCAGTTCCAGCAGCTCCTGGCGGGACGGGCCGGCACCGCTCGCGGCGGGTGCGGGTTCCCGGCGCTCGCGGAGCGCTGCCAGGGCGGCCGCGTCGTGCCGGGCCGCGTCCGGGCCGCGCAGGGGGCCGTCGACGAGCAGCAGCCGGTCCGCCAGGTCGCCGTGGCCCTCCTCGCGCAGCCGTCGCCGGGCCCGCTCCAGGGCCCGGGTGCGCAGCAGCGGGCGGCCGGCGAGCAGTTCCAGGGAGCCGCGGTCGCCGCCGCCCGGCCGGTCGGCGAGGAGCGTGGCGAGGGCGTCGGCCGGGCAGGCGCGCAGGGCGTCGCGGATCGCCCCGGCCCCGGCGGGCGGAGCCGTTCGCCACCACTCCAGCAGCAACGGCACCAGCCGCTCCAGCTCCTGGGGCCCGAGCCGGGCGGCGGTGTACGCGACCCGGTCGCGCAGGACGTCCCCGGCGCGCAGTTCGGCCGGGTCGAGCAGGGACAGCGCGCGGGCCAGGCCGGTGTCGACGGGCAGGTCGACCCGGCCGCGCAGATACGCGCGGAGCACCGGCAGCCGGGCCTCCGGCTCGGGCCAGCGGGCCAGGGTCAGGGCGGCGGTGCGGCGGCGGTCCTCACCGGGCGCGTCCAGCAGGGTCAGCAGCCGCTCCCGCTGGGCCGCCGAGCGGGGCTGGTCGAGGTCGTCCCCGCGTATCAGGCGTGGGGGCGGGGCCGGGACACGGGCGGTCTCGGCGAGGGTCCAGGGCGGTGCGTCGAGGGGCTGGAGGAGCGTCATCCAGTCGACGAGCGCGGTCCGGACCCCGGGACCGGCGGTCTGGTGGGCCTCGGCGAGCGCGGCCAGCCGGTCCCTGGAGGGGACCGTTCCGTCGTCCCGGGCCCGGAACCGGGCCAGCTCCTCCGGGGTGCGGGCCGCCTCCTCCAGCGCCTCCCGCCAGGCCCGGGCCCCGGCCGGGAGCGGCGCGTCGTCCTCCGGTACGGCGAAGGCGGCCCGGAGCACGGTGGTCGCTCCCCGCCAGGGGTCGGCGCCGAGCCGGGCGGCGGCGAGGTCCCGGTCGAGGTCGGCGCGGACCGGGACCGCGCCGAGCAGGCGCAGCAGCGGCACCGTGGAGCGGGCGGGGGCGGCCGGGGCGGGGCGCAGGGCCCGGACGGCGACGGTCGCGGCGGTCCGGGCGGAGGCCGTCAGCAGCGGCGCGGCGGCTTCGAGTACGGCGACGAGGTCGTGCCGGTCCCGGTCGCGGGCGTCGGCCAGCGCGGCCAGCAGAACCGGGGCGAAGCGCGCGTACGCGCCGAGTTCCGCCGTGCTCCGGGGCCCGGGGCAGATCCGCAGCGCGTACCGCACCACCCGGTTCCGCAGCGCCGGATCCCGGCGCACCGGTGGGGACGCGGCGAGCCGGAGCCAGTCGGCCAGCAGCGGCCGCAGCGCCTCGGTCCGGCCCGGGGCGGGCATCTCGTCCCGTCCGGCCAGGCGCAGCGCGACGGCCGCGTCCCAGCCGTCGGCCAGCAGGGTCCCGGCGTCCCGGTCGGCCGCCCGGGGCGCGGGCGGGGGCGGCCCGGCGGAGGGGACGGTGATGCCGTGGCGGGCCAGGGCTGCGGCGAGGTCGTCCAGGGTGCCGGTGGCCGGGCGGACCCGCCCGGACGCCAGCAGGGCGAGCAGTGGGGGCGCCACCGGTGACTCCTGTTCGGCCAGGGCGCGGACCGCGCGGGTGCCGAGGGCGCCGGAGAGGCCGAGGAGGAGGCGCTCGCGGACGGAGGCGGGGCGGGCGTGCTCGGCGGCGGCCAGCAGGGTGGCGGCATGGGCCTCGCCGAGTACCGTGCGCAGGGCTTCGACGAGGGTCTCGCGCAGGGCGGGGTTGTCCTCGCGGCCGAGCCGGTCGAGGAGTCCGGGGACCGCCGCCCGGCCGCCGGTGCGGACCAGGGCCGCGGCCGCCGTCTTGCGGATGTTCGTGTTCGGGTGGTCCAGGCGGTCGGCGATCGCGGCGCCCGCCCAGTGGGCCCGGGCGTGGCCCAGGGCGAGGAGGGCCTGGCGTACGGTCTGGACGTCCCGGGCCCGGGTCAGCGCGATCAGGGTCGCCGAGAGGGCCTGGGCGTCCTCTCCCGTGGCGTCGCGGGCGAGGAGGGCGATGGCGTGCTTGCGGACGTGCCGGTCCCGGTGGCGGGTCAGCCGGTGCACCCGGGCCCGGGTGCCCGTCCAGGGGGTCCTGAGCAGCAGTTCGAGCAGGATCACCCGCTCGTGGTCGAGGAGTCCGGGGCGGTCCAGCAGCTCCAGGGCGAGGTTCGCGACGAGGGCGTGCCCGGCTCCGTCGGCGTCCGTGGCGGTGAGCAGGCAGACCGGTCTGATCGCGCCCCGCCCGTGGAGCCGGCGGCCGAGGTCGTGGAGCGCGTCCAGGACCTCCTGGGGCACCACGGGTTCCCCGGCGGGCCGCCCGTGTTCGCCGGTCCGGTCGGGGGCACCCGGCTCCCGCGCGGTGGCCAGTGCGGAGACGACGCGCAGCAGCAGGTCGGCGAGGGCCGGGAGGGTGTCCGCGTCGCCGTGGGCCGCCAGCCGGCACAGTGCGGCGTCCGGCCGGTCCGGGTCGAGGTGGGAACGGAGCAGCGCCAGCTCCCCGGGGTCCGGGCGGCCGAGGCCGGCCGCGATGCGCGGGGGCAGGTCGACGGGGTCGAGCCGGGCGAGCAGGGCGCGGCGGCGCTCCGGGTCGCGGTCGAGCTGCCAGAGCAGCTCGAGGGCGCGGTGGCGTACCGGGCGCAGAGGGGGTGCCACCTGGCCGCCGGTCGCCGTGTCGAGGCCCAGTCCTTCGCGCAGGGCCAGGACCGTCCGGTCGCCGCCGATCGCCTCCAGGGTCTCCAGGGCCGCGTCCGGCGCCGAGGGCAGCAGGGCGAGCACCGCCTCCTCGGCGTCCGTGTGGCGCAGCTCCCGGATCGCGTCGAGGAACGGGCCGGGTACGGGGGCGGCGGGCAGCAGCCGGGTGACGGCGGCCCCGACCGGGAGGTCCCCGGCGCCCTGGGCTGCGAGGGCGGTCAGCAGGGCGAGCCGGCGCGGCCAGTCCGGGTCGTCGGCGGGGGCGTCGGTGAGGACCCGGAGCGCGTCCCGGCGGACGGTGAAGAGGACCGTCGCCACGTCGTGGGGTGCGATGGAGTGGTCCGCGAGGGCCAGGCCGACGACGACGGGGACGTCCGGCCCGTCCGGGAAGTGGCCGCGCCGGTGGAGGCCGCGCAGGCAGGCCACGGCCGGGGCGCCGAGCAGCAGCGGATCGCGCGCGGCGAGGGCGGTCAGGGCGCCGATGTCCGCGCGTCCGGCGAGATCCCCGAGGAGTTCCAGCGCCCGCCGCCGCAGCGCGGGCGCCAGGTCCGGGTCCTCGGCGGCCCGGCGCAGCAGGTCCCGGTGGCCGTGGCGGGCGGCGACCGTGAGCGCGGCACCGGCCACGGACTCGGGTACGGGTGCGGGTGCGGGCTCCGTGCCGGGATCGGCCCCGGCGGCGGGGTCGGGCCCCGGACCGGTACGGAGGAACGGGGCGAGGAGGCCGGGCGGCAGCGGGTCGAGCGCCGCCCACGGCTCGGCCAGCCCGTCCAGTGCGGCGGTGACGGCCTCGGCGCCGCCGGTGCCCAGCAGTCCGGTCAGGGCGGCCCGGGCCTGGGCGGGGGCCAGGAGTCCGGCGTACAGCCCCTGCCGGGCCAGCCGTACTGCCTCGGCCCGGAGCACCGGGTCGGTGCCGGCCGCCAGCTCCGCCACCAGCCGGGCCGGGTGGCGGGCGGCGGTGATGTCCGCGCCGCGGACCGCCTGGTACAGCGGCTCGCCCGGGGGTTCCTCGCGCAGCGCCGCCGCCGGGTCGTGCAGCAGATCGGCGCGCAGCCAGGCGGTGCGTACCGAGGCGGGCAGCGTTCCGGCCGTGCGCCAGGGCGGGCGGGGGCGGTCCTCCAGGGCGCGGGCGAACCGTTCGTCGTGCCCGGCCCTTTCGTGGAGTCCGGCCAGCAGGAGGTCCGCCTCCGGCGGTCCGGTGAGCGTCGTGGGCAGCAGCGCGGCGAGTCCGGCCGCCTCCGTGTCGTCCGACGGCGGGCGGGCGGCGAGGCGCTCGGTGAGCAGGGCGAGGCCCAGGTGGCGCGAGGCGGGGTCGTGGTGGCGGATCAGCCGCCCCAGTTCCCGGGGCGGGAGCTCCCCGGTGTCCGTGGTGGTGGGGAACTGGTCGCCGGCCGGGGTCCGCATCGTCGGATGCTAACCGGGCGGGCACCGGCCCCACCAACGGATTCGGGCCCGGCAGCGGTGCGGGCGCTCAGTAGCCGCCGGAGCCCACGTGGTCCGCCAGCGCCAGTTCGCGGGCGAAGGCACGGACCCGCAGCAGGCAGCGGGCGAACAGCCGGACGGCCGCCGGGTGGTGCGGGCCGTGGGCCGCCGTCCACAGCGCGGGGACGTGCGCGGACCGCTGGGGCGCGGACTGCTGGATCTGCGTCATGGGACCAGCTTCGGACCGCCCGCGCGATCGGTCCAACAGATGATTCAGCTACCTCCCATCGCTATCGTGGATGGATGGAGCTTCGCCAACTCCGCCATTTCATGGCGGTGGTCACCCACGGCAGTTTCACCGCCGCCGCCCGTGCCGAGCCGATCGCGCAGTCCGCGCTGAGCACCTCCGTACGGAATCTGGAGCGGGAGCTGGGGGCCGAGCTGTTCGACCGGACCGGCCGCCGGGTGGTGCTGACCGAGGCGGGCCGGGCGCTGCTGCCGTCGGCCCGGTCAGTGCTGGCCGGTACGGAGGCGGCTCGGGACGCGGTGGCGGCCGTCTCGGGGCTGGTGACCGGCCGGGTCAGGATCGGCACGATCCAGACCCTGACCTGCGTGGACCTGGCGGCCGAGCTGGCCGCTTACCACCGTGCCTGGCCGGGGGTGCAGATCTCGCTGCGCGAGGCGACGACGCCGGAGCTGGTGGCGGGGCTGCGCGCCGGCGAGCTGGACCTGGCCTTCCTGGCGCCGGACGCCGCCGAACTCCCGGACGGCATCGCCGCCTTCGCGACCTGGCACGAGGACCTGGTGCTGATCACCGCGCCGGGCCACCGGCTGGCGGACGCCGGGCGCACCCTGATCAAGGACCTCGCCGACGAGCCGTTCGTGGACTTCCGGGCGGGTACGGGCCTGGAGACCGCGGTGCGCAGACTGGCCGCGCACTGCGGTCTGGAGCGCCGGATCACCTGCGACGTCACCCAGATCCGGCTGCTCGTGGACCTCGTACGGGCCGGGATCGGGGTGGCGATCGTGCCCCGGCGGATCGGCACGGAGGCGGGGCTGCCGTGCGTGAGCATCCGTCAGCCGGAGCCCGGCCGGACGGTGGTCCTCGCCGGCCGGGCGCCCCGGCCGCGCAACCCGGCCGCCACGGCGCTCCTCGACCGGCTGACGACTACTACGGGCGGAGCGCCCGCAGCAGCAGATCGGCCAGGTGGTCGGCGACCTCCTGCTGGCTGAGCGGGCCGTCCGGCCGGTACCAGGTGGAGAGGTGGTGGACCGAGCCGAAGTGGTAGTCGACGATCAGGTCGGCCGGGGTGGCGGTGGAGAACACCCCGCTGCGCTGCCCCTCCTCCACCAGCGCCCGGAAGCGCTCGTGGTAGCGGCGGCGCTCCGCCCGGACGCGCTTGTTCTTCTCCGGGCTGAGGTGGTGCATCGACCGGAAGAAGATCGAGGCGTCGTCCAGGTTCTCGATGGTGGTGACGACCACGTCGGCGGCCGCGTCGCGCAGCCGCTGCTCGACGGGGGCGTCCGCGCCGGCGAAGGCGTCCAGGCGCTCCTGCTGGAGGCGGAGCACCCGGGAGTAGACCTCCTGGAGGAGGTCCTCCTTGGAGCCGAAGTAGTGGTAGAGCGCGCCCTTGGTGACACCTGCGGCCTCGACGATGTCCTGGACCGAGGTGCGGTCGTAGCCCCGCTCGGCGAAGAGCCGGGTGGCGGCGGCCAGCAGTCGCCGGGGGACGGGGGCCTGCTCCCCGTCCGTCGCCTTGGCCATTGCCGCCACCTGCCTTCCGCGTGGATCCGTCATCGGGGGGAACGCAGTTCCCTCCGGAGGATCTTCCCACTCGCCGTCTTCGGCAGTTCCGCGAGGATCTCCACCTCCCGGGGGTATTTGTACGCCGCGAGCCGCTCGGCGCAGTACGCCGTCAACTCCTCGGGCGCCACCGTGGCTCCGGGACGCAGGCTGACGCAGGCGCGGACGGTCTCGCCCCGGTAGGGGTCGGGGACGCCGACGACGGCCGCCTCGCGGACCGCCGGGTGGGTGTAGAGGACGTCCTCCACCTCGCGTGGCCAGACCTTGAAGCCGGAGGCGTTGATCATGTCCTTCTTGCGGTCGACGACGTAGAGCCAGCCCGCCTCGTCCATGAACCCGATGTCACCGGTGCGCAGTTCGCCGTCCGGGAAGGCGGCGGCGGTGGCCTCGGGCAGCCCCCAGTAGCCGGGGACCACCTGCGGGCCCCGCACGGCGATCTCGCCGTGCGCGCCGAAGGGGACCTCCGCGCCGTTCTCGTCGAGGATCCGGACCACCGTGTCCGGGCCGGGGACGCCGACGGACAGCGTCCCGGAGGCCGGGTCCACGGGGGCCTCGCGCTCCGGTGGTACGGCGGCGCAGGGGGCGGTGCACTCGGTGAGCCCGTAGCCGTTGTGGAGGTAGGGGCCGAACTCCGTGCGGAACTTCTCGATCAGGGCGGGCGGTACCGGTGCGCCGCCCGAGGAGATGATCCGGAAGGAGGCGAAGTGCCCGGGGGTGGCGCCGGGGTGGGCGGCCAGCGCCATGAAGGCGGTGGACGGGCCGACGGTGTAGGCGGGGCGGTGCTCGGCGAAGGCGTCGAGGACGACGCCGGGGTGGAAGCGGTGGGCGAGGACGAGGGTGCCCGCGTTGGCGAGGCAGGCGGCGAGCTGGCACACCACGCCGGTGATGTGGAAGAGCGGGGCGAGCGCGAAGTAGGCGGAGCCCTCGGGGACCGGGTGGCCGGTGCGCTGGCGCTCGGCGTTGACCATGATGTTGCGGTGCGTGTTCATGGCGCCCTTGGGGGTACCGCTGGTCCCGGAGGTGTAGCTGATCAGCGCCACGTCGTCGGCGCCGGGCAGCCGCCCCTCGGGGGCCCCGCCGCCCCGGCGGGCGACGGCGACCAGGTCCTCGGTGTCCCGGGGCACCGGCAGCCGTTCGGGGGCGAGGACCCGTTCGTCGTTCCGGGTCTGGAGGTCGAGCTCGCTGGTGGTGAGGGCGATCCGTACCGACGGGGCCCCGGCGGCGGTCTCCCGCAGGAACGCCTCCCAGATCCGGTCCGCGCAGATCACCGCCGTGACCCCGGCGTCCTTCAGGACGTGGCCGACCTCGGCCGATTTGTACATCGGGTTGAGCGGGACGACGACGGCCCCGGCCTTCCAGGCGCCGAGCAGCGCGAGGACGAACTGCGGGCTGTTCTGGAGCATGAGCGCGACCCGGTCGCCGGGCTCCAGCCCCTTCGCGGCGAGGTGGCCGGCGACCGCGTCGGAGAGCGCGTCGGTCCCGCGGTAGCCCAGGCGGCCGTCGAAGTAGGCGAGGGCGGGGCGGTCGGGGGTGCGGGCGGCGGACTCCCGGAAGGCGTGGACCAGGGTCGGGGCGGGGTGGACGGGGGCCCGCTGGGCCTCGCTGAGGAGGGCCAGCCAGGGCCGGGCGGCGTAGATCGATCCGGTCATGCGCCGGTCCCCTCCCAGGTGCGCTGGAGGTGGTTCATGCCGTCGAGCCAGTGGTCGGTGTCCTTGGCGCGGGCCCGGTAGTAGCCGGCGACCTCGGGGTGCGGCAGGACCAGGAAGCGGTCCTGGGCCATGGCGTCGAGGAGGGCGTCGGCGACCGCCTCCGGCTCGATGGCGCTGGGGGCGAGGACCAGCTCCCCGGCCGATCCGGCGGCGGTGAGCATGTCCGTCCGCACCCCTTGCGGGCAGATGGCGTGCACCTTGATGCCGCGGTGGCGGTAGGTGAGCGAGAGCCATTCGGCGAAGGCGACGGCCCCGTGCTTGGTGACGCTGTACGGGGCGGCGCCGATCATCGTGAGCAGCCCGGCGGCGGAGGCGGTCGAGACGAACCGGCCGCTGCCGCGCTCCAGCCAGTCGGGCAGCAGTTCCCTGGCCGCGCGGACGTGGGCCATCACGTTGACGTCCCAGGCCGCGGCCCAGACCTCTTCGCCGGCGAGGGCGTCGCCGGGCGAGGCCAGTCCGGCGTTGGCGCAGTAGATGTCGACCGTGCCGTCCAGCGCGTCGCGCGCCTCGGCCACGATCCCGGAGGCGTCGCCGGCGACGGCGGTGGCACCGATCTCCCCGGCCAGCGCCTCGATCCGCGCCCCGTCGAGGTCGTTGACCACGACCCGGGCGCCCTCGGCGGCGAACCGGCGGGCCAGCGCGGCCCCGATCCCGCCGCCGGCCCCGGTGACCACCACGCCCGCACCCTTGACCACGCCCATCGGTTCCGCCTCTCTCAGCCGACTCCACCGGCAGACTAACCAGTCGGTATGCCGGAGCGGAAGGGACCGGACCCAGGTGGCGGACACTCCTGTCGCACCAGTCCCGTCCGGCTCGTTCCGTACGGCCGGAACCCGCGCTACCGTGCGTGGCCATGACATGCTTCGCGATCATGGAGGTTGCCGGATGAGCCTGTCCAGACGTGGTTTGCTGGCCGCGGGCGGCGCGGTGGGGGCCCTCGCCGCGACGGCCACCGGGGCCGGGACGGCGGCCGCCTCACCCCCTCCGGGCAAGGGGCGCAGGGTCCGGACCGGCTTCGACCGGCTGGCGGCGGACGGCTACGCCCTGCTGAAGGGCGAGAAGGTCGGCATCGTCACCAACCCGACCGGGGTCACCTCCGACGTACGCCACATCGTCGATGTGATGCACCCGGACGAACGGGTGGACCTGATCGCCGTCTTCGGCCCGGAGCACGGCTTCCGCGGCACCGCGCAGGCGGGCGGCTCGGAGGGCCGGTACGACGACCCGGCGACCGGACTCCCGGTCTACGACACGTACCTGAAGAGCGGTCAACCGCTCGCCGACGTCTTCACCGCCTCCGGCGTCGACACCGTGGTCTTCGACATCCAGGACGCGGGCGCCCGCTTCTACACGTACATCTGGACGCTGTACGACTGCATGGAGGCCGCGGCGCTGGCGGGCAAGCGGTTCGTCGTCCTGGACCGGCCGAACCCGGTGACCGGGCGGGCGGCGCTGGGCCCGGTCCTCGATCCGGCCTTCGGCACCTTCGTGGGCCGCCGGGAGATCGCCCAGGCGCACGGCATGACCGTCACCGAGCTGGCGCTGCTCTTCAACGCGCGCTTCCTGGCCGACCGTCCGGTCGATCTGCGCATCGTGAAGATGTCCGGCTGGAAGCGCACGGACTTCTTCGACGCGACCGGGCTGCCGTGGGTGCCGCCGAGCCCCAACATGCCGACCCCGGACACCGCGCTGGTCTACTCCGGCACCTGCCTGTTCGAGGGCACCAACCTCTCCGAGGGGCGCGGCACCACCCGCCCCTTCGAGCTGCTGGGCGCGGAGGGCATCGGCCACCGCTGGGCGGAGGCCGCGAACGCGCTCGGCCTGCCCGGGGTCGCGTTCCGGGAGGCGTACTTCGCGCCGACGTTCTCCAAGTTCCAGGGGAAGACGGTCGGCGGGGTGCAGCTGCACGTCCAGGACCGCGAGGTCTTCGACCCGGTGCGCACCGGCATCGGGCTGCTGGTGACGGCGAAGCGGAGCTGGGACGGCTTCGCCTGGCGCTCGGACAACTGGATCGACAAGCTCACCGGCAACACCCGGGTCCGCACCATGATCGACGCGGGTGCGGACACCGACGAGGTGGTGGGGGCGTGGTCGGCCGACCACGCCGCGTTCCGGACGGTCCGCAAGCGGTACCTCCAGTACTGACCGGCGACACCGCTCACGGCTGACGGAGCCGGGCGGGTCCACGCGTGCGGACCCGCCCGGTTCGCGGCCTACCGGTGGGCGGGGAACTCCACCACCTGCTGGTAGGTCGGGCGGTTCTGCCAGTGGATCGCCTTCTGGGTGATCCCGCCGAGCGCCCGGTGGATGATCGAGTCGGTGCACCACTGGTCGCCGGCCTTGCAGCTTCCGTCGCCCGGGTAGACCGCGGTGGCCGGTTCGGCCACGGCCTGCTTCAGGGCGCCGAGCAGGGCGTCGCGGCAGCCGTCCGCGTCACCACCGCCGCAGTACGTCCGGGCCAGCGGCCCCTTGACCGACTGGCCCAGGACCTGGCGCAGGTCCTTGTCGACAAAGCCCCACCAGCCGTACTGGAAGGCGGAGCCGCTGTGCGCCCCGCTCGGCCCGTGGCTGGCGGCCGGGGACTCGTCGGTGGCCAGGCTCGCGGTCAGCGCCCCGTACAGGTCGTCGCCGAGCCCCGGCCGGAACTCGGCCTCGACCAGCTTCGGCCACCACGCGTCCATGATCCGCACCGCGTCGGCGTGGGTGTAGGTGTGCGAGCCGGGGCCGGTCTCCTTGCGCTGCGAACCGGCCGCCCGCCACGAGTCCAGCTGCTGGACGGCGGCGTTCAGCGCGGGGTCGGTGACCGGCTTGGCGCGGATCACCTTCAGCAGTTCGGGCAGCAGCTGCTCACCCCGCAGATCGGTGACGGCCGCCTCGGCCATGGCGCGGGTCAGCGAGGCCCGCGTCACCCCGCCGTCCTCGACCAGCTTCGCCACCCGCTGGTCCAGCAGATCGCCCCGGTGAACGGCGCTGAGACCGAAGCCGGCCGCCGCGTATCCCTTGGCCTGCCGGTTGTTCCAGGAGACGTAGTAGTCCTGGCCGCTGGAGTTCGGGTGCGCGGCGAAGGCGGTGTACGCGGCGGTGTTGGCCGCCGGGTCGAAGTCCTGCCACTCGTAGGCCCGTTCGGCCCTGATCGGCAGGGCCGGGTCGACGTCCGCCGGACGGACCGGGTTCAGCCCGCTGTTGTAGTACGCGGCGGTGCGGGAGTCGGCGTAGAACCAGTTGAAGGCGTAGTCGATATTGCTCGCCGCCCGCTGGAAGGAAGCGGCGTCCGTGACGTACGAGGGGTCGTTGAGCATCTGGAAGCCGATGATCGAGTCCGCCTCGTGGCGGTAGGTGGAGCGCAGCGAGGTGTACGCGACGGGCCTGCCGTCCACCGTGGCGCGGTGGGTGACGATGCCGTAGTTCGTGCGCCGCGCCTGCATCCGGTAGGAGCCGGCCGCGGTGGAGTCGGCGACGGTCGGCTTCCAGGAGTTGGTGCGCTCCAGCGTCTCCATGGCGGTGCAGGTGCCCCGGTAGAGGTAGTGCGTGGAGTCCTTGGTGGGCGTGGAGCCGTCGGGTTCGCACAGGTCGACGGTGTAGGTGTCGGTGATGTCCTGGGCGGCCGAGGTGGCGCTCCAGGCGTAGTCCTGGCCCCGCCCCATCTGGATGTACATGCCGACCCCGGCGAAGGAGACGCCGCGGGCGCTGATGCCGGGTCCCTGGAGCTCCTGGAGCATCATCAGCTGCGGGGCGAAGTAGCCGGTCTGCGGACCGAAGACGGCGATCGGGTTGCCGCTCGCGGTGTGCTGGCCGGAGACCAGCAGGGCGTTGGACATTCCGCGCTTCTGGGCGCCGGAGCCGGAGCCGGGCAGCGAGCCCTCGGGGATGACGCCGTCGTCGTAGATGCCCTGGGCCTTCTTGAGCCGGGCCGGGGCCTTGACGGGGGCCTTGCGGTCGGTGCCCGCGGAGCCGGTGCGGTCGTAAATGAGGGGTTCGGCGGTGACGGAGCCGGGGTCGGGCAGGGCGGTGCCGTGCGCCTGGCCGGGCTTGCCGGCGTAGGGGAAGGCGGTGCCGTCGTGGATGGTCAGCACGGCCTCGGGGTCCTCGCGCTGGCGGAAGGACTCCCAGACCTTCGTGCCCTCGACGACCCCGTACTTCTGCTGGGCGGCCAGCAGCGAGAGCGCCGCCTGCACCTCGCCGCCACCGCCGCCGCCGAACTGGCCGCCGACGACCGAGGCGATGGAGATCAGGTCGGTCAGCTTGAAGGGCTGGATCTCACCGATGTTGGTGATGGCGTCGATCTTTCCGGTGAGCACGTACTCGCCGGGGAAGTAGCGGCCCTTCTTGGACTTCTCGCGGTAGGCGTTGATGCCGTCGACGTACGCCTGCGCGTCCGCCATGGCCTGCTCTCCGCGCTCACCCTCGTGGGTCCGGATGTATTCGACCTGGGCTTCGAGATCCGCCTCGGTGTACGGGGCCTGTGGCCAGAACTGTTGCTCCAGGCCCTGGTTGGCCAACGCGCCGCCGGCGAACGAGGTCAGCTCGCCGCGCCCGATGTGCCGGAAGAGGTCCATCAGCCAGAGCCGGTCCTGCCCGGCCGCGTATCCGGCGCCGAACTCGGTGCCGTAGCGGGTGGTGCCCTTGATGTGCGGGACGCCGGACGCCTTGTCGCGGGTGATGGTGACGTCGTCGCGCGGCGAGGTCACGGACTCGACCTGGTCCGCGGGGACCCCGAAGGAGGCGTCGTTGAAGAAGTCGGTCAGCTTCTGGTCGGTGAGTCCGGAGTACCCGGCCACCAGCCCGTTGTAGCGGTCGAGTTGGTCGTCGCTGTGGGCGGGGTGCGTGCCGACCGTCTTGTTGCCGAGGATCTCGACGAGGGTGGCGTTGCCGTTCTCGCCGGGCGGCAGGATGTCGTCGCACTGCCCTCGGCAGTAGTCGGTGACGGGGGCGGGTTCCGCCGCGGCGGCGGTGGACGCCTGCGGCGCGGCCGCCAGCAGGGTGGCGCCGAGCGCGAGGACCGCCGCGGCGGTGGCGGCTCTGGACAGGACGGTGCGTGGGGGCATGGGTGCTCCTCGGGGAGGCCGGTGCGCCGGAGGTTACTGGCGGTAGGACTCCTCGGTAAGATGAACATCCGTCACTTTTTCCGAATCATCACATGAGCAGGTTCGCGACGGCTGTACCGACCGGCGGACGGTCTAATTCCGGACAACGTCCCGCCCCACGGGATCCTCTGGAGGCGGCCGTACGTCCCTTTCATGACGCCGAAGTACGAGCGACGGAGGTGACGGAGCGGTGGCAGGATTCCGGAGTCTTGCGAGACAGGTGCGCGATCCGAGGAACGATCTGGCGCTGCGGCGGTATTCGCTGCGCAAGTGTTTGGAGAGGTTCGCCCCCTACGGCCATCGGGCGACCTGGGACCATCTGTGCGTCCGGCACGGACTGGACCCCGAGGACCGGTCCCCCGACCCGGCGCGCCTGGTGCGCGCGCTGGAGGAGCTGGAGGCGGCACGGGCGGTCTGGCTCGGCTACGAGGCCGGGTTCGCCGAGCGCCGCAGGCGGGAGAAGCACGGCGGCCGACGCCGCCCCGGCAGCTTCGACGACTGGCACCGGCTCACCTGGGGCGGCAACGGGGTGGCCCGGTGCGAGGATCCGGCGGTACATCCGTCGGCCCCGCTCGCCGAGGTGCTGCACCGGCTGATCACGGCACTGGAGTCGGCGCCCGGCACGGCCTGCCCGGTGTGCGCGGGCACCGAGGTCCACTGGCGAAGGGACCTGTCGCACGAACCCTGGACGGGCCCGGTCTGCGCGGAGTGCGGGATCGTGGTGCCCCGCCCGGTGCTCACCCCGGAGGCACTGGCCAGGGCGCGGGGAGCACGGCGGCGGGACCTCGCCCCGGTGGGCTGAGCGGCGCCACCGGCCTCACCGCGCCCGCACGGACCGGGGCGCCCCGGCTAGGTACGCTCGGACCGCGGCCGCTCCGGCATCAGGCGCGAACCGCTGATCCGCCGGCCGGAGACATCGTCCGGGTTGGAGAGCACACAGGTCTCCAGGGAGAGGCAGCCGCAGCCGATGCAGTCGGTGAGGTGGTCCCGCAACCGCCCCAACTGCTCGATGCGCTCGTCGAGTTCGGAGCGCCAGGCGGCGGAGAGCCGCGCCCAGTCCTCCCGGTTCGGGGTGCGCTCCTCGGGCAGTTCCGCGAGGGCCTCCCGGATGGTGGCGAGGGGGATGCCGACCCGCTGCGCCGCGCGGATGAAGGCGACCCGGCGCAGGGCGTCCCTGGTGTAGCGGCGCTGGTTGCCGCTGGTGCGACGGCTGCTGATCAGGCCCTTGGCCTCGTAGAAGTGCAGGGCCGAGACCGCGGCGCCGCTGCGCGCGGAGAGCTGCCCGACCGTGAGCTCATGGAGTGTCTGTGGGATCTGGGGCACCTCTCCCACCCTACTGGCCCGTACCCCGGCCGATCCATCGTTGACAGGAACCGCACCGCCGACCATCCTGAGCAAGCGCTTAGACAGGATGCGCCGAGAGACGGGCCGGAGCGGAAGGCAGGGACCAGGGACATGGCGGAGCCGAGGATCTTCACGTCCGCGCAGGAGCTGCGCGACGGAGTGGGCGAGCAGCTGGGGCACAGCGACTGGCTGGAGGTCGAGCAGAAGCGGATCGACCTGTTCGCGGAGGCCACCGGCGACCACCAGTGGATCCATGTGGACCCGGAGCGGGCCGCCGCCGGACCCTTCGGCACGACGATCGCGCACGGCTATCTGACGCTCTCGCTGCTGCCCACGTTCGTGCCGCAGATCATGCGGGTCGAGGGCATGCGGATGGGCATCAACTACGGGACGAACAAGGTGCGTTTCCCCGCCACCGTGCCGGTGGGCTCACGACTGCGGGCGACGGCCGTACTGAAGAGCGTCGAGGAGGCCGGGGGCGGGGTGCAGGTCACCGCCGTCGTCACGGTCGAGCGGGAGGGCGGCGACAAGCCGGTGTGCGTGGCGGAGTCGGTGTCCCGCTACTACTTCTGACCGCGCGCCGCCACCGGCGGCCCCTCGTCGCCTCCGGCGGGCCGTCACGCGCGCGGGTCCGCCCCGACCATGCGCAGGACGAGACCGGCGTAGAGTTCGCCGACCTCGTCCGGCGTCCGGCTGCCCCGGGTGTTGAACCAGCGCGCCACGTCGATGCAGAGCGAGAGCACCGCGAGCGTCGTGCCCGGGACGTCGGGCACGTCGAACTCCCCCGCCCGCACCCCTTCGCCGATGATCCGCCGGACCACCGCGTCGCTCCGGCGGCGCAGTTCGACGATCTCGGCGCGGTGCTCCTCGCCGAGGGCGTCCAGCTCGTACTGGACCACGCGGGCGGTGGTGTGCCGCTCGGCGTGCCAGCGGACGAAGGACCGGACGGCCTCGGCCAGCCGCTCCCCCGCCGTGCCGTCGCCGTCGGCGGCCGCCTCCAGGACGGACAGGGCGCGGTCGTGGCCGATCCGGCTGATCCGGTGGAGCAGCTCTTCCTTCGTCTTGTAGTGGATGTAGAGGGCGGCGGGGCTCATGCCCGCCCGGCCGGCGATGTCACGGGTGGTGGTGGCGTGGTAGCCCCGCTCGGCGAAGGCGTCGACGGCGGCGACGAGCAGCCGCCGGGCGGCCTCGGGCGTCACTTCGGCCCACGGCGCGCCGTCGTCGCTCTCCTCCGCCGTGCTCATCGTCGCTCGCCCCTCTCCTCGGCAGGACGAACACCATACCCCGAACCTGAGCAAGCGCTTAGGGTGCGTCCGGCGGATCGGGCCGGGGCCGTCAGAGCTTCTGGAAGGGGTCGTGCTCGGCGAGGATCTTCTCCAGTCTGGCCTGGTCGACCCGGCTGACGAGCTGCCCGGCCTCCTGCCGGTCGCGGACGACCTTGGCCAGGGTGAAGCAGGAGGTGACGAGGTAGAGGACGCCGATCGCGAGGAATCCGCGGACCCAGGCGTCGGCGTCCAGGAAGTAGATGCCGAGGGTCACCGCGCCGATCGCCACCCCGAAGGAGGCGACGGCCTGGCCGTAGAAGGCCGCGGTGCCCTGCTGCTTGACCGATGGTGTCTCACTCATGGCGCCCAGCATCGCGGGGACGTGGCGCACACCACATCCGTTCGCATACTCAGCAGGTACTCATACGCCCGTTCGAGCGGCGCCACGCCGTCCGGGCTCAGAAGGCGGAGACCCCCGTCAGGGCGCGGCCGATGATCAGCTTCTGGATCTGGCTGGTGCCCTCGTAGAGCGTCATCACCCGGGCGTCCCGCAGCAGCTTGCCGACCGGGTACTCGTCGATGTAGCCGTAGCCGCCGAAGACCTGGAGGGCGTTGTTGGCGGCGCGGACGGCGGCCTCGGAGGCGAAGAGCTTCGCCTGGGAGGCGGCGGTGGCGAAGTCCCGGCCCCGGTCGATCAGGTCCGCCACCCGCCAGGTCAGCAGCCGGGCGGCGTCGACGTCCACGGCGATGTCGCTGATCAGCTCCTGGACGAGCTGGTGGCCGGCGATGGGCCTGCCGAACTGCTCGCGCTCGGTCGCGTGGCCCACGGCGGCGTCCAGCGCGGCCTGCGCGATGCCGACGCAGCCGGCCGCGACCGACATCCGCCCCTTGGCCAGGGCGGACATGGCGACGGAGAAGCCCTTGCCGGGCGGCCCCACGAGGGCCGACGCGGGCACCCGGACGCCCTGGAGGACGAGTTCGGCGGTGGCCTGGCCGCGCAGGCCGAGCTTGCCGTGGATGGCGCGGCGGGTGAGGCCGGGGGTGTCGGTGGGGACCAGGAAGGCCGATATGCCCCGGTGGCCCGGGGCCTCGCCGGTGCGGGCGAAGAGGAGCACCACATCGGCCCAGGTGCCGTTGGTGATGAACATCTTGCTGCCG
This sequence comes from Streptomyces sp. NPDC015144, assembly GCF_043079735.1. Taxonomy (NCBI): domain Bacteria; kingdom Bacillati; phylum Actinomycetota; class Actinomycetes; order Kitasatosporales; family Streptomycetaceae; genus Streptomyces; species Streptomyces sp. NPDC015144. The sequence continues at coordinate 105,429 of NZ_JBIBUU010000006.1, read as the reverse complement.
TCGATGACGTACGCGTCGCCGTCGCGGACCGCCCTCGTCGTCAGGTTCCCGGCGTCCGAGCCGGTGCCGGGCTCGGTGAGGCCGAAGCAGCCGACCGCCTCGCCGGAGGTGAGCGCGGGCAGCCAGCGGCGCTTCTGCCGCTCGTCGCCCCAGGCGGCGATCGTCTTGGCGACCAGGCCGAGGGAGACGGAGACGATGCCGCGCACCGAGGAGTCGCCGCGCCCCAGCTCCTCGGTGACCAGGCAGTACGCGAGGTGGTCGCCGCCCGAGCCGCCGTACTCCTCGTCCACGGTCAGCCCGAGGAACCCGACGGAACCGAGCTTCCTCACGATCGACCGGTCGACGCTCTCCGCGCGGTCCCAGGCCACCACGTGCGGGGCGATCTCCCGGGCGACGAAGTCCCTGGCGAGCCGCCGGACGGCTTCCTGCTCCTCACCGAGTTCCAGGTTCATCCTTCGGCTCCCCGCATTAATTAGCACTGCTAGTTTTCAGTTCGCAGGCCCTACTATGTGCCGCATGGCCCGACCGCGCAAGCCCCTCCTCAGCAGAGACCGCATCGTCGAGGCGGCGGGCGCGCTCGTGGACGCCGAGGGACTCGGCGCCGTCTCCACCCGCCGTCTCGCGGCCGAGCTCGGGGTCAGCGGCCCCTCCCTCTACAACCACTTCCGCAACAAGGACGAGATCCTGGACGCGGTCGCGGACGCGGTCTCCGCCCAGGTCGACCTGTCGATGTTCGAGGAGTCGGACACCCGGGACTGGCGGGCCGCCCTGCACGACTGGGCCGTCTCCTACCGTGCGGCACTCACCGAGCACCCGCACATCGTCCCGGTGCTCGCCCGGGGACCGGGCCGCAGACCGGCCGGGCTCCGGGTCGCCGACGCGGTGTTCGGCGCGATGGTCCGGGCCGGCTGGCCGCCCGCCCAGGCGACGTACATCGGGGCCCTGATGCGGTACTTCATCACCGGTTCGGCGCTGGGCTCCTTCGCCCGCGGCTTCGTGGACGACGAGACCGCGTACGACCCGGCCGACTACCCCCACCTCGGCCAGGCCCATCTGCTGGCCGAGCGCGGGCGGCGGATCGACGACGGGGCCTTCGAGACCGGGCTGCGCGCCCTGGTGGACGGCCTGTCGGCCCAGTACGAGCTGCTGGCGTCCGACCGGACGGTTCGGCGGGGGCCGAACCGTCCCTGACGCATCCTGGGTGCATGGCACGCATGGCACACCCCGATCCGGCCGCGCCCCGGCTGGCCGCCCTGGCGGCGCTCCTCGCCGACGAGACCCGCGCCGCCTTCTGCCTGGCCCTGCTCGACGGCCGCGCCTGGACCGCCGGGGAGCTGGCCCGGTACGCCTCCGTGGCCCCGTCGACCGCCAGCGAGCATCTGGGCAGGCTCGTCGCCGGCGGGCTGCTCGCCGAGGAGCGGCAGGGCCGCCACCGCTATCTGCGGCTCGCCGACGCACGGGCCGCGCAACTGGTCGAGGACCTGGCGGCGCACGCCGTCCCCGGCCCCGTACCGGTGCGCCCCCGGAGCCTGGGCGCGTCGGGCGCCGACCGCGCGACGGCCCGCGGCCGCACCTGCTACGACCACCTCGCCGGGCGGCTCGGCCTGGCCGTCACCGACGCGATGACCGCGCGGGGGCTGCTCCGGCAGGACACCGGATTCGCCCTGACCGAGGACGGGCTGAGCTGGTTCGCCGGGCTGGGCATCGCCCTGGAGCCGTCGTCCCGGCGTCCGCTGGCGCGGGGCTGCCTGGACTGGACGGAACGCCGGCCGCATCTGGCGGGCACGGCGGGCGCCGCGCTGTGCCGGCACGTGCTGGAGTCGGGGTGGTGCGTGCGGATCGGCTCCGGGCGCGCGGTGAAGGCGACCGGGCAGGGCGAACGGGAGCTGCGCGCGCACCTCGGCATCGAGCCGGAGGCCCTGCGGTGACCGGGACCGTTCGGCGGGCGCCGAACGGTCCCGGCCCTACGGTCGACGCATGACGACGACACCCGCCCCCGCGGCGGCCCGTGACTGGCGGACACCCGCCGCGGCCTGCACCAGCGTCCTGCTGTGGGCCTCCGCCTTCGTGTCCATCCGCAGCGCCGGGGACGCCTACTCCCCCGGGGCGCTCGCCCTCGGCCGGCTGCTGGCGGGCGGCCTGGCGCTGGGCGCCCTGCTGGTGCTGCGGCGGGAGGGGCTGCCGCCGCGGGCCGCGTGGCCGGGCATCCTGTGGTCCGGGCTGCTCTGGTTCGGGCTCTACATGGTGGTCCTCAACTGGGGCGAGCGGGAGGTGGACGCGGGTACGGCCGCGATGGTGGTGAACATCGGCCCCCTGCTGATCGCGCTGCTCGGAGCCCGGATGCTGGGCGAGGTGCTGCCCGGCCGGCTGGTCGCGGGGATGACGGTGTCGTTCGCGGGCGCGGTCGTGGTGGGGCTCTCGCTGTCGGGGCAGGGAGGCGCCTCGGTGCTCGGGGTGGCGCTGTGCGTACTGGCCGCGGCGGCGTACGCGGCGGGGGTGGTCTCGCAGAAGCCGGCGCTGCGGCACGGCTCGGCGCTCCAGGTCACGGCCTTCGGCTGCCTGATCGGCGCGGCGGCCTGTCTGCCGTTCGCCGGAACGCTGGTCTCCGAGGCCGCCGAGGCACCCCTGTCCGCCACCCTGAACATGGTCTACCTGGGGCTCTTCCCGACCGCGCTGGCCTTCACCACCTGGGCCTACGCACTCGCCCGGACGACCGCCGGGCGGCTGGGGGCCACCACGTACGCCGTGCCCGCGCTGGTCGTGGTGATGTCCTGGCTGCTGCTGGACGAGGTGCCCGCGCCGCTCGCGGTGGGCGGGGGGCTGCTCTGCCTGGCCGGGGTGGCGGTCTCCCGGTCGGGTGAGCAGACTGGGCGGACACGCGGGGGTCGGGCACAGCCGGTGGAAGGACGCCGAGATGACACGGAGCGCCAGGCGGGCGAGCGGTCGCGGTAGCGCGAAGCGGGCGGCGACCGGGGCCGACGCGTCCGGGCTCGAAGGGTTCCGTGTGACCGACAGCGGCGACGACGACCCGGTCCTGGTGACGCCCGAGGGGCGGCCCCGGGACGCCTGGCGCGAGGACTACCCGTACTCGGTCAAGCTCGGCCGGCGGGCGTACGAGAAGTCCAAGCGCTCCCTCCAGATCGAGCTGCTCAAGCTCCAGTACTGGGTGAAGGAGCGCGGCGAGCGCATCGTGATCCTCTTCGAGGGGCGCGACGCCGCAGGCAAGGGCGGCACGATCAAGCGGTTCACCGAGCACCTCAACCCCCGTGGCGCCCGGGTGGTGGCCCTGGAGAAGCCGACCGAACGCGAGCGCACCCAGTGGTACTTCCAGCGGTACACGGCCCATCTGCCGTCCGCCGGGGAGATCGTGCTGTTCGACCGGTCCTGGTACAACCGGGCGGGCGTGGAGCGGGTGATGGGCTTCTGCACCACCCGCGAGTACCTCGAATTCATGCACCAGGCGCCGGGGTTCGAGCGGATGCTGGCCCGGGACGGCATCCACCTGGTGAAGTTCTGGTTCTCGGTCTCGCGCAACGAGCAGCGCAACCGGTTCATGATCCGGCAGATCGACCCGGTGCGGCAGTGGAAGCTGAGCCCGGTGGACCTCGCCTCGCTGGACAAGTGGGACGCGTACACCGAGGCCAAGGAGCTGATGCTGTTCCACACCGACACGGCGGACGCGCCCTGGACGGTGGTGAAGAGCAACGACAAGAAGCGGGCCCGGCTGGAGGCGATCCGGCACGTGCTGCACCGCTTCGACTACCCGGACAAGGACGTGGACGTGGTGGGCGAGCCCGACCCGCTGATCGTCGGCCCGGCCTCCCGGCTCTTCGAGCGGGGCGAGATGGATGCCCGGCTGCTCACCACGGAGCGGGCGGAGCCGGGGCCGACGACGGGCTGAGAACCGTACGGAGGTCAGTCGAAGACGACGAGCGCGCGGCCGCCCCGGCCCGCGAGCATGGCGTCGAAGGCGGCCGGGATGTCCTCCAGGCCGATCCGGCCGGTGACCATCGCGGAGAGGTCGAACGCGCCGGAGCGGATGTGTCCGGCGATGACCGGGAGGTCCCGGGCCGGGTCGCTGTTGCCGTAGACGCAGCCGGTCAGCGAGCGGCCCCAGTGGAAGATCTCCAGGGCGTTGAAGGAGACCGTCTGGTCCTTGCCGCCGATGCCGACGACCGTGGTGCGGCCGCCGCGGCGGGTGGACTCCCAGGCGCCCCGGATGGTGACCGGCCGGCCGACGCATTCGATCGCCACGTCGGCGCCCTGGCCACCGGTGAGCCTGCGGATCGCGCGCGGGGTGGTGTCGGAGGCGACGACGTAGTCCGTGGCGCCGGCCCGCCGGGCCAGCTCCTCCTTCTCCGGCGGCACGTCCACCGCGATGACCTTTCCGGCGCCCGCGATCCGGGCCGACTGGAGCACCGCGAGGCCGACGCCCCCGACGCCGAACACGACGACGGACTCCCCGGCGCGCACCCGGGCGCTGTGGTGGACCGCGCCGTATCCGGTGAGGACGGCGCAGCCGAGCAGGGCGGCGTCGGTGAGCGGGATGCCGTCCGGGGCGGGCAGGACGCAGTCGGCGGGGACGACGGTCTCCTCGGCGAAGGCGGCCACGTTCAGCCCGGGGTGGAGCTCGGTGCCGTCGTCCGCGCGCCGGGCGTGCACGGATCCCGCGCCGGTCAGCGCGTGGGCGCACAGCCAGACCTCGCCGATCCCGCAGTGGTAGCAACTGCCGCAGGAGGGCGCCCAGTTGAGGACGACCCCGTCGCCGGGTGCGACATGGCCGACGCCCTCGCCGACCGCGAGGACGGTGCCCGCGCCCTCGTGGCCGAGGACGGCCGGCACGGGCACCCGCATGGTGCCGTCGCTGAGCGAGAGGTCGGAGTGGCAGACCCCGGCGGCGGCGAGGGCGACCCGCACCCGGCCGGGGCCGGGCTCGGGAAGCTCGATGCCGGTGATCTCCAGCGGGGCTCCGACGGCGGGCAGTACGGCGGCGCGGACCACGAGCGGACTCCTTGACGGACGACGGCGGGGGCGGGGCGGGGCGTGGGGCTTCGGAGGGGGAAGCGGGTTCAGAACTGGAGGGACTTGGTCTGGAGGTACTCCGCGAGCCCGTGCGCGCCGAGTTCCCGGCCGACGCCGGACCGCTTGTAGCCGCCGAACGGGGCGAGCGGGTTGAACCGGCCGCCGTTGATGTCGACCTGACCGGTCTCCATCCGCCGGGCGAAGGCCACCGCCTCCGCCTCGTCGTCCGCCCAGACCGCCCCGGCCAGGCCGTACACGGTGCCGTTGGCGATGCGCAGGGCGTCCTCCTCGTCCTCGTAGCGGAGGATCGAGAGGACCGGGCCGAAGATCTCCTCCTGGGCGACGGTCATCTCCGGGGTGACGTCGGCGAGGACCGTGGGGCTGACGAAGTAGCCGGGTTCGCGCGGGGCCCCGGGACCGCCCGCGACGAGCCGGGCGCCCTCGGCGATCCCCCGCTCGATGTAGCCGCGCACCCGGTCCCGCTGCCTGGCGCTGACCAGCGGGCCGATGCGGTCGGCGTACGTGGCGGCGGCCTCGGCGGCGAGCGCGACCGCCTCGTCGTACCGGGAGGTGTGCACCAGCATCCGGGTCCAGGCGCTGCACGTCTGGCCGGAGTTGCCCATCACATTGGCCACGCCGACCGCGACGGCCCGGGCCAGGTCCGCGCTCTCCAGGATGACGTTGGCGGACTTGCCGCCCAGTTCGAGGGCGACGCGCTTGACGGCCGCCCCGGCCACGGCGCCGATCCGGCTGCCGACGGCGGTGGAGCCGGTGAACGAGACCAGGTCGACGCCCTCGTGCTCGGCCAGGGCCTGTCCGGCGACCGGCCCGAGACCGGTCACCAGGTTGAAGACGCCCGCGGGGACGCCCGCCGCGTGGACCGCCTCCGCGAAGAGCTGGGCGGTCAGCGGGGTGTCCTCGGCGGGTTTGAGGACGACGGTGCAGCCCGCCGCGAGGGCCGGGGCGACCTTCGCGACGATCTGGTGCAGCGGGTAGTTCCACGGGGTGATCGCGCCGACGACGCCGACCGGCTCGGCGTAGACCGTGGAGTTGCCGACCCGCTCCTCGAAGGGGTGGCTCGCGGCCAGCTCGGCGTACGAGCCCGCGACCACGATCGGCAGGCCCGTGTGCACCGCCCGGGCGAAGCGCGGCGGCGCGCCCAGCTCGGCGGTGACGGTCTCGGCGATCTCGTCCTCGCGGGCCGCCAGCGCGTCGCGCAGGGCGGCGATCCTGGCCGCCCTCTCGCCGGGGGCGGTGGCGGCCCAGCCGGGGAGGGCGGCGCGGGCGGCCCGTACCGCGGCGTCGACGTCCTCGGCGGTGCCCGCCGGGACCTCGGCGATGACCTGCTCGTCCGCCGGGTTCACGACCGCGATCGTGTCCTTCCCGACGGCGGGCCGCCAGGCCCCGTCGAGGTACATGCCGTCGTGCGCCTTCATCGCTGTGCCTCCCGAACGCGGTTGCGGACGGGGGGTCGCCGCCGTCCGCGACCAAACTAGCGCTGTTAGTTTTCGGGCGCCAGGGAGACCTGTCGCTCCAGGGGCCGCGGGTCGGGCTCCCCGCCCTCCGGGTCCGCGAACTGGGTGCGGTACAGCTCCTCGTACCGGCCGCCGGCGGCGAGGAGTTCGTCGTGGGTGCCGCGCTGGACGATCCGGCCGTCCTCCACCACCAGGATGAGGTCGGCGGTGCGCACCGTGGAGAGCCGGTGGGCGATGACGACCGCGGTGCGTCCGGCGAGGGCCTCGGTGAGGGCTTCCTGGACGGCCGCCTCGGAGGTGTTGTCGAGGTGGGCGGTGGCCTCGTCGAGGATGACGACGCGCTGCCGGGCCAGGAGCAGCCGGGCGATGGTCAGCCGCTGGCGCTCGCCGCCGGAGAGCCGGTAGCCGCGTTCGCCGACGACGGTGTCGAGCCCGTCGGGCAGCGAGGCGACGAGGCCGTCCAGCCGGGAGCGGCGCAGCGCGTCCCAGAGTTCCTCCTCGCCGGCCCCGGGGCGGGCGAGCAGCAGGTTGGCGCGGACCGACTCGTGGAAGAGGTGGCCGTCCTGGGTGACCATGCCGAGGGTGTCGCGCAGGGTGTCGGCGGTCAGGTCGCGTACGTCGACGCCGCCGACGCGTACCGCGCCCTCGTCGGCGTCGTACAGCCGGGGCAGGAGCTGGGCGATGGTCGACTTCCCGGCGCCGGAGGAACCGACGAGGGCGACCGTCTGACCGGGTTCGGCGCGGAAGGAGATGCCGCGCAGCACCTCTTCGCCGCCCCGGGTGTCCAGGCTCGCGACGTCCTCCAGGGAGGCGAGGGAGACCTTGTCGGCGGACGGGTAGCCGAACCGGACCCCGTCGAACTCGACGGAGACCGGGCCGTCCGGGACGGTCCGCGCGTCCGGCTTCTGGGCGATGAGCGGTTCGAGGTCGAGGACCTCGAAGACCCGCTCGAAGCTGACCAGGGCGCTCATCACCTCGACGCGCGCCCCGGCGAGCGCGGTGAGCGGGGCGTAGAGCCGGGTGAGCAGGAGGGCCAGGGCGACGACCGCGCCCGCGTCCAGCCTCCCGTGCAGCGCGTAGTAGCCGCCGAGTCCGTAGACCAGGGCGAGGGCCAGCGCGGAGACCAGGGTGAGGGCGGTGATGAACGTGGACTGGGCCATGGCGGTGCGGACACCGATGTCGCGCACCCGCCCGGCCCGGACGGCGAATTCGGCGGACTCGTCGGCGGGGCGGCCGAAGAGCTTGATCAGGGTGGCCCCGGGGGCGGAAAAGCGTTCGGTCATCCGGTTGCCCATCGCGGCGTTGTGGGCCGCGGCCTCCCGCTGGAGCCGTGCCATCCGGGCGCCCGTGCGCCGGGCCGGCAGGACGAAGACCGGCAGCAGCACCAGGGCGAGCACGGTGATCTGCCAGGAGATGGAGAGCATGACCACGAGGGTCAGCAGCAGGGTCACCACATTGCTGACGACGCCGGACAGGGTGTTGCTGAAGGCGCGCTGGGCGCCGATCACGTCGTTGTTGAGGCGGCTGACGAGCGCGCCGGTGCGGGTCCGGGTGAAGAAGGCGACCGGCATCCGCTGCACATGGTCGAAGACGGCGGTCCGCAGGTCGAGGATGAGGCCCTCGCCGAGGTTGGCCGAGAGCCAGCGGCCGACCAGCCCGAGGGCGGCCTCCGCGACGGCGATGACGGCGATGAGGAGGGAGAGCCGGGTGACGGTGCCCGGGTCCCGGCCGGCCACGATCGCGTTCACCACCCGTCCGGCGAGGACGGGGGTGGCGACGGCGAGGAGCGCCGTCACCACGCCGACCAGCAGGAAGAGGGCGACCCTGCGGCGGTGCGGGCGGGCGAAGGCCGCGATGCGCCGCAGGGTGTTCCGGTCGAAGGGGCGTCTGTCCGCCTGGGCGTTCATGACGTTGTGGAGCTGCGTCCATGCCGTGGTTTCCATGCTCATGCGAGGAACGTACGACCTCCAGTGGGCTTGAGGTCAACGGCCGGTCGGCGCGGTGGCACGGCTCCGGGACGGTTCAGGTTCCGTCCAGGGCGCGGGCCAGGTAGGCGCGGAGCAGGACACGGGTCTCGTCGACGATGGCCCGGTCGCCGGCCGGGTCGGTGCGGAAGGCGAGCCGCAGGAGGGCGTCGGCGGCTTCGACGCAGACCAGGACGGTGCGGGTCAGGGCCTCGTCGGAGGTGCGGCCGAGGTGGCCGCAGAGCAGTTCGGTGAGCCGGCCGGCGACCCGCAGGTTGGGGTCGTCGTCCTGGTCGTCGGGGGGCGGGGCACCGAAGTCCACCAGGGCGAAGCCGGCCACGGAGCCCTTCATCGCCAGGTACTCGTCCAGGACGGCGTCGATGGCGCTGCGCCAGTCGTCCCCCGGGATCTCGGCGAGCCGGGCGGTGATGCGTTCGGCGTAGCTGTCCAGGTTGCGCCGGGCCAGGGCGTCGGCCAGGGCGCGCTTGTTGGAGAAGAAGCGGTAGACGGAGCCGATGGGCACCCCGGCGCGCAGCGCCACGGCCCGGGTGGACAGCTGGTCGTAGCCGGTCTCGTCGAGGAGTTCGGCGCAGGCGTCGAGTATCCGGGCGAGCCGTTCGGCGCTGCGTTGCTGTACCGGGGCGCGGCGGAGGTTCGTGTTCGCATGGGGCACGGGCTCCATGATGCCGTGGGCCTCCTCCGCGGCGGTCGGCCGGTGGTCGTGGCGCGGTGGTCAGGCGATGAGCAGCGACAGCCCGCCGATGGTGTACGTGACCATCAGGACCAGCAGCGGGAGCTGGCCGGCGACGGCGCGGCCGGGCGGGAAGAGCCGTACGGACCGGTCGTGGGCGGCGACGACGCCGAGGACGTGTCCGACGACGATCGAGGCGACCTGGAGGGTGGCGACGCCGCCGGGGCCGAGCAGCGGTTCGGGCGGGGCGGGGCCGTCGGCGCCGGCCGCCACCATGAGAGTGCGGGGGCCTTCGGTGACGAAGAGCGTGAAGTAGTGGGCGACGAGGTAGCCGAGGGCGATCGGGACGAGGGAGTGGGCGAAGGCGGTGAGCGGGTGGTCGATCCGCCCGGAGATCAGCCGGACGGCCCCGGCGCACAGGGCGTAGAGGGCGGCGACGAGCGCGACGGCGCCGAGGAGTCCGAGGGTGGCCGCGGTGGTGCGGCCCAGGGGCGAGGTCTGGACGGTGGTGATCCAGGACGGGGAGTCGGAGAAGCCGTCGTAGGCGGTGGAGCCGAGCATGACGCAGACGGTGGCGACGAGTCCGGGGGTCTGCGGGGTGGCGTCGAGCCCGTTGAACGGGGAGCGGAGCACCAGGCGGCGGTCGGCGGGGCGGCGGCCGAGCGGGGAGAGCCGGGCGAGCAGCGCGGAGTAGACCTCGAAGGCGTCGGCCCGGTCGAACCATCCGGCGCCGTGGCGGGCGGCGCCCGCGAGGTGGAGTGCGGCGTAGAGGGCGAGGAAGAGCAGCAGGTGGCCGGTGGACGCGGGGTCGGGCGAGACGAGTTCGAGCCAGGTGAAGGCGAGGAGTCCGGCGGCCGCGGGCCACAGGCCGAGCCGGGCGGGCAGCGGGCGGCCCTCGGCGGGGTCGCGCCGCAGCGCCCGGCAGGCGAGGAGGTGGACGGTGCGCAGCGGGTTGAGGGCCCGCCAGACGGGCCCGAGCAGCAGCGAGGCGGGGACGAGTCCCACCCACAGCAGTACGTAGACGGCTCCGGGCCCCGGGTTGCGGTCCGGGTCGTCGGGGCCGAGGAGGAGGAAGAGCGCGACGTACAGGGCGGCGGCGAGCCCGAGGGCGCGCAGCGCGGTCCGGGTGGGGCGGGCGTCGGCGAGGCGGAGGAGGGCGTGCGGCAGCGGACGTCCGGCCGCGTCGCCGCGGAACCGGGAGGCGGACCAGAGCAGTCCGAGCGCCAGGAAGGAGACGAAGAGCGCCGCGAAGGCCCCGGCGAAGGCGTAGAAGGGGGACAGCGGCAGGTCGTGCTGGGCACCGATGCCGTGGGCGAGGGCGGTCACCGTACGACGAGCTGGGTCAGGAGCAGGTCGGACTCGTGGGTCTCGACCTCGAAGAGCCCGGTCCGGTCGGCGGTGAAGGCGAGGGTGACGGTCTTTCCGGCGGGGAGCCGGGCCTCCTTGTCGTAGCCGTGGACGTGGAGGGTGTCGGCGCGGTCGCTGCGGACGCGGAGTTCGACGGTGGTGCCCTTGTCGACCTCGGTGCGGCCGGGGCGGGGGCTGACCCTGCCGTCGTCGACCTCGATCGTGACCGTGGTGCCGGGCCGGGGGCTCGGGCTCCGGTCGGGTGCGGGGCTGCCGGCCGGGGCGGCGAGGGAGGCGGTGGCCTGGACGGGGGCCGCGTCCACCGCCCAGGCGGTGTGGTCGTCGGCGTAGAGGCGGGCGGTGAGCCCGTCGCCGCCGCCGGTGGCGCGGACGAGGGAGGCGGGGAGGTGGTACCAGGGTCCGTAGAGGCGGGCGAGCGGGCGGCCGTCCAGGAACAGCCGGGCGTGACCGCGCCCGAGGAGGGCGGCACCGCCGACGCTGTCCGGGGTGAACCGGAAGTTCCGTACGGCGAGGTGGACGTTCCAGCCGTCCTCCGAGTCGGGTCGCACGGCGAGGGTCAGCGAGGGGGCGCCGTCGGCGTCGACCTGGCGCAGGCGGCTGCCGGAGCCGTCGTCGGCGGTGAGCAGCCGGCCGACGCTGCCGCCGGCCTGTTCGTGGCTGGTGCCGGGTTTGTGGTGGGTGGTGGCCCGCCCGCCGCAGGCGCCCGCGCCGAGGGCGAGGGCGACCGCGGTGAGCAGGGCGAGGGCGGGCCGGGTGCGGGCGCGGGTCATGCCGTGCCTCCTTGCGGGGCGGCGGGGACGGGGGACGGGGCGGCGGCCGGTGCCGGGTCCTCGCGGTCCCCGTGGCGGGCGGCGGCGATCACCGCCCACACCACCCAGACCACGCCGAGCAGTCCGCGTATCCAGGCCGGGCCGACCGGTGTCCACGGGATCATGTACACGGCCTTGTCCACGGCGTCGAGCAGGGTCAGCGCCCCCAGCACCACCGTGGTCCAGCCGAGCCACGGCCGCTGCCCGCGGAGCGCGAGCCCGGTGCCGATCCACCACAGCCCCGTCAGCAGCAGTGCCAGGGCGGGCACATGGGTCGGGGTGAGCCCCGTCGTCGCCCCGGCCACGTCGAGCCCGAGCCCGGTCACGCCGAGGAGCGCGGCCGCGGTGGCGAGCCGGCTGCCGCGCAGTCGGCGCCACCACAGCACTCCGCCGACCAGCACGAGCACCACCGCGACGACCAGGGCCGCCTGCATCTCGATCCGTTCGATGCCCGTGGCCCCGTACCAGTCGCAGCCGGCCGGGAGGCGGCGCGCCTGGACGTTGTAGTCGGCGCAGACCAGGAGTTGGGCGAGTTTGACGGGTTCGCCGATCAGCCGGTCGGTGCGGACGGAGACGTCGCCGCGTTCGTCGCCGCAGACGGGCAGGGTGCGCGGGGTGGAGGCCTTGGTGTCGCCCTGCCAGCAGTTGGCCTCGCCCTGGCCGTCCCACCAGACGTCGGTGCGGTTGGGGCGGGGGTTGCCGGCCTTGTCGACGCCGAGGTGGTTGCCCGCGTAGCGGTTGTGGTGCGAGGTGTCGGCCTGCTTGGCGAGCGCGCCCTCGCCGCGGATGAAGGCGGGGACGGCGGTCAGGACGAAGGCGGCGCGCTTCTGGCCGTAGATCCAGTTGTTCTCGTACAGGTTCCAGTTGCCGCCGGCGGTGATGATGCCGGAGCCGGGGGGCATGGAGATCTGGGGGCAGACGACGCCCTGTTCGTAGCCCCGGTCCACGGGTGGCTTGGCGCAGGTGCCGTCGGCGACGTTGGGGTAGTAGTCGGCGTTGTTGTCGTGGATCAGGTTGCGTTCGAAGCGGGCGTGGTTCTGCGGCAGTCCGGGGTGGCCGGGGAAGGCGCTGTCCATCGAGGCGCCGCCCATGTTGTGGTCGAACTCGTTGTCGTGGACGTAGACGGAGTCGCCCGCCGTGCCGGAGTAGCCGACCATGCTGTGGTGGCTGCGGCAGCCGGTGATCTCGATGGAGTAGCGCGGTACGTCGTAGCCGTAGCGGTCGTTGATGTTGGAGGCGCTGCCGGGGTAGATGCCGGAGTCGCCGTTGCCGTACGACTCGCAGTTCTTGTACAGGCCGTGGTCGCTGGCGAAGGTCAGGAAGCCGTACTCGTCGTTCCACCGGGTGAGGACGTCGTCGATGACGAAGCCGTCCTGGGCGAGGACGTAGAGGGAGTTGAAGGTGGTGCGCTGGGCGGTGAAGTTCTTGAAGTAGATGCCGTCGGAGGCGTCCGAGCGGATCGCGTTGAGCTTCTGGTACTTGGCGTCGATGATCACGTCGGTGCGTTCGGCGCCGGTGCCCTCGATCTGGAGGTCCTTCTTGCCGAGGATCGCCACCAGGTTCTGGTTGTGCGGGCAGCGCTTCTGCTGCGCGTACGTCAGGATCTGGTAGCCGAGCTGGGAGTTGGGGGCCTTCATCCGGGCGCACTCCCCCGTCGGCTTCGGCAGCGAGGGCTCCTCCTCGTACAGGCCGGGCAGGACGGCGATGTTCATGCCGGGCCGGTCGACGGCGTCGACGGCCTGCTGCAGGTGGCGGTAGCCGGAGGCGCGGCACCGGTCGAAGAGCTTCAGGTTGCGGGCGCGCAGGGGGGCCGGGAAGCCCGACACCCGGCGCTCGAAGTCCGCCCGGTCGGTCTTGCAGACCAGGAGATCGGGCTCGCCGGTGCGGTACACCGGCACGCTGCCCTTCCCGTCGGGGAGGGCGACCGGACGCTCCTCGTGCGCCTGGGCGCCCGGTGCCGCGAGGAGGGCGGCCGCGAGCGCCGCCAGAAGCACCAAAAGTCTGCGTGTCCACGACATGGACGCGAGAGTAGAGCAATGTTCATCTTTTTGGACCCCCCGTGCACCGCCCTTCCGCGCCTCAGGCGCGGCGCACCTCCGGAACCCGGCGGACAAAGCACACATCCGAAACCGGCGGCGCACGAATGCCGTTGACTCTCCACGACTCGATTCCTACGGTTACCCATAGGATTTCTTCGGCACCGGGAGCACACTTGAGTGGCATCGAGCAGGCGAGGAAGACGGCGGAGACGCTGGAGTACTCCGCCGGTTTCGGCAATGAGCACGGCTCGGAGGCGGTCGCGGGAGCGCTGCCGCACGGCCGCAACTCCCCCCAGCGCGCCCCGCTGGGCCTGTACGCGGAGCAGCTGAGCGGCTCGGCCTTCACCGAGCCGCGGGCCCACAACCGCCGCTCCTGGCTCTACCGGATCCGCCCGTCGGCGGCCCATCCGCCGTTCGTCCGGATCGACAACGGCGCCCTGCGCACCGCCCCGTTCACCGAGTCGGTGCCCGACCCCAACCGGCGGCGCTGGGACCCGCTCCCCGACCCCGCCCCCGGCACCGACTTCCTGGCGGGCCTGTGGACCCTCGGCGGCAACGGCGACGCCACCCAGCGCACCGGCATGGCCGTGCACCTCTACCACGCCAACGCCTCCATGACCGACCGGGTCTTCGGCGACTCGGACGGCGAGCTGCTGATCGTCCCGGAACGCGGCGGCCTGCTGCTCCGCACCGAGCTGGGCCTGCTGCGCGCCGAGCCGGGCCATGTCGCGCTGATCCCGCGCGGCGTCCGGTTCCGCGTGGAGCTGCTCGACGCCACCGCCCGGGGCTATGTCTGCGAGAACTACGGGCAGCCCTTCACCCTCCCCGACCTCGGCCCGATCGGCGCCAACGGCCTGGCCAACGCCCGCGACTTCCTCGCCCCGGTGGCGGCGTACGAGGACGAGGACCGCCCGGTCGAGGTGGTCAACAAGTTCTGCGGGAACCTCTGGTCGGCGACGTACGACCACTCGCCGCTCGACGTGGTCGCCTGGCACGGCAACCACACCCCGTACGTCTACGACCTGCACCGCTTCAACGTCATCGGCTCGATCAGCTACGACCACCCGGACCCGTCGATCTTCACGGTGCTGACCTCGCCGTCCGACACCCCGGGGCTGGCCGGGGTCGACTTCGTGGTCTTCGCGCCGCGCTGGCTGGTCGGCGAGGACACCTTCCGGCCGCCGTACTTCCACCGCAATGTGATGAGCGAGTACATGGGGCTGATCGAGGGCGCGTACGACGCCAAGACGGCCGGAAAGGGCGGCTTCGTCCCCGGCGGCGGCTCGCTCCACAACATGATGTCGGCGCACGGCCCGGACCGGACGACCTTCGACCGGGCGAGCGAGGCCGAGCTGAGGCCGCAGAAGATCGACGACGGCCTCGCCTTCATGTTCGAGACCCGCTGGCCGGTGACGGCGACCGGGCAGGCGGCCACCGCCGACCATCTGCAGCACGGCTACGACGACGTGTGGCAGGGTCTGAGCCGCAACTTCCGCCCGTAGCCGACGACGGTCGCGGTCCACCAGAAGACGACGCCCGCTCCCGACGGGGAGCGGGCCGCCCCGGACGAAAGGCCCCAGGTGCCCCAGACGCCCAAGATCCCCCCGGGGCCCGCCTTCGCCCCCGACTCGCTGGTCCTGAACCGCAAGCTCCCGCTGTGGTACCAGGTCTCGCAGTCGCTGCGCGCCTCGATACTGGGCCGCGCCCGGGACGCCTCGGCACGCCTGCCGACCGAGGAGCAGCTGGCCGCGCACTACGGGGTCAGCGTCCTGACCATGCGCCAGGCGCTCAAGGAGCTGGAGACCGAGGGGCTGATCAGCCGGCACCGCAGGCGGGGCACCTTCATCGAGCCGCGCGCCCGGCGGGTCTCCCCGGTCCGGCTGCTGGGGTCGATCGACGCGATCGTGGCCCAGCAGTCCGGCGAGCGGACCTCGGTGCTCGGCCACGGCCCGGTCGCCGTGCCGGGCGAGCTCGGCCCGTACTTCCCCGACTGCCCGGAGGTGGTCGGCTACCGCAGGCTGCGCCACGACGGGGAGAGCGACGAGCCCACCAACTGGGCGGAGAACCTGGTGCGCCCCGAGATCGCGGACCGGCTGGACGTCGCCGACCTGGAGCGCTGGCCGATGACGAAGGTGCTGCGCGACCGGGTCGGCGTACGGATCGCACGCATCACCGACACGGTCGAGGCGCGGCTGGCCGACCCGGTCACCGCGGAGCTCCTCCAGGTCCCGCTGCTGAGCCCGATCCTCTTCTACACGGGCGTGACGTACGACGAGAGCGGGCAGGTGGTCGACGTGGCCCTGATCCGCTACCGGGGCGACCGGTTCTCCTTCTCCGTCACCGTCGAGGCGCACTGACGGCCCCGCCGGTACCCGGCCGGTGTGCGGCCGCGGGGCCCGGGAGAGCCCTTACGATGCCCACGGACGGGGCGACGGGGAGGACGACGCGGTGGCAGCACGGCCGACGGGCGGCCCGGATGACGGCCGGGACGCGGGTGCCCCGCTCCTCGACGACCTCATGCCCTGGTCCGTACGGCCGCTGCGCACCGGCCGCCCCTGGGTGGTCGCCCCGGACGCCGACTGGCTCCGGGCGCGCTGGGAGCGGCTGACCGGGGCTCCGGCCGAGGAGCGGGAGCGGCTCTTCGGGGCGACCCGGGCCCGCACCACGCGTACGGCGGTGCCGGCGCTGCCCGGACAGGCCACCGGGACCGGCCGGTTCGCCCGCGAGACGGGCCCCTGCCCCGAGCCGGTGCGCATCGCGCACGGGCCGTTCGACGAGCAGTGGCTGCTCCCCGACCACCGGCTGATCGACGCCGCCCGCCCCGAGCTGTGGCGGGTCGCCGACGAGCACCAGCTCTTCGCCGTGGAGCACGGGTACGTGCCCCAGGAGACCGGGCCCGCCCTCTCCGTGACGGCGCTGCTGCCGGACGGCCACTCCCCCGCGGGCCGACCCGGCCGGATCCGGCCGCTGTTCCGGCGCCCCGGGGGCGAGGAGCCCAATCTGGCCCCCGGGCTGCTCGCCCTGTTGCGGGGCCGCCACGGGGCGGCGGTGACCCCCCGTTCGGTGCTGGCGTGGGTGCTGGCGGCGGCCCGTCCCTCGCCCGCCGGCTGCGTGGTGCCGCTACCCGCCGACACCGCGCGCTGGACGACCGGGGTGGAACTGGGCGAGGAGCTGCTCCGGCTCCAGCTGCGCGGGGCCCGGGGCGGGGAGCGTCCCCGGCTGCCCGGCGGGCGGCGGCCGTACGTCCGGGCGGCGGTGCCCCCGGTGCCGGACGCGATGGAGTACGACGCCGGAACCGAAACGCTCGGCCTGGGCACGGGGCGCATCGCGCCGGTTCCGGCCGGGGCGTGGGAGTTCCGGGTGGGCGGGGTCCGGATGCTGGAGCTCTGGTTCGGGCGCCGCTCGGCGGCCGGGGCCGAGGGCGCGGAGGGCCTGGCGGCGCTCCGGCCCGGGGGCTGGCCCCAGGCGTGGACCTCGGAGCTGCTGGAGCTGATCACCCTGCTCGCCCTGCTGGACGGGCTCCGGCCCCGGCAGGCGGCCCTCGCCGACGGCCCCCTCATCACCGCCGACGAGCTGCGGGCGGCCCGGGTCCTGCCCGTGCCGGCCCCGGCCCGGCGGCCCGCGTCGGTCCTGGGCCACCGGGAGGAGGGCCCGGACGGGCAGTTCGCCCTGCTCTGAGGCCCGGGGCCTCAGCCGCCGAAGGAATCCAGCACCCTGCGCAGCGCCCGCTCGAAGACCCCGTCCAGATCGATCGGCCCGGGGTCCTCGGCGAAGCCGGCCGCCATCCTCGGGTACTTCCCGGTCGCTATCTGGCTGATCAGATAGCCGGTGCGCACGGCCTGCTCCTGCTCCTCGGACCAGGGGAGCGAGCGGCTGCGTTCCGCCGTGGCGATCTCGTTGGCCACGTAGGTGGTGACCACGCCGTTGACCATGGCGATCAGCTCCATCTTCTCGCCGAACCGCGCGTCGACCCCGTCCAGGCAGCTGAGCGCGTACTCCAGGTACCGCAGCGCGTTGGGGCTGAAGCCGTACACCGGCGACATCAGCCGGGGCACCCAGGTGTGGCGGTGCATCATCGCGCGGGTCTGGTGGGCGAGCGCGACGAGATCGGCGCGCCAGTCACCGGTCGGTTCGGAGAACTCGTAGCCGGCGCTGACCGCGTCGAGCATCAGCTCGTACAGGTCCTCCTTGCGCGGCACGTAGTTGTAGAGCGACATCGTGCCGCAGCCCAGCTCGGCCGCGACCTTGCGCATGGAGACCGCGTCGAGCCCCTCCGCGTCGGCGATCCGGACGGCCGCCGCCGCGATGTCCGCCCTGCTGAACGCGGGTCTGGGACCCCGGCCGGCGCGCTCGGGGCGCGCCCAGATCACTTCGGGTACAGCGGGTCGCCCCACCATCGATCATCACCTCGCCCCCCATCGTAGTTACGTACACCGTACGTAGTGCGCTACGGTGACCCCATGACAACTACGTACGCTGTACTCAGTGAAGGTCTGGAGAAGCGGTACGGCGAGGTCCACGCCCTGCGCGGCCTGGATCTCGCGGTGGCCGAGGGCACCGTCTGCGGGGTGCTGGGGCCGAACGGCGCGGGGAAGACCACCGCCGTCCGGGTGCTCACGACGCTGACGGCGCCGGACGGCGGCAGCGCCCGGGTCGCGGGCCACGACGTGAGGCGCGAGGCGGCCGCCGTGCGCGCGGCGATCGGGGTCACCGGGCAGGACGCCTCGGTCGACGGGGAGCTGACCGGCCGGCAGAACCTGCGGCTCTTCGCGAAGCTGCAGCGACTGCGCGGCACGGCGGCCCGCACCCGCGCCGACGAGCTGCTGGAGCGCTTCGGGCTGATCGAGGCGGCCGACCGCCCGGCCCGGACCTACTCGGGCGGGATGCGCCGCCGGCTCGACCTGGCCGCCAGCCTGCTGACCACCCCCCGGGTGCTCTTCCTGGACGAGCCGACCACCGGCCTCGACCCGCACAGCCGCAACCGGATCTGGGCGGCGGTACGGGAGCTGGCCGACCGCGGCACCACCGTCCTGCTCACCACGCAGTACCTGGAGGAGGCGGACCGGCTGGCCGACGACATCGTGCTGATCGACCGGGGCCGGGCCGCCCACCGGGGCACCCCCGCCGAGCTGAAGGCCCGGATCGGCAGCTACGCCGAGGTGGTCGTCGCCGACGGCTCCGCCGTGGTCCCGGCGGCCGGGGTGCTCGACCAGCTCACCGGCTCCGCACCGGTGCTGGACCACGAACACCGCACGGTGGGCGCCGTCACGACCGACACGACGCTCACCCTCCCCCGGCTCGTCCGGGAACTCGACGCGGCGGGGGTGCCGGTGGTCGACGTCGGCCTGCGCCCGCCGACGCTCGACGAGGTGTTCCTCCGCCTGACCGGCCGCGACGACGGCCGTACCGCCCCCGCGCCGAAGGAGACAGCGGCATGAACGGCACCGCGACGGTCCACGCCCCGCCCCCCGCGACGAGCACCCCCGTCGCCGACGCCCTGGCCGTGCTGGGCCGCCACCTCCAGCGCATCAAGGCCGCCCCCGGCGTGATGATCCTGACCCAGACCATGCCGATCACGATGCTGCTCTTCTTCGGCTACGTCTTCGGCAGCGCGCTGGCCGTGCCCGGCCGGGAGTACCGCGCGTTCCTGGTGCCGGGCCTGCTGGCGGCGACGGCGGCCAACGGCCTGATGGTCGGCATGTTCCAGTCGTCGCAGGACTGCCACCGCGGGGTGATGGACCGGTTCCGCACGCTGCCGATGAGCCGGGCCGCCGTGCCGTTCGGCCAGACCGCCGCCGACCTGCTGACCACGGCCGTCGGCATGGTGCCGCTGATCCTGGTCGGGCTCGCGGTCGGCTGGCGGATCGAGGGCGGACCGCTCGCCGTCCTGGGCGGCTTCGCGCTGCTGCTGCTCTTCCGGTTCGCCATGGCGTGGCTGGGCTGCTGGCTCGGCCTGCTGATCCGCAACGAGGAGATCGCCGGGCAGTTGGGCAGCGCCACCTTCGTGCTGCCGCTGCTGTCGAGCGCGTACATCCCGACCGGGAACCTGCCGGGCTGGCTGCGGACGGTCGCGGAGTGGAACCCGATCAGCGCCATGGCGTCGGCCGCCCGCGACCTGTTCGGCGGCGCCGCTCCCGAGGCCGGTGCCGCCTGGCCGGTCGCCCATCCGGTGGCCGGGACGCTGGCCTGGTCGGCGGTGCTGCTCGCGGTGTTCGTCCCGCTGGCCGTACGGAGTTGTGCGCGCGGCGGGAAGTGACCGCCCGCCCGGCCCGGGGACCCCGGGTCGCCCGGTTCAGCCGGGCAGCGCGCAGGGCCGGTCCAGGTCGCCGAGCAGCCTGACGAAGCCCGACTCCAGGAACTCCGCGAGCCGCGCCGCCGCGTCCGGGTCCTCGCGCGGCCAGCTGATCACGGCCTCCTCCGCGAACGCCGTCCAGGCGCGGGCGGCGACGGCCAGCCGCGGCGAGTCGGGCAGGCCGAGCCGACGCCGCCCCTCCGCCACCCTCCGGGCGAGGGCTGCCCTGGCCCCGTCGACGATGTCCTCCACCGCGGGGTGGCCGCCCGCGGCGCCCCGCACCAGGGCGAGGTGGACCCGGCGGTGCTCCAGCACGTACCGCACGAAGCCGGCGATGAACGCCCGGAGCCAGGCGACCGGTCCGAGCGAGGGATCCGGTTCCGTAGCGGCGACGAACGCGTCGCACTCCCGCTGCACCACGGCGCGGTAGAAGTCGCGCTTGGAGTCGAAGTAGTGGAAGAGCAGCCCGCGCGAGATGCCCGCCCGTCGCGCCACCTCGTCCGTGGAGAGCTCGTCCAGCGTCAGCTCGGCGAGCATGTCCCGGCCGATGGCGACCAACTGGGCCCGCCGTTCACCGGGGCTCAGTCGCCCGCCTCGCTTTTCGGACATACACACAGTCTAGGAGCGCTTCGGTTGCGCTGTACCGCGCCCCCGAACACAGCGAAACGCTGCCGTGCGCCCCGGGGATGACGGGAGGGCGGACGGCAGCGCGGCGCCGGGGTCGGTGGACCACCAGCAGACGGGCGTGACGGGACGTCGGGTCAGTGGCGGCTGCCGAAGAGCGAACGCCGCAGCCGCCGCAGCGGCGCGAAGAGCGAGACCCGCGCGCTCTTGCTCCGGTGGTGGTGGGCGGCGTCGCGCGAGGTGAGCTCGCGCATCAGCAACGTCGCCTCCGCGGCCTCCCGCTGCGGCACGGCGGGGCCGCCGAGCACCGCGAGATGGCGGTCGAGGCGCGAACTCGTCGCACCGCTCCCGCAGGTGATGGCAGGCACACGCGGCCTGCTCCGCATCGCTATCTGTTCCATGTCACTCCCCACCCGTACGAGGGCACCCGACCCGGGCAGGTTAACCCTATCGTCCCGCGCCGACACCTGCGCATCCCGGTGGCGGGATTACGCACACGCATACGGAGGTTGACCCCCGTTCAGGGATCCACCCGATTTCCGGGCGGTCCGGACGGAACGGAAACGGATGACACCATTCCGGCCGCCCGTCCACACCTGTTCGGAGCGACGGACAAGGGCCCGCGACCCACGGGGCCCTCGTCCGTCGGGCGGATCAGGCAGCCGACTTGAAGGCGGGCAGATAGCCGCTGGCCTGGCCGGTGGCGGTGGGGTGGTAGGACTCGCCGATGTTCAGCCAGTTGACGCTGTGCAGCCAGGCGCTCCCGGAGCAGATCTCGTGGCCGCTGAACTTCCCCGCGACGTCGACGAAGGTGAAGCCGTAGTTGGCGGCGCGCTTGGCGGTGGCCGCGTTGAGGTAGTCCGACGCCGAGTTGATCGCGGTGCGCACCTTGTCGCTCAGGCCGACGACGCAGCTGCCGCCGATCTGGTAGAAGCGCGGGTAGCCGAGGACGACGACCCGGGCGGACGGCGCCTTGGCGCGGATCGCCGAGTACACCGAGTCGAGGTTGCCGGGCAGGGTGGTGTCGACGAAGCTGCGGGCGGTGTTGACCCGGCTGAGACAGGTGGCCTCGGACTGGAGCACACAGGTCGTCATGACGTCGGCGAAGCCGGCGTCGTTGCCCCCGATGGAGATCGACACCAGATCGGTCGCGGAGCTGAGCGGGCCGAGCTGACCGGACTTCACATCGCCGGTCCGGGCGCCGGAGCAGGCGACGAAGGAGAACGAGGCGGGAGCGTTGGCCGCGGCCCAGAGGGCGGGGTACGCCTTGCTGCTGCGCTTGCAGCTGCCGCTGGCACTGTCGTAGCTGCCCGAGCCGACACCGGAGGAGTACGAGTCGCCGAGGGCGACGTAGTCGACGCCCTGGACGGACGTCGCGGCACTCGCGGTGGCGGCGCCGGTCAGCGCGAGCACGGCGCCGAGCAGCAGCGAGGACGAGAACGCCGCGAGTCTGGACAGCTTCATGGGACCTCCCAGGGACCGACCGGGAGACATCCGCCCGGTCTACACGAGTACGTGGTAGCAGTCCCGTCCCCCTCACCGGAAGTGTGCATGCCAAGTTCGCTCCATCAATTCACATGCGCCGGGCGGCTCTTCGGACCCGTATGTGCTCCTCGCGCGCCGTCGGCCGGGAGGAAACGACACGAAACCCTGGTGCGCCGGACCCCCCGGTGGCCGATCATGGGGCCATGTCCGCCAACCCCGAGTCCGCGCTGCCGATCCGGCTCACCGTCGACGACAGCGATTCCCCGTTGGACGTGGTCGACGCGCTGTTCCTCGGCCGCTTCGCCAACGGCGAGCAGCCGCACTCGCACAACACCACCCTGGAGCGCGTCAGGAAGGGCGCGAGCCTGCTGCCCCCGGACGCCTCGGTGCTCCGCACCGCCCGCGACGACGACCGCAGTGCCACGCTCGCCGAGGGCGACGGCTGGACCCTGCTCGTCTCGCGGTGGAACCGGGGCGCCGACGTCACGGTCACCGCCACCACCCCCGAGCTGGCCCGGAAGATCCTCGACCAGGCCACCGACAAGGCCGTGGACGAGCCCGAACCGCAGCCCGAGAGCGTGACGATGGGCTTCTGGTACGTCTCCCCGCGCCGCGGCCCGCACCGCACCACCCGGCAGATCAACGCCGGCACCTGGGACGAGGTCCGGGGCAACTACACGGCGCCGGTGGCCACCGCCATGGACCGGCTGATGAAGGTCACCCCGGACGACATCTCGGGCCGGCTGCTCCTGCTGCACGGCCCGCCGGGCACCGGCAAGACCTCCGCCCTGCGCACGCTGGCCCGCTCCTGGCAGGACTGGTGCCAGGTCGACTGCGTACTCGATCCGGAGCGGCTTTTCAACGACGTCGGCTACTTGATGGACATCGCGATCGGCGAGGACGACGGCACGGCCAAGGGCCGCTGGCGGCTGCTCCTCCTGGAGGACTGCGACGAGCTGATCCGCGGCGAGGCCAAGCACGCCGCGGGCCAGGCCCTGTCCCGGCTGCTGAACCTCACCGACGGGCTGCTCGGGCAGGGCCGCAACGTCCTGGTGGGCGTCACCACCAACGAGGACCTGGAGCGGCTCCACCCGGCCGTGGTCCGGCCCGGCCGCTGCCTCGCCAGGATCGAGGTGGGCCGGCTGACCCGCGAGGAGGCGGTGGGCTGGCTGGGCGCGGAGGACGAGATCGGCCGCGAGGGCGCGACGCTGGCCGAGCTGTACGCGCTACGGCGCGGCGGCGGCCCCGCCTCGGTGCCCCGGCAGGACTCCGGGGCCGACGCGGGCCTGTACCTCTGAGCCCGCCCCCGGAGCGCGTCCGGCACGCCCAGGCTCACTCCGGGTCGTACGCCGCCCGCAGCGCGTCCCGGGCCAGGGACAGCGCCTCCTCGTGGGAGAGGCCGAGCCGCCGCGCCTGTTCCGCGTAGGCCCGGGCGGCGGAGGCCGCGTGGCGGTCCGCCGCGTCACCGGCGGCGGCGACGAAGGTGCCGTTGCGGCCCCGGGTCTCGATCACCCCGTCGGCCTCCAGGGCACGGTACGCCTTGGCGACGGTGTTGGCGGCGAGGCCCAGCTCCTCGGCGAAGCCGCGTACCGTCGGCAGTCTGAAGCCGACGGGCAGCTCGCCGGAGCGGGCCAGTTCGGAGATCCGCGTGCGCAGTTGCTCGTACGGGGCGATACCGGCGTCGGGGTCAAGAACGATCTTCAGGGTCACCTCCTGATTGTCCCTCACCTCCGCCCCGCCACCGGAAAAATTCGAGGGCGCCGATGGATTCCTCCCCGTACCGTCCGGCGCATGACTGTCATCGTTCGCGATTTTCTTCCCACCGACGCGGAGGACTGGGTACGGGTCCGGCGGGCCGCTCTCCCCTTCATCGTGACGACGCCCGAGCGCGTCGCCTTCGACCTGGCCTCGGCCCACCCGGACAAGCGCTACCGGCTGCTGGTCGCGGAGGAGGACGGGGAGGTGATCGGGACGGCGCAGACCGGCCTCGCCCACGACAGCCCCGAACCCGGCCAGGGATTCTGCAACACGTACACGCACCCGGAACGCACCGGGCGCGGCGCGGGCGGGCTGCTGCTGCGCACCGCCGAGGAGCATCTGGCCCGGGAGGGCGCGGTCTCGGTCCACGCCTGGGTGCTCGACACCCCCTCGGACCGGGCCTTCGCCGAGAAGCGCGGCTACACGCCGAGCCGTCCGGCCCACTTCCTCCACCTCGACCTGGCGGGCGGTCCGCTGCCGCCCCGCCAGGAGGTCCCGGCCGGGGTCGAGCTGCGGACCGCCGCGGACTTCGCGGACGACCCCCGTCCGCTCTTCGAGGCGGACGCCGAGACCACGGCCGACGAACCGTCCGACACCCCGGCCGTGCTGTCGGACTACGAGGACTGGCTGAACCACACCTGGCGCAGCCCGGGACTCGACCACGAGCTGACCTCGGTGGCGGTGGTGGACGGCGAGGTGGTGGCCTTCAGCGCCGCCGAGACCGACGGGCGAACCCGGTACATGTCGGGGATGACCGGCACCCGCCGTGCCCACCGCGGCCGCGGCCTGGCCAAGCTCGTCAAGAACGACTCGCTGCACCGGGCGCGCGCCGCCGGCTACACGGACGCGTACACCGGGAACGACGCGGGCAACGGCCCGATGCTGGCGATCAACCGCTGGTTCGGCTACCGGATCTGCGCCACGGAGGTGCGCCATGTCCGCAGGCTCGGCTGAGTCCGCGCTGGTCGTCGCCCTGGTGAAGGCCGGGCGGACCAAGATCAGGTACCCGGCGGAGCCGGTCCGCGACGACGGTACCCGGATCACGGTGCGCGCGCCGTGGGCGGCGCCGGGGGTGCGGGACTTCGGCTTCGTCCGCTTCGAGCCGGGCGACGTGTTCACCGAGCACTACTGGCGGGACCGCTGGTTCGCGGTGAAGGAGGTCCGCACGGGCGCGGGCGTGCTCAAGGGCTGGTACTGCGACATCACCCGCCCCGCGGTGCTGCGGGACGGGGAGCTGCGGGTGGAGGACCTGGACCTCGACCTGTGGGTGTCGGCCGACGGCTCGTCCGTCCTGCGGCTGGACGAGGACGAGTTCGCCGAGAGCGGGTTGGCCGGGCGCGATCCGGCGGCGGCCGACGCCGCGGTGGCCGCGCTGGACGAACTGGAGCGCCTGGCCCGCGCCGGGAAGCTCGCGGCGCTGCTGGCCTGAGGACGCGGCGCGGGTCGCCTTCCGGAGCCGGCCCGGGCCGGTCGATCCCCTTGGGATCCTTGAGCCTCTTGAGCTCCTTGTGCCCCCTGAGCCGGGGCCGCGCCGCCCCGCCCGCCGTCCGGCTCGGGAGGCGATCCGTACCCGGTAGCCGCCGCCATCAGAACTCCACCTCCGTCCCGAAGTCAACCGCGTTGACGTAACGCTTCGCCTCCCCCGGGCCCCCGCGCGTACTCCTCCCCCCTCTTACGACAACACCATTGACGTGTAACGGGGACGGGAGTTTCATGACGTGCCAGCCGGGCTCTCCGGCCACCTCTCCCCCGGGCTCCATCCCCCGGGCCCGTCACCGGGCCCGGCCTTCCGTGAGCCCTCCTCCCGAGCAAGGCGACGTTCATTGGCGGCATCAGTGAAGAACGCGAGAATCACGCCAGACCCTGGCGACCAGGCCCCCCGGGCGGCCATGCGCCAGTCCATCGGCGTCGTGGACGGCATCGTCCTCGCCGCGTCGAGCACCGCGGCCACCAGCAGCATCGGAATCGGCCTCGGTCTGATGGCGGCCATCGTCGGCCTCCATCTCCCGGCCATCATGCTGCTCGCCTTCCTGCCCGTGCTCGGCATCGCGGGCGGCTACGGCCGGCTCAACCGCGTCGAGCCGAGCGCGGGCAGCAGCTACCAGTGGGTCGGCCGCGTCCTCAGCCCCTGGCTGGGCTTCCTGGTCGGCTGGGTCAACGTCGTCGGCACCATCGTGTTCATGGCCTACACGACCACGGTCACCGGCTCGGCGGTCATCCAACTGCTGGGCCAGGCCGGGCTCCACCGCGTCGCCGGACTGGACCTCGACGCGAACTCCACCTTCCAGTCCACCCTGCTCGGCATGGCCGTCCTGATCGCCGCCGCGCTGGTGGCCGTCCGCGGACTGGACCTCGCGGCGCGGCTCCAGAAGTACCTGCTGGTCTTCGAGTACGGGGTGCTGCTCGCCTTCTGCGGCTACGGGCTGTTCGCCGGTGACCAGCCCTTCTCCTTGCAGTGGTTCAACCCCTTCGACATCCCCTCGGCGGCGGCCCTCGCCCAGGGGATGGTGCTCGCGGTCTTCTGCTACTGGGGCTTCGAGTCGGTCTTCAGCGTCGGCGAGGAGGTCGGCGACCCGAGGGACGCCTCGCGCGGCGGGTTCATCGCGCTCACCGTCATGCTGCTCCTCTTCCTGCTCGCCGGCACCGCCTTCCAGCGCGTCCTGCCGCTGGACGAACTGGCCGACAACGGCGCGCAGGGGCTGGCCTACTTCGGTACGAAGCTCGCCGAACAGCCGCTGGCCGCCCTCCCGCTCATCGCCCTGATGTTCTCCGCCGTGGCCTCGCTCCAGGCGTCGGTCATCCCGACCGCCCGGGGGATGTACGCGATGGGCCGCGACGGTGTGCTCGGCCCCGTCTGGACCCGGCTGCACCCCAGGCACGGCACACCTGCCGCCGGCACCCTGCTGATCACCGCGATCGCCCTGGCCCTCGCCGCGCTGGCGCTGATCATCCCCACCGTCAACGACCTGATCTTCGCCTCGGTCAACGCGATCGGCATCGTCGTCGCCCTGTACTACGCCCTCACCGCCGCGGCCGCCGCGGTGCGCTTCCGCCATCTGCTGCGCTCCGCACCGCTGGAGGCCCTGCGCGCCGTCGTCGGTCCGGTGCTGGGCGCGCTCGCGCTGCTCGCCACCGGCGGCTACCTCGCCTGGACCTTCTACCGGTCCACCGACCACTTCGAGGTCTCCGCCGACAACGGCTGGTTCGCCCTGCTCGTCCCGGTCCTGATGATCGGCTCCGGGCTGGTGGCGGCCGCGTGGGCCCGCTGGCACCACCGGTCGCCGTACTTCACGACCGGCCGCACCCCCGCCGCGGGCGACGGCTGACCGGCCTCGCCCACCCCTCGGCGCCGAGACCCCGTCCGGTCCCAACCCCGTCCGGTTCCGGCGCCGTTCAGTCCCTGCGCCGTTCAGTCCCTGCGCCGGGCCCAGGCGTCGGCGTACGGTGCCGGTTCCTCGGGGGCCGGGCGGGGGCTGCGGGCCCCGGCGACCAGTTCGACCTCGTACCCTGCGGCGTCCTCCAGGTAGGCGGCGGTGTGCTCCTCGCCGCCCGCGTGCGGGTAGCGGTCGGCGAAGAGCGGCCGCCAGCCGTGCTCCGGGGCCCCGGCCACCAGGGCGTCGAGGGCGGCCCGGTCCCGGACGTGGAAGGCGAGGTGGTTGAGGCCGGGACGGTGGCGGTCGTGCGGGCCGGGCACCAGGTCTGGCGACCGCTCGACCACCACATAGCTCTCGCCGCGCCGCCAGCTCCGCCCGTTCTCCCAGTGCTGGTACGGGACATGGCCCAGCTCGCCGAGGAGCCAGCCCCAGCTCCGTACGGCCGCCCCCAGGTCGGGCACCCACAGCTCGATGTGGTGCACCGCGCCGCTGCCCGCGCCGCCGACCGGCAGCGGAACGGCCCGGCGGACGCCGTCCGGCCGGTACGCCACGGGGTCGCCGTCCTCGTGCCAGTGGATCAGGAAGTGCTCGCCCGCCCGGTAGCCGTCGAGCCCCGCCCGGCAGTAGGCGACCATGTCGTCCGGGAGGGCGTGCAGCGGGAACCAGCCCAGCTCGGAGCACTTGTCCGGCTCACGGTTGTCCGGCGGCCGGGCGGGGTCGTACTCCGCCTCGAAGAACCAGCCGGTGCGGGGCGCGCCGCCCGGCCCCCGGTGCTGCATGACCAGGGCGACCCGCAGCTCCTCGGGCCCCAGCTCCACCCCGATCTCCTCGGCGGCCTCGCGGATCATCGCCTCGCGGACGTCCTCGCCGTCCTCGACGTGCCCGGACGGGGCGTGCAGCAGCCCGTCCGCGTATCCCGTGCCGGCGCGGCGGGCGAGCAGCACCTCGGGGCCCCGGCGCAGGATCAGATGGACGTCGACGACCTCGGTGTGCCGGTGCGGCGGCTGGGCGCGGGCCACCAGGGCGTACCGCTCGTCGTCGACCCGCTTGCCCCACAGGTGCGGGTCGTCGGAGAGCGGCTCGTGGTGGACGCGTTCGGTGCAGGACGCGAGGAGCCCGGTCAGCCGCTCGGCGGAGAGGCCGACCCCGCCCCAGACGCCTTCGATCAGGATCAGCCGGCCGCCGGGCCGCAGCAGGGCGAACCAGTGCCGCAGCACCGCCTCCGGGTCGGGCAGCAGCCACATCACATGTCTGACCATGATCACGTCGAACCGCTGGCCGCCCACGGGCGGGCGGGCCGCGTCGCCGACGTGCACCTCGGTGTCCGTGCCGGCGAGCTTGGCCCGCGCCAGCTCGGCCATGCGCGGGGAGCGGTCGACGGCGGTGACCCGGTGGCCCTGGTCCGTGGCGAGCAGGGCCAGGCTGCCGGTCCCGCAGCCCAGGTCGAGGATGTCGGAGCGGCCGCCGGGCAGCCAGCTCTCCAGCCGCCGCGCCCAGGCGTCCCGGACCACCGGGTCGAGCAGCCCGTGGTCGGGTTCCTCGTCGAAGGAGTCTGCCGCGGAGTCCCAGTCGATGGTCGTCATGCGTCGATCGTGCCAGTCACCACCGCCTGCCGCGCCCTCCGATGCGGCGCACGCCGGTGCGGGGAAGCCCGTTCCCCCGCACCGGCGTTGCCGTCATCCGACGGCGGAGGCACAGGTGGTGGGGGTGGCGTGCGCCGGATCGAGGGCGTTGGCGACTTCGTGGTACGCGATCCGGTCGACGGTGCCGATCGCCACGTGCTCGGAGAGGTCGACCGGGCAGAGGTCCTGGAGCAGGACGTTGCGCACGTCGGGTCCGTCCAGGAACTGGCTGCGGTACGGGGTCACGACCTCGTCGTACCGGGTCGCGATGACGGTGTAGCGCACCCCGGGCACGGTGTCCGGGAGGGAGTTGAGCTTCTTGATGAACGGGGAGCCCGCCACCTGGTCGGCGAGACCGGGGGTGTTGGCGTTCAGCAGGTCCTCGGCCCCGGGGAAGTACGGGAGCAGCTTCGTCAGGCCGAGCAGGGTGGTGCCGTGGTTGTCGGGGGCGATCCCGACCATGGCGTTGACCTTGGCGGCGCCGCCGAGGAACTTCAGGTAGTAGTTCGGCATCATGCCGCCCTGCGAGTGGCCCACCAGGTCCGCCTTGGCCGCGCCGGTGGAGGCGAGCACCTTGTCGACGAAGACGGCGAGCTGTCCGGCCGACTTGTCGACCGGGCCGAGGCCGTTGAAGACCGGTACACCGGGCAGTTGTCCGTAGTCCAGCGAGAAGACGCAGTAGCCCCGGTTCACGAGATAGGGGGCGAGGACCAGCCAGTTGTCGACCGAGTTCCCGAAGGTGCCGTGGACGAGGACGACGGGGCGCGGGTGGGCCGCGGAGGGCTTGCAGGAGTAGTCGTTCCAGCCGCGCGAGGGGGCCGTGGCGGTGGGGGTGGCCGCGGCGGCAGCGGCGGTGGGGGTGGCGACAGCGGCGACGGCGAGGAGCAGTGCGGCGAGGGTCCTTCGCGTACGTGGGGTGCGCGGCGCACGTTTCCGGGGCAGCATCGTGTGGTCTCCTTGCGGCTTTGGGGAGGTTGCGATGTCTGTACGCCCTGCGGCCCGGACCACAAGATCTGACGCTGGTTCCGTGGTGCTTCCGAGCCAAATTACGCGCGGGTAGGGTGGCGTGGGAAGTTACGCGTCGGTAAAAAATGCGGGCCGCGCCGAGCCCGTCCGTACGGCGTACCAACCGCCCCGGGACCGACCGCACGGGCCGTTCCGTCGGCTCCGGGGGCGGTACGGCCGCACGTCACTCGCAGAAGATTCGCACCTTCGCCTCGGGGTCCTCGACGTCCACACTGACCTCGTCGAGCTGGTCGACGAGCTCCTCCAGATCCTTCGGCTTGAGCTCTGCGAGATCGATCGGCACACCGGACCTGCGCAGTTCCTCGTTGGCCCGGGCGACCGCCCTCGGCGGGAGCAGGCTCGTGAGCCGGACCCCGGCGCGCAGCAGTTGGAGCGGCACCCGTATGTCGACCCGGCTCGGCCCCTCCCCGGCGGTGTCCGCCGCGTCCACCACCATCACGCGCAGGTACCTGCGCCGGTTCCCCTGCCGGGAGGCGGTCTCCTGGCGCTCCCGGGGCAGGTCCCGTTCGAGGGCGTCGATCAGCCGCTCGGCCTCGTCCGCGGTGATCTTTCCGTCGGCCAGCATCCGCAGGACCTGGCGGCGTTGCTCGTCCATGACTGCCCCTTCGTTCTTCCGTGTCATCTGATGGTCACCAGCAGGGCCGCGCGGCCCTGTTCGATCTCGAACCGGGTGCCGGGGAGCGCCCACAGCAGCCGCCCGGCGCCGAGCAGCGCCCCCACCGGGCTCACCCGGAGGACGAGGCAGCCGACCAGCGCGGCCACCGCGGCGAGCAGGAGCAGGGGCGCCAGCAGCAGCACCACCGGCAGGACGGGTACGTACAGTCGTCGGCGGCGGCCGTCGGAGCGGCGCAGACCCACCGTCACCAGCTGCGGGATCACCGGGACCGCTCCAGCTCGTCCAGCGCCTCCCGGGCGCTGATCTCCCCGCGCTGCAGCCGGTCGACGACCTCGGCGGCACCGGTGGGTGCCGGGTCGGTGTCGACGAAGTCGAGCTGCCCGGCGATCCGGTTCAGCCGGGACTTGACCGTCGGATAGCTGACTCCGAAGATCCGCTCCATCTCCTTGATCGAGCCGTGCGCCCGGACGAACGCGGCGACGAACACCTGATCGTCGACTCCGAGCCGGGCCAGCTGGGGCGGCTCGAAGTCCCCCTCGATCGCGACGCCGTTGTCGGCGAGACGGACCCGCTCGACCACGAAGGGCCGACCCTGTGTCAGGTCCGTCAGCTCCTGCCAGTCCATCCCGACTCCCTCACTCCTCCGCGCCACACCGACCACTCATTCTTACCTTGAGTTTTCTTATGTGGCAACGATGAAAACTTGAT
The DNA here is from genome assembly GCF_043079735.1 of Streptomyces sp. NPDC015144. Lineage (NCBI taxonomy): Bacteria > Bacillati > Actinomycetota > Actinomycetes > Kitasatosporales > Streptomycetaceae > Streptomyces > Streptomyces sp. NPDC015144. Next base: position 74,556 of record NZ_JBIBUU010000006.1, on the reverse strand, counting down.
TTCATCAATCTTCATCTGAATTTTTCTTGTCGGAGGCGACTGTCGCACAGGCCCCGGACGGATCCGTCCGGGGCCGCCCCGTACCCGGACCGACGGGGCGCTCAGCCGTTCGGCCCCGCCCCGCCTGCACGATCGGACGGCACCCTCCAGCGTGGGGACATGACGTTCGCTGACGAGGTGAAGAACGCCGTCACACCGCGGGCCGCGCTGCTCGTCATCGGTGTGCTCGCGCTGCAACTGCTGTTCATCGCGTCCTACGTCGGCGCCCTGCACCGCCCGACCCCGACGGACGTGCCGTTCGGTGTGGTCGCCCCCCGGCAGATGTCCGCCCGGCTCGTCACCGAACTGAAGGACCTCCCCGGCGGCCCGCTCGATCCCCGCGAGGTCGCCGACGCCGCCGAGGCGCGGGCGCGGATCCTCGACCGCGAGATCGACGGCGCCCTGATCGTCGACCCCCGGTCCACCACCGACACCGTGCTGGTCGCCTCCGGCGGCGGCGCCTCGCTGTCGACCGCCCTGACCAGGATCCTCACCGAGGTCGACCAGAGCCGGCAGCGCACCGTGCGGTCCGTGGACGTGGCCCCGGCCTCCGTACAGGACGCGGGCGGGATCTCGTCGTTCTACCTGGTGGTGGGGTGGTGCGTCGGCGGTTACCTCTGCGCCTCGATCCTGGCGATCAGCGCGGGCGCCAAACCCGCCAACCGGCGGCGCGCGGTGATCCGCACGGGCGTGATGGCGCTCTATGCCGTGCTGGGCGGGATCGGGGGCGCGATCATCGTCGGGCCCGTCCTCGGCGCCCTGCCCGGGAGCTTCTGGGGGCTGTCCGGGCTGGGCGCGCTGACCGTCTTCGCCGTCGGCATGATCACCCTCGCCCTCCAGGCCCTCACCGGCATCGTCGGCATCGGCCTGGCGGTCCTGATCGTGGTGATCGCGGGCAACCCGAGCGCGGGCGGCGCCTACCCGCTGCCGATGGTCCCGGACTTCTGGCGGGCGATCGGCCCCGCCCTGCCACCCGGGGCGGGCACCTGGGTCGCCCGCTCGATCGCCTACTTCCGGGGCAACGCGGTCACCGGCCCGCTGCTGGTGCTGTCCGCGTGGGCGGTGGTGGGCACGGCCGTCACCCTTCTGACCGCCATCCGCCGCACCCCGGAGGAACTCAGCGGCGCACGACCGCCGTTCGGCTCGACGGTCGACTGACACCCGCCCGGCCCCGCCCGGAACGGCCCTCGGCCCCGTCCCGGGAAGAAAGGGGCTGGCGAACAGGGTGCCCGGAAGCTACGCTGCCCCGCGATGACTACTCACCTCCTCAGCGGATTGGGGGCTCCTACCACGCAAGGTGTGTGCTGATGCGCACTTCTGACGTGGAAACGGATCCCCGACTGTCCTTCTGGCGGCGCGTGCGCGAGTTCGCCGTTCCGCCCTCCGTGATCGAGACCGCGACCGCCCGCCGCCGCGTCGGCGACTGGGCGGGGGCCTGCGCCGCCGCGGGTATCGACATCGACCTCGCCCCGCGCGCCGTGGCACGCGTCCACGGCCGGGAGTTCGCCGCCCGGCTCCGGGACGACCTCCGCCATCTCGCGCCCGACCTGCTCCGCTGGCACCTGCCGAGGGCCGCTCCCCGCGGACTGCTGCGCCCGGGACTCACCCTTTCCCTGGCCCGGTACGCCACCGGGGGCCCCGGGCCGGTGCGCCCGGTCCATCTGGTGGTCCGGACCCCGCCCGCCTGGGCGGACGCCGGTCAGCGGATCTCCCTCGCACTGTGGGACTCCGCCGCCCCCGGTACGGACGCCCGCCGCCACCCGCACCCCCGCCCGAACCCACGGTTCCGGCTCGACCTGCACCGCCATCTGTGGGACGCGCGCCGGGCCGGTGAGCTGCGGACCCGTTCCGGCACCGACGTGACGGAAGCGGTTCCGGACCGTGTGCGGGCGGTGGTGCCGGACGAGCTGCACTGCGCCACCGGCCGGTGGGCGGCCGAGGCGGAGATCCTGCTCCGGGCCGAGGGCCGCTCCGCCGGGACGGTCGCCGTGCGGCTCGGGGCCCGGCAGCGGCTGCTCCTGGAGCTGGTCGCGGAACGGGACGGCACCGGTCCGCCCGTGCCGCGGATCGCCTCCGCCGCCCCGGACCCGGGGGGCGGCACCGGCCGTACACCGCCGGTGCTGCCCGACGCGGCGACCTGGGTGCTGCCCGACCTCGACCTGCTCCGTACCGGTGCGATCGAGGCCGACCGGCTGCATCCGCTGGTCCTCGCCGCCCTGCTCCCGGGGCGCCCCGCGGCCCCGCCCGCCCGGCGTCCGGACCCGCCCGGGGCACCGCGCACCGTGGAGTGCCGGGGCGCCCTGCACCGGATCGGCCTGGTCGACGGGGTGCTCTCCCCGCTCGACCACGACCCGGTCGAGCTCCGCCGGGAGGAGCTGCTGGTCGCGCTGACCGGCACCCCGCTCCCCTGCCTCCGCGCCATCGACGAGGCCCACCGCCGGCCCGACTGCCTCCCCGGAGTACGCGAACGCCTGGACCACGGCGACATCACCGGTGCGCTGGCCGTCGTCGAGGGGCTGCTGGGCCCCGGCGCGGTGCTGCGCGGCGGCGAGCTGCGGGACGAGCTGGAGACGGCCGCGCGGCGGCGGATCACGTACGGGCTGTACCGGGCGGGCCTCGCCGAGGGCCCCCCTCGCGCCCCGTACCACCGCCCCGGCCGCCGTCGCCCGCGCCGCACGGCAGCGAACTGACCCCGGCCCCTCCGGCACCACGGCTCCCCGCCGAACCGAAGACCACACACGCGTCACAGACCCCAAAGGTGATCAGCCATGCCCGCACACCCTTCCGTCGCCCCGCCCCGCGCCCCGATAGGCCCCGACCGGGGCTCCCAGCTCGACATCGCCCGCGAGCTCACGGCCCTGCTCCGCGACACCACCACCGAGCCCCGCCCCGACGAACAACTGGAGGCACTGACCCTGGCCGTCGCCGCCGACCTGCCCGTCCTCCTGTGGGGCGAGCCCGGCATCGGCAAGACCGCCGCCCTCACCCAGCTCGCCGAGTCCCTGGACCTTCCGCTGACCACGGTCGTCGCCAGCGTCCACGAACCGTCCGACTTCTCGGGGCTGCCGGTCATCGGGGAGGACCCCGCCGAACAGGGCGTCCCGATGGCCCCGCCGGACTGGGCGGTGCGCCTGGTACGGGCGGGCCGGGGCCTGCTCTTCCTGGACGAGCTGTCCACCGCCCCGCCCGCCGTCCAGGCCGCCCTGCTCCGGCTGGTACTGGAGCGGAGGGTCGGTGCCCTGCGGCTGCCGCCGGGGGTACGGATCGTCGCCGCCGCCAATCCGCGGTCCTCGGCGGCCGACGGCTGGGAGCTGAGCCCACCGCTGGCCAACCGCTTCGTCCACCTCCAGTGGACCCACGACCACGAGGTCGTGGTGCGCGGTCTCGGCGGCGTCTGGCCCCGGGCGGTCTTCCCTCGGCTCGATCCCGAACGGCTTCCGCAGGCGGTGGACTTCGCGCGGCGCGCGGTGTGCGGGCTGCTCGCCGCCCGCCCGACGCTCGTGCACCGGCTGCCCAGCGGCGAGACCCGGCGGGGCGGGCCCTGGCCGTCGCCCCGCAGCTGGGACATGACGCTCACCCTGGTCGCGTTCGCCACCGCCGCCGGCTCCTCCCGGGACGTGCTCTCCCTCCTGGTCCGGGGCACCGTGGGGGACGGCCCCGGGCTGGAACTCCTGGCGAGCCTGGACCGGATGGACCTGCCCGACCCCGAGGCGGTGCTCGCCGACCCGGCCAACGCCGTCCTGCCCGAACGCGGCGATCTGCGCCAGGCCGTGCTCGACGGCGTGGTGGCGGCGGTCCGCAACCGCCCGGAACAGTCCCGCTGGGACGCGGCGTGGGCGCTCCTGGTCCGGGCGCTGGAGACCGGCGCCCCGGACGTGGTGGTCGTCCCCGCGACCACGCTCGCCTCGCTGCGCCAGGAGGACTGGGACGTACCGGCCGCGATCGAACAGCTCGCCGGGGTGGTGTCGCTGTCCCGGCGGGCGGACCGGGCCGCGTCCCGCACCGCCGACCGGGAGGCCGTCGGCGCGAAGGCCGGCCGGTGACCCCCGTCCCGCCCCGTCCGCTGGACCTCGACAAGCTCTTCGCCGCCCGGCTCCAGGCCGTCCGGGCCCGGCCCTATCTCGCGACGGCCCTGTTCGCCCTGCACGTGGTGGAGGATCGGCGGGTGCCGACGATGGCCGTCGACCGGTACTGGCGGGTCTACGTCTCGCCCGGGTTCGTGGCCCGGACCCCGGTGGAGGAACTGGCCGGGGTCTGGGTCCACGAGGTGGCGCACCTGCTCCGCGACCACCCCGGACGCGGCGACCGGATCGCCCGGCTCCACGGGCTGACCGGCCCCGCGGGACGGCTGCGGATGAACATCGCCGCCGACTGCGAGATCAACGACGACGTGTACGGCGACGGGCTGCTCGCGCCGGAGGACGCCGTCGATCCGGGCTTCCTGGGACTTCCCGAGGGCCTGCTCATGGAGGAGTACGTCCGCCGGTTCCGGCTCGGGCCGCACACCGCGGGCCTGGCCTGGCTGGACTGCGGCAGCGGTGCGGACGGGCTGGGGCGGGAGTGGGACCTGGGGCCGGACGGGGCGCACGGGCTCAGCGAACAGGAGCGGGACGCGGTCCGGTTCCGGGTGGCACAGGGCATCACCGGCCATCCCGGGAACGCGCCGAAGAGCTGGCGGCGGTGGGCCGAGGAGGCGTTCCACCCGCCGCAGCCGTGGCGGGAGCTGCTGGGCGCGGCGGTCCGCTCGGCCGTCTCCGGCTCGGGCGCGGGCGAGGACTACACGTACGGCAGGCCGTCCCGGCGTTCGGCCGGGGTGCCCGGTGCCGTACTGCCGAGCCTGCGGCGCCGACCGCCCCGGATCACGGTGATCGTCGACACGTCCGGCTCGGTCAGCGACGGCGAACTGGGCAGCGCCCTCCTGGAGATCACCGCGATCTGTCGTGCAGTCGGCGGCCGTCGCGACCTGGTCACGGTCCTGTCGTGCGACGCCGCCGTCGGGGTCGCGCACCCGCTGTGCCAGGCCGTCGGGATCCCGCTGGTCGGCGGCGGGGGCACGGATCTGCGCAAGGGGTTCGCCAGGGCCCTGCGGATGCGGCCGGGGCCCGACGTCGTCGTGGTCCTGACCGACGGCCAGACACCGTGGCCGGACGCCCGGCCCTCGTGCCGGACGGTGGTGGGCCTGTTCCCCCGGAGCTGGGACGAGGACGATCCGCGGGGCCGCTTCCCGAACACCCCGCCGGCCTGGGCGCGCACGGTCGTCATCGGTTCGGCCTCCCCGGCCCGGTGACGCCCGGACCGGTGGCACCCGACCCGGGTGCGGCCGGTCCGACCGGCCCGGATACTGTCCGCTCGTTCGATTCGATCCCCCTGGTCAGGGGGGTGGCCTGGGGAGGATGTCATGAACGGTGCGGGCCGGGCCGGGGACGGGTGGAGACCGACCGCGGAGGAGGGCGGGGAACTCGCGGGGCGCTGGTGGCGGTGGGCCCTGTCGGCGCCCGACGACCGCAGCCCGGTCGCGGACACGACGGGCGAGCACGCCGCCTGGAACCAGCCGGACGACCTCTGGTTCCTGGCCGGCACGTACGGCGGCCGGGTGGTCCGGCGGTGCCCGATCCCCTCGGACCGGCCGGCCTTCTTCCCCGTCCTCAACATGCAGCACCCCCGGTCGTACTCCCGGGTGCCGCTGTCCCTGTCGGTGGTGGAGGCCACCGCCTCGCTCAACGGCGTCCCGTTGCCGCTCCACGAATTCTCCGCGCCGTTCCGCACGGGACTGACGCAACGGTACGCATGGGGTGTGTGGGGCGGTTTCCCCCCGCTGACGCCCGGCGAGTACGTGTTGGAGATCAAGGCCAGGGCCACGAGCGGCTTCTGGGTCGACACCACCTACCACTTGGAGTCGAGAGCGGTCTGAGCGTCGCCCGGCACCGCGCTCCCCCCTTACCGCCTCAGCTCCCCTCCCGCCCGTGGTTTCCCAACACCCCTGTCAGGTAAGTGCTCTGATGAGCCATCATCGAATCGGGCAGGAAAGTCGGGCACGCCTGTGCCTGCACCACGCGGAGGAGGCGTCAAGTGCGTAGTCGGGTGCGCGCGGCGGACGGGCGGCATCTGGTGGTGGAACGGCTCGGGGACCCGCGGGGCAGACCGGTCTTCCTGATGCACGGAATGCCGGGCAGCCGCCTCGGGCCGGCTCCGCGCGGCATGGTCCTCTACCAGCGCAAGACCCAGCTCATCACCTACGACCGGCCGGGGTACGGCGACTCCGACCGGCTGCCGGGCCGCTGTGTCGCCGACGCCGTCCAGGACGTCCGGGCCATCGCGGACCACCTCGGGCTGGAACGATTCGCCGTGGTGGGCCGGTCCGGCGGCGCCCCGCACGCCCTGGCCTGCGCGGCGCTGATGCCCGAGCGGGTGACGAGGGCCGCCGCGCTGGTCGGGCTGGCACCGCGCGGCGCCGACGGGCTCGACTGGTTCGAGGGGATGGCGGCCTCCAACGTCCTGGCCTACTCCACCGCGTCCGCCGACCCGGACGGACTCGCGGAATCGTTCATCTCACGGTCCGCGGTGATCCGGAAGAACCCCGTCCGGCTCATCGACGACCTGCGCCAGGAACTGACCGATTCCGACCGGATGGTGGTGAACGACGCGGGCGTCCGCACCATGCTGCTGCGCAACTACCGTGAGGGGCTGCGCACATCCGCGTGGGGCTGGATCGACGACGCCCTCGCGTTCAGCAACCCCTGGGGGTTCGATCCGGCGGACATCCCGGGACCGGTGCTGCTGTGGCACGGCGAGAAGGACGTGTTCTCTCCGGTGGGCCACTCCCGCTGGCTGGCCGAACGCATCCCGAACTCCACCGTGGTGGTGGAGCCCACCGCCGCGCACTTCGACGCGCTGCACGCCCTGCCCAGGATCCTGAACTGGCTGCTGGAGCCCGCCGCCTGCTGAGCGGCGGCGGGAAGGGAAGAGGACGGGGGAAGGGGGCGTCCGGCCTGCGGCCGGGCGCCCCCTTCTCTCACACCTGCATCGGCTCCAGCTCACGCTCGAACCGGTCGTCGTCCCGGGCGATCCTGGTCATCGGATGGTCGTCGCCGAGCTGACGGGCCAGCTCCTCGACGGTCTCGGACCGCACCCGGATGGCCTCGTCCTTGCGCCCCATCGCGTCGAGCGTGACCGCCATGTTCGACGTCATGGCCAGGGTCTCCGGATGGTGCGCTCCCAGGACCCTCCGGAGCTGCCCGGCCACCTTCTCCTCGGTCTCCAGGACCAGTTCGAGATCGCCCCGCTCCGCCGTCGCGTTCGCCAGGTTCATCACACAGAGCAGCGTGTTGGGGTGCTCCGGCCCGTACACCTCCCGCATCGAGGCCACCACCCGGGTCAGGACCCGTACCGCCTCGTCCGAGGCACCGATCCCCGACTGGTAGACGCCGAGGTTGTTCAGGGCCGCCAGGGTGTACGGGTGCTTCTCCCCCGGCACGATCATGTACTGGTCGACGACCTCCTGCGCCGCGTCCCTCGCCTCGATCGTCTCACCGGCCGCGTACAGGTCGGCCGCCAGGTTGAGATCGCAGGCCAGCGACTCCGGGTTGGCGGCCGTGTACTTGGCGCGGTACCGGGCGCGGGTGGCCACCGTGAGCCTGCGGGCGTCCTCGAATCTGCCCGCCCGGCGCAGCGAGACCGCGAGGCTCTTGGCCGCGCTCAGGGTGCCCGGGAAGGCCCGGCCGAGCGTGGCCTTGTAGCTGTCGTACGTACGGCTGAGGAGGTTGACCGAATCCTCGTACCGGCCGACGTCCCGCAGGTCACGGGCGAGGTTCATCGCCGAGGAGAGGCTGTAGGGGTGCTCCGCGCCGAGCACCTCGACCCGCTTGTCGAAGACGTCCTGGTCGATCTCCCTGGCCCGTGCGTACTGGCCGATGGACCGCAGGGTGAACGCCAGGTTGTTGGAGGCCGCCAGCGTCCTGGGGTGCCGGTCGAAGAAGATCTGGTTGAACCCTTCGGTGGCCTCGGTCGCCAGCTCGATCGCCCTGGTGTAGTCGCCGAGCACACCGAGGTCGGTCGCCAGGCTGCTGACGCTCATGTACGTGTGCGGGTGCTCCGGGCCCAGGACCTCCTGCTGGATCGCCAGGGTGACCTCGTCGAGCTCCTTGGCCTCCACGTAGCGGCCACGCGCGCGGTAGACGTTGGCGAGGTGGAAGCAGAGGTAGAGGTACTGGATGTCCCGCTCGCCCAGCGTCTCGCGCCAGATGTCGCGCAGCTCCTCGCCGAGCGTGGTGGCGGTCCGGAAGTCGCCGCGCTTCCAGAGGTAGCGGATCCGGTCGATCAGCAGCCTGCGGGCCTCGGGCTCCTTGCAGTTGCGCGCGTCGGACGGGCCGAGGTGCGGCCAGATCGTGGCGAACTGCTGCCAGGTGGACGGGTTGTCGATCGGCTCGTCGTCGTCGGGCCGGGCGCCCGCGAGGATGCGGTGCACGGCGTGCCGGGCGTCCCGCTGCTCCTGCTCGGTGAGCTGGGCCCGGATGACCGCCTGGACGAGCCGGTGCACCTGGATGGAGTTGGAGACCTGGTCGACCTTGGCGAGGGCGAACCGGCCGATCTCCCGGATGACCCGGCCCAGTACCAGCTTCTCCTGGAGCGAGGCGTCGTACGGCTTCAGCGCCTCGATCATCTCCTTGCTGTACAGCAGGTTCCCGGAGATGGGCTCGGGGGCGAAGAAGGCGCAGAGCTGGAGCAGCCGCACCGCGGCCGGCGACCGCTCCTTGAGCCGTTCGATGGAGATGTTCCAGGTCGCGGCGACCGGCAGCGGGTAGCCGGTCGGCTGGTTGAGCGCCAGGACCTCGGGGGCCTGCTGCGCCAACTGCTCCAGGTAGGCGTCGATCGGGGTGGCGGTCTCCGCGATCCAGGCCGCCGCCTGCTCGACGGCGAGCGGAAGGTCGCCCACCGCCGTGGCCACCTGGGCCGCGTCCTCCATGCTCAGCCCCGGCGCCCGGCGCTGGAGGTGCTCGATGGACTCCTCCCGCAGGAAGACGTCGACCGGCAGCGCGTCACCGTGCTGGGACCAGGCCTGGTTGCGCGAGGTGACCAGGATGTGTCCGGATCCGCCCTGCGGGAAGTAGCGCCGCAGCCGTTCCGGGTCGTCGGCGTTGTCGAAGACCAGCAGCCAGCGGTCGGACGGCACCCCGCGCCGCAGCAGGTCCACCGCCTCCGCGGAGGACGCCGCCATGTCGTCGCCGCCCTGGGCGCCCAGCCGGACCGCGAGCTCGGCCAGTGAGGCCACCACGTCGTCGGTCTGCTCGGAAGATATCCACCAGACCAGGTCGTAGTCGGCCATGAAGCGGTGCACGTACTCCAGGGCCACCTGGGTCTTTCCGACGCCCCCGAGTCCGTACAGGGTCTGCGGCTGCGGCAGCACGACGGCCATGCCGCCGCCGAGCTGGTCGCGCATCCGCTCCAGGACCAGGGAGCGGCCGGTGAAGCCGGGGTTGCGCGGCGGGGCGTTCCAGATCCTGGGGACGGTGCCGGGGAAGCGCGGGCCGGGCGACACCGCGTCGGTCAGCTGGACCGGCCGGTCCAGGGCGCGCAGCAGCGCGGCGGTGGCGTGCACCTCGTCGAGCCGGAAGAGGTCGACGGGGTTGCGGTCGATGTAGTTGGCGGACAGCCGTACGTCACCGACCCTGATCGGCAGCAGATGGCGCCGGCCGCCCCCCGGGTCCTCCGCGACGGCCCGGTCCCAGACGCTCACCGCGCGCTGGGACTTGAGGTAGGCGGAGGAGAGCAGGACGACCGTGCGTGCGGCGTTCTCCCCGGCCGGGGCGGTCTCCTCGCTCCGCTCGGCGGACACGTCGCGCGGGACGACGCGGAACCCGGCGCGGGTGAGCACGGACTCGATCCAGTCGGCCCACATCCGGTTCTCGGCCACATAGCTGAGGAAGAGGTCGGCGGGGAGCGCGGGCCGGCGCCGGGTGAAGGCGTCCCGGATCCGCAGCCGGGCCTCCTCGCCGACCGGCGGCATCGCGGTGACCTGCTGGTCGGTGATGACGGAGGTGAGCCGCTCGAAGGCGGAGAGCAGGGAGTTGGTGAGGCCGGCCTCGTCGCCGAAGGTGGCGAGGGTCTCCTCGTAGGCGTAGTAGGGGCGGTACGGGATCTCCACCGCGCCCCAGTAGGCGGTGAGTTCGTCCCCGGACAGGTTGCGCGGCAGGCGGTCGAACTTCAGCCGCGCCAGCGCCCGTCCGGCGTCCGCCTTCTCCTTCTCGCCCTCGTCGATGCGCATCGGGACGGGGTAGATCGAGATGGGGCGGCCGGTGTAGCGCTCGGAGATCTGCCGGGCCACGGAGGCGGCACCGTCGATGGACTGGTCGCTGAGCGTGAAGCAGTCGACGAGGATGTCGGGGAGGTGGACGGTGCAGATGTCGGCGATGTCGCTGAGGCCGGTGCGGCTGTCGATGAGGACGTAGTCGTAGTTGGCCTTCATGTCGTCGCGGAGCGCGTCGAAGAAGTGGCCGCCGCCGAGCCGGTCGTAGAAGTTGTCCCAGTCGAAGGTGGAGACGGTCGCGGAGTACTCGCGGTTCTGCCGTCCGGCGGAGACGAAGTCGAGCGTGCCGCCCTGCGGGAACTCCCAGCCGAGCGCCTCGGGGGTGAGCGAGACGGCGTGCGGCTGGATCCGCGCGTAGTCGCGGTGCCAGTCGTCGGCGCGCTGGACCGGGCTGGTCGCGGCCCAGGCGTACTCGGTGATCAGGTCGATGACACCGGTGGTGGCACCGAGGGTGGACGGGTCGAGGAACGGGTGGAAGAAGCGGTGGAGCCCCGGCGCCTCCAGGTCCCAGTCGACGGCCAGCACCCGTTTTCCGTTGGCGGCGAGTATCCAGGCAGTGTTGGCCAGGGCCATGGTGCGCCCGGTGCCGCCCTTGTACGAGTAGAAAGTGACGATGCGCCCGTCACGACCGGCCGTCATCCGTGTCCTCCGCATCCGTCGCAGGATCGTGTGTCTCGGGGATGTAGTTCGTCTGCGCCATCGGCCCCATCAGCCGGGTCCGTTCGGTGTGTCCGCCACCGCTGCTCGCGGGCGGATAGGCGGTCGCGTGCCGCAGATACTGCTGGGCCGCCACTTCGACGACCTGCGGCAGGATCTGGCCGAACGCCTCCATGCTGGGCACGCCCTTGGCCGCGGAGCGGCAGAAGGCCCGCCCCTGGCTCATCTTGATCGGCATGGTCTCTTCGAGTTTCGCGGTCAGCTCGGCCTCCGCCGCCATGCTCTGGGGGTCCTCGCGGCTCCACGGCACGACCATCGTCACCCAGGGGCGGTCCTCCGCGTCGAAGGCGGCGAGGCGCCTGCGGCGGTCCTCGTCCTGGAGGGCCCAGCGGTCGACGAGCAGGATCTCCGGCCTGCTCGGCGGCTGCTTGCCCTCGCCGTGCCCGGCCTCCTCGTCGAAGGACGAGATGGTCGGCTGGTAGTTCAGGGAGCGCACCAGGTCCTCCGCGACGTAGGCCAACGGGCGGGCCGAGGAGGGGTGGTAGGGGTTCCAGTCCTGCGGGTTGTCGCCGTAGTAGTCGGCACTGCGGCCCGGGGGCAGGTCGTGCCGGGTGGGCGCGGCGACGGTGACCTGCATGGGGCGGGGGCCGCCGGGCGTGCTGTTGCGCGGGCCGAAGGCGCTGGGGGCGAGCCGGTAGTCGACGGGGCGCCCGGTGCCGATCCTGATGGTTCCGGCGACATTGACGATGCGCTTGGCGAGCTCGTAGACCGCGCGCTCGTACTCCTCGGCGAACAGCTTCAGCTTGATCAGGCCGTAGAGCCCGTCGCTGGCGTAACGGTCCCCGAAGTCACGGTGGTTGAACTGGAGCCGTTCGGCGGGCACCGGGAGCTGGCTCGGCGGGACGGGCACCCAGAGCGCCGGGACGATCGCCTCGGCCGGCTGGTTGGAGCGGGCCCGGTAGTGGATGGCGCGCTGCGCGAAGGCGTACCACTCCTTGCCGCACATCTCACTGGCGAAATAGCGCGGCGAGAACAGCGGAACGAACACCCGGCAGGTGGCGAGCACCTCGCCGAGCCGTTCCGACCAGCCCTCGCCGGAGCGTATTTCGCGGTCTATGAACCCCGCGGGCGCGCCCGCGGGCAGATCCGTCATGGCCAGCACGTGGTCACAGAGATCCTTGAAGAGGCGCTCGACCCACATGTCCGGGTCCGTGCCACTGCCGTACCCCGGTGTATGGGCGTAACTCAAGAAGAAGTACGGTCGATGGTCCGCCGCTCGCTGCTGCGTCATCGCGTGAACACGACCCCCGTCCTGTGTGAGCACCCGCATCCGTGAAGTGAATCGAATGCGAGCGAATTCATCATTCCGGAGCGGACCTTGCTCCACCCCCATGGCGTTCGGTCATTCAACGCCGGTTTTCAGTCATAGGTTCCCGCGGTGCGTCGAGACTCACCTTGATCGAATTCGGTCTGGGACCGTTCTTCCCAGTTGTCCCACGCGCCCCCACACCCTCGTTCGAACCGGAATTCGAGCCTCAGACTTCTTTTCGCATCAGATCCAGCAATCGCTTTCCGCTGACGGTGAGCTCGGCTCCACCTTCCAGCGTATCGAGAGCCTGTGCGACACCCTCCAGACAACGTGGCTCGAATACACCCAACGCCATCCGCTCATAGGTCTCGGCCAACAACCGGGAAAACGGAACTGTTTCTTCCTGCCAGGGAATCCGATGTTCCCAGGAGCCGTCCGCCGCGTAAAGATCCGTGACGTCGGCGAGGGCCCGCAATTCGGCCCGCCGGAAACCCCGGAGCAGCGCGAACGCCAGCTCCTCGACGCCGCCGTCCACCGCGATTCCGAGGGCGCCGTATCCGTGCCGCCCGACAGCGGGCTCGGAGGGGGCGAGACCGGTGAGCGGGGTGAGGGTGGTGAGACTCCGGACCATCTCCGCGGCCCGCGCGGGCGCCTTCGCCTCGATCAGCACCCAGGCCTCACCGAGCCGGAACACCAGATCCGCGGCGACCCGGTCCCCGAGGGGCGCGGCGACCGGGGCGGGGAAGCAGTCGCGGTACGGGTCGAGGTCGTCGAGCGCCAGCTCGAAGACCGGGCCGGGCGCACCGCCCGGCATCGCGAACCGACGCACCGGCCGCCAGCCGGGGGCGGCCGTCCGGGGCCGGGTGACCCGCCGCTCCGCCGGAGCGGAACCCTGCCCGCCCCACCGGACCAGGAAGCCGTCCTCGACGGCGCGCACCTGCGCCGTCCCGCGCTCCCCCGCGCCCTCGATCCGCAACTCCCCCATCCCGGGCAGCACCAGCCGGCCGTCCGCGTGGCCGACGTCCACGGGGAGATCGAGACCGGCCCGGACCGCGGCGACCGCGAGGTACTCCGGAAGCCGCCGCGCGACGGACACGTCCCCCTCCTGGAGCCGCTCCAGCGCATGGAGCAGCCAGGTGCGGGTGTAGGGGTGGGCCAGCACCTCGTCGAGACCGCCGGCGCCCTCGTCGGACGCCTCGATCGCGGCGGCCAGCTCCCAGGCCCGCGCCCACGGCTCGCCGCCGCGCCCTTCCAGGTCGGCGTTGAGCCGGGCCAGCAGCATGCGGGTGAGGTCCCGCTGGGAGCCGGGCAGTTCCTCCCGCCCGGTCACCTCGGGGGCGATCAGGGAGGCGGCCGTACGCGCCTCGATGCCGCGCACCAGGGCCATCAGGTCGGCGCAGTACACGGACGGGTTGTCGAAGGGGCCCGACGGGCCGGTGGAGCGGTACCGGTGGGTGTAGAGGCCGCCGCCGCAGGAGCGGACGACGGGGCACCGCCGGCAGGCCTCGCCGACCCCGGCGAGCCCGAGCTGCCGGGCCCGGACGCCCGGGTGGGAGGCGACCTCGTCGAGGGTGTGGGTGAAGACGTCGAAACCGGTGGCCGCGGCGCCCTCGTAGGCGCTCTTGAGCGAGTCGACCTGTTCGAGCTGGCCGTCGGTCTCGACGACGACGAGATCGGTGGGGGCGAGCCCCAGGGACTCGGTGAGGCTGGGGCCGCCGCTCAGCGTGGACAGCACCGAGGAGAAGATCCGCACCGGCACCGGACGCCCCCGCTCCTGCCAGCGGTCGAAGACCGCGAGGAGCCAGTCGGCGTAGGCGGTGGTCGCGCCTTCCGGGCGCGGCGGCGGATCGTCCCAGGTGGCGTGCGGGAGCAGGAAGTCGATGAGCGGTGGTTCCAGCTCGACCAGGGCGTCGAGGACCGCGTGGGGGTCGTTCTCGATGTCGACGGTGCACAGGAGCCCGAGGTACAGATGGCGGTACCGGTCCTGCCGGAGCAGCTCCACGGCCCTGAGGACCAGCGGGTGGCTGCTGCGCCCGTCGGCGAAGCGGCGGTGCCGGTCGTTGGCGGCCTTGTCGCCGTCGAGGGAGATGCCGACCCTGACGCCGAATTCGTCGAAGAGGTCGAGATACCGGGGACTGAGCTGGAGTCCGTTGGTATGGATGCGGAGGTCGAGTTCCGCGACGCCGTCGAGGGCGGACGTCAGAGCTTCGCAGACCTGCCGCAGTCGGGCGGGCCCCGCCAGTAGAGGCTCCCCTCCGTGAAGGATGACCGACACGGAGGGCAGTGCATGTGCTTTGGCATGCTCGGCCAAGCGCTGAGCGGTCCGGAGGATGACATCGTCGGAAGATGCCTTGGGCCGGGTGCGCCAGCTCTGATCTGCATGTTCATAGACATAGCAATGGTCACAGGCAAGATCGCATCTGCTGTGGACCTTGAGAACAACTTCACGAAAAGGGACCAGGGGTCCTGTCATTCCACCAGTCTATCCAGTCCGAAGGGGTGGCTCGGACCTCGAATCGTGAAGTATGGTGCGGTTTTTTCAGAGCGCCGAGTTGAAGGTGGCCGCCTGGGTGCGGCGGGCCGCCGACGCGACGTGCACACGGCCGAGCTTGCGGTCCGCGGCGGTGCCGTGGACGTCGATCTGGGCGAGCGGCACACGGTTCTTCTTCGCGGCGGCGAAGGAGACGGAGGATTCAGAGGTGTTCACGGCCGTCCTTGAGGGGATTCGTTCCGATGGAAGGGTTCCGGACAGGAATGCCGCGATGCCTTCTGCACCATTGCAGTGTCCGGTAGCACGACTTTACTCTCATGCCCTCGGTTGGCAACTGAAGTAAGCCGCACGTGTACCAGGGCGTCGGACACGGCTGCCCGGAATCGAACGGAACTATCGATTCCGCCACGGGAAAGACGACATAACCGCAGACGGGAGTGAACATGACGGCGCTTCCCGGGCCGCTCCAGAGCATGGTCTTCAGGAACGCCGACCTCCCGGCGCTCTTCCACCACACGGACGAGATCGCCGTCGCCCGGCAGCGGGAGGCCGTGAACACCACCCGCTTCCAGCTGATCCTACTGGTCGCCGGGGCCGTTCCGGCAGCCCTCCCCTGGCACTTCACCGTAGCTGACACGCTTCAACTCACCGATTCCGTCAGCGTGTTGGCGTACCTGGGTGTCTTGATATCGACGTACCTCTCGGCCCGGCGCAAGGCGAAGTCGCACTGGCAGCTCAACCGGTCGGCCGCTGAGTTCATCAAGTCGATGTGCTGGCGCTACTCGGTGCACGGCTCCCCGTTCGACACCGGCACCCATCACCCGGAGGCGGTGTTCGCCAACCGGCTGGAGGAGGGGCTCCAGGAGCTCCGCAAGGTGGGATGGGCCGACCCCCGGGACCTGACGGCCGATTCGGGCGGGCTGATCACCGACTCGATGCGCGAACTGCGGGAGAAGGCGTTCACCGTACGCAAGGAGACCTACGTACGGGACCGGTTGATCGAGCAGCGGAACTGGTACCGCAGGCGGCAGGAGGTGTCCCGGCGGGCCACGTTGGTCTGGTCGACGACGATCGCCGTCCTGACCGCGCTGGCCCTGGTGTTCGCGGTGCTGAGGACGTTCTCCGCCGCCCAGTCCTTCGCCCTGACGGGCGCGCTCTCGGCGGCGGCGGCCGCCTGCCTCGCCTGGAGCGAGATGCGCCGCCACCACCCGCTGATCTCGGCGCACTCCCTGGTGGAGGAGGACCTGGAGGCCATGCAGGTGGCGATGGAGACGACGCTGACGGAGCGCCAGTGGCCGGGGGCGGTCTTCGAGACCGAGCGGATCGTCTCCCCGCAGCACACCGACTGGCTGGCCCGCCACCAGATGTGACGGCGGGCCGGGTCCGGCCCGCCGGCCGGACCGTCAGTCGCGCTCGACGCCCTCGCGCCAGATGATCGTGACCGGGCGGCCCAGGCTCCGGGCGTACGTCACGATGTCGCCCGTGCCGCCGAGACCGCGGGCGGGCCGGCCGTCCCAGACCGCCAGGAGGCGGTCGCAGTGGTCGGCGATGTAGGTGCCCGCCGCGTAGTACGCCTCGTCGGTGGAGTGCGGGTAGCCGAGGCGCACCTCCCGGGCGGCCCGGCCCTTGAGGGCCCGGTAGCGGGCGAGTTCGGCCTCGTCGGCGAAACAGGCCTCGTAGTCGCCGCTCGGGATGACCACGGTGAGGTCCGCGCCACGGGCCAGGGCCAGATCGGCGAAGAGCTGATCGGCCCCCACCGCCAGGCTGGAGAGCGCCTCCAGGGATCCCTCCAGACCGCAGAGCGCCGCTCTCAGCCCCGCGAGCACATGGGCCCGGGCCTCTTCCGGGATGGTGCGATGACCGGTCACTCCGATGCGATTCACGGACCCGAACCCCCTGAGGTTTCTGCCGGGGGCCCGGAGGACGTCTCCGTACGGCGACCGCCCGCCCCCGTTGCTCCAGCGTGACCGACCTGCCCCACATCATGCCAAATGCCGCGGTGCGAGCGGGAGCCCCCGCCCGGCATTCGGACGAGGGCTCCGCGTGTGGTCGGCCGCCTGTTCGACGGGGTGGAACCGGAGGTGCCGGGGTGTCAGTAGATGCTGACCCCGTAGGCGCTCAGCGCCTCGGTGACCGGCTGGAAGTACGTGGTTCCGCCCGAGGAGCAGTTGCCGCTGCCGCCCGAGGTGAGGCCGATCGCGTTGGAGCCGGAGTAGAGCGGGCCGCCGGAGTCGCCGGGCTCCGCGCAGACATTGGTCTTGATCATGCCGTAGACGATGTCGCCGTTGCCGTAGTTGACCGTGGCGTTGAGGCCCGTGACCGAGCCGCTGTGGGTGCCGGTGGTCGAACCGCGGCGGGTGACCGACATGCCGACCGTGGCGTTGGCCGCGCCGGTGATGTCGACGCTGCCGACGGTGCCCTCGTGGGAGACCGCGGAGTTGTCGTACCGGACCAGGCCGTAGTCGTTGGTCGGGAAGCTGGAGCCGACCGTCGGGCCGATGCTGGTCGAGCTCGACGAGTTGGTGTACCAGGGCGGGTTGCCGTCGGTGCAGTGACCGGCGGTCAGGAAGTAGTAGGTGCTGCCGCTGCGGACGTTGAAGCCGAGGGAGCAGCGCCAGCTGGGGGCGTAGATCGCGTCGCCGCCGGAGATCAGCTTTCTGATCTTGCCGGACGTGCGCTCGATCTTCAGGGCGCCCGCGTTGGCACCGGCGAGCTCCTTGATCCGCGCGATGTCGGCCCGGGAGACCGTGCTGTCGGCGGTGACCACGAGCTTCTTGGTCGTCGGGTCGACGCTCCAGGCGGTGCCCGCCACGTCGGCGCCGAGCACGGCGTCGCTCGCGGCGGAGAGCTGCTGGGCGCTGAAGGTGGTGGGGGAATCGGCCTGGGCGCTGGGGACGGCCAGGGCGGCGACGGCGACGAGGCCCGCGGCGATGGCGACGGCCCGGGTGCGTCCGGCGGTGGAACCGAGGGGGGCGGTGCGCTTGATCCTCACTTTTCATCCTCCCGTGGGGAAGTCGGGGGTCCGCCCGTGGGGTGGTCGGACCCGTGAGGCGCAGTCGTCGGCACGGCGGGATCCCGCAGCGCGGGCCTGCCGTGCTCCTGACAAGCGCTGCGAGGGAGTATTCAAGGCGTCAACTTGTCACGCAAGAGGGCCCGTTGGCCCCGGGCCGCCCTTCGGACGGCGAACGACCCCCGCCGCGCAGGTGGGCGCCGGGGGCCGTCGTTCCGAATTCCCGTGACGAGCGGTCAGCCGTCGACGCGGTTGCGCTCACCGGCCTCGACGGCCAGGGAGAGGGTGTTGCCGGGTGGTGGGAAGGGGCAGATGAAGTGGTCCGCGAAGGCGCACGGCGGCAGCATCGCGCGGTTGAGGTCGACCGTCACGCCGCCGTCCCCGGCGGGCGCCGCAGGCCGCAGGAAACGGAAGCGGTAGCTGCTGTTCCCGCTGGTGGCGTCGGCGAAGACGGCCCAGAGCGATCCGTCCGGCTCGACCGCGACCCGCAGCGTGTGCTCCGCGCCGTCCGCCTCGAAGGCGACCTCCCCGGCGAGCCCGAGACCGCGCTCCACCCCGTCGGCGTTCTCGACCCGGACCGTGCGGGCGTCCTCGTACGGGCGGAAGGTGCCCGGGAACACCCAGCGCGGGTCGTACGGGGTGGCCTCGATGGCCCGGAAGGCGCGCCGCGCGGGGGCGTCCGGGTCGAAGTCGCGTACCGCCCAGAGCCCTTCCCGGCTCAGTACGACCAGTCGGCGGTGGCCGTGGGCGACGCGGGACGTCTCGATCGGGCCCCGGTCGGCGGTGAGGCGGACCCGGCCGGTGAGGGGTTCGCCGTCGACGGTCAGCCCGTCCTCGGCCGAGGCGCTGAGCAGGACCGCCCCGTCGTCCTCCCGCCACTGTCCGGGTACCCCGGGGATGCGGCCCTCCGGGTGGTCGGAGAGCCAGTGGGTGCCGGTGAGGGAGAGGGGTCCGTAGGGGCCGGCGACCGTGACGGTGCGCTCCTCGTGCCAGTGCTTCCAGTCCTGTGCCGCCTGCTCGGCTCCGTGCGGCTGCGGTGCGTCCGTGCTCATGGGGTCAACCCTTCCACACCGGCTCGGCGAGTCGCAGGTGCGACCGCAGCGTGGGGCCGGTGTACGCGGTGCGGAAGGCCCCGCGCTCCCGCAGGAGCGGGACGACCCGGTCGACGAATCCGTCCAGGCCGCCGGGGGTGAGGTGGGGGACGAGGATGAATCCGTCGGCGGCCCCGGCGGCGACGAACCGGATGAGCTGTTCGGCGACGGTGCGGGGGCTGCCGACGAAGGACTGACGGCTCGTCGTCTCGATGACGGTCTGCCGGATCGACAGCCCCTTCTCCTCGGCCAGCGCCCGCCAGCGCGCCGCGACGACGAGCGGGTCGCCGTGCCTGACCCTGCCCCGGGCGAGCGCGGCCTCGGGATCCGGGTCGATGTCCGGCAGCGGCCCGTCGGGGTCGTAGGCGGAGAGGTCGCGGCCCCAGACCTGTTCCAGGGCCAGCATCGCGTTCTGCGGGGAGACCTGGAGACGGCGGATCTCGGCCGCCTCCTCCTGGGCGTCGGCGTCGCTGTCGCCGACCACGAAGGTGACCCCGGGCATGATCTTCAGCTCGTCCGGCGACCGGCCGTACTTCGCCAGCCGGGCCTTGACGTCGGCGTAGAAGGCGCGGCCCTCCTCCAGGGTGCCGTGACGGGTGAAGACGACGTCGGCGGCGGACGCGGCGAACTCCCGGCCCTCCGGGGAGTCCCCGGCCTGGATCACGACCGGGCGGCCCTGCGGGGAGCGGGGCACGGTGAACTCGCCCTCGACGGCGAAGTGCCGTCCGTGGTGGCGGAACGGGCGCGGGGTGCCCTCGGGGGTCCAGCTGTCCCACAGCTCCCGGGCGGTGGCCACGAACTCGGCGGCCCGGTCGTACCGGTCGGCCGGGTCGAGGTAGCCGCCGCGCCGGAAGTTCTCGCCGGTGAAGGCGTCCGGTGAGGTGACCACGTTCCAGGCGGCCCGGCCCTCGCTGAGGTGGTCGAGGGTGGCGAGGCGGCGGGCCAGTTCGTAGGGCTCGTTGAAGGTGGCGTTGAGGGTGGCGGCGAGGCCGATCCGGTCGGTGACGGCCGCCAGTGCCGAGAGCACGGTGAGGGAGTCGGGGCGGCCGACCACGTCCAGGTCGTGGACGCGCCCCTTGTGCTCGCGCAGCCGCAGCCCCTCGGCGAGGAAGAAGAAGTCGAACGTGCCCCGTTCCGCGGTGCGGGCCAGGTGCTCGAAGGAGGCGAAGTCGATCTGGCTCCCGGCACGGGGGTCCGACCAGACGGTGGTGTTGTTGACGCCCGGGAAGTGGGCGGCGAGATGCATCTGCGGGGGCGCGGTGGTCATGCCCGGTCTCCTCGGGTGGCGTACCGGTTGGCGGGGCGGGCCAGCCCGAGGTGCTCGCGCAGGGTGCCGCCGGGGTAGAAGGTGCGGAAGAGGCCGCGGTGCTGGAGCAGGGCCACGGTGCCGTTGACGATCCGTTCGAGGTCGCGGCCGGGGGTGATGGGGGTGAGGTGGAAGCCGTCGGCCGCTTCGGCGCGGTGCCACCGGGTGATCAGTTCGGCGAGGTCCACCGGGCCGCCCCGGTAGTACGAACCGCCCGCGGCCAGCGGCGGGCCGCTCGCCAGACCGGGCTCCTGGGCGCTCTCGGCGTCGCCCAGGTCGACGGTGAGCGCGACCAGGACCCGGAGCGTTCCGGGGTCGCGTCCGTACGCGGCGGCGCGGCGGCGCAGTTCGGCGCGGGCCTCGGCCGCCCGTTCGGGGGTGGTGGCCCGGATCAGGGCCACGTCGGCGTGGCGGGCCGCGGTCCCCCGGGCCGGGCCGCCCGTCGCGTCGACCACGGTCACCGGGCGGCCCTGCGGGGGCCGGGGGACGATCGCCGGACCCCGGACGGAGAAGAACTCGCCCTCGAAATCGATGTGGTGGACCTTGTCCCGGTCGATGAAGCGGCCGGTGGCGACGGACCGGATCTCGGCGCCGTCCTCCCAGCTGTCCCAGAGCCGGGCGCCGACGTCGGCGCACTCCCCCGCCTCGCGCCACAGCTCCTCGGCGGGCGCCGCCGGGCGGCGGCCGAACAGCCGGGCCTCGGCCTCCGTCGCCGACACGTCCGCCTGCCAGCCGGCCCGGCCCCGGCTCACCCAGTCCAGGGTGGCCACGGCGGACGACACGTGGAAGGGCTCGGTGTGGGTGGTGGTGACGGTGGGCACCAGCCCGATCCGGCGGGTGGCGGGGGCGACCCGGGCGAGTACGGCGAGCGCGTCGGGGCCCGGCCGGGCGAAGGAGTCGCCGAGCGTGACGAAGTCGAGGGCGCCGCGCTCGGCGAGCCGGGCGAGGCCGGTGTAGTGCGCCGGGTCGTAGCGGGGCGGGCCACCGATCTCGGCGGCGAGGTGCAGGGGCGCGGTCGGGGGCATGGGCGTACCTCTCGGGTCGGGGGAGCGCGGCCCGGGGCGTTTCGGGCCCCGGGCCGTGCGGGTGGCGTGGCTCGCCTCAGGCGAGGTCCCTCAGGAAGGCGAGTGCCGCGCGGGCGGTCGCGTCGTTCTGCCGGAAGGCCGGTCCGCCGGTGCGCGGCCGGGTGAACACCGCGCCGGTACGGGCGCTGGTGTACGGGCCGAGGGCGAAGCGGCGCCGGTGCGGCCGGCCGTCGCTCCACAGCACGTGGCCGGTGTCGGGGTCGACCGCGAGCAGTCCGCCGGCGGTGACGGCGGCCCCCTCGGCGTACAGCTCCTGGAGCAGTGGGCTGCGGGTGCGTTCCAGGGCGGGTCGGGGCAGCCGGGCCTCGATCAGGGTGCGGGCCGCCGTCCGCGGGCCGGGGACGGTGGTGGAGCCCGCCAGGAAGAGGCCGCGCCGTTCGTCGGCGGCGACGGTCGTCCCGGCGCCCAGGAACCGTACGATTCCGGCCCGGGAGAGCGCGAGGAGCTGGTGCAGCCGGGGTCCGGGCGGGCCGGAGGCGAGGAAGCCGAAGAACCCGGGCCACCAGTCCCCGACGTCGCCGAGGCGGGTCAACTGCCCGTGGACGGAGAGCAGTCCGAGGAAGACCGCGAGGTCCGCGCTGTGCGCGGGGTCGTGACGGCGCGCCAGGTCGGCGGCGACGTAGCCGCGCATCGCCTTCTGGAGGGCCTCGTGGGACGGGTGGCGCACACCGCGCAGCGGGCGGTCGAGCGCGTCGAGGTCGAGCCGGTCGGCGGGGTCGGGGACGGCGGCGGCGACGAGTGCGGCCAGTTCGGCCCCGCCCGGTTCGGCGGCGGCGTACCGCTCCTCGAAGTCCTCCCGGCGGCCCGTGGTGCGTTCGGGGTGCGCGGTGAAGAGCCGGTGGTAGTGGGCGTGTCCGAGCTCTTTGTCGATATGTGGCCACACATCACGCCGGAAGTCGAGCGGCCCGTCCGCCTTCAGCAGCGCCTCGATCCGGTCCGGGCCGAAGAAGCGCGGCAGCGGCGGCTTCTCGCCGTGCCATCCGTACCCGAGCTTGGAGTGGTACGGGACGCCCCGGCGCGATCCGACGTACAGCACCGGCTCCCGGCCGGACGGCAGGTACGCGCCGTCCGCATGGCGTCCGCCGCGCCCCTCGGTGAGCAGCACCATCAGGTCGACGAAGGCGAGTCCGAAGCCGCGGACGAGGACCGGTTCACCGGCGGGCACCGCGTCCAGGTCGGTGTCGGCGGTGAAGTCGGGCGGCAGGTGGAGAAGCCCGTGCCGCCGCGCGAAATCGGCCAACTCCACGTGCTCCGGCTCGGGTTCGGCCTCCAGATGGCCTACGGCGAGGACGACGGCGTCGGCGAGGAGCGGGGTGCCGTGCCCGGCCAGCCAGACCCGCTGGCGCCCCTCGCGCGAACCGGAGACCCGGACCGCGCTGCCCCGGTGCCAGTGGACGGTGACGCCTTGCGGGAGGGCGGCCACGGCCCGCTCGTACACCCAGCGCAGATAGGCGCCCTGCACCCGTCGGCCCGGGAAGCCGTCGTCCACCAGGGTGCCGATCCCGTCGCGGAGGCCGGTGTCGGTCCGCGCCCCGTCCGGGAGCTCCGCGCGGCCGCTCCGGACGTCGGCGGCCCAGGTGTGCAGCGCGGGTCCGGGGCGGACCGGCCCCGCCATGCGGACCGTGTCGTCCGTGAACATGGTGACGTCCTCGGCCCGGGAGTTCATCCAGAGCAGCGGCGACTGGCCGTGCCGCCAGATCCGTCCGCCGCCGGGCGGGTGCGGGTCGACGAGGTGGATGGTCAGCGGGTGGTCGCCGTACACGTCGGGGGCGTTGGCGGCGATGCGCTCGATCAATCCGGTACCGCTCGGTCCGGCGCCTATGACGACGAGTGCCGGTGTCCCGCTCACCGGGCACCGGCCGGGAGGCGCGCGGGACGGGTGGAGGCAGGGGTGTGCGCGGGCATGGGAAGGCTCCGTGGATGCAGAGATCGGACACGGGGTGCCTTCGGCCGTCACACAACGCGGACCGGGCCCCTCAGCGCCGGTCCGGCTCCGAGACAAGCGCCGACGACGGGGGGTTGTCAACGCCCGTCCACACTGTGGTCCCCTCGTCCAGGTGTGGTTGACGGCTCATCGGATGCCTGTTCCACTGGGTCCATGCATGCGCAGCAGCGGCTGGTCAAACGCTCCCACATCGACTTCGGTCGCGTGTGGTCCGCCTCCTGTTGAGCCGACCCCCCGCGCCTTCGCGCCTCCCGGCCCCGGACCCCGTACGGCATCCGGGTGCCGCTCCCCCCGTGCCTTCGGCACACGACGCAGCTTCCCCCTCCCCTCGCCGCGCCCTGTCGTACCGTCCGGTCCGGCTCCGTCAACCGCAGTCGCAGCCACAGTCGCAGCAGTCGCATCCGTCGCAGCACTCACCGCAGTTGCAGCAGCAGTCGCAACCCTCGCAGCAGTCCCCGCAGTCGCATTGGCTGCAGAGGCCCTCGCGGCGCTGACGGGTCCACGGGTCCTCGAACGTGCCGCAGCACATCTGGCAGGTGCAGGCCAGCCCCGCCCAGACCAGGCATCCGGCGACCAGACCGCGCCGGTCGCGCGGCGGCTCCGGCGGGGGCTGCGGCGGGCTCACGGGTCCGCCGGGCGCGTACGGGTTGCCCGGCGGCGGCCCGAAGGAGCCGTCCGGCCGGCCTCCCAACGGCACGCCGCTCCCGTCCAGGAGTACGCCGCCCGTCCGGTGCGAGCACGCCTCGGTGCCGAAGGCCCGGTCCACCGACCGGCGCAGCTCGTGCGCGAGCAGGACGTGGACCAGCTTTCCGTCGGTGAACTCGGCGTCGCGCAGCGCCAGGCGCACCCCGTGCACGGCGTCGTCGCAGAGCCGTCGCGCCTCGGCGCGCGAGGTGCCGGTCGCGGTGAGCGGGTTCCAGGCGCCGGACGCGGCGTCGGCCGCCTGGTCCTCCACGGCGTCCAGCAGATGGGCCAGGCGGCCGAAGAGGCGCCCCGCCTCGGCGAGCGGGACGGCGTTCCCCGGCCTCCCGGCGAGTACCGCGGTGTGGGCGAAGGCGGCCGCGGTGGCGGTCTCGGTGGGCTCGGTGACGGTGAGCAGCGGGGTGCCGGGGCCGGCGGCCAGCTCGATGCCGGTCTGCCGGTCGACGGCGTCCACCAGCAGCGCCGTGTCGAAGCCGAGCCGGGCTCCGGCGCGGGCACCGGCGCGGTCCCAGCCCGCGGCGACCCGGCGGGCGGCGGCCGCGACCGGACGGCGCCTCAGCAGGCCGTCCCCGTCCGCGACATGGTCCCGGACCTTCGCCGAGGCGAGCACCAGGGAGACGGCGGCGGCCAGCCGGGCCCCCTCGCCCCGGGCGACCGGGGCGGTGCGCATGGCGCGCAGCGGGCAGGGGCCCGCCGTACGCCGCCAGCCGGTGGTGCGCTCGGACTGGGCCTCCGTCAGGACGGAGACGATCAGCCCGTCGTAGTTCGTCACGATCCGGGCGAACTGGCCGTGGTCGGAGCGGAGAGCGAGACAGAGCCCGCAGAGGTGTGCCATCCACTCGGTCCTGAGCCCTTCGGACAAGCGATGGGTGCAGGGCCTGACGATTCCGAACACGACGTTCCCCCGGGAGTCGTTCACCTGTACGCCGGGCTCGTGCGCCCGGGCGACAGGCATCGTATTCGAGCGTTCCCCCACCCGTACGCCCCCGGCATCACCCGTCCGGCCCGAAGCATCATATTTTCTTTCCTTCGGACTCCCGATGCGGGAGAAACCCTGACGAATCGACAGATCTTCTGCACCAGTACCGTCACGAAACCCCTGCGCGCCGACTATCCACTTGGCGCACGATCCGCATCATGGACGACCATAGGGAGACGAAAGAGATGCGGAACATCACGGAACCGCGGTGAGAGGAGGCGTCCATGGGATCGGTGCGCAAGGCAAGTGCCTGGCTGGGCCTCGTGGAGGACAACGACGAGCGGTACTACGACGACGAGTACGCCGAGGGCGCGCAGACCGGGACCGGCCCGGCGTGGGTGACGGACCCCCGGGTCCAGGTCGCGGCGGAGGCCGCCGAGGAGACGGACCGTCGGATCGCCACCGTCACCCCGGAGAGCTTCCGGGACGCGCGGGCCATCGGTGAGCTGTTCCGGGACGGCGTTCCCGTGATCGTCAACCTCACGACCATGGACCCCACGGACGCGAAGCGGGTCGTCGACTTCGCCGCCGGACTGATCTTCGGGCTGCGCGGTTCGATCGAGCGTGTGGCCACCCGGGTCTTCCTGCTGACCCCGGCCGACACCCAGATCGTCACCGAGACCGCCGGCCGCCCGGCCGACGGCTTCTTCAACCAGAGCTGAGCAGGGTGCTCGCCGGACGGCCCGGGGCGGACGGGGCGCCGCTTCCTACCGGAAGGCGTCCAGGCCGGTGAGCGCCTTGCCCAGCACCAGCTGGTGCATCTCCACGGTCCCCTCGTACGTGAGCACCGACTCCAGATTCGTCGCATGGCGCATCACGGGGTACTCCAGCGAGATCCCGTTGGCGCCGAGGACCGTGCGCGCGGTACGGCAGATCTCGATCGCCTCCCGCACGTTGTTGAGCTTCCCGAAGCTGACCTGCTCCGGGCGGAGCCTGCCGGCGTCCATCCGCCGCCCCAGGTGGTGGGCGAGGAGGATGCCCTTGTGCAGCTCCACGGCCATGTCCGCGAGCTTGGCCTGGGTTAGCTGGAAGCCCCCGATCGGCCGGCCGAACTGCTCCCTGGTGCGCGCGTAGTCCACCGCCGCCTCGAAGCTGGCCCGGGCCGCGCCCATGGCGCCCCAGACGATTCCGTACCGGGCGTGGCTGAGGCAGCCGAGCGGACCGCGCAGACCGGTGACGCCCGGGAGCACCGCGTCGGCGGGCAGCCGCACTCCGTCGAGGACCAGCTCGCTGGTGACCGAGGCGCGCAGGGACCACTTGTGCTTGATCTCCGGCGCCGAGAAGCCCGGGGTGTCGGTCGGTACGGCGAAGCCGCGGATCCCCTCGTCGGTCTGCGCCCAGACCACCGCGACCCCGGCGACCGAGCCGTTGGTGATCCACATCTTGCGGCCGTCGAGCACCCAGTCCCCGCCGTCGCGCCGGGCACGGGTCCGCATCCCGGCCGGGTCGGAGCCGTGGTCCGGCTCGGTGAGCCCGAAGCAGCCGATGATCTCACCGGCCGCCATGCCCGGCAGCCAGCGCTGCCGCTGCTCCTCGGAGCCGTAGCGGTGGATGGCGTACATGGCGAGCGAGCCCTGTACGGAGACCAGGGAGCGGATCCCCGAGTCGGCGGCCTCCAGCTCCAGGCAGGCCAGCCCGTACTGGACGGCGGTGGCGCCCGCGCAGCCGTACCCCTGGAGGGACATCCCGAGCGCGCCGAGCGAGCCCAGCTCGCGGGCCAGTTCGCGGATGCCGGGCAGTTCGCCGTTCTCGTACCACTCGGCGATGTGCGGCAGGACCCGGTCGGCCGCCCAGCCCCGGACGGTGTCGCGGATCGCGAGGTCCTCCGCGCCGAACAGATCGTCGATGCCGAGCGGGTCGGCGGGGTCGAAAGGGGGGAGCTTCGAGGGCTCGGTGGTGGACATGCGACTGCCTCCGGCGGCTCGCGCGACGCTGAAACTAGCAGTGGTAGTTACGAACTCGCCCCGACGTTACGGCTCAGTGCGCCGCCCGTCCAGGGCCGGTCGCCCCGGCGGGTCGACCCTGGCGGGGGCGCGGCAGGGAGCGCTGCGGGCGGTCGGTCCCGGGGCTCTCGGACGGGGTTTCGCGCCCCTCGCACGCCGCCTTCGCACCGGCCGGTTCCTCCGTCTCCCCGGGCACCGGCGGGGAGTCCATCCGCCTCGGCAGCCGCAGCGCGGCGAACGCCCCGGCCAGCAGCAGGGCGGCGCTGACCAGCAGCGTGACATGGAGGCCCGTGACGAAGGAGGTACGGGCGGTGGAGCGCAGCACCGTACCCAGCGGCCCGCCCAGCCGGTCCGCCACCTGGTAGGCCTCGCCCAGCGAGTGGGCGGCCGCGCCCCGGGCCCCGGCCGGGACACCGTCGTCGGCGAGCTTCGAGAGACCGGGCGCGTAGGCGGCGTTCATGACACTGCCGAGCAGGGCTATCCCCATCCCCGCGCCCAACTGGTACGAGGTCTCGCCGATCGCCGCCGCTCCGCCCGCCCGGTCGGCGGGGGCCTCGCTGAGCATGGACTCGTACGCCCCGAAGAGGGTGGTCTGGAGCCCGAAGCCGAGGAAGACGAAGGCCACCGCGAGCAGGAGGGGCCGGTCGTGCTGACCCATCGCGGTCAGCACCAGCACCGAGACGGCGGTGATCACGAAGCCCCAGCCGACCATCCGGCGCGGGCCGACGAGACGCAGGGTGTACGAGCCGGTGGCGCCCGCGGCCATCGCGGCGAAGGTGAGCGGCAGCAGTCGCAGGCCGGTCTCCAGCGGGCTCAGGCCGAGGACGAGCTGGAGGTACTGCACGGCTATGAGTTCCAGGCCGACCAGGGCCAGCATGGCGAGGACGATGCAGCCCACCGCGGTGGAGAAGGCGGGCCGGGTGAACAGCCCGATGTCGATGAGCGGATTCGCGCGCCGCTTCTGACGGCGTACGAACACCACGAGCAGCACCGCACCGACCAGCAGCGGGACGAGCGCGGCCAGGGTCAGCGCCCCCTCGCCGGTGCCCACCCGCTTCACCCCGAGGACCACCCCGAGCACCCCGGCCGCCGCCATCAGCGCGCCCAGCACGTCCCAGGGGCCGTCGTGGCTGCCGCGCGACTCGGGCAGGAGCAGCCGCCCGACCGGCAGGACCAGCGCCATCAGCGGAACGTTGATCAGGAAGACCGAGCCCCACCAGAAGTGCTCGACGAGGAAGCCCCCGACGACGGGGCCGGCGGCGGCGCCCACCGCCGCGACCGCGCTCCAGACGCCGATCGCCACCGCCCGTTCGCGCCGGTCGGGAAAGACCTGGCGGAGGATCGACAGCGTCGCGGGCATGATCATCGCGCCGCCGACCCCGAGCAGGGCGCGTGCCGCGATGAGGACGGCGGGGCTGTCCGCCATCGCGGCGAGCGCGGAGGCGGCCCCGAAGAGCGCGTAGCCGAGCAGCAGCACCCGGCGGCGGCCGACCCGGTCGCCGAGGGTGCCGAAGAGGACCAGGAGCGAGGCGCAGACCAGCGGATAGGCGTCGACGATCCAGAGCAGGGCGGCCGCGTTCGGCCGGAGGTCCTCGGTGACGGCGGGTACGGCGACGTGGAGCACGGTCGAGTCGAGCGCCACCAGCAGGAGGCTGAGGCAGAGGACGACGAGGACGACCCATCGATGGGCACCGTCGGCCGCCGGGCGCAGCCGGAATCGGGCTCTGGTCGTCCCGGACATGCATGTACCTCCAAAGGTCCCTCGCGCGCGGCGGGCCATCCGGGAGCGCGGCCGTTCGCCGCCCCTCACGGCCCGGCGTCGGCGGGCGAGTGATCCGTCAGCGTACGCGAGTTCGGACCCCCCACACGTGGTCCATCTCATACCCGTTCCGGCCCGGAGATGTGGCATGGGCCACGCCGGGACCTGCGAGGACGCCCCCGGCGCCCGGCACAGGACGGTACTCGGCCGCCCGCGCGGAGCGTCCGCCGGGCCCGCGCCGGGAGCGGCGGGTGACCGGACCGGCACGTTCCGTTCCCCCGCCCCGAAGGGCCGGATAAATTCATACCGGCACCTCCTGCTCTTTTCTGCACGCGGCCAAACACCCTTCCGAAATGCGTGCGAAATCAATAGCGCCATCCCCCGCCCGGGACCGTTTGCGGGTCAGGAATAAAGACCTCACTGAGACATACTCCACATCACATCGTCATCACGAAGAGACCGGAACGCCCTGGTCCTGCACTCACTCGCTGTAACGTCGATTGGGTGCGTACCGACATCTTTGCCCGGCTGGACCGGGAGCCGGAGCCGCCGAAGATAGAGCCGCCGCGGATGAGCCGTCACCGCATCGCCCTCTTCGGCGGGACGCTGGCGTTCTATGTCGCCATCGTCGTGGCCGTGCTGGTCTCGTCCTGGCTGGTGACCCTGGACTGGAAGGTCATGCTGTTCCGGCCGTACCAGCAGTGGCCGGAGATCCACGCGTTCCTCGACTACTACGTCGTGCTCGGCCAGCGCGGGCCCACCGCCACGATGGTCGCCTGCTGGCTCGGCTGGCGCTCCTGGCGGCAGCACACGCTGCGGCCGCTGCTGACGCTGGCCGCCGCGCTGCTGCTGCTCAATGTGACGGTCGGCGCGGTGAAGATCGGCCTGGGGCGCCTCGGTCCGCACTACGCGACCCAGATCGGCTCCGCCGAGCTCTTCGCCGGCGGCGACATATTTCCCTCCGGGCACACCGCGAACGCGGTGGTGACCTGGGGAATCCTCGCCTATCTGGCCACCACGCCGAGGGCCCGGCGGTATCTCTCGGCGATGTCGGCCATCGTCTCGCTCGGCGTCGGCCTCACCACCGTCTATCTCGGTACGCACTGGCTGAGCGACGTCCTGCTGGGCTGGGCCGCCGGGCTGCTGATCATGCTGGGGCTGCCCTGGGTGGAGCCGCTGATCACCCGGGCCGAGGCCTGGATCTTCACCCAGCGCGAGCTCCTGGGGCTGGGCCGCCCCTCCCCCGCCCCCGCCCCCGCGGCGCCGGTCACGGTCGGCGGCCCCCGGACCGCTGTGCCGCTGCCGCAGCAGGACGGCGGCGAGATCCCCGTACGGAGCCTGGCGCCGGAGCCGGTGGCCACGGGCGGCGCGGGCGGACGCCCTCGGGCGCACGCGCCGCATCTGGCGCGCTCGGAACGGCCTCCGGTCACCCCGGCGGGCAGCCGCCGCCCGCCGCACGCGGACCGCACACCGCGCGGCGGCACCACCCCGGCCCGGCCGGTGGCCGGCGGCTGAGCCCCCGCGCCCGGGGCCGGTACGCCCCCGGACGACGAGAAGGCCCCGACTCCGGTCGGGGCCTTCCTCATGTGCCGGGGCGAACGCCTCTCAGCCGAGCCAGCAGCGGGTGACGACGGCGCCGTCGACCTCGAAGTTGATCCGTCCGCTGCGGAACTCCATCGTGACGACCGTCCCCGGCGGCAGGGATCTGACGGTGGTCCAGCCACGGCTGCGGGCGCGCCGCTCGGCGGCGTCGGCGGCGAGGCCGACGTACTGCCCGGGGGCGTCGTCGGGCTGGGCGGGCGGGGTCGGTATGGGTGCCATGCTCTTCACCGTAGGCCGGTTCGCCCGGCGACGGTAGCGGAGCCGCCCCCGCCGACCGGCATCCCCGCATCCCCCGCCGGTCACGCTTGTGTCACAGGATCACGACACGCCTGCCGTACGGATCACCCCGCACGGACACCCTCCCCGGACATCGGACACACAGTAATCACACAAGCGGGAGAACGATCACGTACAAGGTCGGAAATCGGATCGGAATACCCGGTGCCGGGTGTCGGGAATTTCCGATCCGAATGACCTCCGTAAAGGGCCGGGTCGCCGGGAATTCACGCTTCCTTATGGCACCCTTATCCTTTGGTCACAATATTTCGTACCGAAGCGGCGGCCCGCGCAGCGCTCAGTCCAGGGCCCGGGAGAGCCGGTCCCGGAGCCCCCTGATCGCGTCCCGCAGCTCCGGGGGTTCGGCCACCTCGAAGTCGAAGCCCGTCATCATCGCGTGGATGATCAGCACCTCCACGCCGTGCGCCCCGGTATGCAGCAGGCAGGTGTCGTCGTCGACCGCCTCCAGCACTCCGGCCGACGGCGAGATCCGCTCGGCGGCGCGGTCGATCCCCGCCTTCAGCCGGATCACCGCGCGGTCCGGGTACGCCCCGATGGAGACCCCCTTCGAGACGTAGGCGGCCAGATCCTCGGCGGGGCCCTCACGGGGGACGAACCTCGGGCCGTGCGGCGGGGTGGGGGTGATCCGGTCCACCCGGAACGTACGCCAGTCGGCCCGGTCCAGGTCCCAGGCGACGAGGTACCAGCGCCGCTCGGTGCAGACCAGCCGGTGCGGCTCGACGGCGCGCCGGGAGACGGAGCCGGAGTGGTCGCGGTACGCGAAGCGCAGCCGTTCGGCGTCCCGGCAGGCCCCGGCGAGTTCGGTCAGCACGCCCGCGTCGGCGACCGGGCCGGCGGGCCCGCGCAGCATCGGCACGGTGAAGGTGTTCAGCGCGTTCACCCGGCGTCTCAGCCGGTCCGGCAGCACCTGTTCGAGCTTGCCCAGGGCCCGTACGGAGGTCTCGCCGATGCCCTCGACGCCGTGGCCCGCCGCGGTGCGCAGACCGACCGCGACGGCGACGGCCTCCTCGTCGTCCAGGAGCAGCGGCGGCAGCCGGGCACCGGCACCGAGCTGGTAGCCGCCGCCGGTACCCGGGCTGGCGTGCACCGGGTAGCCCAGTTCGCGCAGCTTGTCGACGTCGCGCCGGACCGTCCTCGGGGTGACCCCGAGGCGGTCGGCGAGATCGGGCCCGGACCATTCGCGGTGGGCCTGGAGCAGTGAGAGCAGACGCAGCAGTCGTGCCGAGGTCTCCAGCATGGGGCGAGTCTGCCAGGGCTTGCGGACAGGCCGTGTCCGCAAGCCGGTCCCGTCCCGGCGGGCTCAGGCGGCCGGTTCCGGTTCGAGCCGTACGCAGAGGTCGTTGTCGGTGGTGTAGCAGGGGGTGGCCCGGACACCCGGGCCCGCGCTGCGGCCGGGGTAGACGTGGATCTTCTTGCGGTCCCAGATGTCGTCGAGGATGCGGGAGATCCGTACACCCCCGTCCGGGCCGCCCTCCGCCGTCCCGGGGAGCAGCCAGAGCGTCCAGAGCTGCGGGGCGGTGACGGGGCCGTCGGCCAGCCGGTCCAGCGGGAGCGTGAAGGCGAAGGCGCCGTCCTCGTCGCCGGGGGCGGCCGGCACCCTGAGCACCCGTCCCCCGGCCCCGGGCTGCCGGGCCTCGACGTGGGCGCCGTCCCCCGGCCGCGCCCCGTGCAGCCGTCCCCGGACGGTCATCGCGGCCCCGTCGAGGGTCACCGCCCCGGCCTCGGCGTGCGGTGCGCGCAGCCAGCAGCGGACCGCGAGCCGGCCGTCGAGCGTCGGGTACGGGATGCGGACCGCGACGCGCCCGGCCCCCGGGACGGGGTCGGGGTCGACGAGCCGGCGCAGGTCCCGGATCCCGGGCTCGACGGCCACCGCCCCGTCGTCGCCCGCGTCCGGCCCCCGCAGGTGGACGTCCCAGCGGCCCTCGGCGTACTCCGCGTCCGCGGGCAGCACGGCGCGCAGCCGCCCGTCGTCCAGCGGGTCGAGCGGCAGCCGTACCGTCCGGGCGTCCGGCCCCTTGGCGCCGCGCAGCCGGAGCAGCAGTTCGGGCGCGGTGCCGTGCCCGGCGCCGCGGGTGTCGAGGTCGAAGGTGATCCGGCCGTCGGACGTCACGGCGCAGTCGGCCCGGGGGGCCCGGCGCCCGGTGGTGGCGGTCATGCGGTCTTCCCCTTGCGGATCACGGCGGCTGCCTTGTAGCGCAGGGCGTACGCCCCGTCGAGTACGGTGCCCCGGGCGCGGTGCAGGGTGGTGCTCAGCGCGCCGTGCGAGCGGTCGCGCGGACCGCGCGAGGCGAGTTCGGTGAAGAGCCGTTCGTGGCGTTCGGCGATCGTCGCCGGGTCGAACCGCCGCGAGGCCGCCAGCGCGGCCCGCCCCGCGCGGTGGCGCGCCTCGTCGTCCTGGATCAGGCCGAGGAGGGCGTCGGTGACCGCGGCCCGGTCCCCCACGGGCACCAGGCGGCCGTCGGTGCCGTCGTCGATGATCTCGCGGGGGCCGTGCGGGCAGTCGGTGGCGACGACCGGCAGTCCGCAGCGCATCGCCTCGACGATGGTCATCCCGAAGGACTCGCGTTCCGAGGTCACGGCGGCGATCGACCCCTTGGGCCACTCGGCCTCCAGCGGGTTGACCGGGCCCATCAGGAGCACGTGCTCGTGCAGGCCGAGTTCGGCGACGAGATCGAGCAGGGTGCCCCGTTCGTCGCCGGTGGCGTCGCCGGCCCCGTAGATGCGCAGCCGCCAGTCCGGGCGGACGGCGACCACGTCGGCGAAGGCCCGCACGAGCAGGTCGTACCGCTTGACCTTGTGCAGCCGGCCCGCGGCGATCACCCATTTGCGGTCGCCGTCGGCCGGGGCGACGGCCGGGGCGGGCACGCTGTTGGGGATGGCCTCGATCCGTACGCCGGGCAGTCTGAACCCGGCCCGGTAGGCGCGGGCGTCGGCCTCGGTGACGGTGGTGATCGCGTCGAGCAGGGCGTACCGGTGCCCGATCTCGCGGCGGAGCCGGTAGCCGTGGCTGTCGAGGGTGAGGTGCTCCTGACCGATCAGGACCGGGCCGCGGCGGGCCTGCCGGGTGATGTGCACGTTGAGCCCCGGCCGGGTGCCGACCACGACGTCCGCCTCCAGGGAGCGCAGATGCTCCGCGATCCGTGCGTCGCTCAGCCTGCTGTACTGCCGGTACCTGCTGTCGCCGCGCGGGAAGACGGCCGCCGGGCGGGCGTAGTCGGCAGCGTCGCCGTCGTACGCGGGGCTCTTCTTCCGGAGATCGACGAGGTGGCTCATGCGCACCCCCTCGGGAGCCCCCAGCGCCGGCACGTCACGGTGGCGGAAGACCGAGACGATCTCGACGTCGTGGTGCCCGGCCAGTTCCCCGGCGAGGTTGAACGTCGTACGGATCGTGCCCCCGACCCCGTAGGCGTTGTGGAGCAGGAAGGAAATGTGCATGTAACGCGATGTCTCCCGGTTCGGCTGATCGACTGCGGGCTGCACTGGGCAGGACGGCTCGGGCCGACGGACGGTTCACTCCGGGAGCGACAAGATCCGGCCAAATGTAGACTCGTCAACTTTCCGACTATGTCGCCGTATTGGGGCCCGAGCGCGTCGGCGAGTGGACCACACCGACCGCACCGCGCTCCCGCTGAACCGACATGAACAGGGACCAAACACCCCTTTCGGAGCCGGATATTCACTCTCCGCACCGGTTGGTTCGATTACGTTCCCTTTACCGCGTGACCCCGGCCGTGGATCTCCCGTTGTCATATCCATGAGCCGGGAACCGCCCGGCGCACGCACCGAGTTCGAGGAGCCACCCGTGCCGCGCATGCTCGACGTCAGCGAGGACGTACGCGCCGAGATCGGCGATACCGAAGCCGACCGGCTGCTGGCCGGGGACAGCGCCCCGGGCAGCTACGACTGCACCTCCTGCCGCACCCCCGGCAACTCCGAGCAGGAGCGCACCAGCACCGTGCTCTTCGTCGGCGACGAGACGGCCGTCCTCGCCTTCGCCCATGCGACGTGCATCCCCTCCCAGGTCGTCCAGGTCGCCGAGGAGCAGTTGCAGGGCGCGGTACGCAGCATCACCGGCGACGAGCGCGGCGGCACGGCGGTACCGCAGAACGTCCCCGGCGGGCAGGCCGTCCTCGGGATCACCAGCGGCCTCGTCCTGATCGACGGCGACCTCCACCCGGCCCTCGTCGTCGAGCCCACCGGTGCGATCGCCCGGCCGGGCACGGATGGCAGCCAGGGCGACGAGTTCCTCCAGCTGCTGGTGGAGCAGGGCTTCCACTCGGTCCACCGGATGGAGGAGATGCCCGCCGCGCTGCCCGGCTGGTCGATCCTGCTCGCCGTGGGCCAGCTGCACGCCGTGCTCCAGCCGGGCACGGACGGCGGCGCCCCGGTCGCGTGGTGGCAGGCCCATACGCCGCTCCAGGTCACCGAGGGCTGGCGCACGGCGGCGGGCAAGTCGCAGACCGTGCTGGTCTACGCCGCCCCCGCCGGGACGATCGGCCAGCAGCCCCGCGAGGACCTGATGCGCGACGCCCTGGACAAGGCCGCGGCGGAGGGGCTGCTGGTCGCCGCCACGATGCCGCTGGCCGGGACCTGATCGTGTCGGGCGAGCTTCCGCGGCGACGGCGCCGCACCGCGATTTCTCCGCCGGGCCCGCATCCGACGGAGAGCGACGTCGTTGGCAGGTACGTGCACTCATACGACTCCTCCCACCAGCGCCCGACCCCGATTCCTGCCATGCGGCCCTCGCAGGACCCTTCGGCCGGTCCGTCCCAGACCCCGATCTACGACGCGCTGTACACCGAGTACCGGCGGTCGTTCCGGGCGCTGCCGGGTGATCGGAGCGGTGAGGAGAACCTCGGCTTCATGGCCTTCGGCCTCGGGCTCTTCGGCAGCCGTCTCCCGGCGAGCGGCCACTCCGGTCACTCCGCCGGGTTCTCCACCGGGCTCGCCATGACCGGCGGGGCCAGTGGGATCGGCGGTGGCGGGGTCGGCGGTGGCGGTCCCGGTGCGCAGAGCGGCGGCCCCGGCGCCTGGCAGCGGGTGGGCCGGCATTCGGGGCGGGCCCGCCCGGCGGCCCTGCCGCCGGGTTCGCGATCCACCTGACCCCCCGGGCCCCGGCCCCGCTGTCATGACGGAGCCCCGGGCCCGCCTCGTACCAGAGGCGGGCCCGGGGCTCCGTCATGGGCCCGGAGTTCCCGGGCCGGGGTGCTACTTCTTGCGGCCGCGCTTCTCGCGGACCCGCACGGAGATGTGGATCGGGGTGCCCTCGAAGCCGAACTCCTCGCGCAGTCGGCGCTCGACGAACCGGCGGTAGCCGTGCTCCAGGAAGCCGGAGGAGAACAGGACGAACCGCGGCGGCTTGGTGCCCGCCTGGGTGCCGAAGAGGATCCGGGGCTGCTTGCCGCCACGGACGGGGTGCGGGTGGGAGGCGACGATCTCACCGAGGAAGGCGTTCAGCCGACCGGTGGGGATACGGGTCTCCCAGCTGGCCAGCGCGGTCTCGATCGCCGGGACGAGCTTCTCCATGTGGCGACCGGTGGACGCGGAGACGTTGACCCGCGGGGCCCACGCGACCTGCGCCAGCTCCGTCTCGATCTCGCGCTCCAGGTAGTAGCGGCGCTCCTCGTCGAGCTTGTCCCACTTGTTGTAGGCGATGACCAGGGCACGCCCGGCCTCCACGGCCATGGTGATGATGCGCTGATCCTGGACGCTGACCGTCTCGGAGGCGTCGATCAGGACGACGGCGACCTCGGCCTTCTCCACGGCGGCGGCGGTGCGCAGCGAGGCGTAGTAGTCGGCGCCCTCCTGGAGGTGGACGCGGCGGCGGATACCGGCCGTGTCGATGAACTTCCAGGTGATGCCGCCGAGCTCGATCAGCTCGTCGACCGGGTCGCGGGTGGTGCCCGCGAGTTCGTTGACGACGACGCGGTCCTCGTTGGCCACCTTGTTCAGCAGCGAGGACTTGCCGACGTTCGGGCGGCCGATGAGCGCGATCCGGCGCGGGCCGCCGACCACGTTGCCGAAGCGCTGCGCCGGGGCCTCCGGGAGCGCTTCGAGCACGGCGTCGAGGAGGTCGCCGGTGCCGCGGCCGTGCAGCGAGGAGACCGGGTGCGGCTCGCCGAGACCCAGCGACCAGAGCGCCGTGGCGTCGGCCTCGCCGCTCTGCCCGTCCACCTTGTTGGCGCAGAGCACGACCGGCTTGCCGGCCCGGCGGAGCAGCTTGACGACGGCCTCGTCGGTGTCGGTCGCGCCGACGGTCGAGTCGACCACGAAGACGACCGCGTCGGACGCCTCGATCGCGTACTCGGCCTGGGCGGCGACGGAGGCGTCGATGCCCAGCACGTCCTGCTCCCAGCCGCCGGTGTCGACGACCTTGAAGCGGCGGCCCGCCCACTCCGCCTCGTAGGTGACGCGGTCGCGGGTGACGCCGGGCTTGTCCTCGACGACGGCCTCGCGGCGGCCGATGATCCGGTTCACCAAGGTCGACTTGCCGACATTGGGGCGGCCGACGACGGCGAGAACGGGCAGCGGCCCGTGTCCGGCCTCGTCGATGGCGCCCTCGACCTCTTCGAGGTCGAAGCCCTCCTCCGCGGCGAGCTCCATGAACTCCGCGTACTCGGCGTCGCCAAGTGCTCCGTGCTCATGGTCCGAGCCGTCGGAGTGAATCTGGTCGTTCATGAAGTCCGTTCCTCTTTGCATCATCGATGGGCCGCGAACAGGCGGCCCACTACTCAAGTCTTACTTAACGCCCGGTGAAGCGCCTGGCCTCGTCCAGGTGGGCGGTCAGCCGCCCCTGGATCCGTACCGTCGCCTCGTCCAGCGCCTTGCGCGTACGCCGCCCGCTTCCGTCACCGGCCTCGAAGGGGTCCCCGAAGACGACGTCGACCCGGCTGCGCAGCGGCGGCAGCGCCGATATCAACCGCCCGCGCCGCTCGGTGCTTCCCAGGACGGCCACGGGCACGATCGGCGCCCCGCTGCGCACCGCGAAGTACGCCAGCCCGGCCCGCAGGGAGGCGAAGTCGCCCTCGCCCCTGGTGCCCTCGGGGAAGATCCCGAGGACCCCGCCGCTCTCCAGCACGCCGAGGGCGTCGGTGACGGCGGTGCGGTCGACGGTCGTACGGTCCACCTTGAGCTGGCCGATTGCCCGCAGGAACGGGTCCAGCGGACCGACGAACGCCTCCTTCTTGATCAGGAAGTGGACGGGCCGGGGCGCGGTGCCCATCAGCATCGGACCGTCGATGTTGTGCGCGTGGTTCACCGCGAGTATGACGGGTCCGGCGGCCGGGACCCGCCACGCGCCGAGGACGCGGGGCTTCCACAGCCCGTACATCAGCCCGATGCCGATGCCTCGCCCGACCGCCGCGCCGCGCGGCGAGGGCGACGACGGGCCCTGGGCGGCTCCGGTCACCGGGAGGCCCGCTTCTCCTCGACGAGGGTGACGACGCACTCGATGACCTGCTGGAGGCTCAGCTCGGTGGTGTCCACCTCCACGGCGTCGCCCGCCTTGGCCAGCGGGGAGGTCTTCCGGCCGGAGTCGGCCGCGTCCCGCTTGATCAGGGCCTCCTTGGTGGCGGCCAGGTCGGAGCCCTTGACCTCGGCGCTGCGCCGGGCGGCACGGGCCTCCGGGGAGGCGGTGAGGAAGATCTTCAGGTCGGCGTCGGGCAGCACGGTCGTACCGATGTCCCGGCCCTCCACGACGATGCCCCGCTCGGCCGCGGCGGCGATGGTGCGCTGGAGCTCGGTGATCCGGGTGCGGACCTCGGGGACGGCGCTGACGGCGCTGACCCTGGAGGTGACCTCCTGGGTGCGGATCGGACCCGAGGCGTCCTCGCCGTCGACGGTGATCGTGGGGGCGGCGGGGTCCGTGCCGGAGACGATGACGGGCTTGGCGGCCGCGGTCGCGACCTCCGCCGCGTCCTGCACGTCGATGCCGTTGTTCAGCATCCACCAGGTGATCGCCCGGTACTGGGCGCCGGTGTCCAGGTAGCTCAGGCCGAGCTGTGCGGCGACGGCCTTGGACGTGCTCGACTTGCCGGTGCCGGAGGGCCCGTCGATGGCGACGATCACTGCGGCCGGGGCCGTACGGGTTTCCACGGTGGTGGACACCTTCCTGAGTACACGGGGTGGGCGGGACGAGGGCGTGTGCGAACCCCGCCCCGAACAAGGTTACCGAGTGTCGGGACGGGCCCGGTCACCCCTGTGGACAACCGGCGCCCGGCCCCGGCCCCGGCGCCCCGTGCCTACTGCCGTATCGACCAGCCGCGCTCGCGCAGCGCGGCGCTCAGCCCGGGGGCCGCGCTCGGCTCGACCATCAGCTGCACCAGACCGGCCTGCTGCCCGGTGGCGTGCTCGATGCGCACGTCCTCGACGTTGACCCCGGCCCGTCCGGCGTCGGCGAAGATCCCGGCCAGCTCGCCCGGCCGGTCGCTGATGAGCACGGTGACCGTCTCGTAGGCGGTGGGGGCGGTGCCGTGCTTGCCGGGCACCCTGACCCGGCCCGCGTTGCCGCGCCGCAGCACGTCCTCGATGCCCTCGGTGCCCGCGCGGCGGCGGTCGTCGTCGGCGGACTCCAGGCCGCGCAGCGCCCGTACCGTCTCCTCCAGGTCGGCGGCGACCCCGGCCAGCACGTCGGCGACCGGGCCGGGGTTGGCGGCCAGGATCTCCACCCACATCCGGGGGTCCGAGGCGGCGATCCGGGTGACGTCCCTGATGCCCTGCCCGCAGAGGCGTACGGCGGTCTCGTCGGCCTCCTCCAGCCGGGCGGCGACCATCGACGAGATCAGCTGCGGGGTGTGGGAGACGAGGGCGACGGCCCGGTCGTGCGCGTCGGCGTCCATCACGACCGGGACGGCGCGGCAGAGCGCGACCAGTTCCAGGGCCAGGTTGAGCACCTCGGTGTCGGTGTCCCGGGTCGGCGTGAGGACCCAGGGCCGCCCCTCGAACATGTCCGCGCTCGCGGCGAGCGGGCCCGACCGCTCCTTGCCCGCCATCGGGTGCGTGCCGATGTAGTGCGTGAGGTCCAGGCCGAGGGCCTCCAGCTCGCGCCGCGGGCCGCCCTTCACGCTGGCGACGTCCAGGTAGCCGCGGGCCACGCCCTCCCGTACGGCGTCGGCGAGCACCGGAGCCACATGGGCGGGCGGCACGGCGACGATCGCCAGGTCCACCCGCTCCTCGGGCGCCTCGCCCGTGCCCGCGCCCAGCGCGGCGGCGGTGCGGACCGAGCCGGGGTCGTGGTCGCGGAGGTGGACCTGGATGCCGCGCCCGGCGAGGGCGAGGGCCGCGGAGGTGCCGACAAGGCCCGTTCCGATGACGACGGCGGTTCTCACTGGGCAATGTCCTTGCGGGTGCGGGGGTGTTACCCGTCAGCCTAAGGGCTGGCCGTAATCCCCGGCGCAAGCCGATTCCGCTCCCGTACGCTCGCCGTCATGATCACTCCCGGACCCGAGGCCCTCGTCCGCGACCACACGGTCTACTCCTGTGTGATGGGCTCGCGCGCCTTCGGGCTGGCCACCGAGGGGAGCGACACCGACCGGCGCGGGGTGTTCCTCGCGCCGACCCCGCTGTTCTGGCGGTTCGAGAAGCCGCCGACCCATGTCGAGGGGCCGGCCCCGGAGCAGTTCTCCTGGGAGCTGGAGCGGTTCTGCGAACTGGCGCTGCGGGCCAATCCCAATGTGCTGGAGTGCCTGCACTCCCCGCTGGTGGACCATGCCGACGCGGTGGGCCGGGAGCTGCTCGCCCTGCGCGGCGCCTTCCTCTCCCGGCAGGCCCACCAGACCTTCGTACGCTACGCCGTCGGCCAGCGCCGGAAGCTGGAGGCCGACGTACGGCAGTACGGGGTGCCGCGCTGGAAGCACGCCATGCACCTGCTGCGCCTGCTGGCCTCCTGCCTGGACCTGCTGCGCACCGGGGCGCTCACGATCGAGGTGGGCGCGGCCCGCGAGGAGCTGCTGGCGGTGAAGCGGGGCGAGGTGCCGTGGGCGGAGGTGGAGCGCCGGATGGACCGCCTGATCGAGCGGAACGACGAGGCGGTCCGGGACTCCCCGCTCCCGCCCGGACCGGACCGGGCCCGGGTGGAGGACTTCCTGGTCCGCACCCGCCGGGCCTCGGCCTCATGGCCCGACGGGTCCTGGGACAGGGCCTAGCCAGGGGGTGTCCCGGCCTCCCAGCCTCGCCCGCACCACGAGGTCGTGCAGGGCGTCGAACCCGCCCGCGGTCTCCGGGAGCCGTGAGGCGGCCCGGGCCCGGTCCAGCACCTCGTGCAGCGCCTCGACGTCCCGGGCCGCCCGGACACCGGCCGCCTCCTCC
This sequence comes from Streptomyces sp. NPDC015144, assembly GCF_043079735.1. Lineage (NCBI taxonomy): Bacteria > Bacillati > Actinomycetota > Actinomycetes > Kitasatosporales > Streptomycetaceae > Streptomyces > Streptomyces sp. NPDC015144. Next base: position 33,733 of record NZ_JBIBUU010000006.1, on the reverse strand, counting down.
GCTCCCCCGTGCTCGGCCGCGGCCTTCGCCTCGATCAGACCGGGCAGGTAGGACGGGGCCTCCGCCACCTCGGCGAGGAGGGAGGGCAGATGGGCCAGCACCTCACCGCGGCGCATCAGGTGGATCCCGGTGAGCAGGGCCCGGAACGTGTAGAGCAGTGGTTTCAGTTCGCCGGTCTTCTCGAAGAGCCGCCACTGGGTACCCGCGAAGCCCCGGTAGTGGTGGGCGTGGTGGCGGGTGAGCACGCCCGGCGCCAGGGCCGACAGCTCCGCGTGGATCCCGCCCGTGTGCACGACCAGCGGCGAGAGCAACTGTTCCAGCACATAGCCGTTCGGCTTCAGCATCAGCCGGACGAACTTCCGCAGGTCGTGCGTGACGAGATCCATCTCGACGCCGTCCGCGTCCCACATCCGCGAGCACGTCTCCTCGGCCTCGCGCAGTCCCACGAGGTCCTCCGCGGGCAGGAGATGGACCCCTCGGAGGTCCACGTCCGAGTCGGCGGAGGGAAACCCGTACAGATGCGCCCCCGAGACCGTGGCGAACAGCAGCGGGTGGCGCTCCCCGGCGATGACCGGGGCGAGATCCGTGACCGGCAGTCCGGCCGCCCCGAGGTCGCCGTCGAGATGTTCGTTCTTCGTACGCATGGCTCAAGCGTCCCAGAGCGCCCCCAGGGCCAGCAGGTCGCTCCGGTACTCGATCCGCTCCGCCCACTCCTCGGGCCAGGCCGCCGCTCCCCGGTGGGCCCCGGCGAAGGCGCCGGTCAGGCAGGCCAGGGAGTCGGAGTCGCCCCGGGTGCAGGCGGCGCGGCGGAGGGCGGTGACGGGGTCCTCGGGGAAGAGCAGGAAGCAGTGCAGGGCGGTGGCCAGGGCCTCCTCGGCGATCCAGCCGTCGCCGGTCCGCTCGCACGGGTCGGTCTCCGGGGACGGGTCGCGCAGCGCGTCCTGGACCCGGTCGAGGGCGGTCAGGCACTCCTCCCAGCCGCGCCGGGCGTACCGCTCGGGCGAGGGGTCGCCCGCGTACCGCCAGAGGTCGCCGAGCCAGCGGGTGAGGTACCGGCCGCTGTTCTCGTACGCGTAGGAGCGCAGCTGTCCGAGCAGGCCCGCCGGGTCGGCGCCCCGCGCCAGCAGGTGCACGGCGCGGGCGGTCAGGTCGGAGGCGGCGAGCGCGGTCGGGTGGCCGTGGGTGAGGGCGGCCTGCAACTGGGCCGCCCCGGAACGCTGTTCGTCGCTCAGGCCGGGTACGAGGCCGATCGGGGCGACCCGCATGTTGGCGCCGCAGCCCTTGGAGCCGGTCTGGCTGGCCTCCTGCCAGGGCCGGTCGCCGTCGAGCAGCCGGCAGGCGGTCATGCACGTGCGGCCGGGGGCCCGGTTGTTGTCGGGCGAGTGGTACCAGTCGACGAACTCCTCGCGGACCGGGCGGACCAGCCGCGGACCGGTGAGCGGGCCCCGGTCCATGGCGGTGCGGATGCCGCGCGCCAGGGCCAGCGTCATCTGGGTGTCGTCGGTGACGAAGGCCGGCTTCGGCAGCCGCATGGTGCGCCAGGGCCCGCACTTCGCGAGGATCGACGGCACGTTGTTGAACTCGGTCGGGAAGCCCAGCGCGTCGCCGAGCGCCAGCCCGGTGAGCGTGCCGGTGGCGGCCTGCTTGGTGGTGGTCCCGGTCACGGTCATGTGGTTCTTCCTTCCGGTCTCAGCAGCGGCGGGTGCAGCGCGGTGGCGGCACCCGCCCGGTAGAGCGCGGCCGGTTTTCCCCGTCCGCCGGTGCGGCGCGGGGCCCCTTCCACGGCCTGGACGAAGCCGGGCGTGGTGAGGACCTTGCGCCGGAAGTTGGGCCGGTCCAGCTCGACGCCCCAGACCGTCTCGTACACCTGCTGGAGCTCCCCCAGGGTGAATTCGGGCGGGCAGAAGGCGGTGGCCAGACAGCTGTACTCGAGCCGGGCGCCGATCCGTTCGTGGGCGTCGGCGAGGATGCGGTCGTGGTCGAAGGCGAGCGGGCCGGCGTCGGCGGTCTCCCACCACCGGGCGCTGGCCGCGTCCCCGCCGCCGCGCGGTTCGGGCAGGTCGGGCACGAGGGCGGCGTAGGCGACCGAGACGACCCGCATCCTGGGGTCGCGGTCCGGATCGCTGTAGGTGCGCAGCTGCTCCAGGTGGAAGGCGCTGACGGCGTCCTCCGTCAGCCCGGTCTCCTCGGCGAGCTCCCGGCGGGCGGCCGTCCCGGCGGACTCGCGGGGCAGGACGAAGCCGCCGGGCAGGGCCCACTGCCCCCGGTACGGCTCCTCGCCGCGTTCGACGAGGAGGACGTGCAGCCGGCCGCCCCGGACGGTGAAGACGGCGAGGTCGACGGTGACCGCGAAGGGCTCGAAGGCGCGCGGGTCGTAGCCCTCGGGGGCGCGGGCGCTCACCGGTTCTCCGGCAGGGGCGGGGCGAACCGCCAGCTGTCGGCGAGCAGCGCGTCGACGGCGGCGACCGCGGTGGCCAGGCGTTCCTCGCGGGTCCCGGTGAGTTCGACGAACCGCCTTCCGGTACGGGTGAGTTCGGCCCGGAAGCGGTCGGTCATCCAGGGGCGCAGCTCCTCGCCGTCGCGCAGCCCGTCGTCCTCGAAGGCGACGCCCTCGTGGTCGGTGAGCAGCCACAGGTGGTGGGCGATCCGGTCGGCGGTGCGCTCGACGAGCGGGTTGCGGCCGCCGACGTAGCGCTCGTGCCAGACGGTGGTGGCGAAGGAGTCGGTGTCGCAGATGAGGACCGGGGAGCCGGTCCGCGCGGCGGCCTCCTCCCGGGCGTTCTGGACCTCGGCGATCAGCGGGAAGTCGTCGGTGGTGAAGACGACGTCCTCCCACTGGGCGCCGGGGTGGCGGGAGCGGAGCGCGGCCAGCTTCCGTTCGCTGAACTCCCGCCCGTACTCGTCGACGCGGGCGGTCCGGGCCCAGACCCCGCCGCGGGCGCGGTAGTGCCGGGTGAGGTCGCGGGCCATGGTCGTGGTGCCGGTGGACTCGGCGCCGAGCACGACGACCCGGCGGGTGAGGGCGGCCCGGACCGGCGCTTCCAGGAAGTCCCAGCAGCCGACCGGGTCCTGGCGGACGGCGGTGCCGGAGACGGGGAAGCGGGTGCGGTCCGGGTCGACGCAGACGGACGCGGCGCCGAACCGGCGGCCCAGTTCGTCCCCGTACGGTTCCGAGGTGAAGACGGCGTCCACCGGTTCGGGGACGGCTTCGGTGAAGACGGCCATGTGCGCGTCCCAGATCGCCGGGTCGTGGACGTCCATCCGGATGTCGTCGACGGCGCCGACGACCGTCACGTCCGGGTGTGCCTCGCGCATCCAGGCCACCCGGTCGGCGAGCGGCACGGATTCGACGGAGGCGGCGCAGACCAGCACGGTCAGCCGGTCGCAGCGGTCCCGCGCGGTGCGGACCAGGTGGTGGTGGCCGGCGTGCGGCGGGTAGAACTTGCCGAGGACCAGTCCGTGTCCGAAGCGCCTCATGCCACCGCCCCCACGGGCTCGCGCCGCTCCCCGGCCGCATCGCGGCGCCAGTTGCGCAGGCCGATCAGGCAGAGCGTCAGGAAGCCGCAGTACAGCAGCGAGGTCAGATAGAGCTCCTTGTACGCGTAGAGCGGGATGTACACCACATCGGCGGCGATCCAGAGCCACCAGGACTCGACGAGCTTGCGGCACTGCCCGTACGTCGCCGTCAGGGACAGCGCGGTCGTCAGGGCGTCCCAGAAGGGCACGGTCGAGTCGGTGGCGCGGGCGAGCAGGACGGTCAGGGCGAGGGTCCCCACCGCCCCCGCCGCGAGCAGCCAGGCCCATTCGGTGCGCGTGGTGCGGCGCACCGGCAGGCCGGGTGAGCCCGGTCCACCCCCGTGGGTCCAGGTCCACCAGCCGTAGGCGGCGAGGGCGATGAAGACGATCTGGAGTCCGGCGTCGGCGTACAGGCCGGACTGGGTGAAGAGCAGGATGAAGAAGACGTTGTTGGCGATGCCGATCGGCCAGTTGGCGAGGTGCTGGCGGGCCACGAGCCATACGCAGAGCGCCCCGCTGCCGAAGCCGAGCACCTCGGTCCAGCTGACCGGGGTGCCGAGCACCGTCACCAGGGGTTGTTGCAGGGGATCGAGGTACTCCGCGAGACTCACGCCCGCCTCCTTCTTAATAGTCATATTGACTATAAAGCGGGGAGGGGGCAGGGAAAAGACCCGCGGCCGGTCCCTGTCCCGGATTTCGGGGACGGGGACCGGCCGCGGGTCGTGGAGCGGACGGCCGGGCGGTCGTTACAGACCGACCTCGCGCATCAGCATGCCGACCTCGGTGTTGGTGAGGCGGCGCAGCCAGCCGGACTTCTGGTCGCCCAGCGGGATCGGCCCGAAGGAGGTGCGGACGAGCCGCTCGACCGGGAAACCCGCCTCGGCGAGCATCCGGCGGACGATGTGCTTGCGGCCCTCGTGGAGGGTGACCTCGACCAGGTAGTTCTTCCCGGTGTTCTCGACGACCCGGAAGTGGTCGGCGCGGGCGTACCCGTCCTCCAGCTGGATGCCGTCCTTGAGCCGCTTGCCCAGGTCGCGCGGGAGCGGGCCCTGGATGGCGGCCAGGTAGGTCTTCTTCACCCCGTACTTGGGGTGGGTGAGGCGGTGGGCCAGCTCGCCGTGGTTGGTGAGCAGGATGATGCCCTCGGTCTCGGTGTCCAGCCGGCCGACGTGGAAGAGCCGCGTCTCACGGTTGGTGACGTAGTCGCCGAGGCACTGGCGGCCGTCCGGGTCCTCCATCGAGGAGACGACACCGGCCGGCTTGTTCAGCGCGAAGAACAGGTAGGACTGGGCGGCGACGGTCAGGCCGTCGACCTTGATCTCGTCCTTGTGCACGTCGACGCGCATGCCCTGCTCGACCACGATCTCGCCGTTGACCTCGACGCGGGCCTGCTCGATCAGCTCCTCGCACGCCCGGCGCGAGCCCATGCCGGCGCGGGCGAGGACCTTCTGCAGCCGCTCGCCCTCCTGCTCGGCGCCGGGGTGCGTCCGGGGCGTCTTGATCTCGGGCTTGTTCGCGTAGCGGTCCCGGTTGCGCTGCTCGATCTTGGCGTCGAGCTCGCGCGGGCGGGACGGGGCGCCCTGGCGGCGCCGGTCACCGCCGCCGCTGCGTCCGCCACCCGACTGCGGGGTGCGCGGGCCGCCCTTGGCGCCTCCCCGGGCCGCGGCGCCGCGGCCCTTGCGGGGGCCGTCGCCGCCCTGCTCGCCGGAGCCCACGTCGTAGCGGCGCTCCTCGGGGCGGGGGCGGCGGGGGCGCTGCTCCTGCCTGCCGTCGCGCCCGGCGCCCGCGCCGCGGGGGTTCCGGCCGCCGCCGCTGCCGCTCCGGCCGCCGCTGTTGCCGCTTCCGCTGTTCCTGCCACTGCTTCGCATCAAAATTCCGTCTTGTCGTCTGCGTGGGTATCCGGGGTGTCCGGTGCGTCCGGATCGAACGACGGCACACCCTCTAGCGTCTCAGCCTCGATCGCGTCCGCCTCGGGGAGGAAGGGCGCGAGCTCCGGGAGCTCATCCAGGCCACGCAGGCCCATCCGCTCCAGAAAGTAGTTCGTCGTCCTGTACAGGATCGCACCTGTTTCGGGTTCCGTGCCCGCCTCCTGCACCAGACCCCGCTGGAGCAGGGTTCGCATGACCCCGTCACAGTTCACGCCGCGGACCGCGGAGACCCGGGAACGGCTGACCGGCTGGCGGTACGCGACCACCGCGAGGGTCTCCAGCGCCGCCTGGGTCAGCCGGGCCTGCTGGCCGTCCAGGACGAAGCGCTCGACGGCCGCCGCGTAGGCGGGCCGGGTGTAGAAGCGCCAGCCGCCGGCGACCAGCCGCAGCTCGAAGCCCCGGCGCTGCACGGTGTAGTCGTCGGCCAGCTCGCGCAGCGCGTCGGCGACGGCCCGGCGGGGCCGCTCCAGCACCTTGGCGAGGTGCTCCTCGGTGGCGGGCTCGTCGACGACCATGAGGACGGCCTCCAGCGCGGGCTTGAGGTCGAGCTCCGCGACGGCGGGGTCGCCCGTCTCCTGCTGGTTCATGCCTTCCCGTCCTCCTCCTCGGCGTCGCGCGCCTCGCTGTCGAACTCGTCCGTGACCACGGGCCTGGCCCCCTCTCCCCCGGCCCAGCGCACCAGCAGCTCGCCGAGCGCCTCGGGCTGGTCGAGCGCGACGGCCTTCTCCCGGTACAGCTCCAGCAGCGCGAGGAACCGGGCGACGACGGTGAGGGTGTCGGGGGCGTCCTCGGTGAGCGTGCGGAAGCTGGCCTCGCCCGCCTCGCGCAGCCGGGCCACCACGATCCCGGCCTGCTCCCGCACGCTGACCAGCGGGGCGTGGATGTGGTCGACGTACACCTGGGGCGGGGCCTTCGGCTGCATCGCCTTCACGGCCAGCTCGGCGAACCGCCGTGCCCCGATGCCGATCACCACCTCGGGCAGCAGTTCCGCGTGGTGCGGCTCCAGCCCGACGGTGCGGGGGAAGCGCCGCTCCTCCGAGGCCAGCCGCTCACTGAGGATGTCCGCGATGCGTTTGTACGCGCGGTACTGGAGCAGCCGGGCGAAGAGCAGGTCCCGGGCTTCGAGCAGTGCCAGGTCCGCCTCGTCCTCCACTTCGGCGGCGGGCAGCAGCCGGGCGGCCTTCAGGTCGAGCAGGGTCGCGGCGACGACCAGGAACTCGGTGGTCTGGTCGAGGTCCCAGTCCGGGCCCATCGCGCGGATGTGCGCCATGAACTCGTCGGTGACCTTCGAGAGCGCGACCTCGGTCACGTCCAGCTTGTGCTTGGCGATGAGCTGGAGGAGCAGGTCGAACGGCCCCTCGAAGTTCGCCAGCCGGACGGTGAACCGCCCGTCGGTGGCGTCCGGGCCGGACACGGGCGCGGGTGCCTCGGGGGTTTCAGCCGCCTCGGGGGTGTCGGAAGCCGCAGGCGCCTCGGACGACCTGGGCCCCTCCGACGCCTCGGACGCCTCGTGCGTCTCTGGCGCCTCTTGCGGCCCTTGCGGCTCGGAGGTCTCGCGGATCTCCTCGTCGTGCCGTTCCGGCACCGCCGCGGAGCCCGGACCGCGTCCCAGGGGGCGGCGGCGGGCGCGGGCGGATTCGTCGGTCGTCGGCATGAGGGTCCAGGGGCGAGCGGGATACGGGCGGCGGGCTTCGGCCCGTACGGGAGGGGGCCGCACCGCTCGTCCGGCGGCCGCCCCTCGGGCAGGCTACCGGCGCCGTGCCCGTCAGCGGCCGCGCAGCCGCCGTACGAGGATGCTCGCGTCGCCCCGGGACTCCAGGTCGGCCAGGACCACCGCGACCGCCTCGCGGACGATCCGCCCGCGGTCGACGGCCAGCCCGTGCTCCCCGCGCAGCACCAGGCGGGCGTGTTCGAGGTCCATCAGTTCCTCGGCCGAGACATAGACCGTGATCTTCTCGTCGTGCCGCTCGCGGCCGCTGGGGCGGCGGTTCGAACCGCGCCCGCCCGCGCTCCCGCGCCGCCGCTGCTGCTGGACGGCGGCGGAGGCCGCCTCCTGGGCGGCGGGCGCCGGGGTCTGCCGCTGGCCGCCGCGTCCGGCCGCCGCGGACCGGTCCTCGTCACCGGCCCGGCTGCGCGGCTCCCCCGCGTCGGCGTCGGCCGCGGAGTGCTCCTCGCGCGCGACGCCAGCGGCCCGGTCCGGGTCCGTCCCGGCGCCGTCCACCGCGGCGTCGCCCTCACCGGCCGGAGCGGGCACCCGGGTCTCGCTGTTCGCCTTGCGCCGCCGTTCCACGGGCGAGGATGCCTGGAGCCCCATCCCCCCGGTGGTGCGGAACAGTTCGTCGGCCCCGGGCAGACTCACTCGGCGTGACACCGGGCGAGCACCTCCCTGGCGAGCTGGCGGTAGGCGGCGGCACCGACCGAGTTGGAGGCGTAGGTGGTGATGGGCTCACCGGCGACGGTGGTCTCCGGGAAGCGCACGGTGCGCCCGATGACCGTGTGGTAGACGTGGTCGTCGAACGCCTCGACGACGCGCGCGAGGACCTCGCGGCTGTGCACCGTACGGGAGTCGTACATGGTGGCGAGGATGCCGTCGAGCTCCAGGTCGGGGTTGAGGCGCTCCTGGACCTTCTCGATGGTCTCGGTGAGCAGCGCCACCCCGCGCAGGGCGAAGAACTCGCACTCGAGCGGCACTATGACCTTGTGGGCCGCCGTCAGGGCGTTCACCGTGAGCAGGCCCAGCGAGGGCTGACAGTCGATCACGATGTAGTCGTAGTCGGCCAGCAGCGGCTTCAGGGCGCGCTGGAGCGTGGACTCCCGGGCCACCTCGCTCACCAGCTGCACCTCGGCGGCCGAGAGGTCGATGTTGCTGGGCAGCAGGTCCATGTTGGGGACCGCGGTCTTCAGCAGGACCTCGTCGGCCGACATGCCCCGCTCCATGAGCAGGTTGTAGACCGTGAGGTCGAGCTCCATCGGGTTGACGCCCAGTCCGACCGAGAGGGCTCCCTGCGGGTCGAAGTCGACGAGCAGGACGCGCCGTCCGTACTCGGCGAGCGCGGCACCCAGGTTGATGGTCGACGTGGTCTTGCCGACGCCGCCCTTCTGGTTGCACATCGCGATGATCTTCGCGGGACCGTGATCGGTCAGCGGGCCCGGGATCGGGAAGTAGGGCAGGGGGCGGCCGGTCGGGCCGATCCGCTCGCGGCGCTGCCGGGCGGCGTCGGGCGCGAGGGTGGCCGCGTACTCCGGATCGGGCTCGTACTCGGCGTCGGGGTCGTAGAAGTGCCCCTGGGGCTCGTCGAAGTCGGCGAAGTGGGCGGTGTCCCGGCCACTCTCGTTGCCGGCCATGGCGTTCACGTGTAGGCCGTCCATCATCTGGGGGGCTGTCGTCATGTGCTGTTGGGTGGCGAAGGTGCGGACAGCGACGGAGCCGACAGCCTCCAGCCCGTTCGGGCTCTGGCTCCGCGCGGACATTCCTGGCCGGACACCCCCGGGAGTAAATGTCGACTCATTCACAAGTCGTCTTACCTCCTTGGATGTGACCAGGAAACTTATCGATAGGTCAGCGTGGCACCATGCCGACGATTGGCGACTCTATGGCGTGTCACCGCTCCGCAGCAACACAATCCGCCGGACCCGGCCCGATGTGTCGGCAATCGAACACCCCGCTGTCAAGGGCGTGCGGCCACCGGCGTGCGTGTTTCCCGGGTGTACGAATCGGTCGAAGGCTCACGTTCGAGACGAGTCGCACGCCGGCCGGACCGGACCCGGACATGCCTCCGGCCGGACCTTGCTCGGCAAGGTCCGGCCGGACACGTGAGGTTGACGAACGAGGTTGACCCGTCAGCCGAGGAGCGAGCTCAGCTCGACGTGCTCCAGGCCGTGCGCCTCGGCCACCTCGCGGTAGACGACCTGCCCGTCATGGGTGTTGAGGCCCTTGGCGAGCGCGGCGTCGCGGCGCAGCGCCTCGACCCAGCCGCGGTTGGCCAGCTCCACGATGTACGGGAGCGTGGCGTTGGTGAGGGCGTAGGTGGAGGTGTTCGGCACCGCGCCCGGCATGTTCGCGACGCAGTAGAAGACCGAGTTGTGGACCTTGAAGGTCGGGTCGGTGTGCGTCGTCGGGTGCGAGTCCTCGAAGCAGCCGCCCTGGTCGATCGCGATGTCGACAAGGACACTTCCGGGCTTCATCTTGGCGACGAGCTCGTTGGTGACCAGCTTCGGGGCCTTGGCGCCGGGGATGAGCACGGCACCGACGACCAGGTCGGCCTCGATGACGGCCTTCTCCAGCTCGAAGGCGTTGGAGACGACGGTCTGCACCTTGGTGCCGAAGACCTTGTCCGCCTCGCGGAGCTTGTTGATGTCCTTGTCGAGCAGCGTGACGTGGAAGCCGAGGCCCACGGCGATCTGCGTGGCGTTCCAGCCGGAGACGCCGCCGCCGATGACGACGGCCTTGCCGGCCGCCGTGCCCGGGACGCCGCCCGGCAGCACGCCGCGGCCACCGGCCGAGCGCATCAGGTGGTAGGCGCCGACCTGCGGGGCGAGGCGGCCCGCGACCTCGGACATCGGGGCGAGCAGCGGGAGGGCGCGGGTGGCGGTCTCGACCGTCTCGTAGGCGATGGCCGTGGTGCCCGACGCGAGGAGGGCGTCGGTGCACTCGCGGGAGGCGGCGAGGTGCAGGTAGGTGAAGAGCGTCTGGTCCTTGCGGAGGCGGTGGTACTCCTCGGCGATCGGCTCCTTGACCTTGAGGATCAGGTCGGCGGCGGCCCAGACCTCGTCGGCGGTGGAGAGGATCTCGGCTCCGGCGGCGGTGTACTCGTCGTCCGTGATCGAGGAGCCGAGGCCGGCCTCCTTCTCGACGACGACCTGGTGGCCGTTGCGGACGAGCTCGTTCACACCAGCAGGCGTGATCGCCACGCGGAACTCGTTGTTCTTGACTTCGCGGGGGATGCCGACCTTCACGTCGATCACGGTCCTTGACTCAGAGGGTTATCCGGACATAGCAATACATACCCGGATAGACACTACGTAAATGGAGACACCGCGAACACACGCGGCACGACCATTCTAATGAAGGGTTTCTCGGTGTCTAGCCTTACAAAGCATTATTTTTCTGTCGGGGCACTGCGGATTTCGTAGGTCACATCCTTCTGATTCAGCAGTCTCTCCGCCACGCCCCGGTGCAGCCCGGCCGCCGCCGGGTCGCCGAGCCGGTCGAGGGTGTCGGCCAGCCGGAGCTCCAGCGCCGCCTGGAGCCGTACGTCCTCGGCCCGCCGGGCCCATTCGACGGCCTCCTGGCAGGTCCGCAGCGACTCCTGCGGCCGCCCCGCGTACTCCTGGACCCGGGCCACCTCGCTGAGCGCCCGCGCCTGGCCCGGTACGTCCCCGAGCCTGCGGTAGCCCGCCGCCGCGGCACGCCAGTTCCGCAGCGCCTCGCCGTACCGCCCGGCGTAGGTGTGCACGGCGCCGAGCCGTCCGTACAGCCGGGCCTCCTCGGCCCGCTCCCCCTGGCCGAGCCGGTGGGCCAGCGCCCGGCCGTACCAGTCGGAGGCCCGCTGGAAGTCCCCGAGCTCCGCGTAGGCGCCGGCTACGGATTCCATCGCGCGGCCGGTGGCGTACAGGTCCTTCGCGGCCCGTCCGGCGTCCAGCGCGGCCCTGTAGCGGGCCAGCGCCTCCCGGGTGCGGCCGTTCCCTGCGTCGAGGTCGGCGAGGTTGAGCAGCGCGGCGGCCTGTTCGCGCGCCAGCCCGCGCCGCTCGGCGACCGCCAGCACCAGGCCGTGCAGCCCGTACAGGTCCGGGGCGGCGGACTCGGTGCCCTCGTGCACCGCCAGCGCCCGCACCAGGGCCGAGACCAGCCTCCGCGCCAGCGTGTCGAGCTCGCCGTCCTCGACGGCCGCCCGGGCGGCGGCGAGCAGGGCCGGTTTGCGGGCCCGCAGCCACGCGACGGCGGCCTCCGGTCCGGGGAACCGCAGCGACCTGGGCAGCCCGGCGAGCCTGCGGCGGACCGGGGAGCCCTCGGGCTCGGTGACCGCCCGGCAGGACTGGAGCAGCCGGACGGTCCGCTCCAGCATCCGGGCCCTGGCCAGCTGGATCTCCGCCGGCCGGTCCCGCTCCGCCAGCAGTTCCCGCAGCAGCGGCGCCAGGCAGCCGGGCACCTCGTACTGCGGCCGACCGGCCTCGTCGCCGTGCAGCAGCCCGAGGGAGACGAAGTCGTCGAGGGCCCGCTGCGCGGCCGATACGGAGCAGCCGGCCAGCGCGGACGCGGTGTGGGCGTCGACGAGGCCGGCGGGCGCGAGGGCGAGCAGCCGCAGTATCCGGGCGGACACCGGCGGCAGCGCGTCGTGGGCCAGCCGGAAGGCGCGGGCCAGCGGACGGGGACCGGCGGACGGCTCGATGGTGTCCGCCGACTCGCGCAGCCGCCGGGTGGCGTCGGCGACCGAGGCCATCGGGTGCGCGGCGAGCCAGCCGCCGACCAGCACCAGGGCGGCCGGCAGCCCGCCGCACTCCTCCGCGAGGGTCTCGGCGGTCCGGGGGTCGACGGTGATCCGCACCTCGCCGATGAGCCGGGCCAGCAGCCGGACGGCCGGGCCCGCCTCCAGTCCGCCGATGGTGCAGGGCCGGACGCCCGGAATGCCGGTCAGCGGGCCCCCGGAGGTGGCGACGACCAGGCAGTCCGGGTTGTCCGGCAGCAGCGGGTCGACCTGTTCGGCGTCCACCGCGTCGTCCAGGACCAGCACGGCACGCCGCCCGGCCAGTTGGTCGCGGACCATCCCGGCCAGCTCGTCCCCGTCCGCCCCGGGCGGGCCGGTCACGCCGAACCGGTCGAGGAGTTCACGGGCGGTGCGCTCGGTGGGGACCGGGGTGCCGCCGGGTTCGGTGAGCCGGACGCGGAACGGCCCGTCGGGGTGGCCGCCCTCGGCGAGCAGCTCCCGGACCAGCTCGTCGGCGAGCGCGGTACGGCCGGATCCGGGACGCCCGGCGATCAGCAGGACCCGGGGGCGGGCGGCCCGGCGGCCGGCCAGGGTGTCCAGACCCGCGTGCCCGACGTCGGCCCGCAGGGACTTCAACTCCCGTTCCCGGCCGAGGAATCGGGGTGGGGCGGCACCGGACGGCTCCTCGGCTCCCGGCGCCTCGACCGGGCCGCTGGTGTCCACCGCCTGATCCGTCACGGGCCACGCTCCACTTCGCTGCACGCGTCGCCCCCCGGGACTCCGGTCAGGGCGTTCCGAGCGTAGTTCAGGCGCGCGGGCGTTCTCGGCGGAGCGTGCCGCACGGATCCCCCGATCGGATCAACGGCTTGTCCGATCGAAGGACCGTGCGGGTTTGTTGGGCGGGTGGCCCGTCAGACCGTGAACGGGCGGGCCGGCCAGGGCGCCTCGGCCGGGCGCAGCGCGTCGATCCCGTCCCCGGCGAGGGCCGCCGCCAGCGAGAGGACACCGATCACCAGGCAGCTGTTGTGCAGTTCCCCCGCGAGCGCCCCCCGGACCAGCTCCTGGAGCGGCACCCGGGCCAGCTCCATGTCGGCCTCCTCCTCGGAGACCTCGAAGCGCTCCCCGTCCGCCTCGGAGAGGCCGCGGGCCAGGAAGATCCGTACGGCCTCGTCGCAGCCGCCCGGTGTGGTGAAGACGTCGGTCAGCACCCGCCAGTCCTCGGCCTTGACGTACGCCTCCTCGTACAGCTCGCGCTGGGCGGCGTGCAGCGGGTTCTCGCCGGGGACGTCGAGCAGTCCGGCGGGGATCTCCCAGAGCTTGTGGCGCACCGGGTGGCGGTACTGGCGCAGCACGACGACGCGGCCGTCCGCGTCGAGCGCGAGCACGGCGACCGAACCGGGGTGGACCTGGTAGTCGCGGCGTACGACGGTGCCGTCCGGCATCACCACCTCGTCGGTGCGGACGCTGGTCTTGTTGCCGGTGAAGGGCGTCTCGGTCTTGGTGACCTGCCACTCCTCGGGCGTGTCCTGGAAACCCATCTGCGTCCTCCCACGAAAACCACGGAAACCGGGGCACGGAGTCCTTCGCGGATCCGTACCCCGGTCAACGTTAATACCTGCGCGGCCCCGGACTACTTGCCCGGGTTGGCACCGGTCTTGCGCTCGACGGCCGCCTTGACCAGGCCCGCGAAGAGCGGGTGCGGGCGGGTCGGGCGGGAGCGGAGCTCCGGGTGCGCCTGGGTGGCGACCAGGTAGGGGTGGATCTCGCGGGGGTACTCGACGTACTCGACGAGCTTGTTGTCCGGGGAGGTGCCGGAGAAGACCAGGCCGGCCTTCTTCTCCAGCTCGGCCCGGTAGGCGTTGTTGACCTCGTAGCGGTGGCGGTGTCGCTCCTCCACGTACGGCTGGTCCTCGTACGCCTCGCGGACCACCGAGCCCTCGGCGAGCTTCGCCGGGTACAGGCCGAGCCGCATGGTGCCGCCCAGGTCGCCCGCGCCCTCGACGTACGCCAGCTGCTCCTCCATCGTCGAGATGACGGGGTGCGCGGTGGCGGCGTCGAACTCGGTGGAGTTGGCGTCGGGGATCTCCGCGAGGTTGCGCGCGGCCTCGATGACCACGCACTGGAGACCCAGGCAGAGGCCGAGCAGGGGCAGCTTGTTCTCGCGGGCGTAGCGGATGGCGCCGATCTTGCCGTCGACACCGCGGTCGCCGAAGCCGCCGGGGACGCAGATCGCGTCGACGTCGCCGAGCTGCTTCGCGGCGCCCGCCGCGGTCTTGCAGTCGTCGGAGGCGACCCACTTGACCTTGACCCGGGCCCGGTTCGCGAAGCCGCCGGCCCGGATGGCCTCGGTGACCGAGAGGTAGGCGTCCGGCAGGTCGATGTACTTGCCGACCAGCGCGACGGTGACCTCGTGGTCGGGGTTGTGGACCCGGTCCAGCAGGTCGTCCCAGGTCGTCCAGTCGACGTCGCGGAACGGCAGGTCGAGCTTGCGCACGACGTAGGCGTCCAGGCCCTCGGTGTGCAGCACCTTCGGGATGTCGTAGATCGACTTGGCGTCCACGCAGGCCACCACGGCGGCCTCGTCCACGTCGCACATCAGGGAGATCTTGCGCTTGATGGCGGTCGGCACGTCGCGGTCGGCGCGCAGCACGATGGCGTCGGGCTGGATGCCGATGTTGCGCAGCGCGGCGACGGAGTGCTGGGTGGGCTTGGTCTTCAGCTCGCCGGACGGGCCGATGTAGGGCAGCAGCGAGATGTGGACGACGAAGACGTTGTCCCGGCCGACCTCGTGGCGGACCTGGCGGACGGTCTCCAGGAACGGCAGCGACTCGATGTCCCCGACCGTGCCGCCGACCTCGGTGATCACGACGTCGACGTCGTCGGTGGCCATGCGGCGGATGCGGTGCTTGATCTCGTTGGTGATGTGCGGGATGACCTGCACGGTGTCGCCGAGGTACTCGCCGCGCCGCTCCTTGGCGATCACCTGGGAGTAGACCTGGCCGGTGGTGACGTTGGCGGAGCCGTCGAGGTCGACGTCGAGGAAGCGCTCGTAGTGGCCGATGTCCAGGTCGGTCTCGGCGCCGTCGTTGGTGACGAACACCTCACCGTGCTGGAACGGGTTCATCGTGCCCGGGTCGACGTTGAGGTAGGGGTCGAGCTTCTGCATGGTGACCCGGAGGCCACGCGCCTTGAGCAGGGCACCGAGGCTGGAGGCAGTCAGACCCTTGCCGAGGGATGAGGCGACACCCCCGGTGACGAAGATGTGCTTGGTCGTCGTGGATGTGGGCTGCATAGCCAAAGGGGGCTCCCGTGGTCGCGATCGTGAGGTGCGTACCGGCTGTGTCGTCCGGAGACTCCGGAGGTGCCGTCGCTGCGGTTCGGGGGCCTCGTCTGCGGTTGCGGACGACCACCGGTCCACGGGCTACCAGGGTAACAGCGCCGAGTGGGACCCGCTTCCGGCGGCGTCCCGGCCCCCCACCACGCACGATCACCGCGGGTGTCCGTACACACACCCGTTCGGACCTGTCCGGTTGTCAAGACCGTCGCGCGGATCAACGGAGTGCGTCGTATCCTGCTCGGACCACTCGCCCCGGGCGAGGTGAAGCGTTCGCGGGTTTCCCCATACCAAGGCCTTGCGACGACACTCTGTTTCCCGTTTTCCCCTTCTTTCGCAGCAATGCCCTACGGGGCTCCATGGCCGTTCGACTGGAGATTGCACGTGGCCGGGCGCATCGAGGATTACGCACTCATCGGAGACATGCAGACCGCGGCGCTGGTCTGCCGGGACGGCACGGTGGACTGGCTCTGCCTTCCCCGCTTCGACTCGCACGCCGTCTTCGCGGGGCTGCTCGGCACCGAGGAGCACGGCTTCTGGCGCCTCGGCCCGGCGCCCGCAGACGGGACGGGGCCGCAGGTGGCGGACCGCCGTCACTACCGCGGGGACTCCCTGATCCTGGAATCGGAGTGGGACACCCCGCGCGGCACGGTCAGGGTGACCGATTTCATGCCGCCGCGCGACGGGGCCCCGCAGGTGATCCGGATCGTGGAGGGGGTCAGCGGCCGGGTGCCGATGCGCTCGGAGCTGCGGATGCGGTTCAGCTACGGCCGGGTCACCCCGTGGGTGCACAAGGTCGACGGGCGCACGGTCGCCGTCGCGGGCCCGGACTCCGTCTGGCTGGACACCTCCGCCGAGACGTACGGCGAGAACCTCACGACGTACTCCGACTTCACCGTGGCGCCGGGCGACCGGGTGGCGTTCACCATCAGCTGGCAGCCCTCGCACCACGAGCCGCCGGGCCTGCCGGACCCGGACGGTTCGCTGGACGCGACCGTCGATTTCTGGCGCGAGTGGGTCGACCAGTGCACGTACCACGGGCCCTACCGCGAGGCGGTGGTCCGCTCCCTGATCACGCTCAAGGCCCTGACGTACGCGCCGACCGGCGGCATCGTCGCCGCCCCCACCACCTCCCTGCCGGAGGACGTCGGCGGCTCCCGGAACTGGGACTACCGCTACACCTGGCTGCGCGACGCCGCGATCACCCTCTCCTCGCTGCTGCGCACCGGCTACCGCGAGGAGGCCCGCGCCTGGCGCGAGTGGCTGCTGCGGGCCGTCGCCGGTGACCCGGAGAACCTCCAGATCATGTACGGCATCGCGGGCGAGCGCGAGCTGGGCGAGGCCGAGCTGGACTGGCTGCCCGGCTACGAGAACTCCGCCCCGGTCCGGGTCGGCAACGGCGCGGCGGGCCAGCTCCAGCTCGACGTGTACGGCGAGGTCACCGAGGCCCTGCACCTGGCCCACATGACCGGCCTGACCCGCAACGACTACGCGACGGGGCTCCAGCTCAAGCTGATCGAGTACCTGGAGAAGCACTGGGACGAGCCGGACGAGGGAATCTGGGAGGTGCGCGGCCCGCGCCGCCACTTCGTCCACTCGAAGGTGATGGCCTGGGTCGCCGTCGACCGGACGATCAAGCTCATCGAGTCCGGGGACGCGGAGGGCCCGGTGGAGCGGCTGCGCGAGCTGCGCGACGAGATCCACCGCGACGTCTGCGAGCGGGGCTACGACCCGGAGCGCAACACCTTCACCCAGTCCTACGGCTCACGGGAACTGGACGCCTCGCTGCTGCTGATCCCGCAGATGGGCTTCCTGCCGCCGGACGACAAGCGGGTGATCGGCACGATCGAGGCGATCCAGCGGGAGCTGTCCACCGAGGACGGCTTCGTGCTGCGCTATCCGACGTCCGGCGATGACGCCGGGGTGGACGGTCTGGAGGGGGACGAGGGCGCCTTCCTGGCCTGCTCGTTCTGGCTGGCGGACGATCTGGCGATGATCGGCCGGGTCGACGAGGCCCGTCAGCTCTTCGAACGGCTGCTGTCGCTCCGCAACGACCTGGGCCTGCTCGCGGAGGAGTGGGACTCCCGGCTCCAGCGCCAGGTGGGCAACTTCCCGCAGGCGTTCAGCCACGTTCCGCTGATCGACACGGCACTGCGGCTGACCGCGAGCGGGGCGTACGTCGGCTGACCGGCCGGGCGCGGTCCCGTCCGCCCGTGCCGGATTCCGCGCGGGATGTCGTGGCCGCACCTGATTTCGTGCATCGGACCGTCCCGGTCGTCCTCGGCGCGGGCGACCGGGACGGTCCGGTGTTCGGCGGCCGATCGGGCCGCCGCCCCGGACGCCGGGGCGAACGCCGCCCGTCCCCCGACCGGGCACCGTATGCGCCGGTCGTCCTCCGGGCTCCCCGCACGGCGGACGAATCCGGTTGCGGCGAGACCGGCCGACCCGGTGGGCTACCCGCATGAGCGATGCCGCCGAGCAGGCCCGAAGGGCGTGGCCGGGAAGAGGGCGCGAGGTCACGGCGCGTCCGTCCGTGGGGCGGAGGTCGGCGGTGCTCCTGGCCCTGATGCTGGCCGCCTTCACCCTGAACACCGCGGAGAACCTGCCTGTCGGACTCCTGGAACTCATCTCCGAGAGCCTCCGGGTGTCCGTGCCGGCGGTCGGCCTCCTGGTCACCGGTTACGGCGTGACGGTGGCCGTCGCGTCCTTGCCGCTCGCCCACGCCGTGCGGGGAGTGCCCCGGCGCCATGTGCTCACCGGGCTCCTGGCCGCGCTGGTCGTGTCAAGTCTGGTGGCGGCGCTGGCGACCTCCTACTGGGTGCTTCTCCTCGCGCGGCTGCTGACCGCGCTCGCCCAGGCGTTGTTCTGGGCGGTGATGGCCCCGGTCGCGGCGGGCCTGTTCACCCCCGCGGTCCGTGGCCGCGTGGTCGGAGCGCTGTCCGTCGCCGGCTCGCTCGCCCTCGTGCTCGGTGTCCCCGCGGGGACCTGGCTGGGCCGGCGGAGCGACTGGCAGGTGCCCGTCGCCGTGCTCGCGGCTCTGGGACTCGTCTCGCTGGTGACGATCGCCGTTCTGCTGCCCACCTCCCGACCGGAGGAGGAGCACGCCGCCCACGGGACCAGTCCCGACGTCCGCCGGTTCGGGACCGTACTGGTGGCCGGGACCCTGTCCGCCACCGGGGCCTTCACGGGATACACCTACATCGTCACGTTCCTGGGCGACGTGAGCGGGTTCTCCTCAAGCGCGGTCGACGCCCTTCTCGTCACTTTCGGAGTCGCGTGCCTGGCCGGAGTGGGCGTCACCGGGGCACTGCTGGACCGCTTTCCCCGGACCACGCTGGCCACCGCCGTCGCCACCCAGGCGGTGGGCATGCTCGGTCTCTACGCGGTCGGCGCCGAGCCGGTGGCGGCGGTGGTGTTCCTGGCGCTGACGGGCGGTGCGCTCGGGCCGGTGTTCATGACCACCCAGAACGCCATGCTGCGGTGCGCACCGGGCCGCACGGACATCGCACTCGCGGCCAACTCCGGCCTGTACAACCTCGGCATCGCGGCGGGCGCCGCGCTCGGCGGACTGATCCTGCCGCTCGCCGGAGCGCGGGGCACCTTCCTCGTCGGCGGGCTGCTGGCGGTAGCGGCGTGCGCGGTGCTGCTCGGCGAGCGACTGCTGCGGGCCCCCGGGCCGGAGTCCGCCGGTTAGCGGGCCGGTCTCACGGCGGGCGCTGGCCCGTCCGCCCCGGTCGCCACGGGGTGCGGCCCCGAGGCCATCCCCCACTCGCTCCACGAACCGTCGTACACCGCCTGTCCGCGGTACCCGGCGAGCTCCGCCGCCAGGGCCAGCACGCAGGCGGTGACCCCCGAGCCGCAGCTGAGGACCAGCCGCTCGCGCTCGCCTGCGCGGGCGGCGAGGGCGGCGCGCAGTTCGTCCGCCGGGCGCATCCGGCCCTCGTGCTGAAGGGTGTCGAAGGGCAGGTTGACCGCCCCCGGCATGTGTCCGGCGCGCAGCCCCGGGCGGGGCTCGGCGACGGTACCGGCGTACCGCTGCGGGGACCGGGCGTCGAGGACCACCGCGGCGGGGTCGGTCAGGGTCCGCGCCACCTCCTCGGCGGTGACGAACATCCCGGCGCGCGGTCGTGCGGTGAAGTCACCGGGAGCCGCCGGGGGCGCGGGAGGGGCGCTCTCCAGGGGCAGCCCGGCCGCGGTCCAGGCCGGCAGGCCTCCGTCGAGCACCGCGACCCGGTCGAAGCCCATCGCCCGCAGCATCCACCAGGCCCGGGCGCTGGAGTAGATCCCGGCGCCGTCGTACACGACGACGGTGTCCGCGTCGTTCACGCCGAGGGCGCGCAGCTCCCGGGTGAACCGGTCGGCGCCGGGCATCGTGTGGGCCAGCGGCACGGAGGGGTCGGAGAGGGCTCCGTCGATGTCGAAGACCCGTGCGCCGGGAATGCGCCGTTCCCCGCCCCGATGCGCTCCGACCGAGGCGTCGAGGACCACCGGCCCGTCCGGCGCGCCGATCCGCGCCGCCAGCCAGTCGACGCAGACCAACGGGCCGGACGGTTCCTGGGACACGTCGCCCACACCTGCTCCAAGGTCATCTCTGTGGATACGGGGCCGCCCGGACCGCGCGGCGTCCACAAGATCGCAGCGGCGCTCACCCCGTGTCAACGCCGGCCGGCATCGGGCCCGCACCGGCTCCCACCGGCGGCTCCCCCGGCGGCGCCCTGGGCGCCGAGTGCCGGTACCGTCCTGAACCGGGGCGAAAATCAAGGTGGAGACCCGGGCGGACGCCCATCGGATCAAGCGGAAGTACGAGGCCTGAGCAAGTGGAGACCCAAGGCGGAATCACCGTGCAGCGCGCCCTGGAGCTGCCGGGACTGCGGGGCGGGCTCCCGGAGGTGGTGGCGGGCTCGGAGCGGCTGAACCGTACGGTCCGCTGGGTGCACGCGGGCGAGGTGCCGAACATCGCCTCGCTGCTCAAGGGCGGTGAGCTGCTGCTCACCACGGGGCTCGGGCTCGGCACCCGTCCGGCCGAGCAGCGCGCCTTCGTCCGCAGGCTCGCCGACCGGCAGATCGCCGCCCTGGTGGTGGAGCTCGGTCCGCGTTTCAGCCGGCTGCCGTCCTCGATCGTGGACGCCGCCCGGGCCGCGGGGCTGCCGTTGGTGCAGCTGCACCGCGAGGTGCCGTTCGTGGCGGTGACGGAGGAGATCCACACCGAGATCGTCAACGGCCACTACGCCCTGCTGCGGCAGGCCGAGGACGTGCACCGGCGGTGCACCCAGGCGCTGCTCGGCGGTGGCGGGGTCCCCCAGGTCCTCGGCATCCTGGCGGACTTCGCGGCCAACCCGGTCTTCCTGGAGACGGCGGACGGGCAGCTGTTGTACGCGGCGGGGCCGGGCACCGGCCCGGTCGGCGCCGATCCGCTCCAGGTGTGGGACGGGATGCGGGGCGGGCGGGCGGCCCGCGAGGCACCGCCGACCGGTTCGGTGCTGGTGGACGTGCCGGGCGGCGGCCCCGGCACCGGTGCGGTGCGGGCCAGGCTGGTGCTGCTGGCGGTCTCCGGGCCGCTGCTGCCGGTGCACCGGATGGCAGCGGAGCGGGCGGCGGGCATCCTCGCCGTCGTCCTGATGCAGGCCCGCCAGGAGGAGGAGCTCGCCGCCCGGGGCCGGGGCGACTTCCTCTCCGATCTCGCCGAGGGCCGGATCACCCCGGAGGACGCGCCCGCCCAGGCCCGGGTCCTGGGTTTCAAGCCGGGTGCGCTGCCGCTGCTGCCGGTCGTGATGCGGCTGGCCCCGGAGCTGTCGGCGTCCGGGAACTGGGCGTCGCTGGCCCGCGCGGTGCTGGAGGAGCTGTCGTCGGTGGGTGTGCCGGTGCTGCTGGGGGTGCGGCCGGTGGAGGGCCGGGTGCCGGTGCTGCTGGGGCTGCGGTCCGAGTCGGAGCGCACGGCGGTCGCGGACCGGGTCGCGACGGCGCTGCGGGCCGGGGTGGAGCGGGCCGGTCTCGAACGGGCCGGGGCGCGGCCCCCGGTCGTGGTGGTGGGGGTGGCGGGCGGCTGGGCGACGGCCGGGGCGAGCCTGCGGCACGCCGCCGAGACGGCGACGGCCGCGTACGGCCTCGACGACCGGCCCTGGTACGACGCCCGGCGTCTCGACATCGATCTGCTGCTGTGGCGGCTGCGCGACCATCCGGACCTGGCCGCGTTCGTGGACCGGGCGATCGGGCCGCTGCGGGACCACGACCGGACCTCGCGCCCCGCGCTGCTGCCGACGCTGGAGACGTATCTGGCGCACGCGGGCCGCAAGGCGGAGACGGCGCGGGAGCTGCATCTGAACCGGCAGACCCTGTACAACCGGCTGGCCCGGATCGGGGAGCTGCTCGGCACCGATCTGGACGACCCGCAGGCGGTGCTGGCGCTGAGCCTGGCGCTCCGGGCCCGCCGGCACACCGAGTAGCCGGGAGGCTCAGCGTGCCCGTACGGCCACCGCCAGCGGCTGGGTCAACTCGTCGTACACGCTGAGCACTTGGGCGATGGTGTCGTCCTCGGTGGGCCATTCGGCGGCCTGCGCGAGCCCGGTGGCGGCCATCTCCGCGCGGCGCAGCGGATCGCCGAGCAGCCGGGTCACCGTCCGCCCGAGGGCCTCCGCGTTGCCGTACGGCACGAGCTCCGCCGCGTCGCCCACCAGGTCGGGCACGCCGCCGACCGCGGTGGCGACCAGCGGGACGCCGAGCCTGAGCGCCTCCTGCGCCTGCACCGAGCGCTCCTCCCAACTGCTGGGCAGCACGGCCAGATCCGCCGCGGCGAGCAGCTCGGCGCGGTCCTCGCGGTCGCCGACGAGCCGGACGGGCAGTTCCTCGTCCCGGATCCGGCGCTGGAGAGCGGACCGCTCCCGCCCCTCGCCCACGACGACCAGGAGCGGCCCGGGGTCGAGGTCCCGCCACATCCGGGCGGCGTCGAGCAGGGTGCCGTAGCCGTGGTGCGGCACGAGGCTTCCGCAGGTGACGATCAACGGCCTTCCCACCACGCCGAGTTCGGCCCTGGCCTTGTCCGGCCGGGCGCCTTCCGGCAGCCGGGGCGCGGGGGCGGAGACCGGTGCGAGCCGGGCGTCCCGCGCCCCTCTCCGACGCGCCCGGTCGACCAGGTCCGACGTGGTGCCGAGGACGACCGCGGCCGCCCGCGCGGCCCGTCGCTCCATCATCCGGACCAACCGGCGGCGCGCCCCGTCGACATGGGCGCGGGCATGCCAGGTGACGACGAGGGGGACGCTCCGTCCGCCGAGCGCGAGGGCGGCGCGCACGGCGGCGTGCGGTCCGTGCGCGTGGACGAGGTCCGCGCTCGCGCAGGCGCTCCGCAGGGCGGCGACGGAGACGGGATCGCCGCGCCGGGGTACGGGGGTGAACCGGGCGCCCGTGCCGGAGTAGTCGTAGGCGTGGTCCAGTTCGGCGGGGGCGCAGACGGTGACGTGCACGCCCCGCGCCACGAGCCCGGCGGTCAGCGAGCCGACGTGGGCGTTGCTGCCCGCGCTGCCGCCGCCCAGGACTTGGACCGTACGCAGCTGTGACACGTTGAATGGCTCCCGGGGCTCCCGAGTCGGTGGTGAGGGCACCGCCAAGGATGCCAGTCCGTACGGGCGTTCCGGCACAGTCGGGCGGCTGTCATGGCCCTTACCTCGACTTCCGGACACCGCCTGCCACCCGCACGGGTGAGAAAACGGCGCGATGTTGCCCCTCCGCCGCCCTCAGCGGTCCGCGACCGCCCGGACGAGGTCCCCGATCCGGTCCCCGTACGCCGCCGCCGCGACCAGTGCGGCTCCGTGCGCGAGGAGTCCGGCCCGGCCCCGGCCCGCGACGATCGCGACCCCGAGCCCGGCGCCCAGGGCGTGCGCCCCGGTGTCCCCGAGCATGGTCCGCTCCCCCAGGTCGTCGGCGAGGAGCGCGGCGACGGCGCCGACCGGGGCGGCGGCGAGCCCGCCCGGCAGCCCGGGGGCGCCGAGGGCGAGGACGGTGGCGGCGGCCGCCGCCGGCCGCAGGTCCGTCAGATTGACCAGATGCGCGGTCCCGGCGATCACCAGCGCGCCGAGCACCCGGTCGACGGGCCGCTCCTTCAGCAGGGACGCGGCGACGAGCCCGGCGGCACCGATGCCGAGGAGCTTCACCGCGCCGGTGGTCAGTTCGCCGTCCCGGAGCGCGCCGAGGTGGGCCCGGAAGCCGCTGCGCGTATCGCCCGCGCCGGCGAGGTCGTCGTGGGCGCCGCAGCCGCCGGCCGCCAGCACCGCGAGGACGGCGGCGCACCGGGTGCGGGGCGGCAGCGGAAGGACCGCCGCACCGGCCGCGGTCCCGAGCACGGCGGCCGGGCCCGCGCAGAGGTCGACGGCGCGGCCCGCGTGGTTGACGCGCCGTCCGAACGGGCGCGGCCGGGACCGCAGGACCCGGTACACCCCGCCCGCCACCGTCGCGGCGACGGCACCGGCCGCCACGGTCCTCCCGAACGTCGCTCCCATGCGCGCCAGCCTACGGGGACGGCCCGCCGGACGGTTCCGGCGGGCCGTCCCCGTGACTACGGGCGGGTGTCAGCCGTCCGAGCGGGCCGCGGCGAGCAGTTCCTCCGCGTGGGCCCGTGCCGTCTGGGAGTCCTCCTGGCCCGCGAGCATCCGGGACAGCTCCCGCACCCGGTCCTCACCCTCCAGGACCGTGACCCCGCTGCTGGTGACCGCCCCGTCGACGGTCTTCTCGACCAGCAACTGCCGGTCCGCGAAGGCCGCCACCTGCGGAAGGTGGGTGACGACGACGACCTGGGCGGACCGGGCGAGCTTCGCGAGCCGCCGCCCGACCTCGACCGCGGCCTTGCCGCCGACGCCCGCGTCGACCTCGTCGAAGAGGTACGTGGGTACGGGGTCGGCGCCCGCGAAGACCACCTCGACGGCGAGCATCACCCGGGACAGCTCACCGCCCGAGGCCCCCTTGGCGATCGGTCGCGGCGGGGCGCCGGGGTGCGGGGCCAGCAGCAGCTCCACCTCGTCGGCGCCGGAGGGCCCGTAGACCACGCTCCGCCCGTCGATGTCGATGCCGGACGCCTCGTCGGGAGCCTCGGTCTGCCGGATCGCGAAGGAGACCCGGGCGTGCGGCATCGCCAGGGAGGCCAGCTCCTCGGTCACCGCCTCGGCGAAGAGCGCCGCCGCCCGGTTGCGCGCGTCGGTCAGCTCCTGCCCGAGGGCGGAGAGTTCGGCCCGCAGCGCGTCGCGTTCGGCGGTCAGCTCGCCGATCCGGTCGTCGTCGCCCTCCAGCTCGGTGAGGCGGGTGGCACCCTCCTGGGCCCAGGCGAGCACGGCGCCGATGTCCTCGCCGTACTTCCTGGTGAGCACGGTGAGCGCGGCGCGGCGCTCCTCGACGGCGGCGAGCCGTCGCGGGTCGGCGTCCAACTGGTCGGCGTATCCGGCCAGTTCGCCCGCGACGTCGGAGAGCAGGATCGAGATCTCGCCGATCCGGTCGGCGAGCGCCGCCAGCGCCGGGTCGTGGGCGCGCACCGCGTCCAGCGCCCGTCCGGCGGCCGCGACGACGGTCGTCGCGTCGACGCCCTCCGGGTCCTCCGGGTCGCCCGCGAGCGCCGTGTGCGCCAGGGACGCGGCGGAGGCGAGCGCCTCCGCGTGGCCGAGCCGCTCGGCCTCGGCGGCCAGTTCGGCGTCCTCACCGGCCAGTGGTTCGACGGCGGCGATCTCGCCCAGCCCGAAGCGGAGCAGATCGGCTTCCTGGGCGCGCTCGCGGGCGCGCGTGGTCAGCTCCTCCAGCTCCGTGGCGACGGCCCGCAGCCGGTGGTAGGCCGCCGCGTACGCGGCGTGCGGCCGGGCGACGCCGTCGCCCGCGTAACGGTCGAGCGCCTGCCGCTGCCGGGCCGGCTTGAGCAGCCCCTGCTGGTCGGTCTGACCGTGCACGGCGACGAGTTCGTCGGCGAGTTCGGAGAGCACCCCGACCGGCACGGACCGGCCGCCGAGATGCGCCCGGGAGCGCCCCTCGGCGGAGACGGTACGGCTGATCAGCAGCGCGCCGTCCTCGATCTCGCCCCCGGCCTCCTCCGCCCGCAGGGCGACGGCGTCCCCCTCGGACACCGTGATCCGCCCCTCCACGACGGCGGCCTTGGCCCCGATCCGTACCAGGGCCGGGTCCGCGCGCCCGCCGAGCAGCAGCCCGAGGCTGGTGACGACCATGGTCTTGCCCGCGCCGGTCTCACCCGTCACGGCGGTGAAACCGGGTGACAGCTCCACCACCGCGTCGTCGATGACTCCGAGCGACCGTATCCGCATCTCCTCCAACACGGACACGACCTTACGAGGTCCGAAGGCCGATGTGCGACGTACCCCGCTCCACGGCTCACTCTCCCGGGTATGCTCCCCGCCCTTCGCGACACCTCCGGGGGAACGTCCGCCGGTCAGTGCGGGGCGCCGCGCCACCCCGAGACCGGCAGCGCGAACTTCGCGACCAGCCGGTCCGTGAACGAGGCGTGGTGCAGCCGCGCGAGGCGTACGGGCACCGCCCCGCGCCGCACCTCGACCCGCGCCCCGGCGGGCAGCTCCACGGTCCTGCGGCCGTCGCACCAGAGCACCCCGTGCGGGGTGTGCTGCTGGACCTCCACGGCGAGCACCGAGTCCGGTGAGGTCACCAGCGGTTTGGCGAACAGCGCGTGGGCGCTGATCGGCACCATCAGCAGGGCCTCGACCTCGGGCCAGACGACCGGCCCGCCCGCCGAGAAGGCGTACGCGGTCGACCCGGTCGGCGTCGCGCAGACGATCCCGTCGCAGCCGAACCCGGTCACGGGGCGGCCGTCGATCTCCAGGACGACCTCCAGCATCCGCTCGGGCGACACCTTCTGCACGGCCGCCTCGTTGAGCGCCCAGTCGGTGTGGACGACATCGCCGTTGGTGCGCACCACGACGTCGAGCGTCATGCGTTCCTCGACCTGGTAGGAGCGGGTGACGACCCGGTCGACGACCTTGTCCAGGTCGTCGCGCTCGGCCTCGGCGAGGAACCCGACCCGGCCGAGGTTGACGCCGAGCATCGGCACCCCGGAGGCCCGGGAGAGCTCCGCGCCACGCAGCAGCGTCCCGTCCCCGCCGAGCACGATCAGCAGCTCACAGCCGTCCATCGCCGCTGGTGTGGTGTCCGTGACCGTCTCGACGGACGGCGGCAGCGGCAGGTCCGCCGCCTCGGTGGCCAGCACCCGTACGCCCAGACCGCTGCGGAGCAGCCCCTGTACGACCAGTTCGGCACTGCGGATCGCGGCCGGGCGGCCGGTGTGCGCGAGAAGGAACACGGTCCGGGCCGTGTCCGTCGTCATTCGTGCCGCATTCGTCGTCAACGAGGCCCCTCCGCCACTGCACGGTCGACATCCGCGGGATCCAGTTCAGGTGCGTCGGCCCGCAGCCACAGAAAGTACTCGACGTTCCCCGACGGGCCGGGCAGCGGGCTCGCCGTCACCCCCCGCACCCCGAGGCCCAGTTCCCAGGCCCGGCGCGCGACCTCGCGCACCGCCTCGGCCCGCAGTTCGGGGCTGCGCACCACACCGCCGCTGCCGAGCCGCTCCTTGCCCACCTCGAACTGCGGCTTGACCATCAGGACCAGGTCGGCGCCGGGGGCGGCGCAGCGTGCCAGGGCGGGCAGGACCAGCCCCAGCGGGATGAACGACAGGTCCCCGACCACCAGGTCCACCGGCTGCCCGTCGATCGCCTCCAGCGTCAACTCCCGTACGTTGGTACGGTCCTTGACGGTGACGCGGTCGTCGGACTGGAGCGACCAGGCGAGCTGCCCGTAGCCGACGTCCACGGCGACGACATGGCCGATGCCCGCCCTGAGCAGTACGTCGGTGAAGCCGCCGGTCGACGCCCCGGCGTCCAGGGCCCGGCGTCCCTCGACGGCCAGGCCGAGGGGGACGAAGGCGGCGAGGGCGCCCGCGAGCTTGTGCCCGCCGCGCGAGACGTACTCGGGGTCGCTGTCGTCCTTGGTCACGACGACGGCGGCGCTGGTCTCGACCTGGGTGGCGGGTTTGGTCGCGGTGTTCCCGCCGACGGTGACCCGCCCGGCGGCGATCAGCTGGCTGGCGTGCTCGCGCGAGCGCGCGAGTTTGCGGCGTACCAGTTCGGCGTCGAGACGGCGGCGTGCCACTCCGGCCACGTTCGGTTCAGCTCCTGTTGTCGTGCGGGGGCACCGGTGCGGGTACCGGTGCGGTCGTGGGCGCGTTGTCCAGCGCGGTCAAGGTCTCGCGCAGCCCACGGTGTACATCCTCGTACACCTCGATGTGTCCGTCCGCCGGGAGGTGGTCGGCGTCGGCGAGACGCTCCAGGCCCGCGTCCACCCCGGCGTGGCCGGTGGGGGTGCGGGGGACGCCCAGGGGCGCCGGTGCGGCGGGGTCGGGCTCGGGCACGGCCGCCGTCGCCGGTTCCGCCGCCTCCCGTGTCTCCCCTGTCCCCGAGGTCTCCCGCATCGAGTCGCTCATGCGGGAAACGCTACCCCGAAGGGCTGGGGTACCGTCGATCACGATGGCGACCATGGCGGAGTGCCGCAGCGCACTCGACAGACTTTCCGACCGCCTCGCGGAGGCCGACGGCGCCGTACGCGGTGCGGCCGCCGTCGACCGTTCGCTGAGCTGCCACATCAAGGACCTCGACGTCACGTTCACCGGCCGGCTGACCGATGGCCGGATCCAGGTGCTGGACGCGGTCGGGGGGCCGCCCCGCGAGAAGGCGGCGATCCGGCTCGCGATGACCGGCGACGACCTGGTGGCCATGGTCGACGGCGAGCTGGACTTCGCCCGCGCCTGGGCCTCGGGCCGGGTCCGCCTGGAGGCGGGGTTCCGCGATCTCCTACGGCTGAGGTCGCTGCTGTAGGCCGGGCGCCGGTCCGCCGGGCGGGCCTCCGGCCGCCGCCGCGACGGCCCGGCGTGGTCCGCGCGCGGCCGGCACCACCAGCGGGGTCCCGGTCTCCGGATCGTCGATCACCTGGCAGCGCAGCCCGAAGACCCGCTCCACCAGGTCCGCGGTGACGATCTCGCCGGGCGGCCCCTCCGCGATCACCCGGCCGTCCCGCATCGCGACGAGGTGGGTGGCGTACCGCGCGGCGTGGTTCAGGTCGTGCAGCACGGCGACCAGGGTGCGCCCCTGCGTCTCGTGCAGGTCGGCGCAGAGGTCGAGGACGTCGATCTGGTGCTGGATGTCGAGGTACGTGGTCGGCTCGTCGAGCAGCAGCAGCGGTGTCTGCTGGGCGAGCGCCATGGCGATCCAGACGCGCTGGCGCTGTCCGCCGGACAGCGCGTCGACATGGCGGTCGGCGAGCGCGTCGACGCCGGTGGCCGCCATCGACTCCGCGACGACGCGTTCGTCCTCCGGCGACCACTGGCGCAGCAGTCCCTGGTGGGGGTAACGGCCGCGCCCGACGAGGTCGGCGACGGTGATCCCGTCCGGCGCGACGGAGGACTGCGGGAGCAGCCCCAGCGTCCGGGCGACCTTCTTCGCGGGCAGTCGGTGGATCGCCCGCCCGTCCAGCAGCACCCGGCCGCGCTCCGGTGTCAGCATCCGCGCGAGCGCGCGCAGCAGGGTCGACTTGCCGCAGGCGTTGGGGCCGACGATCACCGTGAAGGAACGGTCGGGGATCTCCACCGAGAGGTCCTCCGCGACGACCCTGCCGTCGTAGCCGAGGGTCACCGCGTCCGCGGCGAGGCGCTGCATGGTCGTACTCCCGGAGTCGGAGGGGGCGGGTGCGGAACGGCGGCACACCGAACAGAACAAAGTTAGGTTAGGTTAACCTATCTTTTCCTGTGGCGGTGGGCCGGTTCCCCGCGGCCGTCGACCGGCGTCCCTCCCCGGCCCGCTCCTACAGCCCCAGCCGGGCGACCGCCTTCCCCGCGTCCAGCCCGCAGGAGCCCTCCCCCGCGTGCGACCACGCCGCCCCGCAGAGCGCCCGCAGCCCGTCCAGCGCGTCCCCGTCCCCGTCCAGCGCCAGCCCGTCGCCGCGCACCGAGGCCGTCCAGCCCCCGCAGACGAACCCGCCGCCGCTCTCCGCCACCTCGGGCTGCCCGGTCAGCAGCCCCCTCAGGTCCGCGTCCACGTAGGTCGGCCGGTGCGCCGGAACGGCGGCCAGCAGCCGCGCCGCGTCCGTCACCCCGGTGAGCACCAGCAGGGAGTCCACGCCTCCGTTGAACGCGCCCTCGATGTCCGTGTCGAGCCGGTCGCCGACCACCAGCGGGCGTTCGGCACCGGTCCGCAGCACCGTCTCCCGGTGCATCGGCGGCAGCGGCTTCCCGGCCACCTGCGGCTCGGCACCGGTCGCGATCCGTACGACCTCGACCGCGGCACCGTTGCCCGGTGCGATGCCCCGGGCGCTCGGGATCGTCAGGTCGGTGTTGGACGCGAACCACGGCACCCCGCGCGCGACCGCGTACGCGGCCTCGGCGAACCGCCCCCAGGCCATGTCCGGGCCGCCGTACCCCTGGGCCACCGCGGCCGGGTCGTCGTCCGCCGACTCCACCGGCACCAGGCCGCGCTCCCGCACCGCGGACCGCAGCCCCTCGCCGCCCACCACCAGCACCCGGGCACCGGGGGGAAGCTGATCGGCCATCAACCGGGCCACCGCCTGCGCCGAGGTGATCACGTCACCGGGCTCCGCGGGGACGCCGAGCGCGGTCAGATGGCCGGCCACCGCATCCGGTGTGCGCAGGGCGTTGTTGGTGACGTACGCCAGGTGCATCCCGCCGTTCCGCGCCGCCGCCAGCGCGTCGACGGCGTGGACGATCGCCCGGTCGCCCGCGTAGACCACCCCGTCGAGATCGAGCAGCGCCGTGTCGTACGCCCTGCTCAGCGCCGTACCGCTGCCACTGGGTCGGGTTCTGCCCGTCTGACTCATTCCTTGTGCTCCTCGCTACCCGCTTCTGCTCAGATCATCGCGCATCCCCGTCCCGCACTTACCATGCACGGATGAACACATCAGGTCCGGCCGGCCAGGGACTGCGTCTGATTCCGTTCCGTGGGCTGCGGTACGTCCCCGAGCAGGTCGGCAGTCTCGCAGCGGTGACCTCTCCCCCGTACGACGTGGTGGTGCGGCCCGACGGGCTCCATCATCTGGAGTCGGCCGATCCGCACAACATCGTCCGGCTGATCCTGCCCCAGGCGGACACGGCCGCGGCCCGCCACGAACAGGCGGCGCGGACCCTGAAGCACTGGCTCGCCGAGGGCGTCCTCGCACCGGACCACGAGCCCGCTCTGTACGTGTACGAGCAGCGCAACGGCGATCTGCTGCAACGGGGTGTCATCGGGACGCTGGCGCTCTCCGCCCCGGCCGAGGGCGTGGTGCTGCCGCACGAGGACGTGATGGCCCATGTCGTGGAGGACCGGGCCGACCTGATGCGCACCACCGCGGCCCACCTCGAACCGCTGCTGCTGAGCTACCGGGGCGACGGCCGGGAGGCGGGGGCGGCCGCCGTCATCGAGCGGGCGACGGACCGTCCGCCGCTGCTCACCACCACGACCGAGGACGGGTTCCGGCACCGGCTCTGGGCGGTCACCGACCCCGTCGAGCAGGCGGAGATCGGCACAGATCTCGCCCACCACCAGGCGCTGATCGCCGACGGGCACCATCGCTGGGCCACCTACCTCCGCCTCCAGCGGGAGCACACGGTGCCCGGCCCCTGGGACTTCGGCCTGGTCCTGCTCGTGGACACGGCCCGCTATCCGCTCCGGGTACGTGCCATCCACCGGCTGCTGCACCGGCTCCCGGTCGACGCGGCGCTGGCCGCGCTGGACGGCCTCTTCCGGGTACGCGAGGTGCCCGGCCCGCTTCCCGACGCACTGGAGGCGCTCGCCGGGGCGTCCGCCGAGGGCAACGCGTTCCTGCTCGCCGGCGACGGCGGCTTCCATCTCGTCGACCGTCCGGATCCCGGTCTGCTGGCCCGCACGGTCCCCGCCGACCGACCGCCCGCCTGGCGGGCCCTGGACGCGACGGTCCTGCACGCGGCCCTGCTCGACCACGTCTGGGAGATACCGGACGCCCCGGAGCACATCGCCTACATCCACGACACCGCCGCCGCCGTGGAGCAGGCCGAGCGGCGGGGCGGCACGGCGGTCCTGATGCATCCGGTGCGCGAGGAGGTGGTGCGGGATCTCGCCCGGCAGGGGGTCACGATGCCTCGTAAGTCGACGTCGTTCGGTCCGAAGCCGGCCACCGGACTGGTCCTGCGCAGTCTCGACCTCGATCTGGACTGAGGCGGAACGGGGAAACGAGAGAGGGCGGCACCCCGGGTCCCGGGGTGCCGCCCTCTCTCGTTGTCTCACGCCTCGGGCGTGCGGTCCTTGTCGCCGTCCGTGGCGCCGTCCTTGTCGCCGTCCGCGGCGGTCTCCGGCTCCGGGCTCACGGCCTCGCCGTTGTCGTTCCCATTACCGTTGCCGTCGCCGTTGCCGTCGGCCCCGTTCTCGTCGGCCTCTTCCTCGTCGAGGGCGTCGACGAACTCGACACCGTCCATCTCGGCGAGCCGGTCGGACGCGTCGGTGGAGCCGTCCTTGTCCGCCTCCAGCGCCTTCCCGAACCACTCCCGGGCCTCGTTCTCACGACCGGCGGCGAGCAGCGCGTCGGCGTACGCGTAGCGCAGCCTGGCCGTCCAGGGGTGCACGGCGCTCGACGCGAGCTCGGAGCTCTGGAGCGTGACAATGGCGGCGTCGAGCTGGTCCATGTCCCGCCGGGCACCGGCGGCGACCAGGCGCATCTCCACCTGTCCGGCCTTGTCCAGCTTCTGCACCTCGGGCTCACCGGCCATCGCCAGCGCTCGCTCGGGCCGTCCGAGCCCGCGCTCGCAGTCCGCCATGACGGGCCACAGCTCCACGGAACCGGTCATCCGCTTGGCGGCCCGGAACTCCGCCAGCGCCTCCGAGTACTTCTGCGTGGCGTACGCGGCGAAGCCGGCCGCCTCCCGCACCGCGGCCACCCGCGAGGCCAGCCGGAGCGCGATCCGCGAGTACGCGTATGCCTGCTCGGGGTCCTCGTCGATCAGCCGGGCCACCATGACGAGGTTGCGCGAGACGTCCTCGGCCAGGGTCTTCGGCAGGCTCATCAGCTCCTGCCGCACGTCCTTGTCGATCTCGTCGCCGGTGACGTCCTCCGGGATCGGCAGCCGCTTGACGGGCTCGCGGTCCCGGTCGTCACGCCGGTCGTAGCCGCCGCGGTCGTCGCGTCCACGGTAGCCACCGCCCCGACCACCCCGGTCGTCCCGCTGCCCGCGGTACCCACCACCGCGGTTGTCGTCGCGCCGACTGTCGTCGCGGCGGTAGCCGCCGCCACGGTTGTCGCCACCGCGGTTGTCGTCGCGGCGGTAGCCGCCACGGTCGTCATCCCGACGCGGACCACGCGGCCGGTCGTCGTCACGCCGGGGACCACGGAACCCGCCACGCTCGTCGTCCCGACGCGGCCCACGATCGCGGTCACGGTCCCGGTCGTCACGACGGAACCCACCACCGTAACCACCGCTACGGCTGTCATCACGCCGGCTGTCGTCACGGCGGTTGTCATCACGGCGGAAACCACCACCGCGGTTGTCGTCGCGCCGGTTGTCGTCGCGGCGGAAGCCGCCACCGCGGTTGTCGTCGCGGCGGTAGCCGCCACGGTCATCGTCCCGACGCGGACCACGCGGCCGGTCGTCGTCACGCCGGGGACCACGGAACCCGCCACGCTCATCGTCCCGACGCGGCCCACGATCGCGGTCACGGTCGTCACGACGGAACCCACCACCGTAACCACCGCTACGGCTGTCGTCACGGCGGTTGTCATCACGGCGGAAACCACCACCGCGGTTGTCGTCGCGCCGGTTGTCGTCGCGGCGGAAGCCGCCACCGCGGTTGTCGTCGCGGCGGTAGCCGCCACGGTCATCGTCCCGACGCGGACCACGATCGCGGTCACGGTCGTCACGACGGAACCCACCACCGTAACCACCACCGCGGCTGTCATCACGCCGGCTGTCGTCACGGCGGTTGTCATCACGGCGGAAACCACCGCCACGGTTGTCGTCACGCCGACTGTCGTCACGACGGAACCCACCACCGAAGCCGCCGCCACGGTTGTCATCCCGGCGCGGGCCACGATCGCGGTCACGGTCCCGGTCGTCACGACGGAATCCGCCACCGGAAGGCCGGCTGTCATCACGCCGGTAGCCACCACGGTCATTGCGGTCGTTGTCCCGGCGCGGCCCGCCGGAACGGCCGTCGCGATGGCCGCCGAAGCCGCCCCGGTCACCACCGTCCCGGCGACGCGGCTCGCGCTCCGAACGATCGTCGGGAGAGTTGGTGGACATCGGCAAGACTCCTGTCATCGGGTACTACAAGACATTCTGACGCAGCCGGACACCCGACGCGCTTCGACAAAAACAAAAAGGACCCTTGGTCCCAGCGTGAACGCTGGGACCAAGGGTCCTTGAAAGATTGCTCGGCGGCGTCCTACTCTCCCACAGGGTCCCCCCTGCAGTACCATCGGCGCTGAAAGGCTTAGCTTCCGGGTTCGGAATGTAACCGGGCGTTTCC